>CACLMT010000005.1 GCA_902608115.1 uncultured SAR86 cluster bacterium | reverse complement strand
ATAAATGACCTCTTCAAAAAAGTAAACTAACCGCCAAAATCATCGAGCATAATACTTTCAGGTTCTACGCCAATATTTATTAACATATCAATTACAGCTTTATTCATCATGGGAGGTCCACACATATAATATTCACAATCTTCTGGGGAGTCATGATGTTTAAGGTAATCGTCAAATAATACTTGATGAATAAATCCTGTTTTACCATCCCAGTCATCTTCTTCTTGTGGCTCAGATAAGGCAGTATGCCATGAAAAATTTTTATGATTAGATTCTAATGTATTAAATTCATCAATATAAAACATTTCTTTTAAGCTTCTGGCTCCATACCAAAAGGAAATTTTTCTATCAGTATTTAATCTTAATAATTGATCAAGAATATGAGCTCTCATGGGTGCCATTCCAGCACCACCTCCTATAAAAACCATTTCAGCATTGGTTTGTTTTGCAAAAAATTCACCAAATGGTCCAAATACTCTTACTTTATCTCCAGGTTTTAAATTAAAAGTCCATGACGACATTATTCCAGGAGGGATGTCTGTTGTCCCTGGGGGTGGAGATGCAACCCTGATATTAAATTTTAAAATACCTTTTTCTTCAGGATAATTTGCCATAGAGTAAGCTCTAATAATTGGCTCATTATTATTTGCAACATTATCCCAAATCTTAAATCTATCCCAATCTTCTTTATATTTATCTTCTACATTAAATGATTTATAGTCTAAATTTTCATATGCTGGCGCTTCAATTTGAACATAACCTCCAGCTTTAAAATTAACTTCTTCACCTTCTGGCAACTTAAGAAGCAACTCCTTAATAAAGGTTGCAACATTTTTATTTGAAATGACCTCACACTCCCACTCCTTAACTCCAAATACATCATCAGGAACGTTAATTTTTAAATTATTTTTAACTGGTACCTGACAAGATAATCTCCAACCATTTGATCTTTTTTATATGTTCTAATCGCCCAAATCATTAATCCAATTAAAATGAAAGAACTTGGAGGAAGGACAAGTAGGTTATTTGGTTGATACCAACCTCCATTAGATATTAATGGGAGTAATTCATATCCCATAAGAGTGCCGTATCCAAATAATTCTCTAACAATTGCTACAGTAATTAAAATTAAACTATAACCCAAACCGTTGGCTAATCCATCAACAAAACTGATAAGGGGTTTTTCTTTCATTGCAAATGTTTCAGCTCTGCCCATTACGATGCAATTAGTGATTATTAATCCAACGAATACAGTTAACTTTTTACTTGTTTCATAGTCATATGCTTTTAAAAGCTCATCAACAACTATTACAAGAGATGCAATGATAGTCATTTGTATAATTATTCGTACGCTGTTTGGTATGTGTTTTCTAATAATTGAAATAAATAAATTAGAAAAAGACACTACTGCTGTTAAGGCTAGACACATTATAAGTGTCACTGAAAGATTGCTCGTAACAGCAAGGGCAGAACAAATACCTAATATTTGAAGAGTAATTGGGTTTTCTTCAATTAATGGTCTAAAAAATACTTGTTTGTAACGTTTACCCATCATATTTCAATTTCATTAATGTCTCTTTGTATCCACTATCACTAAACCAAAAAGAAATCATATTGGTTACACCTCTGCTAGTGAGAGTCGCTCCTGAAAGTCCATCAACCTGATATTCAGCAAGAATGTTTGATGGATCAACTTTTCCTTTTATAACTTTCAATTGTATTTGTTCATCTTTATAGATTTTCTTACCATCCCATAACGCTTTCCATTTTGGATTGTCTACCTCTGCTCCAAGACCTGGGGTTTCTTTGTGAGCATAGAACTCTAAACCTCTGACAGTATTTAAATCGCTATCTATAGCTATATATCCATATAATATTCCCCACAAACCATAACCACGTATTGGAAGAATAATTTTTTCTAATTGATTGTTTTGATTTTTAAGTAAATAAATTTTACCAATATTTTCTTTATTTTTAATAACTGCTATATCTTCTTTTGATGGAATTGGAGTTGAATATTTTGGTTGTTTTGAAAAATAAACAGGGTCATACATATCAATATCAAAACCCTCATATTCATCAAATAATTCACCAGATGAAAAATTAACAAATTTAGGTGTCAGTTTTAAAAATTGTTCTTCAATCGATATGTTTGCTTTATATATTGAAGCTGTTTTTAATATTTTAATTCGTTGATCATTTAATTTATTGATGTTCTGAGTTTCTCTTAAACTTACCGCTGCATAAGAAACAATTAATGAACAAAATAAACATACCATAAAAGAAACGACTAAAGTTTTGATAATTGAATCATTCATATGAAAGAGCCTTTTGTCTTTTTGTTATATTACGTGAGACTACTATATGATCAATAACAGGGGCGAAAAGATTAGCAAATAATATTGCTAACATCATGCCTTCTGGAAAAGCTGGATTAACAACTCTTATTAAAACCACTGTAATACCAATTAATCCTCCATAAATCCATCTTCCTAAATCTGTTGCTGTCGCTGAAACTGGTTCTGTTGCCATAAAAACCAGACCAAATGCAAAACCACCTATAACTAAATGCCAATACCATGGTACTTCAAACATAGGATTAGTTTCAGATCCAATAATATTTAATAGAGAGCTCATGAACATCATTCCAATTATAGTGCCTATAAATATTCTATAAGACGCAATTTTTGTAGCTATTAAAATGATTGCTGCAAGTGAAATTGCTATAACAGATGTTTCTCCGACTGAGCCTGGTATATGACCAAAAAGAGCATCAAGCCATGAAAAATTATCTTGTAGACCATTAATACCACCTTCTGCGGCATAACCTAGAGGTGTTGCGCCACTAAAACCAACAGGAGTGACAGCATGATCAGATAATCCAGCAATCCATACTTTGTCACCTGAAATTTGAGATGGATAAGCAAAATATAAAAATGCTCTTCCAGTTAGTGCTGGGTTAAGGAAATTTTTTCCAGTACCGCCAAAAATTTCTTTACCTATGACAATTCCAAAAGTAATGCCCATCGCAGCTTGCCATAAAGGTAAATCTGGTGGGCAGCTTAATGCAAATAGAATTGATGAAACAAAAAATCCCTCATTAATTTCATGTTTACGAATTACCGCAAAGAGTAATTCCCATAATATTCCAACCGTAAAGGTTACGATATAAATTGGCATAAAATAAATTGCTCCGATCCATAACTTATTAGTCCAGCTGTTGTTATAACCAATTAAATTAATAATTTGATGGTGCCAGTCATTTGAATTTGTTGAGCCAATTAAAGAGAGATACTCTAAGGTTTGATCCCCTATGTTATACATACCAAAAAACATTGCAGGAAATGCTGCTAACCAAACTATTACCATTATTCTTTGTATATCTATAGCGTCACGAACATGAATAGGGTTAGATGTTTTTTCTTTAGAAGAAAAAATAAAATTTTCTATAGCCTCATAAAGAGGAAAGAATTTCTCCATAGATCCGCCTGAAATAAATCTTGGTTTAATTTTATTGTTTAGGGAATGTAGCCAGGTTTTCATTTAAATTCCTCGTACATTTTTTCAAGATTTGTATTTAATATTGATTGATAGTCATACTTGCTCGGACAAATATAGCTAGTTAATGCAAGATCCTCTGGTGCCAGCTCTAATGCGCCTAGTTTTTCAGCTAATTCAATATCAAACGTCACTAAACTTTTAAGTAATTGTGTGCTTAAAATATTTAACGGCATTATTTCTTGATATGAAGCGATAGGTATGATCGATCTATTGGCACCATTCATAGAAACGTTAAATGTATATTTTTTTGGTTTAATCCATGAAGATAAAAAAGCTGGTAATTTAGAATGGAGAGATGCGCCAGGCATAGCCCAATTAAATAAAATATCATTGCTTTCATCAGGTATGACAGATACTTGATTATCATATGCGCCTAAATAATTCATCACACCTGTAGCTTCATGACCATTTAAAACTGAGCCCGATATTATTCTTGAATTATCATGTATTTTTCCAGCAGTAAGCTCAGATAAATTTGATCCATAATTGACTTCAACTATTTTAGGATCAAAAACTGAAGGTCCTCCAAGAGAAATTATTTTATTCGTTCTTAATTTTTGATGTTTAAGTAAATAACCAATAGAAATTACCTCTTGCCATGAAATTGTCCAAACAGTTCGATTTTGACTAACAGGGTATAAAAAATGAATATGTGTTCCTGAAAGACCAGCAGGATGTGGTCCATTAAATTGATAATATTCAACGTCTTTAATAGATTTTTTAAAAGATTGATTTTGATAACAACAATATGATTTTGATTGAGGCGAAATAGATTGAATGAATTTAAGACCAGAATCAAATAATTCTTGCTCATGTTGAATAATCAAGTAAGGATCTATCGATAAAGGATTTGTATCGCATGCATTAACGAATATTGCCGCTGGTATACTGTTTGGCTCAGGAATTCTGTTATATGGCCTAGTCCTAAAATAAGAAAATGTTCCTGATTCAAGCAAAAGATCGATGCTTTTTGAGAAATTTTTAGAATCAAAAGTTATTGAATCTAAAGTATTATCTAATTCAATTATTAATGAAAGAAGGCGTCTTTTTTCACCTCGATTTATAGACTTTATAATTCCAGATGAAGGTGCGGTAATGAAAATTCCTGGATTTTTTTTATCTTCAAATAGTTTTTGTCCTGATAATACTGTATCACCCTCCTTCACTAACATCGTAGGTTTTAGTCCAATATAATCTGGGCCCAATAGTGCAATTGTATTTATTGAAGTAGATAAATCCACCTCATTTTTTGGGTTTCCAGCAATTGGTAAATCAAGTCCTTTTTTGATTTTAATCAACATTCATCCTAAGTTGAAGATGAGTGAATTATAATGCTAATAATCAGTTGTTTCTATACTGTTTACTCTATTGGCAATGGAAATCTAGTTAACTCAATAGAGGAAATTTTTTTAGTTAAATTTAGAACCTGTTTTGAATAGCCAAATTCATTATCGTACCAACAATATAAGGTTATTTGCTTGCCTTCAGCTATGGTAGCTTGTGAGTCTATGATTGTTGCGAATGGGCTTGAATAAAAATCAGTTGAAACAGCTTCGTGTGAATTTGTATAACCAATAATTTCTCTATACTTACTTTCAAATGCTGAAGTTTTAAGAAAAATATTTAAATTGTCTTTATCAATACTAGCTCTTAAATTAAGTACCAAAACAGCCAAACTGACGTTAGGTGTAGGCACTCTAATAGCATTGCCTGTTAATTTACCTTTAAGTTCTGGTATAGCTTTTGTAACCGCTTTAACTGCACCTGTTGAAGTTATAACCATATTAAGAGGTGCGCTTCGCCCTCTTCTATCACCTTTATGATAATTATCTATTAAATTTTGATCATTAGTATATGCGTGAACTGTTTCGATATGACCGCTATCAATACCAAATTTATCACTAATTAATTTTAAAACAGGAACAATAGCATTAGTTGTACATGAAGCAGCTGAAATAATTTTATCTGATTTGTTTAATGATGAATCATTTACTCCAAAAACAACATTTCTAATATTTCCTTTTGCGGGTGCTGTTACAATTACTTTTGAAGCTCCACAATTTAAATGTTGAGATAATGATTCTTCATCTTTCCAAATACCGGTATTATCAATCACTATTGGATCTTTAATATTTAATTTTGAATATTCAATCTCAGAAGGAGAATTTGCATATATAAACTGTACAGGATTTCCATTTATCACAAACTGCTCATTCTCTACATCTACTCTTATTGTTCCATTAAATCTACCATGAACAGAATCTCTTCTTAATAAACTCGCACGTTTTACCAAATCATTATGACCACCCTTTCTTACTACAACAGCTCTTAAGCGGAAATAATTTCCAGGACCAGTAGTTTGAACTAACATTCTGGCTAACAATCTGCCTATTCTTCCAAATCCATACAAAACAATATCTTGAGGTTTATCTGGGCGAGAAGATTTAATTGAACTTATATTAAGTTGATCGCGAAGATAAGCATCTATTTCATTGGGTTTATTTGGTAAATCTTTAAAAAATGGACAACGCATTGTCAGTTCACCTAGATCTATTTCACAATCTGGTAAATCCATTGTTGTAATATGTTCAAGTAAAGGAAATGTTTCTAATTCACTTAATTCATTTCCTTCAATTTGTCTTACAAATCTATGGGCGCTCATAATGTCAACAGGAGATTCATTTACCAAGGATTTACCGTAAATCATTATATTTATACCATTACGATATAAACGACCAATAATTGGAACCATAAGCTCTGCTAATCCTTCTCTCCATTTCCAATCACCAAAGTAATCATCAACTTTTTCACGTGATCTTAAATCTGGATTTTTGGTTAAATCAGCCATGTTTCATTAATTTAAATTGTAATGTATTTATTTAAATGATGTTGAGTATTACCAAACATAGCATCAATAGCAGTAAATCTTTTTAAATAATGGCCAATTGACATTTCATTACTGACCCCCATTCCTCCGTGTAATTGAACTGCTTGTTGACCTACTAGTTTGCCTGCTTTACCAACTTGAACTTTTAATGCAGAGATTGTTTTAGATGCTTCGGGTTCATTCATATCAAGTTGTAAAGTTGCTTTAATTAATAATGATTTGGTAATTTCTGTTTCAATAAACATATCAACCATACGATGTTGCAAAACTTGAAAGTTACTAATAGGCTGACCAAATTGCTTTCTTTCTTTTGTATATTGAACTGTCTTTTGATATGAAGCTGTCATAGCTCCGACTGATTCAGCACAAATACATAAAATTGAAATATCCAACATTTTATTAAATAGGCTTTTTGCATTTTCACCATGCGCAAGAATTGAATCTTGATTTAAAAGAACATTTTCAAATGTTATTTCTCCACATGTTTGTCCATCAAGAGTTTTAAATGACTGAAGAGTTAATCCCTTGGATTCTTTATCTACCAAAACCAAAGATATTTCAGAATTATAGTTCACTAAAACTATATATTGATTTGAGTTTGCTGCATTTAAGACTAATAACTTAGAGCCATTTAAAAGTAATTTACCATCCTTCTCATCTACAGCAGTCACCACATCAAAGAAGTTATAACCAATATTAGATTCAGCGTAAGCAACTGAAATTTGATGTTCACCAGATATAATTTTTTCTAAGATTTCTTTTTTATTAGGACAATTTGAATTTTCTATTATTGTTCCACTCATTACAATAGAGCTTAAATATGGCTCAACAACTAAAGATTTCCCGAATTCTTCAAATAAAACTGTTAATTCTACGGGTCCAAAATTAAAGCCTCCATTATCTTCTGAAAATGGAATTGCTAACCACCCTAACTCAGCGAATTGATTCCAGTTAGCAATATCATATCCAATATCAGTCTTAAGAATTTTTTCACGATCGGTAAAATCATAGTTAGTTTCACAAAATTTTAGTACTTGTTCTCTAAGCATATTTTGCTCATCTGAATAAGTTAAATTCATAATTAAACCCCTAAGATTGCCTTGGCAATAATGTTTTTTTGAATTTCATTGCTACCACCATAAATAGATGTTTTTCTATAGTTTAAATAACGAGCAACAGATTCACTTGCATAATCTGGCCCAGCAGGAATTCTATTTGAATCGAACCCTTCAGGTCCTTCATAAGGAAGAATATATTGACCCGCTGCTTCGATAAGTAATTCGGTGAGCCTTTGTTGAATTTCAGTTCCCCTAATTTTTAGTATTGAGGATTCAGGACCTGGATTCCCTCCCTCTGAAATAACAGCTAAACATCTTAATTCAGTAAATTCCAGGGCCATTAGATCAATTTCTAATTCAGCAATATTCTTATTTAATTCTGCATCATTAAGATTCTCAGTTTTATCCTTCAATTTCTGTAATTGAACTTTTGATGCTGGAACCGCACCAATTCCAAATCTTTCATGTGCTAATAAAAATTTTGCATATGTCCAACCCTTTCCTTCTTCTCCGATAAGATTTGATGTAGGAACTTTGACATCTGTAAAGAAAACAGAGTTAACTTCATGCTCACCATCAATTGTTATAATAGGTTTTACTTCAATGCCAGGTGATTTCATGTCAATTAATAAAAATGAAATTCCTTCTTGTTTCTTTTGTGTTGTTTCAGTTCTAACAAGACAAAATATCCAATCAGCATATTGAGCTAAGGTAGTCCATGTCTTTGAGCCATTAACAATATAATTATCACTATCTAGAACAGCTTTAGTTTTTAAAGACGCTAGATCAGATCCTGATCCTGGTTCTGAATAACCTTGGCACCACCAAGCATTAAATTTAAGAATATCAGGAAGAAATTTATCTTTTTGTTCTTGATTTCCAAATGTATATATAACTGGCCCAACCATATTTAATCCAAAAGGAAGAATTGTTGGGCAATTTGCATAAGCCAGCTCATTTAAAAATAAATAAATCTGAACTAGTGACCATCCAGTGCCACCATATTCAACTGGCCAGTTATATCCTGCCCATCCTTTATCATATAAAAATTTATGAAAATCAATCCTGTCATCTTTACTTAAAGCAATCCCTTGATTTTGCTTTTCTCTTATATGAGATGGAAAATCATTCTCTAATCCAGATCTAATTTCTTCCTTAAACTGAAGATCTTGTTCTGAAAAACTTATATCCATGTTAGTGTTCCTATTTTAGTAATTTCTTTACGGCGAAATTATACTGTACCAAATGACAGAAAAACAGGATCATTACGAAGCGAACAGGCTTTTTGAACATATAAATACAAATAAAAAACCAATTTTATATCTATGTAAATCAGATAAAGATGCTCGTTTAATTAATCAAGAATTGTCTCTATATCTTAACGATTCTGAGATTGGTTATTATCCTGAAAGAGAAATTTTACCTTACGATCGTTTCTCTACACCTCAATTCATTGTTCAAGAAAGAATTAAGTTGCTTAATAGTACAAAAAAACAATATCGAATTGTTGTAACAAGCATTTTAAATGTTTTTGAAAAACTACCTGCAAAATCATTTTTTGATTCAAAAAAAAATATTAATACAGGAGACATCATTTCAATGAATGAAGTAATTAAAAGTCTTCTAGACCTTGGATATGAAAAAAAAGATAAAGTTGAATCAATAAATCAATATGCCATTAGAGGCGGAGTTATTGATATTTATTCTGGTTTTTATTCTTATCCTATAAGAGTCGATTTTTTTGGAGATCAAATTGATGAGATTCGTTATTTTGATGTAAATTCTCAAACCATGACAGAAAAAATTCATTCATTTCAATTATCGCATGGTTCTGAAATTGCTTTAGATGAGATATCAATTAATTCTTTTAAAGATAATTGGAGAAATTATTTTCAAGAATACGATGAAAGATATTGTGAATTATTTCAATCAATTTCAAAAGGCATGCTTGTAGATGGATATGAGATATATATGCCTTTTCTTCAAGAAAATCCTAGTAATTTAATTGAATATTTTAAAGATTTTAAGATTCTACACACTTCAGAAATATCTAAATCCATCAATCAATTTAATGTATTCATTAATGAGCGGTATGAAGAAGAAGCAATAGATTCTCAAAGACCAATCTTAAAGCCAAATGATTATTATTATTCAAATAATTCAATTAAAGAATTTTTAAGAAAATCGAAGGAACTAACAAAAACAAAATCGATCAATTATATAAATTCTTCATTAGATCTTAATCAGCTAATTGAATTAATGATAGAAAAATATAATCAAGGTGAAATAAAAACTATTTTAATAACTTCTACCGAACAAGCTAAATTAGATAATTTAAAAATAATTTCAAACTTTAAAAATACAAGCTTGCCATTTATTAAAACAAATGGATTGTTTAAATGCTTACACAAATCATCTCGATTTTATTTGAACAAAACAGATAATTTTTTTTATATCAACATTGATAACTATGAAGGCCAAGAAAATATATTTGATACAAAAATATCAAGAACAAAAGAATCATTAGTTTCAAGCTTTGTTAACCCATTTCAAAATGAAGAATTTGTAATACATCAAAATTATGGTATTGGGATTTATAAAGGATTAGTTTTACTTAAAACTAATTTAAATGAAGAAGAATTTATACAAATAGAGTATTTGAATAACGAACTTTTATATGTCCCAATTAGGCAAGCCTATCTGCTTTCTAAATATCAAACATCATTAATAAATGATATCCGTTTGGATTCTTTATCATCAACCAAATGGAAAATTAAAAAACATAAAGCTGAAAAAAAAGCAAAAGATCATGCGGCTGAATTGTTAGATATAGAATCAAGACGCTCAATTGCAACTACTGAACAACTAATAGCACCTAAAGAATCTTATGATAAATTTTGTAATGATTTTCCTTATATACCTACAAACGATCAATTAAATTGTATAAATGATATTTTGAAAGATTTATCTCTAATCAAACCTATGAATAGAGTAATTTGTGGTGATGTCGGTTTTGGAAAAACTGAAATTGCAATGAGAGCTTCATTTGTATGTGTGCAATCAAATAAACAAGTGATGATCTTAGCTCCCAGCACTATTCTCTCAAAACAGCATCTAGAAACTTTTATAAAAAGGTTTATAAATTTTCCCTTTAATATTGAACTTCTTACACGACATACATCGCAAAAAAAACGAAAAAAAATTGTTTGTGACTTTAGGGAAAATAAAATTGATATATTGATTGGTACCCATGCCCTTCTCACTGATGAATTAGATCTCCAAAATGTAGGATTGCTTGTTATTGATGAAGAACATAGATTTGGAACTAAACAAAAAGAAATTATTAAATCACGTCAGGTAAATTTACATATTCTTTACATGTCAGCTACACCTATTCCAAGAACATTAAATCTTGTTTATTCAGGCTTAAAAGATTTTTCTTATTTATATACACCTCCTAAAGAAAGATTAAGTGTTAAAACATTTCTTAACGTACAAAACAATCAAATAATAAAAAATGCTTTAGAAAGAGAAATTACAAGAGGCGGTCAGGTTTTTCTAGTTCAAAATGATATTTAGAAAATGAGTTACCTTAAAGATTCCATAAATAAACTATTGCCAAATATAACAATTGATTTTGCCCATGGAAGACTAAATAAGACAGCTATTTCTAAAACTATGAGTGCTTTTAATTCAAATCAACTTGATATTTTAATTTGTACTACCATAGTTGAAATGGGTCTTGATATACCTAATGCTAATACAATTATTGTCCTAGATTCTCAAAATTTCGGCTTATCTCAGCTACACCAACTTAGAGGAAGAGTTGGAAGATCGATACGACAAGCTTATTGTTACTTTTTAATTCCTTCATTTGATATCAAAAGAAATCCTAAAAAAAAATTAGAATCATTAGTTAAATATTCAGAATTAGGTTCAGGCTATTTTATAGCTCAAGAGGATCTAGAAATTAGAGGCGCAGGTGATTTTTTAGGAATTAAACAAAGTGGTCATATTGAAGCAATAGGGCTAACTATGTATTTGTCTATGCTTAAAGATGCAATTAATAATTTAAAAGGCGTTCCTATAACCCAAAAAAATGATTGTGATATTAATTTTAATGATCGGGCCTTGATTCCTGAATCTTATATGCCTGTAGCCAACGAAAGATTAAAATATTATCGATCATTAAATGATGCTCCTAATGAAAAAGAAATAAACAAAATATTGACTGAATTAAAGGATAGGTGTGGGAAACCTGGGCAAGAAGTAATAAATTTAATAAATAACACAAAATTAAAGTTACTAGCCAATAAAATTGGAATTAAGAAAATTTATTACAATAAAGATAATATTATTATGACTTTAAAAAAATCTTTAAATAATCAGATGCATAATAAATTAATTGGAATGATTGAATCTAAAAATTCACATCTTAAATTAATTAATGAAATGAAATTAAATTTTAACGTTACAAATAAATCAAATAAACGAAATGCACTTTCAATGTTGCTTCATGAAGTTATCTAAATATTTTTTAATTGTTATTTGTTGCATATTAACAATACCTGCGTATTTAGAGAATAATAAAATTGATGAATATTTAATTGAAGTTGTAATATTTGAACACCTTAATTTTTTAACCAATGAGTCTTTGAGTTCACAAAATTTAGATCTTGAAGATTTTGAAATCATTTCATTGGCAGAGAAAAAAAAATCTCAAATCAATCAATCTGCTATTAATAAGTCTTTTAAAGAAAATGTTAATAATTTAATAATTCCAAATATAGAATTATCTACCATTAAAAAATCACATGACCCGTCTATAAAAAGTAAGAATAATTTTAACCATAGACACGATTGGTATGCCAGAAGTTTAGAACTTAATGAATTAGATAATATATATATACGTATAAATCGTAGAAAAGAATATAAAGTCCTCCATAAAGTATCTTGGATACAACCAGCGCTTAATTATGAAGAAACTCCATATATACACGAAAGATTTGATAATAATGGTTTACTTTTTAAGTTATATAAAAGTAGATATCTTCATATTGATCTTTTGACATATATTAACGGAGATATATTTGTAAACAGTCAGAAGGATAAAATTAATGATATAAAAATCAACGCGTTAAAAAATACAATTCCTGATGATGTTGAAATTCAAAAAATAACTATAGACACTCAAGAATTATATAAAAACCAACAATTAAAAATTCAAAATAAACCTATAAATAAATTACTTAAAGATGAAATAAAAAAGAGAGGTGAAATAGATTTCTTATTAAATGAAAATAGAAGAATTTTTAAAAATGAGGTGCATTACTTTGACCATCCTAGGATTGGAGTAATTATCTCTGTTTACGATTCACCTTTATAATACGCATGATCATCTATTGAATGGTCGGTCATATCTTTAATACCAGATAACTCAGGTAATGTATCCAGTAAAGTTTTTTCTATACCATCTTTCAACGTTACATCAACCATGCCACAACCCTGGCAGCCTCCACCAAATTGTAAAACTGCATATTTATCATCAGTTATCTCCATTAAACTCACTACCCCACCATGAGTTTCAAGCATAGGGTTTATCTCGTTATAAATTACATAATTAACTCTATCTTCAAGAGGACTATCTGATGATATATTTGGCAATCGTGAATTAGGAGACTTAATAGTTAATTGTCCTCCAAAATTATCAGTATCGAAATTAACCTCAGCATCTTTAAGAAATGGAATGCTTCGTTCTTCAACATAAACTGATAGTTTCGGCAATGAAATTAAGACATCTGACGGTGTTAAATCATCTGGTTTACAATAAGCCAAGCAAGTTTCAGCATTTGGTGTACCAGGATCTGAAATAAATATTCTTACTGCAGTATCAGATTCATTTTTTTCTTCGATTAACTTAGCCAGATAATCTTCAGCAGTTTTTGTAATTTTAATAATCTGTTTTTTCATAACATGTGATTTAAAAAGATTTTATCTTCTCTAGTTGATATTCGTAAATCTAAAGATTTAGAAGAAAATTTAAATAACTTAACCATTACTAGAGTTATTATCCTATTTATAATTCTATAACTAACCATTTATTTCATTTATTATACTTGTTATAAATTTGATATAAATGAATAAATTTTTACAATTTTCCTATGATTTAACAATTCATACTAATTTAAAACCTTTAATACATATCTCACCGGCTTCAGGCTACAGAGCTAGAAGTGAGTTTGGCTTTAAAAATTGTGCTTATACGAAGATTGATGATGGCAAGAAGGTTTATATGAATACCTCCAACATTCCTCACTCCAGCATCCAAAAAGTCATGAACGAACTTCTGATTCTTATCAATAGCAACAAAAAAGTGAAGGAAAAATTATTTCAAGTGAATTTTAGAACATCAGGAACAAAAGTTCTAGCATCCTTGATATATCACAAGCAATTAGATGAAGAATGGAAAAATGAAGCTCTAATCATTCAGAACTCTCTGTCAAATGTATCGATCATAGGTCGTAGCAAAAAAACTAAAGTTCTAATTGGGAATGAAAACCTTGAGATAACTTATAAGATCAATGAATCAAGTTTTAAAATTCTACAAAACGATCTGGTCTTCTTTCAACCTAACATTTACCTCTATCCGTTAATGATAAGTTTTATTACTGATCATATTCAAAAACCAAAAGATTTATTGGAACTTTATTGTGGATGCGGTAGTTTCACACTTATATTAGCTTCACGCTTTAATAAAATCTTTGCGACAGAAAATAATCGTCACTCTATAAGACTTCTTAAGGAATCTATTAAACTTAACAATATTACTAATATTGAGATTGCACGTTTATCAGACAATGAAACTGCTTCAGCCCTAGCAAATGAGCGACCTTTTCGTAGGTTAGAAAATATAGAACTAGAGTCTTATGATTTTAGTCATATATTGGTTGATCCACCCAGAGCCGGATTAAGTGATAAAGCTATCAATCTATCAAAACAATTTAAAAACATGATCTACATATCATGTAATCCAGAAACTTTTATTCGAGATTTAGAAAAATTAAACAGGAAGATTAAATCGATTGCAGTCTTTGATCAGTTTGCCAATACCAGGCATCTAGAGGTGATCGCCATTCTTGAATAACAAACTTCATGTCTTCGGTTATTTTTGAGTCAGCTAACATTAAATTTACTATCCTTTTCATTTCATCATTCGACGCGGTATACAAGAGTTTCCAATAAAGAAAATCTATTATTCTCTTATAGTTAACTAAAGTTAATTAATAAATCAAGATATTAATTGAGAAAACAAGATGAGATACTAGTAGCTGAAATGTTAATACAACTAAATGCAAAACAAGCTAAATTAAAATCAGAACTTCAAGAATACTTTGAAGGTTTGATGACTCCAGCACTTAAAGCAGAGTTAAATAATCCCAATCATTTTGAAGGTGGTGGACCTGAATTTAAAAATGCCATGCAAACCATGGGAGCCGATGGTTGGATTGGCTTGAGTTGGAAAAAAGAATTAGGTGGTAAAGAATTATCTCCCATGGAGCAATACATTTTTGTTGAGACTGTCATGAGAACTGGTTTCCCCTTCCCGTTTTTAACTACCGAATCAGTAGGTCCTATGATTGCTGAGAACGGATCTGATTGGGCCAAAGAAGAAATAGCCACCAAGATTCTTCAAGGCAAACTTATTTTTGCCATTGGTTACTCAGAACCTAACTCAGGAACAGATTTAGCTTCACTTAAAACTAAAGCAATCAAGGAAAAAGATGGCTATTTAATCAATGGACAAAAAATGTGGACAAGTCTTGCTAATTTCTCTGATTACATTTGGTTGGCTACAAGAACAGACTTTGAAGTTAAAAATCATAAAGGTATTTCAATATTTATAGTTCCAACGGATGATCAAGGTTTCTCAATGTCGGCAATAAATACTTTAGGAGATGTAAGAACAAACGCTACATTTTATGACAACATTCTAGTACCTGATTCATATCTCGTTGGAAAACTCAACGAAGGATGGTCTTTGATAACTAGCCAACTGAACTTAGAACGCTTAGCGTTAGTAAACCATGGTCCAGTTGAGGAACTTTACAACAATGTACTAAACCTTGCTCATCAAACAAAAATTAATAAAGATCAATATTTAACAGATCTTTCATGGGTTAAACATAATTTAGCTCAAGTATATTCTGGGATTGAAGCCTTAAAACTTATTTGCTGGAAACAAACTTGGATCATGGAATCAGATCAATTAAATATGGCAGAAGCTTCTGTTGCAAAGGTCTATGGTTCTGAATTTTTTATTGAAGCATACAGACTCCTTATGGAAATCATGGGTGAACTAAGTCTTTTAAAAAATGAATCTGAGTTATCAATTCTTAATGCAAAACTAGAACGAATGTACAGAACCGCATCTATCCTAACTTTTGGTGGTGGAACAAATGAAGTACAAAGAGACATCATTGCTATGGCAGGTTTACTTATGCCGAGGACTAGATAATGGATTTTTCAGAACTTAGTCATCAAAGTGAAATAAGAGACTCTTTGGACAAGATATTAATTGAACAATGTATAACAGAGAATCTTAAAAAATTTGATGATAAATTTAAACATGACGAGGAGCTCCTATCCTTACTTGCAACCAATGGCTATCTTGGTCTTGGTATCAAAGAAAAATATGGTGGTACTGGGGAGAATCTTTATGATCTTGGAATACTCTTTGAGAAACTTGGATATCATGCCGCACCGTTAAGTTTGATTGGTTGTCTGGTAGATGTTGCCCAGACAATTCAAAAATTTAGTGATGATGAAAGGCATCTAAGTTTAATCACTTCAATCATTGAGGGTAATATACATACTTCAGCAATTTTAGAACCACTAAATCAAGATCCAGAAAATCCCAGAACCAAAGCAGAGATTACTGGAAATCAATTAACTATTACAGGAACAAAATATCTTTCAGAATTAGCATCAAAATCTAAGAACATTTTAGTATCAGTTAATTCACATGAAGGAGTACTCTTGGTTCTTGTAGATTCCAATAAAACAGACATCTCTGAACTCAGAACCACAGCTAACTCCCCTTCTTTTAAAGTAGATTTAAATTCTGTATGCGTTGATCGGTCTTCAATAATCCATACGGAAGGTCGAGGCTTGGAGGCATTAAGATATTTAATTCAAATTAACATGGTTATGAGAAGTTATTTAGCACTTGGTGTTACTGAAAAAATGACTTCATTAATTGCTGCCTATACATCAGAAAGAAAACAATTCGATAGAGTTATTGCTTCTTTTCAAGCTGTCTCGCATAGAGCAGCAGACTGTTTTATTGATCTTGAATGTTTAAGATTAGTCAATCAGCAAGCAGCTATTAATCTAAACTCTAACCTTGATTGCGAAAATGATGCTTTGGTAGCAAAGATTTGGGCCAGCAATGCTGCTCATAAAATTAGCTATTCTGCACAACATCTTCATGGTGGCATAGGCGCAGATAAGGATTATTTACTTTGGAGATATTGTTTGCTAGCTAAAGAATGTGAACTTATTAATGGATCATCTAGTCAAAATATTGAAAGGCTCGGATTAAATATAACTTCAAATCAGTAGATTAGAGCTTTTCTGATAGTTCAGGTAAAGCATCAAATAGATCAGCAACTAGTCCATAGTCTGCAACTTGGAATATTGGTGCGTCTTCATCTTTATTAATAGCAACAATTACTTTTGAATCCTTCATTCCAGCTAAATGTTGGATGGCTCCACTTATTCCTACGGCAATATATAAATCAGGAGCAACTATTTTACCTGTCTGACCTACTTGATAATCATTCGGAACAAAACCTGCATCAACAGCTGCTCTAGAAGCACCAACTGCAGCACCCAGTTTATCAGCAATAGTTTCTAATAAATGGAAATTATCACCTGACTGCATGCCTCTTCCGCCTGAAATAACAATACTGGCTGCAGTAAGTTCAGGTCTATCGGTTTTTGCAATCTCTTCACCAACGAATGATGATAGGTCTGATACACCTTCAGCAGAAATTGAATCAACTGTAGCCGACCCACCAGAAGTATTCACAGGATCAAAAGCTGTTGCTCTAACTGTAATTACTTTGATTGAATCATTAGATTTAACAGTTGCAATGCAGCTTCCAGCATAAATAGGTCTTTTAAAAGTATCCTCAGAAATAATCTCTATGATCTCTGATATTTGTTGAACATCAAGCAATGCACTTAATCTAGGCAAAATATTTTTACCAAAAGTGGTTGCTGGAGCTAGAATATGAGTGTAATCAGAGGAAACTGATTTAATTAAATTGGCTATACTTTCAGCTAATTGATTCTCATAAGCTACATCATCAGCCAATAGAACTTTCTCAACCCCTTCCACTGCAGAACATTCATCCGTAACTGATTGACAAGAGTTACCTGCAACAAGCAAATGTACTAATGGGCTAATTTCACTAGCTGCAGCAACCGTATTGAGAGTTGCTGGTTTAAGATTGGAATTATCATGCTCTGCTATAACTAATATACTCATGAGATCACCTTTGCTTCTGTTTTTAATTTATTTAGTAATTCCTCAACTGATTCAACTTTAATACCTGCTTGTCTTTCCGGAGGCAATTCAACAGACAATAATTCAGTTCGAGAACTTACATCAATTTCTAGATCTTCAATAGGCCTAATATCTAATTCCTTCTTCTTAGCCTTCATAATATTAGGCAAAGAAGCATAACGTGGTTCGTTCAATCTTAAATCAGTCGTCACTATAGCTGGTAATTTAATTTTGATGGTTTGTAACCCTCCATCTATTTCTCTAGTAACTACAGCAACATCATCTTCAATGATTACTTTTGAAGCAAAAGTAGCTTGAGCAAAATTTAAAAGTGCAGCCAACATTTGACCTGTTTGATTATTATCACCATCAATTGCTTGTTTTCCTAAAATTACAAGTTTTGGATCCTCTTCTTCTATAACCTTAGACAAAACTTTAGCTATAGATAGTGGCTCCAACAATTCTTCACATTCGATTAAAATTGCCCTATCAGCTCCCAATGCTAATGCTGTTCTAAGCTGTTCTTGAGAATCTTTTTTGCCAACGGTAACGGCAATAACTTCTGTAGCTGTGCCTGCTTCTTTTAATCTTACTGCCTCTTCAATTGCGATTTCACAAAATGGGTTCATTGACATTTTGACATTATTAAGGTCAACGTCAGATTGATCTCCTAGAGGTCTAACTTTAACGTTATAATCAACCACACGTTTAATAGGTACTACAATTTTCATATTTAGGCTCGATTTAAGTTTGAATTATTATATTAATTTATAATTTGTTATCAATGATTTATATCAGTGTATAAATTAGTTTGATCATTTTGTAAGGGCTATAATTGTAATGTTTTTTTAGTTGTAAAAAAAGAGGAGCTATTAAAATATGGATAGAGAAATCATGGAATACGACGTAGTTATTGTGGGTGGAGGTCCAGCAGGACTAAGTGCGGCAATAAAACTTGCTCAATTATCAAATATTAATAACAAGCCACTTGAAATATGCTTATTAGAAAAAGGCTCAGAAATTGGTGCTCACATTCTTTCAGGTAATGTTTTTCAAACAACAGCACTAGACGAACTTATTCCAGATTGGAAAGATAAAAACTGCCCTTTAAATGTGCCTGTGAAAAAAGACAAATTGATGTTTCTATTTAAAAAATTTGGTCTCTCAATACCATCATTTGTCATGCCACCAATGAACAATCATGGAAATTATGTTATTAGCTTAGGGAATTTATGTAGATGGCTTGCATCTCAAGCTGAAGATTTAGGAATTGAAATATTTCCTGGATTTCCGGCAAGCAAGATTCTATATAAAAATAATAAAGTTGTTGGAGTCAGAACAGGTGACATGGGTATTGCTTTAGATGGAGAGAAAAAACAAGGTTTTGAAGCAGGTATAGATATTAAAGCAAAATACACAGTTTTTGCAGAAGGCTGTCATGGTCATTTAGGTAAAGAATTAATTTTAAAATATGAGTTAGATAAAAATAAAGACCCTCAACATTATGGGATAGGCTTCAAAGAAGTTTGGAAAATAAGTAACCAAAAACATCAGGAAGGTTTAGTTATTCATACAAATGGATGGCCAAGTGCAAAAAAGACTGCATCAGGATCATATCTATACCATGGATCTAATAATGAAGTTTATTTGGGATATGTGATACCTCTAGATTATGAAAACCCTCACTTAAGCCCATTCGATGAATTTCAAACATGGAAAACACATTCATCTATTAAACATTATCTAGAAGGCGGCGAAAGAATAAGTTATGGTGCAAGAGCTTTAATTAAAGGTGGTTTACAATCTCTGCCAAGCATGGAATTCCCTGGTGGTCTTTTAGCTGGCGACAATGCTGGTACATTAAATTTTTCTAAAATTAAAGGATCGCATACTGCAATGAAATCAGGAATTTTGGCAGCAGAAGCTATTCATAAAAATATAAATTCAAATGATGATTTAAACTTTGACAAACTAGTACATTCGAGTTGGATATATAAAGAACTTTATAAATCTAGAAATTTTGGTCCAATCTTTCACAAATTTGGATCTTTGTTAGGAGCGATTTTCAATGCAATTGATCAATTTATCTTTAGAGGAAATCTGCCCATTACATTACATCACAGAACTCCAGATCATGCCTGCTTAAAACCTGCATATAACATGCCAAAAATTAAATACCCCAAACCTGACGGCATAATCACCTTTGATAAACTAAGTTCTGTTTATTTATCTAATACTTCTCACGAAGAAGACCAACCATGTCACCTAATTCTTAAAGATTCTGATATACCGATTTTAAAAAATTTACCTATGTACGATGAACCCGCTCAAAGATATTGCCCTGCTGGAGTGTATGAAGTTATTGAAAATAATTCAGATTCAACATTTGTGATCAATGCTCAAAACTGTGTACATTGTAAAACTTGTGATATTAAAGACCCAGCTCAAAATATTACATGGGTTACTCCAGAAGGAACTGGCGGCCCGAATTATCCAAATATGTAATGAATAAAAACACCCTAATAATTAGTTTTATATTAATATTAAGCTGTTCTTCTCAGTCATCAGCTGTAACGTCTAATTCATCATTTAATTCAATAATTGACTCTGAATGGTTAAAAATAATCTCGGACAATCCAGTTTATGCTTCCAGTATGGGAGACCTAAGATTTAATACAGAATGGTCTGATAACTCTATAAAGAAAATTAAATTAAATTATGAACATAATTTAAAGATTTTAGAAAAACTAAATAATATCGATATTAATGATTTAAATTATGAAAATCGCATAAATTATAAATTGTTTAAAAAACAATATGAAAATTCTATAGAATCACATAGTTATGAAACATATTTAATGCCATTTAGTCATAGAGGTGGCATTCAGCTACAACATGAAACTACAAGTATTTTACCTTTACGAAAAACTCAACACTATTTAGATTGGATAGAAAGATTAATTAAAATTGAACAATTAATTAATGCTGATATTGAAAAAGCTAAAGTGGGAATAAAGCTTGGAATTGTCCCACCTAGATTTTTAATGCAAAAAGTTTTTGATCAAATAAAATTACAAATTTTTGTATCCCCAGAAAATAGCCCCTTTTATAGAACATTTTTAGAAATAGATAATTCTATATCATTAGAAGATAAAAAATTAATTCAAGATAAAGCTATTGCAGCAATTAAAGATAATGTTATACCCTCATATCTAAAATTATATAACTTTTTTAATAATGAATATCTGCCAAATTGTAGAGATTCTATTGGAATAAAAAATATTCCAAATGGTAGATTATATTATAAGTTTCTTGCAAAAAAGTTTACGACCACGTCATTAACTCCAACCGAAATTCATAACATAGGTTTATCTGAGGTCAAAAGAATTAAATCTGAAATGCAAGATATTATCAAAGAAGTAAAGTGGCAAGGAACATTTAAGGAGTTTTTAGATGATCTTCGATCTAATCCTAAATTCTATTATGAAACTTCAGAAGAATTATTTGAAGCCTACTTAGCAACCTCTAAAAGAATTGACCCAGAATTAGTTAAAATTTTTAAAGTACTACCTTCAATGCCATACGGACTAAAACCTATTCCTATCGAAAGTGCGCCTGATACTACAACAGCATACTATCAACGACCGGCTGCTGATGGTTCTAGAGCTGGTTATTACTATGTAAATCTATATAGACCAGAAGTCAGACCAAAGTATGAAATTGAGGTTTTAAGTGTTCATGAGGCAGTTCCTGGCCATCATTTACAAATTGCTTTAGCAATGGAATTAGATCTTCCAAATTTTAGAAAATATGGCGGGATTACTGCATTTGTTGAAGGATGGGGACTTTATAGTGAAAGTCTTGGTTATGATATTGGTCTGTACAAAGATCCATATTCTAGGTTTGGTCAACTTACTTATGATATGTGGAGAGCAATTAGACTTGTAGTAGATACAGGAATGCATTATTTCGATTGGACTAGACAAGATGCAATTAATTATTTCTTAAATAACTCTGCTAAAACAAAGCAAGATGTTATGAATGAAGTTGATAGATATATAAACTGGCCAGGACAAGCTCTTGCATACAAAATCGGTCAATTGAAGATTCAAGAACTTAAAGATAAATCTAAAGATGAATTAGGAGCAAGATTCGATATTAAAGACTTTCATCATGAGATTTTAAAAAGGGGCGCCCTACCCTTAGATATACTTGAAGAATATATCAATCAATGGATAGCTGAAACAAAGTCTGAGTCTAATTAATTGAGCCTAAGCTAAATTCTTGATCAAAACTTCTTAGAATTAAATTAGAGGTATTAGATTTAGGCTGTTCTTGTTTCAATGCCACATCAATTAATCCGTAGAAAACAGATCTAGATAAAAAACCCTCTAAATTATCTCTAACTTTTACTATTGGTATAGTTTCATTATTAAGACTTTTTATTTTCAAAGGATGATCGACGTCTAATGAAAATGAATAATCTAAATTAGTTTTAAGAATAATATTTTTAAAAGTTGGATCAATTTCATAATCAATAATCATATATGGAGCAATATCAACATTAACTAAAACCTTTTCAACAGGTGTAACAAGAAAATATTTACCATTTTCATGTTTTAAAATTCGAGAAAAAAGGATTTTTAATTTATCTCTTCCAATAATAGAGTTTTGATAATACCAATTTCCATCACGATCAATTCTCATTTCTACGTCTTGACATAAATCTGGATTCCATAAGTTAACTGGAGGAAATGGTTCCTTAATATCATTAACTGATTTTAATAACTCAGAAAATTTCATAAATTGTCTCTATGAGAATTATTACTCCAAGTATTATTATAAATAATGAAGAAGCAATCTGAATTTTATTCGTATATTTATTAAATCTAACTCCTAAAGTCTCATGAGTTAAAGCAAATGAAACAAAAGCAAACCAAATAAAAGTAATCAAAGGAAAATAAAATAAATAGATCAAAGACATAAATGAATTGGGTTGTAGATCAATAAATGTAAATAATGAAACAATAAACATAAATGCTTTTACGTTCAGAATGTTTGTGACAAGACCTATTATGAAAGGATTATTAAAGATAATATTTTTGTTTATAGGGTTTGAATTATTTCCAATGAAATATGTTATTCCTAAAAATATTAAATAAGAAGCGCCTAAACATTTGATAAAAAATCTAGCTTCATCTGTATTGTAAATTAATAAGGAAATTCCTGAAATTGCCAATAAACAATGCATAAAAAGACCAAGCCCAATTCCGGCTGCTGTATATACCCCAGCTAATCGACCGTGATTTAAAGACTGTTGGAATGTGATTGCTGTGTCAGGTCCTGGGGACATGACAGCAAGTAAATGAGCTATAGCAACAGAAAAAAACATATGTTATAAAATCTTTGGTTCTATTTCTAAATTTATATTAAATGATAATTTAACAAGATTTTGAATATCAGATATCAAATTTTTTAGCTCAGAATATGTTGCATCTCCTAGATTGATAATAACCAATGAATGATTTTCATAAATTGCTAATGTTGGTGGAATTGAAATTTTATCAATTATTAATTCAATCAATTTAGCAGCACTTAATTTAATCAATCCGGTAGATACTTTCCATTTGTGTCCAGATAAAAAATCAGAATCAATAGAGTTAGTCTTAACAATTGGATTTTTAAAAATACTTCCAACATTTGGATATGTTGAAGGATCAGGAAGTTTAAATTCTCTAATGGTTTTTATTAAATTAGATAATGCTTTTGGTGTTATTGAAGAAGGATTAATATTATTAGTTACTATGTAATCACTTAAAGATGGATAAGAAAGTATTGGTGAGAATTCTTTAGAAAATTTTAAATTAACTCTAAGAATTAAAGAATTTTTTAATTGAAAAATTGATTCCCTATAATTAAATTTACACTCCTTATTTGACATTACTTGAATTTGTTTTGTATCAAAATCATAACAAGTCACACTGTCAACAAAGGATGATATCTCTACACCATATGCTCCTATATTTTGTACTGGAGCTGCACCCACTGTGCCTGGTATTGAAGTTAAATTTTCAATTCCATAGAATTTATGATTAAGGCAATAATCTATAAGTTTAAACCAATTTAAACCTGCTCCAATTGAAAGCGTTTGGTTGTCAATCTTAACAATGTCATCAATAGCAACTTTTATTATTGAACCATCATAATATTCGTTCATAATCAGATTTGTTGCTTCACCAATAATGAAAAAATTCTTACAATCCTGATTATTTAGCTTTTTTATATCATCGATATGATCAATAACAATTAATTGCTTTGCACATACTTTCAAATCAAAAGAGTTTAAAATTTTGATAGCGCTTGATTTAATCATTAGGTCGAATTAATTTATTAGCCAATTTTAAATCTTCTGATGTGTCTATACCGATCACTGATTCATAATCATAGTTTTGAATAAATATATTAAATCCATTGTCTAAAAATCTTAATTGTTCTAATTTTTCAATTATCTCATTATCACTTTGTTCAAGTTGAGTCAGTTCTTGTAAAGTTTTAAATGAATATGCATAAATTCCTAAATGTTTAAAATAACCATCAAAATTATTTATGAATTCGTAAGGAATAACAGATCTAGAAAAATACATTGCGCGCTTAGAAAGAGATCTTACTGCTTTTACTTCATTTAGATTATTGAGAATTTTTTTATCTTTAAGAGGAATGCAAGCAGTTGCAATTTGATTATCTGAATTAACAAATGTTGAAAGTGTATTTATAACCTCTAATGGCATAAAAGGCTCATCACCTTGCAAGTTTATTATTAAAGTTTCTGGATCTAAATTAAGAATTTTCGCAGCTTCAGCTATCCGATCCATGCCTGATTTATGATTTGAAGATGTCATAACGACATCAGCTCCAAATGATTTTGCATGGTCATTAATATGTTCTGAATCTGTAGCTATATATATGGCTGAAGCATTTGATTTCTTTGCTAATTCAAATACACGTGATATCAAAGATTTACCGTGAATCATAGTCAATGGTTTATTTGGAAGCCTAACAGAGCCTGCACGTGCAGGAATAATAATTATAAAATTACTTTTCATCCAAGGAAAATATACTTTCTTCAAGCATGTGAGGAATATCGTCTACTATAGGGTATCCAATATTACACTTAGAACACTTTAAGTAATCTCCTTCATCTATTAACTCAGATTTACATTTTAGACATGCCATAAGATTAAGGATTTCTTTATCAATCATTTAATTTTTCCTCAAGTCTATCTATAAATTGCGATTCTATACTAGCTTCAATACTTAAATACCAAATCTTTGAATTATTAAAATGTATGCATTTAGACGCATCTTTTTCAGTCATTAAAATTGGAAGATGATCTAAGTAATATAAATCTCTTTTATTGTATTTATGATGATCTGGAAATGGGTTTTTATCGAATTCAAAACCAAGTTGCGATAATAAATCGAAAAAACGATTAGGATTACCAACTCCAGCTACAGCGTGAACTTGTTTATGCATGGGCCAATTATCAATTGAATATTGTTTACCAGATTTTAAATGAACAAATTTACCAGGTTTTAAGGTCATTAAAATTTCATTAGCTTCTGTAGGGCCCCCATTATTAACAATAAAATCTACTTCTTTTAAGCGACTTTTAGGCTCTCTTAATGGTCCAGCAGGAAATACTAAACCATTTCCCAGTCTTCTAAATCCATCAATTACAGCTATTTCAATCTCCCGACCCATGGCATAGTGTTGCAATCCATCATCCGATATTATTACATCGCATTTATAAGACTCTTGAAGTTTTTTTGCTGCACGAGATCTATTCCTATCTATAAAAAATGGCAACTGAAGTTTTGCAAGTAATTGGGCTTCATCGCCAGTTTGTTTATATGTTATATCAGATGTTACCTCAAGAGTTCCAGAAAATTTGCCTCCATAGCCCCTGCTGATTAATCCCGGTTTAAATCCACGATCCTTAAGTTCTGATGCAATATGTTTAACAAGTGGAGTTTTTCCAGTTCCACCCATAGAAATATTTCCAACAACTATTATGGGTACAGAAGAAATCCAAATTTTCTTTGGATTTTTAATATATGAATTTCTTCTCCATCTTACTAGCGCACTAAATAAAATAGTGAAAGGTGATAACAAATAAAGCCAGATACTTTTTTTATACCAAGCATCTATAAGATAACCTTGTTGAGATGGTTCTTCTGTAAATGCTGGTAAATACTCTTGGAGCCTTTTTGTCTTTGTTTTAGAAGATGATTTATCTTGGTCTTCAAATTTATTTTGATATAAATTTTTATATATTCCATCATTATTCAATAATTCTGAATGTGTACCAGACTCTGCTACTAAACCATTATCTAATACTAAAATAGTGTTTGCATTTTCTATAGTGGATAAACGGTGAGCTATAACAATTGTTGTTCTATTGTTAATTAATTTTTCTATTGATTCTTGGACAATCAATTCAGATTCATTGTCCAATGCAGATGTTGCTTCATCTAAAATAATTATTGGAGAATCTTTATAAAAAGCTCTTGCTATGGCAATTCTTTGTCTTTGACCACCAGACAGAAGTACACCATCATCACCAATTTCAGATTGATATCCTTCAGGTAATTTTTCAATAAACTCTAAACAACCTGATATCTCTGCGGATTCTTTTAACTTATCTTGATTTACTTCAACTTCTCCATAAGCAATATTCTTTTCAATAGTATCGTTAAATAATGTAGGTGATTGATTCACAATAGATATTGATTGGCGCAAATGATTTAGTTGATAATCCTTTATAGAAACCCCATCAATTAGAATCTCACCAGAATAGTTGGAATAAAACCTAGATAGAAGATTTGCAATTGTAGATTTGCCTGAGCCAGATTTACCTACGATTGCTATTGTTTCATATTTATTTATTGAAAAGTTTAAGTTATTCAAAACGATTTCATTGGGGTTATATGAAAAACTTACATTGTTAAATTCAACATTACCTATAATAGGAGATACGCTATCGCCCGAATCTTCTTCTTCAGAGGAGTCAAGCTGATCGAATATTTCTACTGCAGCGGCTAAACCTTTTTGAATTACTGCATTAATATTAGAAAGTTGTCTTATTGGTCTTGCCATAAGACCAGCAGCTGTTATAAATGCAACAAAATTTTCGGCGCTTAGTTGAATTCCTAATTGTGAGCCAAGCGCAAAATAAGCAACAATCGATAATGATACTGATACAAGTAATTGAATTACTGGTGTTGCAAGATTGCTAGTAGCTTCAAGCTTTAAGTTTTGGCTTTTATTGGCTGCATTTGCATCAATAAAACGATCTGTTTCATACTTTTCTGCATTAAATGATTTAATCTCAGCATTTCCATCAACAGCTTCAGAAGCTACATGAGTTACATCTCCCATAGCTGTTTGAATTGTTTTGGCTAACTTTCTCAGTCTACGACCAGCAATGTAAACAATAATAGCTATAAATGGGGTTGTAATTAATAATAATAAAGTTAGTTTCCAGTTCAATGAAAACATATAAACCATAAGACCAACTAATAGGAAACCTTCTCTTACAAGAGTTTTAATGGCATTAGAAGCAGCTCCAGAAACTTGGGTCGTTGTAAAGGTTATTCTATTTATTAACTGACCAGATTGATTTTGGTCAAAATAAATTTTTGGAAGTTTTATTAATTTAATAAATAATTCTGAACGTAGATCATGAACAATTCCAAACCCTACTCTAGACATAAAATAGTTTCCTGAAAAAAAACCTATGCCTCTTCCTATGGCAATAAAAATTAGTGCTAAAACTAAATAAATACTAAAGTCAGTTTTATCTGAGTTTATGTATGCGATTATTTGTCTAATCCATTCAACTGCAGCTATATCCGCTGAAGCAAATAAAATAAAACCTAAAATACTCAAAAAAAATGAGAATTTAAATCTTAATGTATAAGAAAATAATCTTTTAAGTGGATTCATAACTAATCAGTATAAGTTTTAATCTGTATGTTTTGAAATCCAGACTCTTGCAACGATTCCATGATAGCTATAACCCACTCATGGTATGCCTTGTTTTCAATAGATAAAATAACTGGTTGGGTTTTTGTAAAACTTTGATTAATGCCTTTCATTACTTCATTAATAGAAGATATAGAGAATTCTTGATTTTTGATAACCAATATCCCTGAATCTAATAAAATGATATTTTGATCGACATTAGAGATTGAAGATGAAAAAGCTGAAGTTGTTGGAAGATCTAAATTTAAATATTGATTATTTTCAATTTTAGAAGTAACTACAAAAAAAATAACTAATAAAAAAACAATATCAATTAATGGTGTAATTTCAACACTAAGATTACGTTCTTTAGTTGTATAAAATTTCATTTTTTATAAATAAAATCTAAGAATAAAGAAGCATTTGCTTGAAGAATAGAAAGTAGATTTACAGTTTTTTGTTCAAAATATCTATAAAAAATTAAAGCAGGTACAGCAATTATCAATCCAAATGCAGTTGTAATTAAAGCTTCAGATATTCCTGTTGCAAGTAAATCTGTATTTGCCGATCCATTTATATTAATATTTGCAAAGACAGTTATCATTCCAACAACGGTACCCAATAAACCCAGTAAAGGGCTGATGCTTGCTATGGTACTTAACATAGAAAGATTTCTTTCTAATATAAGAGAAATTTCAGAAGCTTTTTCTTCTGCTTTTGTTTCAACAAAATTTCTTGGATGTGAATGATATTGATAACAATATATTAGTAGATCTCCAAGCTGAGAAGTCGTGGCTATTTCATCTTGAAGTTCTGCGGTTAATGCATTCTTTGATATAAGATTTTGAACTTGTCTGTGTAACCCTTTTGGAGCAACCAATCTTCTTTGTAAAAACCATAGTCTCTCAAAAACTATAGATATTAAAAGAACAGAGCAAACCAATAAAGGCCAAATAAACCAACCACCTGCAAATAAAATATTATCCATTTTTTTGAAATTTTAATGTTCCATGTTCTATTTTATACACTTCATCTAATTTATTTGCATAACTCATATCATGAGTTGCAACCAATATGCCCATATTAAACTTTTTTGATAGATTTAAAGTTAGTTCTTGTATTATTGATGCATTATCAACATCAAGATTACCTGTTGGTTCATCCATTAAAAGAAATGAAGGTCGATTAACTATAGCTCTTGCAATAGCTGCACGCTGCCTCTCTCCACCGGATAACATATATGGATAAGAATCTTTTATATTTAATATCCCTAATTCATCAAGTGTCGAGATTATTGTTTCATGATTAGTCTTATTTGTGGATTTTGAAATCTGAAAAACTATTGAACAATTTTCATAAATTGTTAAATCTTCTAATAAATAATGAAATTGATAGGCAAATCCAAAAAGCTGAGAACGGATTCTAGTAAATTCATTATCATCTTTAGTTAAGAGGTTGGCATCATTAAATATAATTGATCCTGATGAGGGGGTTTCAAGGCCAGCTAATATATGCAAAAAGGTTGTTTTACCACATCCAGATGGTCCAATAATACCAATTGATTTGCCTTCATCGATATCAAGTGATGCATTATCTAGAACCTGAACATGATGATTTAAATTCTGATAAGTCATACAAATATTTAAAGCTTGTAATCTATTCATGACGTAATATTGTTGCTGGCTTTAACTTTGAAGCTCTTGCTGCTGGAAAATAAGAAAAAATTATAGTTAAGAACATAATACTAATAATAATTTGAATTATTTGAATAGGTCTAAACTCATAAGGAAAATAATTAATAAAATAATTTTCCATAAGAGATCTATCAATTAAGCCCTCAATAAATAAAATTAAAAAATTAATATTTGGAGTAATAAATAAACCTAGGATTAATCCAATTAATATTCCTAATATCCCAATAATCATACCCAAAGTTAAAAAAATAAACGTTAATTCTAGCCTACTGCAACCCATTGTTTTTAGTATTGCAATTTCTCTTTCTTTTGATTTTACGGTCATCACAAGCGTTGAAAGAATATTAAAAGCTGCAACCGTTATAATTAAAAATAACATCAAACTAATTAATCTTTTTTCTAATTTAATTGCACTAAAAAGAGTTCCATGAGTTTTTTGCCAAGAAGTAAAATAATAGTTATCGTTTGCCAATGCTTTAGATTTCATAAGGTTGAAACCTATTAAGTCAGCTTTAAATAAATCAGTTGTTTTTAATCTAACTCCTTGAGTTTCATTAGGTACAAAGTTAAGTAAATTTGATGCTAAATCATGGTGAATTAAAGCGAGGGATTGATCTAATTCTGCTTTCAATTCAAAAATCCCTACAACCTTTAATTCAAGGGTACGAGGAAATGAACCTAGTATAGAAGTTCGAAGATTAGTGGTTGTAATAGATATAGAATCTCCTAAATCAATCCCTAAATATCTACTAAGCCATGCTCCTATAACAATGCCTCCGGTTGAATTTAATTTCTCAAGCGACCCGCTATAAACATGTTTTGGTAAAATTGAAATTGATGATTCTAAATCAGGCATAATTCCTGTTAAAAAAACTCCTCTAGCTCTATTGTTTGCGCTCAGTAATCCTTGGGTTTCTATATAAGGAGTAGCTGATACTACATCTTCAAACTGAGTTAGTTGTGATATTAATTCATCATAATCTTGTATGTTCGCATCGTTTCTAATTATCAATTGAGGAACTACGCCTAAAATTCTTGTTTGTAATTCTCTTTCAAATCCATTCATTACAGATAAAACAATTACCAAGGCTGCAACGCCTAAACTAAGACCAGCAATTGCCATAACAGAAGTAAACGAAGCAAATGCGCCCTTTTTAGAACGGAAATACTTATAGCCCAAGAAAATAGGCAAAGAAGACATTTTTATTTTGCTATTTGCTTCAGAATTTTTTCAATGTCTCCTTTGTATGGAGGTCTAATTGCTGAAAGTAGTTTATCAAAACGAGGTCCAATTTGTTTATACACAGCTCGAGCATTGCTAAAGTTTTTAAAGCCTTCCTCACCCTTGTATCTACCTGAGCCAGATGGTCCAACCCCTCCAAATGGAAGATCTTCTTGTTGTAAATGGCCGATAACATCATTCACAGAGACGCCACCCGAACTTGTTCGAGAGATTACTTTATTCTCTTCTTCGGAGTTATTTCCAAAATAATACAATCCCAAAGGTCTATCTTTTGAATTAACATAACCAACAGTATCATCAATATCAGTAAATTCTTTAATAGGTAATAAAGGTCCAAATATTTCTTCTTGCATAATTTTCATTTCTTCAGTTGGATTCATTACTAAAGTTGGGGGTATTTTAAAGGATTCTTGTTGTGAAAAATCTTCATTCGATGGATTGATTTCATCAATTTCTGCACCTTTTTGTTTCGCATCATTTAGAAGACTTTGCAGTCTATCGTAATGTTTTTCATTAACAATGGATGTGTAATCATCGTTATGTTTTATGTCTGGATAATATTCAGCAACTGCAGATTTCATATCAGATACCAGCTCATCCTTTTTTTCTGAATGCACCATCACATAATCTGGTGCTAAGCATATTTGACCAGCATTAAGTGTTTTACCCAACATAATTCTTTTTGCAGCTGTTGTAGATTCAGCAGAATTACTAACAATTACTGGTGATTTTCCTCCAAGCTCTAATGTAACGGGAACTAAATTTTCTGCTGCAGCTTTCATAATATATTTACCCACAGCACCACTACCTGTATATAACAAATGGTCAAATTTAAGACTTGAAAAAGTAGAACCGACATCTGGACCACCTAAAATTGTTGCAAACTCTTCTTCATCATATGAAGCGTCACAAAGTTCTTTAAGCAAATTAGATGTGTTTTCTGTATATTCACTTGGCTTATGCATCACTTGATTTCCTGCAGAAAAGATAGATGCAAGCGGAGCAAAAGTTAAATTTACTGGAAAATTCCAAGGTGAAATCATACCAACAGTCCCCACAGGCTCATACTGAACCTGAGCCTTAGCCCCAATTAAACCAAAAGGAAAATTTGCTTTTCTTTTAGATGGCGACATCCATTTTTTTAAATTTTTCTTACAATATTCAATTGTTGGAACAATTGTATATGCATCAGTTATCATTGATTGATTTTTTGATCTAACACCAAAATCTTCATTCAATGCATCAACAAATTTATATCGATTTTCCATAATTAGTGATTTCATTCGTTCTAATCTATCTATTCTTAATTTATATGAAGGTGGGCCATTTTTAATAAAATGTTCTTTCTGTTTATTTAAGATTTTTTGCATATTTTTTTCTTCCATAATTATTCCTCTATATTATTTACACTATATTGATCTTTTTTTCTTATCGGCATCATTAGTTTTCTTAATCATATCTCTAATCTCAGACCAATCATCTTCAGACATTTTTGATAATTGTGAAAATGTCCCGCCGCCAGAAAGATATTGTGCACCATCAATTGCAATTGTTTGACCTGTTAGGTACTCACAACCATCAGCCATTAAGAAAGTTGCTAAATTTTGTAGTTCGCTCATTTCTCCTGTTCTTCCCATGGGAATGCTACCCATTGGATTATTATCATCTAATTGTCCTTTTGGGCTAAGACGTGCCCATGCTCCTTCAGTAGGGAAAGGTCCTGGTGCGATTGCATTAACTCTAATTCCATGTGGACCCCACTCAACTGCTAAAGATTTCGTCATTGCATGCAAAGCAGACTTTGACATAGCTGATGGAACTACAAATGGTGATCCTGTCCAAACCCATGTTGCTAAAATCGAAATAATTGATCCTTTAAGATCATTTTCTAACCATTTTTTTCCTACAGCATGTGTAACATAAAAAGTTCCATGAAAAACTATATTAGCAATTGCATCAAAGCCTCTTGAAGATAAATCCTTTGTTGGAGATATAAAATTGCCTGCTGCATTATTTACAAGACCATGTAAAGGTCCCTCTTGAAAAATTCTCTCTATAAAATCTTGAACGTCTTGAGGAGATCTAATATCTAAAGATTCATAACGAACCAATGAATCGTATTTATCTTTAAATTCTTTAGCTGTTTCCTCAAGAACGCTTTCTCTTCTTCCACAAATAACAACTTCAGCACCATGTTGAATATAATGTTCAGACATTTCTTTGCCTAAACCAGTACCGCCTCCTGTAACAAGAATTTTTTTCCCTTTTAATAAATTATCTTTAAACATTTATTTACCTATTTAGATTTCAAGATATTTATAATAGCTTGAACCCACGAATCTGAAAAATTTAGTGACTCAACATAATCAAGCTTTAGACCTCCTGAGTTAATAAAAAGTTCTTTATATTCGTATCCAATCTCTATAATTGTCTCTAAGCAATCTGATGTAAATGATGGTGAAAAAACTAGAACTTTTTTTACCCCTTTTTTAGGTAATTCTTTTATAACTTGATCAGAAAATGGCTCAAGCCAATTATTAGTTAGTCTTGACTGAAAAGATACAAGATATTTATCAGATGGAATCTTTAGACTCTTTGCAATAAGTTTAGATGTTTCATAAACGGTAGCCTTATAACAAAATTGATTTTCTGGTGTAATTTTATGTTCACAATCCTTATCATGACATTGCATATCTCCATGGACTTTATTAACTTGTGATATTGGGAGTCCGTGATAACTAAATAATATTAGATCGTATTCACTTAGTTCATATTTTTTAGCTGCATCAACCCAAGATCCAATAAAAGCAGGGTGATTATAATATTGTGAAATAAATCTAATATTAGGTATGACCCATTCTTTGGATAATTTTTTAGTTACATCTTCATAAACGCTACCACTTGTCGCTGATGCGTAATGAGGGAAAAGAGGAAATATAATAATCTCTGATGGATTAGTTTTTTTTATTTCACTAAGAATTAATTTAATACTAGGATTTTGATATCGCATAGCGAAAAAAACATTATACCGATCTTGAGCTTGATTTAACTTTAAAGTTAATTCTTTAGTATTTTTTAATAAAGGTGATTCACCTGCAGATAAATCCCATAATTTCTTGTATATCTTGCTAGAAGTAAATGAACGAAATGGACAAATAATTAAAGTAACAAGAAAAAATCTAAAAAATAAAGGAATATCAATGACTCTAGGATCCATTAGAAATTCATATAAATATTTAAAAACATTGAAATAAGAAGGAGAATTTGGAGTTCCTAAATTAATTAATATTAATGCTGGTTTGTTCATGATCTCTCAGTACTGGGTGAACTATTATAAAGAATAAGGCCATAAAACATAAAGCTGAACTAAAATAATATAAATAAGTTGGATTGTATTGATAAATTGGCATAGCAATCAATGGCGTTAAGATATGCCCAATCGGGATAACTGACCCTAAAAAACCAGCAGCTGTTCCTTGGTTGTCTGGTGTTTGAGCAAGAGATAAAGCAGATGAGTTTGCTGGTCTAACCATGCCTGAACCCATTCCATTAATGATCATAGCAAGATAAAACAATGCAATAGAAGAAGCTGTAGCTGCTTGAATATAAGAAATTGATAATAAAAAGGATCCGTAAATCAATAATTTATTATTACTAATAGGTCTCAAGTCTGTAAATATATATTGACTTACGACTGTAGAAATTGATAACAATCCAAATGTTAAACTAATCAATAATGGTAGATCTTTTTCATTTGAAAATATATCAGTTATAAAAAAACCTATTGACTGAAGTAATGATGCTTGACATAAAGAAAAGATTGAAGCAAGCAATAAAAAAGGAAAGACTAATCTGTCTGTATATGAAAGTTTTGATTTGATTTTTTCTAATGATCTTTTAGGAGAGATATTTGGAAATGATAAAAATATACCAATTGCAGCTATTCCACCACAAAATGCAAATAAGTAAAAAGGTAACATTTTAGAGTATAGAAATAAAAAACCTCCTATCATTGGACCCATAATTGTTCCTACTAAAAAACTTGACTCCAATCTAGCAAATTTCTTTGTTCGTTTTGACCTGTCAGTAATATCTGCTATATAAGCAAATGCCGCAGGTCTTGTTGCTGAACCTATTAATCCATTTATCAATCTACCCATTACTAATAGAGGTAGTAAATAAACAAAGTCTAAAACATTTTTTTCAACCAAAAATAAGGGTGTTATTAATGCAATGATTGAAATTGAATATCCAATCAAACCTATTGTTGCAATATTCCTCCTTCCATATTTATCAGATGCCCTACCCCATGATGCGCTTGTTAAAGCCCATGCAATTGCAGAAACTGCAAAAATACTTGATGTCTCTACGACGCTTAATCCAAGATCTCGAGCTAATGGAGGAACAAGTACAAATGCAAAAGATTGACCCAAACCAACAGAAAATAAACCAAATTTTAACCAGCCTGTAGGATTATCCAATTTCTGAAATGCCAACTATATCTCTAAGTTTTGTAATAAGCTCCTTGGCTTGAGGTCTAACTTTATTCGCACCTTCATGAAATAGATCATTCAATAGATTTGGTTTTTGAGATAATTCAAAGTATTTATCTCTTATAGGAGTAATTTCATTATTAACCAAATTAAATAGTTGTTTTTTAACATCTCCCCATCCTATACCTTTAGCATATGCTTCTTTTAAATTATTAATTTTTTGTTCATCTGCAAATAAAGAATAAAGATTAAAGAGATTACAATTAGTAAAATCTTTGGGATCCCCTGGTTCTAATGAATTTGTAATTATTTTTGATATAGATTTTTGTAAAGTCTTCTCGTCACATAAAAATGGAATAATATTGTTATAAGATTTACTCATTTTTTTTCCATCAGTTCCGGGAACTGAGATTTCATGTTGAATAATTGCTTCCGGTAAAGTAAAAACTTCTTCATAAATATGATTAAATTTACCGGCTATATCTCTAGTCATTTCAAGATGTTGTGCTTGATCAGGACCAACAGGAACATGACTGGCATTAAATATTAAAATGTCTGCTGCCATTAATATTGGGTAAGAAAATAAACCCATATTAATGGCTTTATCTTCATCATCCTTATTTTCAATATTTTCTGCCGTAATGGTCTTATAGGCATGAGCACGATTAAGCAACCCTTTCGCGGCGCTACAATTAAGAATCCATGTAAGTTCGTGCACTTCAGGTATATCTGATTGACGATAAAAAAAAGAATGATTTGTATCTAAGCCAGAAGCTAACCACGCTAAAGCAACATTTTTTACTGAATCTTTAATTAATTCAGCATTAGTTTGTTTTATCAGCGCATGATAATCAGCTAGAAAAAAATAAGAATCACAATCAGGACCTGCTAAATTTAATGCAGGTTTTATTGCTCCTAAATAATTTCCTATATGAGGAGTTCCAGTTGTTGTAATTCCTGTTAAAATTCTTTTTCTCATTTAAGATAATTATAAACTTCATATAGAAACTATTGTGGAAACTCATAAAATTTTATTTGATTCACTAGATAAAGCTGAAATGCATTTTGAAGCTGGTGAAATTCGTGCTGCCCAAAAAATAATCAATGAAGTATCAAGGGCTATGAGATCGAATAAAAAAATCTCAAACAAGCTTAGACATAGATTTAATTTCATGTCGGCACAATCTAGGTACTTTGATGATATATCTTTATTTGCTACCAACCCAAAAAGAAATGAAATTGTTCAAAAACTAGAAAAATTAATTTCAAGTCCTTTAGATGATCCGAAAAAACAAGCAAATACAATTCATTCACTTCAAACAAAATGGCAACTTTTGGATCAATCTTCAAAGCCTGCTAAAAAAAATCAATGGGTAGCCTTCAAAGATCTTACAAATAAAGCCTGGGAGCCATGTGCTCAATATTACGAAGAACTTAAAAAAATTAAAATTAACAATGCAAAAGAAAGAAAGAAAATAATTGAAGATCTAAATAATTATGCAGAAACTAATTCCAAAAATTGGCCAAATCTAATTGAACTAACCAAGCACTTAAATAAAACTTTTAAATTATGGCAAAATTATGCACCCGTACTCGATGAAAGTTATTCAAAATTAAAATCAGACTATAGCAATGCAAGAAAAGCAATTAATAATGAAATTAGAAAACAAGAAAATAAAAATTATAAATTAAAAGAGGAAGTTATCACAAAAGTTAAATTAATAAATGATGAAGATAATATTATATGTATACGAAAATTTAAAAAATTAAAAAATGATTATCAAAATATTGGGTCTGCAGGAAAAAAACAAGAAAGAATATTATGGATCAAATTAAACAAAAATGCAGATAGATTCTTTGAAGCTGAAAAATCTTTATTAAAAGATGAGTTAGTAACTATTGATTCTTTAACGAAGGAACTTAAAAAGAAAGATTATGATTTAACTAAAATTAAATCTCAAATAACCAATCTCAATAAATCAAAAAGAACAAAGGAATTTAAAAAACTAATTAATTCTATTAAAACCCTTGAAAAGAAAAACCTTGAAATAAAGAATTTAAAAAAAGTTGAAGCATATATAAATATTCTTGATTATTTAGAATCTGATGAAATAAACCATTTAGAACTTTCTAAAGATATTAAAAAAGTCCTACAAAAACCTTCGTATCTAGCAAATAATGAAGAGTTAACTAAATCAGTTGTAATGATAGAGTTAATTTCTGGAACAGAATCACCAGCATCAAATAAATCTATCAGACAAGTAGCATCCATAGAGTTACTTCAGAACAAGTTTTCTGGTGTTGAAATTAATTCAAATAAATTAAAAGAATTAATAATTTCCTTTATAAATAATTTAAATTCTAAAAAAATTAAGGCGAAAGAAAAAAAGTTATGGAAAAGAGTTCAAACCCTTATCCCAAACATCATTAATGATCTCCCTTAAATTTAAGTGAATTCATCCATCTGTCTGACCTAAACCTTGCAATATATAGGAATCCTTTAACCACATAATCTGCAACAAGTGTTGAAAATATAATTTCAATACTTGCGTTTAAAGAATAAAAAATAAGAGCTAAAAGCACTCTTATAAATAATAAGCAAGTTAATGTAATAACCAGTGGAGTTTTGGTATCACCTGCTCCTCTAAGAGATCCTCCAAGAGAAAATTCTATTGCCATTAAAGGTTGCATAGAACCTAACAACCAGATAAAGATAACCGATAAGCGAACAACCTCATCATTATCAATCATAAATCTAGACAAAGTTTCAGCAAATAACGCTATTAAAATTCCAAAAAATGTCATTGATATTATTGATAATCTCATTGCGCCCCAACCTGCTCTTTTAGCTTGACTCTGATCATCAGCACCCAAATGTTGGCCAACAAGAGTTGCGCCAGCAATAGAAAATCCAAAACCTATAACAATCGAGAAAGATAGTATTTGAACTCCTATGCCATATGCTGCATAAGCTTCTGTGCCATACAAAGCAACCAAAATAAGAAATGCTGTTATGCCAATTTGAAAAACAATTTGTTCTAGAGCTGAGGGTAATCCAACTTTAAATATGTTCCGCACTCTAATAATATCTAATTTAAATATAGATGAATAAGAAACTAAGAGTTGATTAGATAACCAAAACACCGCTAATAATAAAGCACCAATGACAAAAGATAGACCATTACCTAATGCAGCTCCTTTAACACCATATTCTGGAAATCCTAACCACCCATTTACGAAAACAAACATAAAAAAAACAGCAAAAATATTCATGATAATTCCTATAAATAAAGGAGTTATTACATCGCCAACACCTCTTAAACCAGTAGTTAATCCCATAACACAACCAAAGCCGATAAAAAATGGCGAGATGGCTTTTAAATATTCTGTTGAAAGATATAACGCATTACCTTTTAATCCAAAAAATCTAACTAGTGGTTCTGCAAATTGCCAAATTAAAATTGCTGTTATAAAAGAAATAAACAATACAAGTTGAATGGTTCTTGTAAAATAAATTGATACTTCAGCATAATTCTTTGCGCCCCAGTTTCTGGCTATTAGTGCTGTAGAACCAGCTAAAACACCCGTTAAAATTGCTTGTACAATAAAAGTAACTCTTTGTCCTGTTACTGCAGCCGCAATTGCATCTGGGCCTAAATTACCTACAACTTTTATAGCAATGATTGAACTTGTTGCATAAAAGAGATTCGTTATAATTGAAGGCCAAGCTAATTTCCAAACACCAAGTGAACCCCTTGGAATCTTTGATCCCTCAGTTAAAACTTCCATGACTAGGAATCTTTAATAGAGCTCAAATAAATGACACCAAATAGAATAGTCATTCCAAATGCAATAATTGGTGTATCTTTTGATTGGAGAATTTTATCTCTATAAACAATACATTCAATAAGATGAGCAATTAACAAACCATAAAAAATAATAGAAGCTAAATAAAATGTAATACCATTAAATGGTTCAAATAAATTTACCAATCCAAACGCCCAAAGAATTAATGTAATTAAATAAATTAATTTCATGAGGACATAATATATTTAGTAGAAAACATTCTATCAATCATGGTTTCAATAAAAGGCTGAATTTGCTCATAGTTGTCATTATCTTTAATGGTGGACCAGTGATGTAAATAAAATAAAGATCCAAATAAAAAGTTTCTTTGTTCTTCAGGATTTCCTTTAATAATAGAACCATCCAATTGGCCAGCTAGAAACCAATTAGTCCAATGAACATATTGATTTGTTTCATTAATCTTTATTTGATCATATTTAGCAAAATCTAATATAGATTTTGGAAATTGTAATAACAATATTAAACCATTAATGCTCATAGCTTTATTGGTATAAAACTTTATTTTTGACAGATGATCGCATTCCATAGACTCTACATTAGTAATTAATTCTTCTAGATGATCTTGGATTCTAAGAATAACTTCAATAAATAAATCGCCTTTACTAGTAAAATAATAATAAATTGATTTATCAGTTAATTTCAGAGAATTTGTAATTTGTTCTAGCTTAGTATTTTGGTATCCATACTGAGAAAAAATATTAGCTGCTGAATCAAGAATTAAATCCTTTTTTCTGGCTCTTTTCGGGGTATTTTTAATATTTAAATCCACAACATCAGTTTAAAAGTATATTAAAACCTATTCTATCAAAGTCTAATTTTCAATTCAGAAATTATTTCATTGTGACGATTTCTATCAATCTTATATAAAGAAAATATAAAGAAAGGTATAGCCATTAATAAAGCAACTAATGGGCCCTGGATCATAGCTAAATTAAAAATTTGATCAGCAGATGGTTCAACAATTGATCCTTGAGGAAAATTAATAAATTCTAATGCCATGCCAGCCATTAATATACCTAAACCATTATTTAATTTTCCAATCAAAGAACTAGAAGCGTACATTAAACCCTGTTGGCCAATTTGGCTTTCCAATTCTACTTCATCACTGATATCACCTAACATTGACTCTCTCATAATCGCACTTGATGCTAAAGCTGTATTAGCTATATAAACGAATGGTGTGGTTGCTAAAAATAGATCCCAAGTACCCTTTTCTGGCATTAAATTAGTAATAAATAAAAAAATTGGTATGGGAGGTATTAATGATGCAAAACATATAGAAAATAGAAGAATAGATCTCTTTTCAAAAAATTTAACAACATAAGGGACAATCAAAAAAGCAGTAAAAGTAGCAAGAACATATATACCCAAAAATGATACAAGCATAATTGATTTAAATTCCCAAAAATAAGTAGTCATATAGATTTGCAAGGAACTACCCATTCCCCAGCTCATTGCAATACCTAAATAACCAAAAAAGAAAATAAGAAAGGATTTATTTTTTAGAGCAATAAGAATTTGTTTAAAAATTAGCTGAATGTTAAATACATTTAAATCTTCAGTTTGTTTATATTTATATTTAAGTGTTCCGAAATAGGTTAATAAAACCGAAACGCACATTATTGATGCTCCTGTCATTCCATAAAAAATCCAAGGTTCAGGGTTTTTGGTTCCAGGTATATATTCAGCTGTATCTTGAAAAAAAATAGCGTAAGCAATAAAAGCATTTGTCAGTCCGCCTAACCAGCCCAATAATTCCCTTGATGCGAAAATTGACGTTCTTTCAACATATGAACGAGACATTTCACTTCCAAGAGATTTATGCGGAACATCAAAGATTGTCATACCAAGCCTTGTCAGCAATGTAAAAGTTAACATCCAAATAAATAATAATTGTTGGGAAAATTCCCATGATGCCTGTATAGAAAACAACATAAAGTAAGACAGCGACATTGGAATCATGCCCAATAAGAAATATGGATGACGTCTACCTAATTTATGTTTAGTTCTATCTGAGATAACCCCCATAAGAGGGTCTGTAAAAGCATCAATAATTAAAGCAATGAAAATAGCTAAACTTGCTAAACCTGGCGTTAACCCTATTACATTAGAATAAAAAAATAATAAGAAAAAAGTAAAAGCATCAGATTTAACCCCATTGGCAATTGCACCAGATGAATAATAAAATTTTTCTTTTGCTGTAATACTCATAAAATCAATTGATAATTAACTTTTTAAAAAAATTATAAGATCGGATTGAAATTTATTATAAGAATTTAGATCAAGCAAATGACCCATATCTTCAACGATAATAAGATAACTATTATCAATAAGTTTATTTGATTTAAAAGCATTGTTAACATTTATTAAAGGATCTACGTCTCCATGTATTATCAATGTAGGTGTCTTGATTGACTTTAAGGCATCTTTCCTATTTTTTGATCCAATTATTGCAGCTATTTGTCTTAAGAAACCGCTATCATCACCTCCACGTTTAATATAAGCTCTCATTTTTTTTCTAAATTCAGGTGTATCATAATTTTTTCCAGGGGTTCCAATTAACTCAAAAAGTTTAATTGATTGATTAATGCGACCGTCAATATCATCTTTGTTCTTTACTCTTTTTAACATCTGACGAGTTACTTTAAGCTTCGGTCCATTAAATGGAGTTGGTGTTGAGCTTGTTGAAGAGATCATTGTAAATGTATGAAATCTGGTGGGAAAGTTTGCAACCATAACTTGTGAAATCATACCGCCCATTGACATACCTAGGATGTGAGCTTTCTTAATATTTAATTCATCCAATACAGATATGCCGTCTACAGCCATATCTTCAATAGTGTACTCAGATTCAACTTGTATAAATAAATAATATTTTAAGTAATTAATAAATTGAGAAGGCTCAGAACTAAAGCGTGTAGATAACCCAACATCTCTATTATCAAAAGCTATGGGACGAAAATTATTTTCTTGTAAATTGTTTATTAAAAACTGCGGCCACAATGTTAGTTGAGCTCCAAGTCCAGTAACTAATAAGATTGGTTTGCCGTCTTTTGGGCCATAATCTCTGTAAGCAATCCTTACTTCACCATTATTAGCAAAACCTTCTTGATAGCTATACAAGATCCCACTTCCAGAAATCACAATGAGAAGAAAAAATTTATTTAGAATATGCATTTGCCCTATCCTGCACATTTTTTCTAATAGAACCCCAAAACAATGTCATGTCAAAATTATGCAAATCTCCACCAATCGTAAATGATTTCATCTTATCAATTAATGATCCTTTAGTTTCAATCATAAAGTTTTTTGAATATCTTGATTGAAATGATAATTTATCAATTTTTTCAATGCTTAATTTTGAATGAGTATGCTTTGTTGCGTAATAATCTGTTAAAAATAGGTTGGTAGATTTAAGTCTAATAGCTATATTGTCATTATTTGTTTGCCAATTTTTAGCTTCGGTCCAAGTCATGGGATTTTGACATACTAATGGTTGTTCCATTGATTCTCTACGCCATCCATCAGGGGTCCAAAACATTGAATGTGCCCTACCTCTTTGAAATCCTTTTATTCCAGTACACCATGAAATAATTGTTTGTACATCCTTTGGAGATCTAGAGATTTTAAGATCTGGATATAAATCATCAAAGTGCTTCAAAGGTAAAATATAACCAATTAAATATGCCGAAATAAATAATTCTTTAATAGATTGATTAGAGATATGTTCATGAACTAACCGTTGACCATGCAAAGCACCTTGACTATGTCCTGCAACAAAAAAAGGTCTTCCTTTATTATATTTTCTTAAATAGGTTTGAAATGCTTTAGATAAATCTTGATAGGCTAAATCTTGAGCAGCTTCTCCGTTACCTTCAAGATCAAAAAAAGAATAATATGTTGCTTGTCTGTATTGAGGAGCATAAACATTGCAAGTTTGAGAAAAAACAGAGGCTTGTGTTGCCATATGGCTACCTGTTCTTTCAAATGATGCTGACTCTGAATCTATATCTTCATTCCATTTTGTTCCAAAAAAACCTGTTGGATGAATATAAAATACATCAAATTTTTTTAATTTATTAGGCGGGGAAATATCTGGTGAAAGATTATGAAATCCTTCTACTCCAGGAAATGCTGCCCAAGAGTCTTTTTTTAAATAATCAATTTCTGGTGGAGGTATTTCTTCCTTGAATGATTTTAAAGGCTTAATACTATTTATAAATTCTAAATATTTACCCTTTGCTTGCATTTTATTTGAAAGGAACTAATTTGTTTGTTGAGCTAGCAGAAGCTATTAATTTATTATTTTGAAATAAATCAGCTTCAGCAAACGCAATCTTATTTCCCATTTTAGTTATTCTAGATACAGCATTAAACTCTCCTGGGGAACCTGGAGAAATAAAATTAACATTAATATTAAGAGATAATGAATTCAATTTGCCTTCACTTTTTAAAATAATTAGATGGGCCATGGATGTATCTAACATTGCTGTTATAAACCCGCCTTGGACAATAGTTCCATTTGAATGAGTCAGATCAGGACTAATATCAAATTTCATTATTGCTGAGTCATTTTTTTTATTATATTCAAACCCCTGAGATCCAAGAATAGATAAGAATTTTGGTTTATGCATAGATAAAGGATTAAATGATGACATGAATATTTCTTATTTAAATGTATCAAAAATCATCTGTTAGTTTTAATTGTGCAACTTATAATTTATTATGATGACCTTGTTATATATATGAATGTAATTATAAAGGGAAAGTTATGAATATCTTAAAAGGATTATTGTTAATTGTATTTATTACGCCTTTTGCTTTTGCTGAAGCATTAAGCACTGTAGATAAAAATAAAATTATTTCTCACTTTAATGCTTATGTAGATAAAGGAAATATTCCTAATGTCTCTATTTTAATAAAAAAAGATAATAAGGAAATATTTAGACATGCATATGGATATGCAGATATAGACAGTAAAACTAAAGTTAATAAAAATACTATTTATAGAATATATTCTATGTCCAAACCTATAACTGGCGTTGCAATAATGCAACTTTTAGAAAATGCTAAATTACATTTAAACGATAATGTTTCAAAATATATCCCAGCATTTAAAGATACCAAAGTACTGAACACAGAATATAAAGATTTTACTGTTAAACCCAAAAGAGAAATTACTATAAGAGATCTTTTAACACACACAAGTGGATTGACCTATAGCTGGGCTGGCGAAGGTCCAGTACAGCACTTTTATAGAAAATATAATATTCGTCCATACTTTTTTGGATCAATAGATTCTGAAATAACTAAATTTCCTGGTGATACGTGTGCATTTGCAAATGCAGCAGCTTTAGCACCAATACTTCATGAGCCGGGTGAAAAATGGTCTTATGGGATTAATATGGATATTTTAGGATGTGTAGTAGAAGTTATCAGTGGATTAACATTTGAAAACTATCTTCAAAAATATATATTCGATCCATTAAATATGACAAGTACCGGGTTTTCGGTCGATTCTAGTGAAAAAAAATCCTTTACTACTTTATATACCTCTGGTGCATTTAGTAGAGATGGAGAAATTGTTGGACCTAAAGGATTAAACCCAAGAGACTTAATGTTTTCAAAAGAACTTCGATCAATAGATTTATTTGATAAATCTCCATATCTTTCTCAAAGTAAATTATTTGATGGTGGCTCAGGGCTTGTTTCTAATATAGACGATTACAGTAAATTTTCAGAAATGTTATTAAATGATGGTGAGCTAAATGGGGTTCGAATCCTGAGTAAAGCCTCGATTGATTTAATGTCGAGGAATCATCTTGGTATTATTGACCAAACTGGTTTTTTTGATCTAGATGGTTTAGGTTTTGGTCTTACCGTTGGTGTTGTAGAGGATGCAGGTCTGGCAGGATTAATTGGTTCAGATGGCGAATTTTTTTGGGGAGGAGCGGCAAGTACTGTTTTCTGGGTAGATCCTAAGAAAAAAATTACAGCCGTATTGATGACTCAATATATGCCATCAGATAAATACCCTCTTAGAGAAGACTTAAGAGCGCTATTATATTCAGGTATTACTAATTAAATAGCATCATCTAGTGATAATTAACGCATCTAATCTTGTAAAAAGATATAAAGATCCAGATGATAAATCAAAAAGTTTTAATGCTGTAGATGGAATTTCTCTCTCTATAGGAGCTGGAGAAATTTATGGGATTTTAGGTCCAAATGGAGCTGGCAAAACTACAACTCTTGAAATGCTCGAAGGACTTAAAGATATAGATGAGGGATCTGCTTTTATTAATACAATTGATGTAAAACAAGATCCGTATAAAGTAAAAGAAATCATAGGCGTTCAACTTCAAGCAAATGAATTTTTTGACAATATGAATTTGGTTGAACTCTTAAGGTTATTTACCGCTTTATACAATAAAACGAATGATCCTGTAAATCTCCTTAAAAAAGTTAATTTAGTAGAAAAAGCAAAGGCTAATACTAATGAATTATCTGGTGGTCAGAAGCAAAGATTTTCTATAGCATGCGCATTAGTGAATGACCCCCTTATTCTATTTCTAGATGAACCAACTACAGGATTAGATCCTCAAGCTAAAAGAAGTCTTTGGGATTTAATATTAGATCTAAATAAATCGGGAATGACAATTGTATTAACAACTCACAATATGGAAGAGGCTGAACATTTATGTCATAGAATTGCAATTATGGATTATGGAAAACTGATTGCAGAAGATTCTCCAAATAATTTAATTTTAAAGCATGCTCCAAATAAAGTAAGAGAACCAGTTCAAGGAAATATGGAAGATGTTTTTATAGCTTTAACAGGTCATGGGCTGAGAGATTAAGATGTTTAGAAGCCCAAGATTATATTTAACAAAAGTTTTTATTCAAATCTTTTTAAGAAATAGACAATATATATTTTTTAGTCTTTTATTACCTATTGTCATTCTAGGTATTGTTGGTCTGAATGATGGTGAATCTAATCCAATTGAAATTGGTTTGGTTGATAACTCATCTTCAGTTATATCTGATAATTTTAAAACTAAACTTTCTACCAATCATTTATTTAATATTATTGAAAGTGATGAAGAAACCCTTAGGAAAGATCTGATTAAGGGTGATCTAATGCTTATTTTAGTAATTCCTGAGGATATGGAATCTCATGATCAGACTACCAATATAAAGTTATTAGTTGATAAATCTCAAATTCAATTTATCGAAAGTATAAAACCGGTTCTTAATCAAGCATTATTAAATATTGAAAGAGAGATAACAAAAGAAGATGCTATGTTTGATTTAACTATAGAAGATGTTAAATCTAGATCTCAAAATTACTTAGATTTTCTTCTTCCTGGCATTATGGCATTTATGCTAATGAATCTTAGTATTGCAGGCAGTGGTTTTAATGTGGTTGAGTTTAGAAGAAAAGGTATATTAAAACGCTTGTTTGTCACACCCATAAAGCCTATAGATTTTGTTTCTGCAATTGTTGTAGCTAGAATGATTATAGTTTTAGGTCAGCTGACAGCCATTTTTGGTTTTGCGTTGCTTATTTTAGATGCTCATATTATTGGTAGTATCATGCATCTATATCTTGTGATCATAATAGGAATCTTAATGTTCTTAACTTTAGGATTCTCGATAGGCAGTTTAGCCAAAACCCAAGAATCGGTTGGAATTTTAGCTAGTATTTTTATATACCCTCAATTAGTAATGTCTGGTGTATTTTTTCCTTTAGAAACTCTCCCTGAATATATTCAACCTATTGCAAAAATTTTACCTTTAACTTTAGTAGCTGATGCAATGAGGTCAATAGCAAGCGACGGATTAACTTTATTTCAAACCTATCTAGATCTTGTAGGTATAGGAATATGGGCAGTTATTGGAACTTTAGTATCAACAAAGTTATTTGTTTGGAAAGAAGTAGCTGGTTAAATGGCGGAGAGACAGGGATTCGAACCCTGGAAGGAGTTGCCCCCTTGCTGGTTTTCAAGACCAGTGCATTCAACCGCTCTGCCATCTCTCCGTTCCTATAGGTAAGGCATTTTATAGCCTTTTAAAAATAAGTAAATGTGACACTCTTAGGATTTAGGGCTTGCTATAGCTTTTAGCAAAACATACCAGTGAGCCAGGTTATCATAAAAACTTTGTACCAATATTCTTTCATTCAAACCATGAGCAAAACTATCACTTGCTTTACCATAACCGCCGTTCACACCGTAGCTTGGAATCCCAGCTGCTCTAAAATGCATTCCATCTGTTCCACCTGATGACATGCCGGGTATAATTTCTAAGCCAGGATATTTAATATCAACTGCTTCCTGAAGGGCCGCAATAACATCATCCCTCAATGGAGACGGATCCGTTTCAGTTGGAATACCAAGCATTAAAAACTCTATTTGCGAATTATTAACAACATTTTTAAGTTGAGTTAGAGTATTCTGAATACCAGTACCAGGAAAGATTCTGCAATTAATTGTTGCCGTTGCAGATTGTGACAATGCATTTTCTGCATGCCCTCCTCTTAACATAGTGGCAACGCAGGTAGTTCCCAAAGTTCCAGCATATCCATTTGAATACAAGACACTAATTGCATTCTGATTCTTTGGATTATTAGCAAAGTCTCTCATTGCCTTGCCAACATTATCCTTTCGTTTATTTCCGGTAGATCTAAAATATTTTAATGTTAATTCATTATGATTGATTGGAAATTTATAATTCTGAATTGCTGTAAGTCCATCTGCTAAATCGTAAATAGCATTATCTTTTCTAGGTCGGCTACTATGCCCTCCTGGATTTCGAATGGTCATCTCCCATGTAACATATGTTTTTTCTGCAGCCTGCATACTAAAGCTTGATGGTCTTCCACCATCTTCAGGAATTCTCGCTCCGCCTGAATCCGCATTCAATACAAATTCACTATCTGTAAGGTATCTATATTCATTTACTAAGGCTTGCGTTGTTACCATGCCCGTCTCTTCATCGCCTGAAAAAGCTATAATTAAATCTCTACCAGGAACCCATCCTTCTGATTTAAGTCTTAAAAAAGCTATAACCACTGCTGTCATCCCCAACTTATCATCACCAGTCCCTCGACCAAAAAAATAACCATTTTCTTTAATTAATTTAAAAGGGTCCCTGCTCCAATCTGATCTAAATGCATCCACAACATCCATATGAGCAGAGATACTAATTGGTTTTTTATTTAATGATCCATCGCCTTTATATTTGACAACTAATGCAGCAGTATCAGCCATAGGTAATACATGAATATCTTTATCATCAAAGCCCCCTTTTTTAAATTCGGATGCCAAATATTCTGCTAAAACTGGAACTTGTTTATGGCCTTTTGCTGTTCTTAACTCAACAGCGGTTGTATATATTTCTAACGCCTTATCACCAAAAGGCATATTCTCATCTACAACTTGCGAGAAGGCATTGGTTGGTATCAATAAACCAATAATAGTTAATACTTTTAATTTAGTTGCTATCATGTTGCCTACTTATAAGTCTATAAAAATATAATGATATAAGTGTATTATCAATCAATGAATTCAGGAAATAATAAAGTTATTGGTTTTTGGCGGGGTTGGTCAATTGCCGTAGGCTGTGCAATTGGCTCAGGTATTTTTATGATGCCGACTCTGCTTGCGCCATATGGAATGCTAGGATTGAGTGGCTGGTTAATAGCTGGAGGTGGATCAATACTTGTGGCTCTGACTATGTCTAGGTTGGTAAGACGCATTCCAAAAACAGGTGGACCTTATGTATATGCCAATGAAGGACTTGGAAATTTTGCAGGATTTATAATTGCCTGGACCTATTGGGTTGCATGCATTTCTGCAATAGCAGGCATATCAATTGCTTTCGTTGGTTATTTGGGTTTTTTCATCCCATCTATAACAGACTCATCTATCCTCTCTTTGATATCATCTCTAATACTTGTCTGGGCAATCGTTATGCTCAATATTCGCAGTCTAGAAAATAGCTCAAAATTTCAGGTTATCTCTACTCTATTAAAACTACTACCGTTAATTTTTATCATTGCTTTAGGAGTTACAAATTTTAATGTTGCAAATTTGCCAGCCTTAAATCCAAGCAACATACACCCATTTACATTAATAGCAACTGTTACAACATTAGTAATGTGGTCATTCATTGGAATTGAAACCGCTACTGTACCAGCTGATAATGTCATTAATCCAAAAGAAACTATTCCAAAAGTTTTAATCGCATCAGTCTTAACTATTCTGTGTCTTTATATCTTAGTAAGTATTTCAATAGCAGTAATTGTTCCTGCAAATGAACTAATAAATTCATCAGCTCCTTTTGCATTAGCCGCAACAAAGATATTAGGAGTTGTTGGAGGAACAGTGATTAGTATTGGGGCTCTCATTTCCACTCTTGGTTCACTAAATGCAAATACTTTAACAGCTGGTAACCTTTCCCTTGCAGCAGCAAGAGACGGATTGCTACCAAAAAAATTTTTAATACTTTCTAAGACAGGAACACCAATTTTTTCATTCATACTAGCAGGAATATTTGTTAGCTTCCTTTTAATTATGAACTATACAAAAGGGCTAATTAATGCTTTTGTATTTCTGGCAATGCTTTCAACACTTTCAACTTTAATTGCCTATGCTTTTTGCGCAATTGCAGAATTTAAGTTTCTACAAAATGATGTTAAAAATAAACAAAGAACTAATGCTATTTTGTTATCACTTGGAACCTTCTTATATGCTTTTTTTGCTATTTGGGGTGCTGGAATGGAAATAGTCTTTTACTCCTTCTTGTTGATCTTAATTGGCATGCCTATATATGCCTACTTAAAAAATTAACATAACTATGTTTAATGAATACTCAAAGATTGCTCAGGTTGCTATTAGAAATCCTGAATCTGGCTTTGTAAATGACAAAAAGCTAGCCAGTGAATGGAAGAGATTAAGATTTCATTCAAAACCTAATTTCAAAGACGCGGTTATAGAATTTACTAAATTTAGAGAATTGCTTGAAGATGATGATATTAAAATCATTGATTTACCTACCTCTGATAATCTAACCATAGATAGTATTTATGCTAGAGATAGCGTTTTGATATCTCCAAAAGGCTTGATTTTGTGTAATATGGGAAGAGCTTCTAGAACGCCAGAAGCCATAGATAATTTCCATACATTATCTAAAATGGGTCACAGGGTTGCAGGACAAATTAAACCGCCTGGAACACTTGAAGGTGGTGACTTTATATGGATTGATAATAACCATGCAGCAGTTGGTCTTGGATCGAGAACTAATCTTGAAGGGATAAATCAATTAAAGAAAATATTAGGTCCTGGCATTGATCTTCATATTGTGAAGCTTCCTGAGCCAGATCATCCTGAAGATGTTCTTCATTTGATGTCAATTATCTCACCTTTCGATAAAAATTTAGCTCTAATATATAAGCCACTTATGCCTAAATCATTTATAAATTGGCTAGTTAATTTAGGCATGGAATTTGTGAAGGTTTCAAGCAAAGAATATTCATTGATGGGGTGCAATGTTTTGGCAACTGCACCTAGATCAATTATCATGCTAGAAAATATTCCTAATGTAGAAAATGATTTAAAAAAATCAGGCTGTACTGTTAGGACTTATAAAGGAGATGAAATAAGTAAAAAGGGTGAAGGTGGACCTACGTGTTTAACTAGACCCTTACTTAGATCTTAGATGATGACGTTATCAAAAAGTTTACCTGCATGGACTTATACTAGTAATGAGTTCTTTGAATTAGAAAAAAACAGTTTATTTCTTTGCAATTGGCAACTTATTTGTCATACATCTAACATCCCTAATATTGGGGATTATTTTACTTTAAATATATTTCATGAACGCATTCTTGTTATTAAGGGTAATGATAATGTTATCCGCGCATTTCATAACGTCTGCTCACATCGAGCTACTAAATTAATTGATAAAAATTCAGGGAATTGCAAAAAAAGAATTTCTTGTCCTTATCATGCTTGGGGGTATGACCTTCAGGGAAATTTAATTAAAGTGCCACACCAAGATGAGTTCAAAGAACTTGATAAGTCAAAACATAGTTTAAAACCCATCGAGATGGAAATCTTTCAAGGATTTATATTTGTTAGATTAATTTCAACAGATGGCCCAAGCGTTGCAAATCAATTTAGTCCGTATTTAGAAGAAATTAAACCTTATCGTTTTGAAGAGCTTGAACCACTTGGACGAGTTACTATGCGTCACAGATTAGTTAACTGGAAACAAATAGCAGATAACTATGTGGATGCCCTCCATATCCCTGTTGCCCATGCCGGCCTGTCAGCTTTGGTAGGTAAAAGCTATGGATTGGAGGTAAGTCCAAATGGTGGTTTAATCCATAAAATGTGGGGAGATGGAAGAAAAATAAGAAAGAACAACTTATCAAATAAACTATATAATAAATTTATTCCCAAGATAGAACACTTAGATGAAGATAAGCAAAGATTGTGGCTTTACTATCGGATGTGGCCTAATCTTGCATTTGATGTCTATCCAGAACAAATGGATTTTATGCAATTTATTCCACTTAACTCCACTACGACAATGATAAGAGAAATTCCTTATGCTCTTCCAGATCATAGAAGAGAAATGAAAATTGCCCGTTATTTAAATTGGAGGATCAATAGACAAGTTAATAAAGAAGATACAAAGCTTATTAATTTAGTTCAAGAAGGTATGAGTACTTCAGGGTTTGTAACTGGTCCTTTAGCAGAATCTGAAATATGCCTTATAGATAGCGCAAATAAAATTAGAAAATATATTCCTGTTTCAAATATAGATAACAAACCAAACGAAAAGTCTATAAGTAAGATTAACTCAGATCTGTTAATTGAAAATTAATCTTTTTAAATAGACAACCTAAGTTTTTGAACCTTGAGCTGTAACTCAATTAATATTCTTTCAAAGGATCATAAATGATCTAAATTACTGAATGAGGAGCAGCAAAAAATTTATTTATTAGAGGCTCAAAAGATTCCAATGAATCTAGTTCGTATTCAGGGTCAAAAGCAGCTTGATCCCAATCATCAGTAAATTCAGTTGCTTTCTTATACCATGATTCATTTTTATATTGTTTTCTTAAATCTTGGGGTTTTCCCATATAGTGATAATAGTGTTCTCCTTGGAAATCTTGATGGGTGCGAATAATATGATAAGCATCTTCACTGACATATGGCTTGATCATTTCTGCAGCTATTTGACCATGATTGGGAACATTAATAACTTTACCAATATCATGAATTAAACTTATAAGAATCATTTCATCTTCTGCTCCAGCTCTTCTAGCCATAGTAGCTGTTTGGAGAGCATGATGTAGTTGGTCTGTTGCAAAACCTAATGTTAAATCTTTAGTTTGTTTTAACATTGAAATAATTCTTTTAGGCATATCAAAAATATGGGGCATATGTTGATCACTAATGTGCTGCCATTCTTCTTTTGTACTTTGATCCATTCTTGTAAACATAAGGTTCTTCCGTAATTTATTTAAGTTATTATATAAAATTACTTGATTCAGAGTAAAATCTCAATATATATTAATATTAACTAATGAATAAACTAATTATATCAACACTCTTTTTTGTAGCTTTATCTGGTTTAACTACCAATATCTTTTCCCAAGAAGAGCAACCAATAAAAGCAAGTGAAGCATACAAATATCTAGGAGAAACAAAAATTGTTTGTGGAAGAATTGTATCTACAAAATATCTAAAGAACTCCTCTGGAGGTCCAATTTTTCTAAACTTTGGTAGAGATTATCCAAATCAGCAAATGACTGGGGTGATTTGGTATGGGAGATATTCTAAATACTTTTCTTATAGACCAGATAAATTTCTGAAAAGAAAGTCTGTTTGTGTAAAAGGTCTAATATCAGATTACGACGGCAGAACACAATTAGAAATAAGAACAGAAAAACAGATCAAAATCAGAGAATAAACTTTAAAACCATGTGTAGTTTTGATGCATGGATTAAATCTTCGTTATTCGGAATTCCATCTTTATTTAATTTTATATTTGCAAAAAATGCATCAATGGGATTATCCGTAACTAATTTCGTTAAATTTTCTCTAACATTTTCATCATCTGTATACTCCAGATGAACCCCAACTTTAACTAATTTACCTTTAAACCATATATTAGTTTGAGAAATTTCTTTTAAATTTTTCCACCAAAGATTAGACCTGAGCGTAACACAAGTAAGTTGATTTTCATGTTTATGATAACTTACGGGGATCAAGTAGTTCTTTTCACTTCTTCTTCCCTTAAAATTAATTACCAAAATATTATTAGTTATTAAAAAATGAATGGGTGAGCGAGCAATAAATGAAGTAAGTGGATTAATAAAACGCCAGGCGGTCATTTATAAATCTTTATAAACTATTTTCCCACCTACTATAGTTAGGATATTTTTTGAATTTAAGATTTCTTCAACCGGTATAGCCATAAGATCTTTATTAAAAACTGTGAAATCTGCTAATTTTCCTTTTTCAATAGTGCCTTTTATATTATCTTGAAATGCTGCTATAGCTGGCCATATAGTAAATAATTTAATGGCTTCTTCCCTTGTTAAAGCTTGATGAAGGTTCCATCCTTTTGAATGATATCCATCAAGATCTTTTCTTGTTACAGCTGCATAGAATTCTATTCTAGGATCACCGATCTCAACAGGCGCATCAGTGCCACCAGAAATAATTAACCCTTTGTCAATTAAATCTCTCCATGCATATGCATTATTGATTCTTTCAAAACCCAATCGATCAATTGCAAAATGCAAATCTCCGATTGCATGTGATGGTTGCATTGAAGGAATAACGCCTAATTCAAAAAATCTTCCTTGGTCAATAGGCGTAATATTTTGTGAGTGCTCAATTCTCCACCTAGGATCACTTACCGCCCTTTCGTTGATATTCACTTGATTAAAAGCTTCTTCATACCAGTCTAATACAACCCTATTAGCATGATCTCCAATAGCATGTGTAGCAATTTGAATTCCAATTTTTAATGCTTTTATTAATTTAGGCTTAGTTTCATCTTCAATAAAAATAAAATGTCCATAACCATCATAATCATTATATTTATCTAAAAGGGCAGCTCCTCTAGAGCCAAGCGCTCCATCAGAATACATTTTAATTGTTCTAACTGTTAGAAAATGATCAGGATCTATTATTGGTCCTTCATCAAGTAATCTTTTAGCAGGGCCTCCATCATCTACCATAAAATATATTCTTTGTAACAAATTACCTTCAGCCTTAATATTGTTCAATATAGCAATATCTTGATATGTTCCCCCAGGAACATGAATTTGAGTCCAACCTATGCTGACATTTCTTTCCAACCCTTTAATGAAGGCTTCTTTATCCATTTCCAGTGACTGCTTTGGTATTAAATCTAAGATTAAATTTGCAGCCATATCAACTAATAAACCAGTTGGTTCACCCTTTTTATTTTTTTCAATAAATCCTCCATGTGGATTAGGGGTATCAGAATTAATATTTGCTAAGCCTAATGCCAAACTGTTAACTACAACTGCATGTCCATCTGCCCTTTCAAGAACCACAGGATTTAGAGGTGAGAATTCATCCAAATCAAATTTATTAGGAAATCTTTTCTCTGGCCAAACTTTATCGATCCATCCTCTACCAATAATCCAATCGCCAGGTTTTTTATCTTTAATGTAAAGCTTTACTTTTGTTAATGTTTCTTTTAAGGAATTGATGCCCTGAAGATTTAAAGTAAGCTCTCGATATCCAATACCTTTTAGATGACCATGAGCATCAGTGAATCCTGGAAATATGTATTGTCCTTTTAAATCAAGAATTTGGGGATTTTCACAAATTAACTCATGAGAATATTCTTTATTGTCTACATAAACTATATATTGATCTTTAATTGCAATTGTTCTAGCGATGGGTTGGTTAAGGTTGCCTGTATAGACTTTTCCATTAATGAGGACTAAATTTGCATCTATACAATTACCATTTACTGAAAAGGATAGTAAATACAATGCCAAAGGAGACAGGATTTTTTTATAATTCATCAATGTATTTATTATGCGTCTTGTGCAGTTGGACGTATTACAATTTCATTAACTGATACACCTGGATCTTGCTGCAAAGCATAAATTATTGATTCAGCCACTCTCTCGGCTGGTTGTGCAATAGCACCGAGCCCTCTGCTCATTAACGCTTCCATCATTGATTCATCTTTTATGGTAAATGCAAGTTCAGTCATAAAAGCGCCTGGATAAATGCAGGTGACTTGAATTTTTCCAGCTGACTCTACACGCAATCCCTCTGAAATAGCCCTAACTGCATATTTAGTTCCTGAATATACAGCACTTCCAGGCATAACTCTTTTACCAGCCACAGATGAAATATTTATTATCTGACCTGATTCTCTTTCAAGCATATGAGAATAAACTGAATCTATACCATACAAAACACCCTTAATGTTTACATCGATCATTTGATCCCATTCATCCGTTCTGCCCTTTTCTAAAAGAGAAAGAGGCATTACACCGGCATTATTAACCAAAGAATCTATGTGACCAAATTTTTTAATCCCATGCTGGGCTAGTGCATGCATTTGCTCTTTTGAAGTAACATCTGTTACCAAATAAGTTGAAACATCTGATCCCAATTCATCACATAAGTCTTTAAGATTTTTTTCTCTTCTAGCGCCTAGTATTACTTTTGCACCTAATTCAATACACATTTTTGCTGTCACTCTTCCAAACCCAGAACTGGCTCCAGTAATCAAAATAACTTTATCTTTTATATCAACCATTTATTCTCTCCCTAAAGCTTTATTAATTTTATAATAGCTAATAATTCGTTGCTTCCAAGTATTTGTAAAGCTTTCAAATTCTTTTTTTTCAACTAGAAATTCCTTAAATAACAAATCTCTATCAACCATTAAAATTGCAATTGATCTAATTTCTGTATTAAACATTACATTGTGAGCATTTGCATATGCAGCTCCTTGTAAAAAATAATCTTCGATCCAATCTTTTGGTTTGATTTTTTTAGCAGTTTTAAAATCAATAATAGTAGGATTTCCTTTATAGATACCAATACAATCTGCAGTCCCAGCATATAATCCCTCAACTACAAGACCGGATTCAAGACCCCAAACTTCATCAATATCAGATAGACAATCTTCTACAAACCTTTTAGATATTTGATACGCCAATAGACCTAACCTATCATCTGAAAAATTCTTCCATTCACAATCGTTTAGATAATTTTCTATTGCTAAATGTACTGCTGTACCAATTGTGATTGCTTCATCTACAACTTGTTTTGCAACCTTTTTTCCTACTCTTCGCTTCCAAGCATTAATTCCAGATTTATCTCCTGTAGCAGATAAAATAGTTGTGACCGATGGAACTAAATGATCATTAGAGTCCTGGTAATATCGAACATCATTTTTTTCAACTCGTACGAGTTCAGGATATTGAAATTTTTGATTAACCATATGGAGCACTAATTAATTGATGCGCCACCATCAACTGAAATAATTTGCCCAGTAATATAAGATGAGCTATCAGATAAAAGGAATGCAACCATTTCACCAATTTCCTCTGGTTCTCCAATCCTTCTCAATAAAGATGAATTTTCTAACATCTCTTGAGCTTTAGGTTCTTGTTTAAAATATTGTCTTACTCCAGGTGTATTAATCGTACCTGGAGAAACAGCATTAACTCTAATCCCATTCCTTGCAAGCTCCTTCGCAACTGACTGAGTTAAGTTATTTACTGCTGCCTTGCTGGCTGCATAAATCGAATTAAATGCATACCCTTTGATTGCTGAATTTGATGAAATGTTTACTATGCTTCCAGGACGTGACTGGCCTTTCAATATTTTGATCTCACCTTGAAGACATTTCCATAATGAAGTAAAAGTTAGATCTAATGTGTTTTGCACATCATCTAACGAATAATCCTCCACAGGACCAATACCTTTCGATGCAGCTGCATTATTGCAAATACAATCAATATGACCATATTGATCTATAGCATATCCAAGCATTTTATCTATCTCATCTGATTTACTTAAGTCTGCTTCATAACTTAATGCAGCATTAACAAATTCAGAATTAATTTGATCTGTTACTTTTTTAACAGATTTACCGTTTTGATCTACAAGGAGCACTTTTGACCCATATCTAACTAGAGTCTTTGCTATGCCCTCTCCAATGCCTTGCCCTGCCCCAGTAACAATTGATATTTTTTTATCTAAATCCATATTAAATCTTTATATATTTTCCTTTAAAAAATTAACTAAGTAATTATAAGTCTTCATTTTATTTGTTTCATTAAGAGTTTCGTGACGGTCACCTGTAATTAAATAAAGGTGAGAATTACAACCAATATTCTTTATGGTTTCATGCAGTCTAGATGTTCCTTGACCCATTCCTCCAACCGGGTCATCAGATCCCGAAAAAACTAATATAGGTATTTCTTTTTTTATTAATTGTAGCTGAGAAGATTTAAAAACTTCTTTTATTCCATTAATAACATCTGCCCATAGTTGATTAGATACAACAAAACCACATAATGGATCTTCAGCGTATTCTTTAACGCTCTTAGCATCTCTAGACAACCAATCATTATCAGTTTTAGTATTTTTAAATTTAGAGTTAAATCCACCAAAAATTATCTTATGTAAAAAATGACTGTAACCTTTTTTACCTAATCTCATGATTTCAAAATTTAAAAGCATTTTTTGAAAAAAAGTTTCAATAGGGCGAGGTTTAGAGGAGCCAGATAATAGCAAAATATCAAAATTACCTCCCTGTTGTAAACAGGACATTGCCAACCACGAACCCATGCTATGGCCTAATAGAATTTGTGGTAGATCAGGGAATAAGTTAATACTTTTGCTATTTATAATCTTTATATCCTCTACAGCCTTCTCCCATCCATTTGAGGATCCAAAAAACCCAAGTCTTTGTTCAAGTAATCTAGCCCCATGACCGCGATGATTATGAATTAATACATGAAATCCATTTTTATTGAGGAATTCAATAAAATAACTATATCGTCCTGTATGTTCTGCCATGCCATGAGATATTTGTATAACGCCAAGAACTTCACTTGAAATAGATTTATGTAATTCAAAATCAAGATTTAAGCCAGAATGTTTACCTAATGGTATTATCTCCATAAGAATATAAAATAACATGTAATAGAGAAAACATATGCAAGATATATATATTTCTGGAACTGGTCTTTGGACGCCTCCACATAAGGTTTCGAACGAAGAGCTTGTGAATTCATTTAATGAATACGTACAACTTTATAATGAGGAACACAAAACAGAAATAAATAATGGAACATTAAATCCATTAGAATCCTCTTCTACTGAATTTATCTTAAAAGCATCTGGTATTCAAAACAGATATGTAATCGAAAAAGAGTCTTTGCTTAATCCTAAAATAATGAAACCGATCATTGAACCAAGAGCTGATAACGAATTGTCTGTTTGCGCAGAAATAAGCGTTATTGCAGCAAATGAAGCTTTAAAGAATGCTAATCTTAATGCTTCTGAGATTGATGCTGTAATAGTTTCCACCGCTAACCTACAAAGAGCATATCCTGCAATTGCAATAGAAGTTCAGAATGAATTAGGTATTAATGGTTATGCTTACGATATGATGGTTGGATGCTCATCAACCACCTTTGGTATTAGCAATGCGTATGCAGATATAGTATCTGGAAAAGCATCCAAGGTTTTGGTAATAAATCCAGAAATTACAACTGCACACAACAATCACAAAAATAGAGATAGTCATTTTATATTTGGAGATGTATGTACTGCAGCCGTTCTAGAAAAAGATTCTAAATCAAGCAACAAATTTAAAATCTTAAGCACTAAATTAAAAACCCAATTTTCAAATAACATTAGAAATAATTTTGGTTTTATGAATGCTATTGAAAATAAAGATTACACTGAAGAAGAGCTCCTTTTTGTTCAGAATGGTCGAAGCGTTTTCAAAGAAGTAATGCCCATGGTAGCATCGATAATTACTGAACATTTAGATGAAAATAACCTTTCTCCTCTTGAGGTAGAACAATATTGGTTGCATCAAGCAAACATCAATATGAATACCTATGTCGTAAAAAAATTACTTGGGGACAAATTTCCTCCAGAAAGAGCGCCTAATGTTCTAGATGAATATGGAAATACTGGTTCAGCCGGTTCAATGATTTCTTTCCATAAGTACAATCATCTTCAAAAAGGTCAAAAAGGAATTATTTGTTCCTTTGGAGCAGGATATTCAATTTGCTCGATACTAGTTGAAAAAGCTTAAAAAATTCCTATTACTAAACCAGTCATGCATGATGCTAGTGTTGCACCAATTAAGGCTTTGATAGACATCTTTATAAGGTCATTTTTTCTTTCAGGAGCCATAGCACCTATTCCCGAAACCAAAATTCCAATAGACGAAAAATTAGCAAATCCACAAAGTCCATACAATGTAATTAATTTTGACCTATCAGACAATACTCCTGGATCAATATTAGCAAGCGCGCCATAGGCAACAAATTCGTTTAAAGCTGTTTTTAATCCTAATAATTCTGCCGATGCAAAGGTTTCTTCCAATGGCACACCCATCAACCATACAATTGGAAAAAATATATATCCTAGAATTAACTGTAAGGATAAATTTGAGAAACCAACCCAACCACCAACAATCCCTAAAATGGAATTAAACAATGATACCAAAGCAATAAAAGCAATTAGAATAGCGCCTACATTTAAACATATCTCTAACCCATCTCTTGTTCCCCTAGTAACTGCATCCATTGAACTGTCATAAACTTTAGGCACCTCATCCCCAACAAAATTGGTAACCTCTTCTGAAGAAGGCATCATAATATTTGCATACATGATTGCTGCTGGGATAGAAAGTATCGAAGCAGAAACTAAATGTTGAATAAGATTTACTTCCGGAAATTGAGGTTGAAGCATTGAAACTAATGCAATCATAATTGAGCCTGATACAGTAGACATGCCAGCTGTCATAAGTATCAATAACTCTTTCTTGCTCATCGTAGATAAATATGGTCGAACCAACAGAGGTGCTTCAACTTGACCCATAATAATATTAGCTGTAGCACCAAGACCTATTGGCCCACCAATATTAAATAATTTTTCAAAAACCCTAGATATAGCTCTAATAATTAAAGGAAGAATGTTCCAAAACCATAACAAAGCTGAAAGACTAGAAATTACAACTATTAAAGGTAAAATCTGAAATGCAAATATAATAGAATTACCGGTGCTTGAATTTTCAAAAGGTGCTGTCGTAGGGTTACTAAGATAGCCAAATACAAACTCTGATCCTTCCTGAGTTGCAGCTTGTAAAGCAGTTACTCCATCTGAAAGATAAGCAAATATTTGAACAATGAATGGTATTTTTATTAAGGCAAAAGCTAGTAATACCTGAAAAATGATAGCTATTAAGATATGTCTATAATTGATAGCAGATTTATTCTGAGAAAAAGGAATGGCAATTAATACCAACCCAATAAAGCCAATGATAATTTGTAATATTGTTGGCATAGCCATAAATTAGTATAACTTAATTGCCCTTAACCTTTCTTCTAAAAAATCATGTGCGCTAACAGATTCTGACGAGTTATCAACGATAGATCTAAGCATAACATCAGGGGATGGGTGAAGAAAAAACGGCATACTATATCTTGATGTTGAAGCATTTACATTATGGTCAACAACTCTATGCGAAGTGCTTTTAAGTTTTGAACGCGTCACTAATTCCATCATGTCACCAATATTACAAACAATGGATTTACTCTTAGCGGCAATTGGAATCCATTTTCCATTTGGATTTTTAACCTCAAGACCAGATTTTTCAGCTCCTACCAACAAAGTAACAAGGTTAATATCTCCATGGGCCCTTGCTCTTAAGATATTAGAAGGATCAGAAACTGGAGGATAATGAATTAATCTTAAAAGAGAATTACCTTTAATAACCCAATCATTAAAGAAGTTATCTTTTTTTCCTAGAATTAAAGCTATAGAGCTAAGAACTTTTAATCCTAGATTATTTAATTGCGAAAAAAGAATATCAAATTGAGAATTAAAATTTTTAATCTCTTTGACTTCAATATTTTTTTCAATCCTTGAGTCAAATAATTCATCAACTATCGGGCCATGATGCCAAAATTCTTTTAAATCTGCAGTCGTTTCTCCAAGAGCAGTTTCTTTTCCATAAGGAGTGTACCCTCTTGCACCTGCTTTCTCGGGATGAGCATAAGAGTTTTTAATGTCATCAGGTAAAGCAAAAAATTCTTTACTTACAGAATAACTAGATGTTAATACATCATCTGAAATTCCATGATCGGTAATTGTAAAAAAACCATGGGTCATCAAAGCTAATTTAAGTTCCTCAATTGTTGCATGATCGCGATCTTCTATTCTAGACATAGAAAAAGAAGGTATTGAATTAAAAGACATAGTTAATTCTAGCAAAAAAAAGGACGGTAAGTACCGCCCTTTTTGATTAGTTAAATTTAAAACTTAAATTTATATACTAGTCCTAATTGAGCACGCCATATACTATTTACAGCTGATTTACTTAAATCAAATGGATTACTTTTATCATAACCATAAGCATAATCTACTCTTGATCCACTCTTACCAAAGATATATTTTGAATAATCATTGGTTAAAAGAAGATCATATACAGGAATTCTTCCTTGATAAGGACCATAAAGAATTTCACCTTCATTGTTATCAATTAAGTTAAGAAGATTTTCTATACCAAGAGTTATAATAAATAGGTCATCTTTCCTAAATCCAGGTAACTCTTGGGTAATCTTTAAATCCAAAGTTGTTTGATATGGGAATTCAAATGCACCCATTGGTACAATTTGACCTGCATATTTCTGGAGACCATAAACATTATAAAGTAAGTCTAAAGTCTCATTAGCTATAGATAAATCTGGAGCAGTACAACTGTACCAACATACATTTGGATCATTTACACCAGATGGGATATACAACAGATGTGTACTGTCATCATTTAAATTTCTTTCATATCCAAAAGCTTGGGTTTTATATGCCCATGAGCTTGAATAAGTATCAAAAGATACAGTACCTGGTAAACCTGATTTTCTTTCAAAGAAAAGATTGAAAGTTGTTGGTTTATCAGCACCGAAAAAATAATGAGTAGATGATAAAGAAGCGATCAAGCGATGCTCAGTTTCATAAATAGAACGGGCCGGCTTTCTATTGTTGTAATCTGAAGCAGGACATTTACCATAACTTGAGTTTGCAGTAGACGATGTCATTCCGCATAATTCATCAATATCTTGTTGTGTATATGCAATGCTAAATGATGCATCTCCATCATTAAAGTATCTTGAAAAACCTATAGAAAAGACCTCTCTTCTACCTCCACCTTGATTATAAAGACCAGCTTTATATGTATAAAAACCAGTCTGATCATATATTGGTCTTCCATCAGGAGCTTTTAGTGTTGGAACTTGCGGTTGATCACCTTTCAAGGGAGAACCATCAACAATTTTATATAAAGCTTCCTCTTGATCTGAGAGTAAATATGATGTGGTCATTAACCATTCACCTATCTCTCTTTCATAAGTTAAATTAAATGTTTCGGTTTCAGGCCATTCAAAGCTTGGAGCAATAAAGTTAACAACTGCATCTGTTAAAGCTGCATTTTGAATTGCTTGCCCCACACAAGCAGGCAAGGTACCTGTAACCCCTACTTTAGGATCACAACCTGCAGGAGCATTAGATTGACTATATGCTGCAATCCTTACACCATCATTTGTATAAGCATTTGAAATCCAAACAGTTGGAAGTTTTGATGAAAAAGTACCATATAAACCTTTTAAAGTGCTCACATCATCAATTTCATATTCAAAACTAAATCTATAATTTAATAAATCAGTACCATCAATTCCTCCATTAGCAAAACCATATGCATCTTTAAAGCCTTGGTTCAAGGAAGGTGAATCAGATGAATCAAATTGGTCATACCTTAAACCTATCAAGACATTCAATTTATCAGATACATCTATCTCATCTTGAATATAAAATGAATCTAATCCATATTCAAAAACTGCGGCTCCGCCTTGTTCAGTTAAATCTCTTGAGTTGTTATGAGAAAAGCTAGTAGCAGTTTGACTATCATAACCAGCAATTCCATTAAATTGATATTCACCATTTTGAGCAACTATGAAAACGTTATAAACATCCCAAGTTTTACTCTCATAACCTGCGGTCCATTTATGGTTCCCATCATAGTATGTTAGTTTGGCTTTAAAATAATCTGTTTCCGTAGCTAACTGGTTAGCACTTCTATATTTATCGGGACCAATGTAACAACGAATACCTGCAGCACCACAACTATTAATTCTAAATGTAGGGGCATCTTGTCCAATAGGTGATGCTTGAGATGTGTTTTGCTCTTTTGTTGAGTAACTTATCTCTGAAATAAGATTATCAGTCCAATTTGAAACTAAGAGCATGCTATCAGTAGTTGTTTCTTCGCCTTTAATATACTCTGCAGATGAGAAATTAAAATTTGAGTAACTTCTATTAGCTCCATTTAATTTTGAACTTTCTACTTCTTTATGATTTAAAGTTAATCTGTGGTTATCATTAAGATCTACATCAAATCTATAAGTAAGATATTCTGTCTCTGAAGTATTACTACTTGTGTAACCAAGAGAATCAAAGCCATATTTAGCTTTTGTGATAGCTCTAATTTGATCCACCTCAGCAAGTGTTATACCGATATCATTTGGTAAATTTGCGCCAATAGGACCATGGGTTATTGGCTTATCTATAGTTGCTTCTTCATAAGTAACATAGAAAAAAGCTTTATCTTTTATGATTGGTCCACCAAATGAAAATCCTTCTGAAGTATCTTCTAGATCAAAGTTATATTCATCTCCATTGGATTCATCGCCCATTAAAGAATCGCCTCTATCATAACTAAAGACCTCTCCTTTAAATTCATTACTTCCTGACTTGGTAATTATCTCAATAACACCGCCTCTAAAACCTGAATATTCAACAGAAGCTGGGGCAACTTTTACAGCAAGCTGTTCAATAGCATTTAAAGAAATTGGGCTTCTTTGAGCTGGATAACCATTATCATTCAGACCAAAATCATCATTAAAAGATACACCATCAACTCTAATGTCATTAGTTCTAGGGTGAGCTCCAGCTATTGAAATAGCTTCATAATTTTCTTGAGCATCATCTAAAGAGACCATTGGATTTAATCTAATAAAATCTTTTAAATCTCGATTTACTGAGACGCTTTTCTCAATATCATCTGCTGTAAGAGCTGTACCAAAGCCATAACCAGTATCTAATTGCGTACCAGCTTCTGCAACAACCACAACTTCATCTATTGATTCAAGCACAAAAGTAAGACGTTTTGTATCACCAACTATCAAAATTAAACCTTCTATAGTTTCTGTGTTATATGATCCCGATCTAACTTGAATTTCGTATGGACCACCAGGTTTTAAACCTCCAGCAGAGAATCTACCATCTGAATTCGTAGATTTCGTAGATGATGAGTTTGTTGGTGTGTAAGTAACGGTAACTGATGCTCCACTAATAGCATTACCAGCAGAATTGCTTACAGTACCAGTTATATCAGACGTTAATTCCTGAGCAAAAGCTGGAACAGCAATTAGCACAGCAACAAAGAATAAGTTACGTAATGATTTCATAATTTCCCCTAAAAAAACTAATTTAATGACGTTAAAATAATTTTATACCTCTTTTTACATTATTAAAAGGAGCAATTAAGTAAGATTTTAATAAATATTAAACTTCTATTGTTTTAAATTTTGTGTAGTCTTGTAACACATTGGGAATAGAAATAGTGTTTTTTTGATCAAAATAGTTTTCTATAAGAGCTATCAAAGTTCGGCCTGCAGCTAAAGCAGACCCATTTAATGTATGAACAAAATGAGAAATACCATCCTCTTTGAATCTTATTTTAGCTCGCCTAGCCTGAAAATCAGTACAATTAGAACAAGATGAAATCTCTCTAAATGTTTCTTGGCTAGGTATCCAAGCCTCTAAATCATAGGTTTTTGCTGAACTGAAGCCTAAATCACTAGAGCATAACTCTACAACCTGATATGGTAAATTCAATTCTTGTAAAATACTTTCTGCATGAGAAGTTAAAGTTTCAAGAGCATCAAAAGATTTATTAGGATGACAAATTTGAACTAATTCAACCTTTTCAAATTGATGTTGACGAATTAAGCCCCTAGTATCTTTACCGTAACTACCAGCCTCAGATCTAAAGCAAGTAGTATGAGCAGTCATTTTAAATGGTAGATCAGAAAGTTGAATAATTTGATCTCTATAAATATTTGTTAAAGGAACTTCTGCAGTTGGAATCAGATAATAATCATCAGTTAATTGAAACAAATCTTCAGAAAATTTAGGTAGTTGACCAGTAGATGTAAGTGATTGAGTGTTTGCAATCATAGGTAAGTAATATTCTTCATAACCATGTTCTGCAGCTTTATCTAACATAAAACAAATCAATGCTCTATGCAGTTTAGCAATTTTTCCAATTAACACTGCAAATCTTGAGCCAGCCAAAATATTTCCTACGTCAATATTTATAAGGGATGTGATATCTAAATGGTCCTTCCCGCCAGAGATATTAGGTTTTCCAAAATCTCTAATCTTAATATTATCTTCTTCACTCTTTCCAATAGGCGTTGAATCAGCTGGGATATTTGGTATATCCAATAAAAAATCTTTTAAAGAAGATTGAATATCGGCAAGCTTTTTAGAGCAATTATCAAGATCTTTTTTTAATATTTCTATTTTTTTATTTAAGGTCTTATCTTCGGTTCCTTCTTTTTTTAATGCTCCATATTCTTTTGATAAAAGATTTCTCCTTGCTTGTAGTTCTTCAGTCTCAGTTTGATGTTTCTTTCTTTTCTTCTCTAATGACTCATATTGTTGAATATCTAGCTGATAATTTCTTGAGATTAACTGTTTAGCAATTTTTTTTGGATCTGATTTAAGAAGATTTGTATCTATCATAACTACGAAGTTTTAAATAACGAATAAGCAATAAACGTCCCAAATAAACAAGAACCAATTGATACTAAAACATACATCAAAGCTTTGAGATCCCTTCCATTGTATAGCATTTCAATGTCTCCTAAACCAATAAGGATAAATTTAGTCATAATAAAGATAATTCAATTCCATGCTCAACTTCTAATGAATCAGTATAACGAATTAGTTTTAAATGGCCTGACTTAAAAAAGAATTTAATTGGATTCGATTGATCATAAAAACTAAGTTCAATTGTCTCAGCCTCAATATTCGTAACAGAGTAATGAGGGGAATTTTCTTTTATTCCATGAATCAAAACATTAATAAATGAATTATTTAGTTCATTTAAATCAATTATTCTTTTTTGATCTAAATCTAAATCATGAATCTCTATGGAGGTCTTATTAATTAAGTAGCGCTCCTTATAAGGGGACAAAATCTCAACTACCAGTTGAGATTTGTTAAAAAAAATTTTTCCTGATGATTCTTCAATGTTAAGCGCAGATTTATTTAATGAGCGCTCAATAAATAAATAGTTTAGTTTTAAAGCATTATTAAGATAATCAATAGATATTTGATTTTGCGCAGAAGTAAATGGGGAAAAGAAAAAAATAATTAATACTAATCTTAATATCATTGTCGTTTTGGTACGAGCACTTCCCTACTTCCATTGCTGCTCATTTCCGAAACAAGACCCACCATCTCCATAGCCTCAATTAATCTTGCAGCTCTGTTATAACCAATTCGAAATTTTCTTTGCACTGCAGAGATAGATGCTCTCCTAGATTCAATCACAAAATTAACGGCTTCATCATATAATTCATCATCTGCATTTGAACTGTTTACTGTATCAACTGAAGACCAGCCAGGAATCGGACCTGTATCCTGAAGCTCTGAAGTAATCTCTTCTAAGTAGTCTGGCTCAGCTCTTTCCCTCCAACTTTCTACCACTCTATGAACTTCATCATCGCCTACAAAAGCACCATGAACTCTCACTGGTGTACCCTGTCCAGCTGGTAAATACAACATATCGCCAGTTCCAAGAAGTTGCTCTGCTCCTCCTTGATCTAAAATTGTTCTTGAATCAATTTTTGAAGAAACTTGAAATGCAATTCGTGTAGGAACATTGGCTTTAATTAGACCAGTAATAACATCTACTGATGGCCTTTGTGTCGCTAAAATTAAATGGATACCTGCTGCTCTAGCTTTTTGAGCAATTCTTGCAATTAAATGCTCAACCTTTTTACCTACCAACATCATCATATCTGCAAACTCATCCACTACTACCACAATTGAAGGAAGCTCTTCTAAAATAACATCTTCATCTTCTTTAAAGGGGTCTAAAAAAGGTTGTCCAGATGCATTTGCTTCAGCTATTTTTTTGTTAAAAGCAGCTAATCCTCTAACGCCTAATTCAGCCATTATTTTATATCTTCTATCCATCTCAGCTACACACCAACGCAAACCATTTGCAGCATCCGTCATATCTGTAATAACTGGAGTTAACAAATGGGGGATACCTTCATAAACAGAAAGCTCTAACATCTTTGGATCAATCATAATTAAACGAACATCTTTTGGATCAGACTTAAATAATAAACTTAAAACCATGGCATTAATTCCAACAGATTTACCAGAACCTGTAGTCCCAGCAACTAATAAATGTGGCATTTTTTCTAAATCTACAACTATTGGTTTACCAGCAATATCATGCCCCAAAGCCAAAGAAAGCGGCGAGAGAGATTGATTAAATTGATCAGAAGATAAAATTTCCGTCAATCTTACGATTTTACGATTTGTATTTGGTATCTCAATTCCAACAACTGATTTACCCTCAATAACCTCAACTACTCTTACGCTTATCACTGCAAGCGATCTTGCAATATCTTGAGCAATATTTGTAATTTTACTAGCCTTGGTTCCAGGTGCAGGTTGAATCTCAAATCTTGTAACTACTGGGCCCGGAATAACTTGAACAACTTCAGCCTCAACACCAAATTCTTCTAAGGTTTCTTTAAGCAGCTTTGCAACTTTATTTAACTCTTCATCGCTTAATGAAGAACCATCATCTAAAACCCTATCTAATAAATCTGTTGATGGCATTTCTGCTTCAACAGGCATTTGTTTTGGTTTATAAACAGTTGATGTTGTTGTTGGTGGTGAAGTTTTAACTTCTGGGTCTTTAGAATAATCTGTAGTAGAATTTTTGATAATTTTAATTTCATCATCTTTATCTTCTGATTTAACTGTAGCCTTAAAATCGATTGAAGTTATTGACGAAACAATCTTTGAAAAAAATTGGGATGTCTTTTTAAATGCTATTGATATGCCTATAAACGAATATTTAACAACAGCATCAAATACTCCTAACCACGAAAAAGAAAAAGTTATAGAAATCGATGCAAAAAAGAAAATAAAAATAAAAATTAATGATCCAACAATTCCAAAAACACTAGCGAGATTGGTAAAAACAAAGGCACCAATAACTCCTCCAGATGAGTCTTGTGGAAATAAATCCCCTGGAAAGTAATAGTCACAAAGACTAGAGAAAGTTACCGTTAATATAAGTGCGGAACATATTTTAATTATTTTGTAACTTACTTGCTTGGGTTGATAAAAGAAAAGCTGCCTTATAGCAACAAATGATAAAATGAGTAGTATTAAATATGCTCCGAAACCAGTGATTGAAAAAAGAAAATCAGATAAATAAGCGCCGAAAGGACCACCTAGATTCTGGACAGATGACGACATTGAGCTTGATGTAGATAAACTTTGATCAAGCCCTGAATAGGAAATCAATGAAAGCAAAATATAAAGAACTAAACCTAGACATAAAAATGCTAAAACATTTTTTAGGATTACAGTGGATATATTTGAATCTTTTAATTTTTTAGCGATGCTAATCTCCTTTCAGTACTATTATATTGAGATATATCTTATTTAAGCATAAAAGATCACAATTTCTTTAATCTCTATCTTATAATTCATAGATGGAATATCAACATCATAACCTTATTATTCTTGGTTCAGGTCCTGCAGGCTACGCTGCAAGTATTTATGCAGCCCGAGCCGGATTAAACCCATTATTAATAACAGGAGCTGAAGAAGGAGGTCAATTAACGACTACAACTGATGTTGAAAACTGGCCTGGAGATTCAGATGGTCTACAGGGACCAGAACTTATGCTAAGAATGCGAAAACATGCTGAAATATACAAAGTTAAGATTGTTAATGATCATATTCATGAGACTGAATTATCAGAAAAGCCATTTAAACTTAAAGGTAATCAAAATTGGTCATCAGATGCTTTAATCATTTCAACTGGATCTAGTGCAAAATATCTTGGTCTTGAATCAGAAATGAAATTCTTAGGTAAAGGTGTCTCTGCTTGTGCAACCTGCGATGGCTTTTTCTATCGCGATAAAGAAGTTGCTGTTATAGGTGGCGGAAATACAGCAGCTGAGGAGGCTTTATATCTTTCTAGAATTTGCTCTAAAGTTCATTTAGTTCATCGAAGAGATCAACTTAGAGCTGAAAAAATTCTTCAAGATAGAATCCTAACAACTGCAAGTAAAGGAAAAATTCTAATACATTGGAACTCTCAACTATCTGAAGTATTGGGGGATGATAAAGGAGTTCATTCAATCGAGATTTTCAATAAAAATAAAAAAGAACTGCTTAAATTAACAGGAGTATTTATAGCCATTGGGCATAATCCAAATACAGATATATTTAAAGATCAATTAGAAATGAAAAACGGGTATATTATTATTAAATCTGGAATAAATGGATTGGCTACTTCGACAAGTGTTCCTGGGGTATTTGCTGCTGGAGATGTATCTGATCAGATATATAGACAAGCAATTACTTCAGCTGGTTTTGGTTGTATGGCTGCACTAGATGCAGAAAAATATTTATCTGAATAAAATTATTGACCAGAGACCCAATAAACTGCAGCAATAACAAAAACAATTATTACTATCAGAGCAATTTGTGCATCACTTTTGCTATCTTCATTAGCTTCCTTAGATTCAAAAAATTCATCATACTTATCTGACATAATTATTCCTCATGAGTTAATACTACTCTACCTTGTTGACCACCTTTAAGAATTAATTGAATTTCCTCATTCAAATTATCTTTTGTTGTTAGTTTTATTATAGAAGAAAGATCTAATTTCCATTCATCTGAGAATTTTTGCCAAAGGTGTGATTTAAATTCTATTGGAGCTTCTGCTGAATCAATTCCACAAAGACTAATACCTCTTAATATAAACGGAAAAACGGTTGTGTTAATTTCAATTCCAGCTACATTACCACAACAGGCAACCACTCCATGAGGATGTATTTGAGGCAGCATTTTACTTAAAATATCTCCACCAACAGTATCTATTGCATTTGAATACAAAGGTCGATTCATGGCTTTATTAGGTGTATCTAAATATTCATCTCTCATTAAAATGTGAGTTGCACCTATATTAGTTAAAAAATTTTCTGAAGATGATTTACCTGTAAGAGCAGTAACTTCAAAACCAAGTTTGGATAAAAGCATTACTGAAATAGAACCCACGCCACCTGTGGCCCCAGATACTAGAGTTGATAATTCATGCAACGAAGAAGATTGTGTAATTTTTAAAACACTAGCTGCTGCAGTTAAACCTGCAGTTCCAATTGACATAACTTCAAGTGGAGATAAGTTTTTTGGTTTATTTACAACCCATGATTCAGGTACACAAATATACTCTCCAAATCCTCCTGGTGTATTCATACCCATATCATATCCAGTCACAATAACTTCATCACCTTCAGAGAATTTATTAGAAGCACTTTCATTAACTGTGCCTACTGCATCAATACCAGGAACAAAGGGATATTGTCTTGTAACACCTTTATTTCCTGATGCAGATAAAGCATCTTTATAATTTAATGAAGAGTGAGAAACTTTAATTTGAACAAACTCATTTTGTGGACGATTTAAATCTAATTTTTTAACTGATGCAGCAAAAGATCCGTTAATTTCTTCAACGTAATAAGCTGAATATTTCATTATCTGGGTTTCATTCTCATCGCTGAATCTAAACGAATCGTTTCTCCATTTAAATATGGATTTTCTACTATATGAGCAGCTAATAAAGCAAATTCAGCGGGATCCCCAAAACGATGTGGGAATTGAGTTGATTCAAGCAATGGATCTCTGATTTTCTCGGGCGCCATTTTCATTAACGGCGTATCAAAAATTCCAGGAGCAATTGTATTAATTCTAATAGCGTGTCTAGCAAGATCTCTTGCAGCGGTTAGAGTTAAACCAATCACTCCCGCTTTTGAAGCGCTATAAGCAGATTGACCAATTTGACCTTCATATCCAGCAATTGATGCAGTGTTAATAATAACTCCTTTCTCACCACCTTCATTTGGTTCATTTTTATCCATAAGCTCTGCTGCCAATCGCATAACATTAAAAGTTCCAACTAAGTTTAAATCTATAATAAATTTAAAATGATCTAATGGATGAGGTGCATCCTTACCAATAATTCTTGCTCCATATCCTGTACCAGCACAATTAATGGCAACATCAAGTCGTCCAAATGATTCTTCCACAAAGGACATAGCATCAATTACAGGTTGTTCTTCCATGATATTTGTATTTACATACTTAACATTTTCATTGCCTAATTCATCAACAATTGCATTGGCGTTATCATCATTAATATCTAAAATCACAATCTTTGCTCCTTTAGATAAAAAATGTCTTGTTGAAGCCTCACCTAATCCTGATGCACCGCCTGTAATGGCAATAACTTTATCTTTTAATTTCAATTTAAACCTCCGCTATGGTTATGAACCTATAACCTAAAATCGATAATTATACATTTGAATATTAATAAAAGGCTTTAAATACTTGTAATTTTAATGATAGATCTATCATTGGCACACATATTGCATATAAAAATATATAACTATTCTTAATTGAAAGGGAAAATAATGAAAAAATTAATATTACTACTTGGGGTACTGACAATCCCATCATTTGCTGGAGTGAGTGCTAATGTAGCATTTAGTTCAGATTATTTCTGGAGAGGTATGACTCAATCAGATGGTCCTGCTATGTCAGGAGGATTTGATTATGAATCTGAATCAGGATTCTATGCAGGTTTATGGGGATCAAATGTTAACTTTAATGATGGAGCTGGTAGCGAATTAGATTATTACGCTGGATATGCTTTTTCTTTAGATGAAATTGGCATAGATATTGGTTATGTTGCATTTGACTATCCTGAAAATAAAACAGGTTTAGATTTTGAAGAATGGGTTTTAGGTTTAAGTTATAAAGATTTAGGCTTAACATTCACAGATGATACTGACGACTCAGATGCATACACTGAGATCTCGTACGCTATTGGTGATATAGGGTTTTCTTATGGAGACTATAAAAATTATGGTGAAAATATCACTATTTCTTACGGTTTTACATGCGGTTCATTTGATTGTAGCTTTTTATATACAGAATTCAGCGGTGAGACTAATTCATCTGGAGCTTACCTATATGGACCAGATGAAGATGGTTTAGTTTTTTCAATTTCAGCTAGTCTAGGAGGATAATATGAAACTAATAACAGCTATTATTAAACCTTTTAAACTTCAAGAGGTACGTGAAGCCCTTATTGCCGCAGGTATTGATGGCTTAACCTTAACTGAAGTAAAAGGTTATGGTCGTCAAAAAGGTCATACTGAACTATATCGTGGAGCAGAATACACGGTTGATACTCTTCCTAAAATTAAACTTGAAATTCTTATTGAAGATGACAAATTAAAGGTCGTAACTGAAACAATCACCTCTTCAGCTGGAACAGGCAAGATTGGTGATGGAAAAATATTTATCACCAGCGTTGATGATGTAATCAGAATTAGAACTGGAGAAACAGGCGGCGACGCTATTTAATTACAAGGAGAGAAATATGAAATTATTAAATTTATGCTTAATTTTACTTGCAACTGTATCATCGCCTGCGATATTTGCTTCAGAAATTAATTCTGGAGATACCGCTTGGATACTCACTTCCACAGCCTTAGTTTTATTAATGACTTTACCAGGCCTAGCCTTATTCTACGGTGGTCTAGTTAGAACAAAAAATGTTTTATCGGTATTGATGCAATGTTTTGCTATCGCTTGCATAGTTTCCGTTTTGTGGGTGCTGTATGGATATAGTTTATCTTTTTATGGGGAAGGAAATTTCTTCGGTAATGGTGACGCATTATTCTTAAGTAATGTTGCTAGAGATGGATTATCGGTTGGATACGCTACTTCAATACCTGAGTCATTGTTTGTAATATTCCAAATGACTTTTGCAATAATTACTCCTGCATTAGTGGTTGGAGCATTTGCTGAAAGAATGAAATTTCCTGCAATGTGCTTATTTAGTGCTTTATGGTTAACCCTTGTATATATTCCTGCATGCCATATGGTTTGGGGTGGAGGATTATTAACTGACTGGGGTGTAGTTGATCTTGCTGGTGGATTAGTAGTTCACGCAACATGTGGAGTTGCTGCGCTAGTTGTTGCGATGGTATTAGGACCCAGAAAAGGTTTTCCTGGACCTTCACTAGTTCCTCACAATAGACCTATGGTAGTAATGGGAGCGGCATTTTTGTGGGTTGGTTGGTTTGGCTTTAATGCTGGAAGTGCTTGGACTGCAGGTACTGATGCTGGTATGGCTATGCTAGTAACGCATATAAGTGCAGCAGTTGGAGCCTTAACTTGGATGACTGCTGAGTGGTTTAAAACTGGAAAACCCACTGTTGTTGGAATAGCAACAGGAATGGTAGCAGGTCTTGCAACCATAACGCCAGCATCAGGAACTGTAGGACCACAAGGAGCATTGTTGATTGGCTTTCTTGCTGGATCAGTTTGTTTCTATGCAACACAACTTATAAAAGGAACTTTAAAAATTGATGATTCATTAGATGTATTCCCTGTTCATGGTGTAGGCGGAATTATGGGTATACTTTTATTGAGTTTTCTTGGGACCAAAGGAATACTAAGTGTCGGTTCATCAGGAGATTTTAATCCAATAACTCAATTTATAATTCAGCTGAAAGGCGTTGGCGTAATAGTCTTATGGACAGTGATCTTTACGTGGATTGCCATAAAGGCAACATCTTTGATTACTTCACTTAGAGTTGGTGAAGAAGATGAAAGCGAAGGATTGGACCTTATAGAACATAATGAAACTGGTTACCAAAATTAAGATTTATTTAATTTAATCTTTTGCATTACAGGATTGGCGTATTGTTCTAAAAATTTAGAACATGCGCCCTCCCCCAAACCATTCATTCTCTTCTCTAATATCTGCTTTGATTTGTTAATATCATCAAGAGAAAATTTAGATTTATTTTTATAATTAACTCCAAGCATGCTAGCAGCAGCATAGTTTGTTGGATGTAACTCATACATTTTGATAATCACATTTGTAATTATTTCTGCTATATCATCATAATTTACTTCTGCTTCAAAATTTAATGGCTCCGAAAGATTAATTGAAACATTTCCTTTCAATCCTGTTATACCATTCGCAATACTATTAAGATCCTCATTTCGTTTTTTTTCATAGATTATATTTTCATCAGTGGCATTTAACTCAATTGCTTTTAAACGGTCATTTGGATCCAATTCATAAGATATTGAAACAGCTACAAGATTTAAAGAATTAAAATGCTCAGCTACTGAATGAGACTTCCTTTTATTGAGATGGATCATTTTTAATAAAGCTGGATCTGTTTCATCAAGTCCATCTTTTGCTCTGCCTTGTTTTTGAGCTATCCAAACTGATTCATTAATTTCAAAAATTGTTTTCTGAATGAACTGAGAGGCAAGTAAAAGACTTTTATAGATTTCTTTTTTTGTTCCACCAGATCTATGAATAATAAAACTTTTATTTAAGCGCATAAGATCTGAAGCCCACGTTTCCTCCATTAGATTATTTCCAACTGCAATATTAAAAGTTTTATGATTAGATTTATAAAGTGATAAATTTAATAGAGCTGCGTCCAAAGAAATATCTCTGTGATTAGAAATAAATAAATAGCTATTAGCGTTATCAAGCTTAGAAATTCCATTCACTGAAAAATTAGAAATTGATTCATCAACAACTCTATCCATTAAGTCTTTAAAAATATCTTGATAATCGTTAATTGTTTTAATGTTTCTCGCTTTATATTTCAGTCTTTGTTTTACATAAAATTTAAACAAAGGAATCTTTGTAAAATATTTTGGGTATTGAAGGCCTATTAGGGCTTTTAAAACATCAAAATTATTGATTAATGATTCAAGAACATCTTCAACTTCATGATCTTGATAAGGTCTAATCGACAAAAATTGATCCATCGCATCAGCTCAATAATTGAATCATCACACCAGCAGCAACTGCAGAGCCTATAACTCCTGCAACATTAGGACCCATAGCATGCATTAAAAGAAAATTTTGTGAATCATTTTCTAGCCCTACTTTATTTGCTACTCTTGCCGCCATTGGAACTGCTGAGACTCCGGCAGCACCAATGAGGGGATTTACCTTATTAGTACTAAAAATATTCATTAACTTGGCCATCAAAATTCCGCCAGCGGTGCCTATGGAAAAAGCTATAACTCCTAATAATAAAATTCCAAGTGTTTCTGCTGTTAAAAATTGTTCAGCTGCTAATTTTGACCCTACTGCCAATCCTAAAAAAATAGTAACAATATTAATTAAAGAATTTTGTACAACTTCATTGAGACGTTCTACAACTAAAGATTCACGCATTAAATTTCCAAAACAAAACATGCCAATAAGTGGGGCGGCAGTTGGAAGAAGCATACCAACCAATAAAACTAAAATAATTGGAAAGATAATTTTTTCTCTTTGAGAAACTTCTCTCAGTTGAGTCATTCTAATTGTTCTTTCAGATTTTGTAGTAAACAACTTCATAATAGGAGGCTGTATTAAAGGTACTAGAGCCATATACGAATATGCAGCAACAGCTATAGCACCTAATAGTTCTGGGGCTAAAATTGATGAAACATATATTGCAGTTGGACCATCTGCCCCACCAATAATGCCTATTGCAGCAGCTTGCTTTAAAGTAAATGAGACTAAACCAAAATTATTTAATAGCAAAGCGCCTATAACAGTGGCAAAAATTCCAAACTGTGCTGCTGCCCCTAATATTAATGTTTTTGGATTTGCTAGCATAGGACCAAAATCTGTCATTGCTCCAACACCCATAAAAATTACTAAAGGTGCAACTCCTGAACCAATAGCCACTTGATAAAATGTATTTAAGATTCCTGGCTTATAGCCTACTTCAAGGGCGTACTCATTAAGCAATAATATTTGTGAATGAGTTGCTGATTTAAGAAAGCTATTAAGTTGATCTATCTCAGTAAGAGATACAAGCGATATAGCTTCAAATAATTCATTGGAATTTCCACTATATATTAATTTTTCTATTGGGCTTAATGCCAAACCTATCTCAGGAATATTAGTTAAAATGGCGCCAAAACCTATTGGGAGCAATAACAATGGCTCAAATTTTTTATTGATTGCTAAGAATAAAATTACTAAGCCAACTCCTAGCATTATGAATTGACCAGTAGTGGCGCTAAAAATTCCTAGGTTTAAGAAAATTTCATTAAAATTCATGAAGGGTTTATCTCAAAGAGTGGATCGCCAGGTTGTACTGAACTTCCAGGATTAACAAAGATTCTTGAAATACTGCCTGAAATAGGAGCTTTAATTTCAGTTTCCATTTTCATTGCTTCTAAAATTAATACTGCTGAATCTAGATTAATTTTCTCTCCTTCTTTAGAAAGAATTCTAAAGATATTACCTCCTAATGGGGCCTCCACAACCGTCCCATTAGAAGAAGAATTTCCGTTCTCTATAAGTTCTGGAGTAACAGATTTAGATTTTGACATTCCATTAATTTCAATAGAATCGTTAGCTTTGACGTTGACTGCATACTCTTGATCATCAACAGTAACTACGTATGACTCATCAGATATTTGAGTAATATCTGATGGTTCAGATTCAAAAAAACTTGAGTTATCTTTATTTTCTAAAAATGTCATTCCAATTTCAGGAAACATAGCATAAATAAGAATATTTTCTGTAGAAATGTCTACTTTAATATTCCGCTCTTCAATTATTTTATTAAATTCATTACTAACATCTTTATAATTATCATCTAATAGATCAGCAGGTCTGCAAGAAATAACAGCGCTTTCACCAATTCCACGTAATTGTAAATCCTTATCCACTGGTGCTGGTGTCGCACCATATTCACCCTTTAAAAGCGATTTTGTTTCATTAGTTATAGTTGAATACCTAGTTCCAGAAAGAACATTTATCACTGCTTGAGTCCCAACAATTTGGGAAGTGGGCGTAACTAATGGAATGTATCCTAATTCTTCCCTCACTTTTGGAATTTCTTTAATCACTTCATCAAATCTATCTATTGAGTTTTGAGATTTAAGTTGATTCTCAAGATTAGTTAACATACCTCCAGGAACCTGAGACGCTAAAATTCTTGCATCAACCCCTCGCAAAGACCCTTCAAAAGACTTATATTTTTTTCTAATTGATTGAAAATGCTTAGCAACAGGAATTAATTTATCAAGATTTAATCCCGTTTCTCTGTTTGTACCATCAAGAATGCTAATCATTGTTTCAGTAGGCGTATGTCCATAAGTCATACTCATAGATGAGACTGAGGTATCAATATTGTCTAAACCAGCTTCAATAGCTTTAATTCCGGTAGCAACAGACATTCCTGTGGTGGCATGACAGTGTAAATGAATAGGAATCTCTAAATCCTCTTTTAATCTAGACACTAATTCAAATGCTACATAAGGTTTTAGCAAACCTGCCATGTCTTTAATAGCAAGAGAATGGGCACCCATGTCTTCAAGTTTTTTAGCTAAATCTAGCCATGAATCTATCGTATGAACTGGACTAGTTGTATAAGAAATTGTTCCTTGAGCATGACCATCCATAGATATAACAGCCTGCATAGCTTTATGCATATTTCGTGGATCATTCATAGCATCAAAAACTCTAAAAACATCCACACCATTCTTTTTGGAGCATTCAACAAATTTTTCTACAACATCATCTGCGTAATGCTTATAACCAAGTAAATTTTGACCTCTTAATAACATCTGTTGAGGAGTATTTGGCATCATTGATTTGATCTTTCTAATTCTTTCCCATGGGTCTTCACCTAAATAGCGAATGCAAGAATCAAAAATAGCCCCGCCCCACGATTCAACAGACCAAAAACCTACATCATCTAATTTCTTAAGAGAATCCTCCATGTCCTTATATCTAAATCTTGTAGCTAATAAAGATTGATGAGCATCCCTAAGGACCACCTCAGTAACCCCAATTTTT
>CACLMT010000004.1 GCA_902608115.1 uncultured SAR86 cluster bacterium | reverse complement strand
GAAGAGCATTCAATAATGGTTAATAGAGTTGGTAAGTTTAACTATGATGCGCATACTCATTCTTTACCTAAGTTGAGATTAAATACTTTCCTTAGCTGGACCATAAATGACTTGGTCATTGGAATGAATTCAAGATATGTTGATGGGTATTCGAATGAGCGCCCAATTCCAGCATCTGCAACTAATCTTGGATATACAAGTTACGTAAAATCATTTTTAGTTCATGATTTTTCAATCAAAAAATCTTTTCAACTATCAACTGGAGAGTTGGAGGTGGGTCTTGGAGTGATAAATGCTTTTGATAAGAAAGCGCCGTTACTTTATGACGCACCTGATTTTAGTTTTGATACAAGAGTCCATGATCCAAGAGGACGTTTAATAAATATTACAGCTGAATTTAATCTCTAAAATGCAAAATACGAAGGGTCTGTGCAAGACCCTTCACTCCTTTAGAGAAAATGCACTTAAAGATTTTTTATGATTTTCAAGAGAATTTTTTGCATATTTTTTATTACTTAATTACCCTTAATTAATGACTATTATCTCACCATGTATTTCTGTTTGTGTATCTGACCCCAAAACCGATTATTGCTATGGGTGCGGCCGCACTAGTGAAGAAAAAATACATTGGAAAGAGGAGGCGACCTCTGATAGCTGGAAAGAAGAGAATCTCAAAATAATTTTGCGTCGACTGTCAGGTTGGCAACAAGAAGCTTTTATAGAGGCTTATAATTACAAGAAAGAAAATGGTATTTCAAGATTAAAAGAACTTAAGTTAAAAAAATTAAATTTATCCTAAATAAGATATTATTTAGCTAGGGAAGATGGTGCCGGCACCAAGAGTCGAACTCGGGACCTGATGATTACAAATCAACTGCTCTACCAACTGAGCTATACCGGCAAAAAAAAATTATTATATACTTTTTATAAATTTGGGAAAGAGTAACCAGTTCCTCCAATTCCACAATATCCATTAGGATTTTTATCTAGGTATTGTTGATGGTATTCTTCAGCAAGAAAATATTCATGATGGATTTTTATTTCTGTAGTAATCTTTCCAAGACCAGCATCGAGAAGTACTTTTTGATATTTTTCTAAACTTGTATCAGCAATTATTAGATCTTCATTATTTTCACAGTAGCAAACTGACCTGTATTGGCTTCCAATATCATTGCCTTGCCTCATACCTTGTGTCGGGTCATGACATTCCCAAAACACTTTTAGAATCTTTATTAAAGAAATGTCTTTAGGCTTATATTCAAGTTTCATAACTTCAGCATGCCCTGTATTCCCTCCACAAACTAATTCATATGAAGGATCTTTTGTTTCTCCTCCAGCATAACCAACTGAGGTCATAATAACACCGGGCAAAACCCAGAATTTTTTCTCTACTCCCCAAAAACATCCTGCACCTAAAATAATTGATTTGGTTGAATCATTTATTTCATAGTTTATTTTTTTGTTATAAATGGTATGAATCATTTTGGTTAATATATTCCTTTGATAGAACATTCACCCGAATTAATTATTTTTAACCCATCGGAGGTTTGTAAAATCATGCTGCCTTCTTTATTAATTCCTTTAAAAATTCCAGTAATTTCTTCTTTTTGGTTGTTTGAGATAATTTTTATTTCAGCATTCTTATGCATGCATCGTTTTTCCCATTGGGCTTTCCAGTCTGGGTAGCCATTTTCTTTATATGAAATTATTTTTTTTAATATAGCATTGATTAATTTTTCTCTAGGTAGAATTTTCTTGAACTTCCCAATATCCCCCCACCAGGATTCTTTTTGAGGCAGGGCATAATTAATACCAATTCCTACTATTAGCTCTATCTCATCAGATACTTTTTCAGATTCTATTAATATTCCGCAAACTTTTTTATTCTCAATTAGTAAATCATTAGGCCACTTAAGTCCAGCATGAATTTTGTTTCCAGAGATTTCGTCCATTGCCTCACTGATCAATAATCCAATTAGAAGGCTCAGAGGGGCTTGATTAGTATTATCTTTAAACTTGATGCTCATATAAATATTCCCACAATCTGGGCTATACCATGTATTTCCCCATCTCCCTTTGCCGGCTGTTTGCTCTTCAGAAAGTACTATTAAGTATTTTTTATTCAGATTTGTATCTTTTGCAAAGGTATTTGTCGAATTAACGGTTTTTAGCAGATAAAAGTCCAAATTTTTTTGATCTAAACCTTTTAGAACCTCTTTTTGTGTTAATTTGTGCAAGTTATCAATAATCTAGTTGACTTCGCTTCATTCTAGAACAAAAATAGCACCCTTGAAATGGAGGAGTGGCCGAGTGGTTAAAGGCGGCAGACTGTAAATCTGTTCTCTATGAGTACGTTGGTTCGAATCCAGCCTCCTCCACCATTTAATAAACGAATTTTTACTGTAAAAAAGGTTGAGTTTATCGATTTTTAGAGGGATAATACGCCACCTTAAATTTGGATGCTTTAATCCGGGCTCATATAGCTCAGTGGTAGAGCACTTGCTTGGTAAGTAAGAGGTCACCGGTTCAAGTCCGGTTATGAGCTCCATTTGGGTAAATTTTAGAGTTAATTCTATAATGAGAGAGGCAATAAATGAGTAGAGAAAAATACGAAAGAACTTTACCCCATGTAAACGTGGGGACAATTGGTCATGTTGACCATGGTAAAACTACCTTAACCGCGGCATTAACGAAGGTCTGTGCTGAAGTTTATGGCGGAGAAGCGGTTGGATTTAATAGTATTGATAATGCTCCTGAAGAAAAGGAGCGTGGAATAACTATTGCAACGTCTCATGTTGAATATATCTCAGAAAATAGACATTATGCTCATGTTGATTGCCCAGGTCATGCTGATTATGTAAAAAATATGATCACGGGTGCTGCGCAAATGGATGGAGCTATTTTGGTGGTTAGTGCAGCTGATGGTCCTATGCCTCAAACTAGAGAACATATTTTGCTTGCTCGTCAGGTAGGAGTTCCTAAAATTGTTGTTTTCTTGAATAAAGCTGACCAAGTTGATGATGCTGAACTTAAAGACCTAGTTGAATTGGAAGTTAGAGAGCTTCTTGATAAATATGAATTTCCTGGTGATGACACTCCAATTATCACTGGTAGCGCTTTAAAAGCCCTTGATGGTGATACATCTGAAATTGGGGTTGAAGCTGTGAAAAAACTTATTGAAGCATTGGATAGCTATGTTCCAGAGCCAAAGAGAGAGATTGATAAGCCTTACTTAATGCCTGTTGAAGATGTTTTTACTATTTCAGGAAGGGGAACTGTTGTTACAGGAAGAATTGAAAGCGGAATAGTAAAAACTGGAGATGCTTTAGAGATAGTTGGTATTTCAGAGACAACTTCTACAACATGTACTGGAGTTGAAATGTTTAGAAAATCTCTTGATGAAGGGCGTGCTGGTGAGAACTGTGGAGTCCTTTTGAGAGGCATTGAAAGAGATGCCGTAGAAAGAGGGCAAGTTTTAGCTGCTCCTGGATCTATTACTCCACATACAGAGTTTGAAGCTGAGATCTATATATTGAGCAAAGATGAGGGCGGAAGACACACCCCTTTCTTTAGCAATTACAGACCACAATTTTATTTTAGAACAACTGATGTAACTGGAGCTTGTGTGTTACCAGAGGGTGTAGAAATGGTTATGCCTGGAGATAATATTAAAATGACAGTTACTTTAATTGCTCCGATCGCTATGGACGAAGGTCTTAAATTTGCGATTAGAGAGGGCGGAAGAACAGTTGGTGCTGGCGTAGTCTCGAAGGTTATTAAATAATTAACAATTTACAATTTTGCCGAGATTAAAGCTTGGCATTTTGTCTCTTTTATAGGAGAAGATTTAGGCCAGTAGCTCAACTGGTAGAGCGACGGTCTCCAAAACCGTAGGTTGGGGGTTCAAGTCCCTCCTGGCCTGCCAAGGAGCTGGTTTAAGAAATTATATGGCAAAGGGTAAAACATCAAACATTGCCGATAAGATTAAATGGCTTATTGCCATACTAATTTTTTCAGCTGCTATTGTTGGCAATGGTTATTACACTGAGTTTGCATTTTTGTATAGGGTTCTTGCTGTAGTAGCGCTCTTTATTTTGGCAACTGTTGTCCTTTCAATTACTACTTTTGGTAGAGGTGCTGTTAAGTTGATGCGTGAATCAAGAACAGAAATGCGAAGAGTGGTTTGGCCGACTCGTATTGAGACGACACAAACATTTATGGTCGTTTTTGGAGCTATTGTTGTTCTTTGTTTATTTTTTTGGGGTTTAGAATCCCTGTTGAGCTGGATAACTAAATTAATATTAGGGTAGTCATAAAATGAATTGGTACGTAATAATGGCATATTCAGGTTATGAGTTGAAAGTAAAGGCTGCACTTGAAGAGCGAATTTCGCTTGCAGGCCTTCAAGACCAATTTGGTGAAATATTAATTCCTACAGAATCAGTGGTTGAGTTAAAGAGTGGGGCTAAAAAGAGGACAGAGAGAAAATTTTTTCCTGGATATATTTTGATTGAGATGGAAATGAATGATGATACTTGGCAGCTTGTAAAACATACTCCGAGGGTAAGTACTTTTGTTGGCGGCAAGAAAGACAAGCCAACTCCAATTTCAAAGAACGATGTGGATAATATTATAAACCGAATTGAGGTTGGAGAAGAGGCACCTCAACCCAAAACTTTATTTGAACCTGGTGAAGTTATTAGGGTATGTGACGGTCCATTTAATGATTTCAACGGGGTTGTAGAAGAGGTTGATTATGAAAGTAGTAGAGTTAAAGTTTCTGTTCAAATTCTTGGTCGCTCTACCCCTGTTGATTTAGATTTTATTCAAATAGAGAAAACATAATGGCTAAGCAAGTATCAACAATTCTAAAATTACAAATCCCAGCCGGAGCCGCAAACCCAAGTCCTCCAGTGGGACCTGCTTTAGGTCAAGCAGCCGTTAATATTATGGATTTCTGTAATGCATTTAATACTGCAACACAGGATGTTGAAAAAGGTCTGCCTTTACCAGTGTCTATTACAGTGTATGAAGATAAATCATTTACCTTTGAAGTTAAATCGCCTCCTGCATCTGTGTTAATTAAAAAAGCACTGGGGTTAGAAAAGGGAAGTGGAGAGCCAAACAGAGATAAGGTTGGAACAATTTCAAGAACTCAGTTAGAAGAAATTGTTCAAGCTAAAGAAAAAGATTTAAATGCAAATGATATTGATGCAGCAGTCAAAATTATTGAAGGCACTGCAAGAAGCATGGGAGTAGAGGTTACATCATGATCAAGCTTACAAAAAAGAAAAAGCAAATTATAGAATTGGTAAACCCTGAAGCTACTTATTCTCTTGAAGAGGCGGTGAATATTTTTCAAACTGTTAAATCAAAAAAATTTGATGAGTCAGTTGATATTGCTATTCGCCTAGGTATTGATATAGATAAATCTGATCAAAACGTTAGGGGAGCAATTACTTTGCCCCATTCATTAGGAAGATTAGTAAATGTTGCTGTTTTCGCAGATGGAGATCAGGCAAAAGAGGCATCAGATGTTGGAGCAGATTATGTTGGTATGGATGATTTGGCAGAAAAATTTAAAAAAGATGAAATCTCTGTGGATGTAGTTATTGCCTCACAAGCAGCTATGAAAATAGTTGGACAGTTGGGACAAGTGCTTGGGCCCAAAGGATTAATGCCTAATCCCAAGAGTGGAACTTTAACGGAGAAAATTGCAGATGCAGTGAAAAATGCAAAGTCTGGACAAGTAAGATTTAGAACTGATAAAAATGGAATCTTACACGGATGCATTGGAAAAGTTTCTTTTTCATTAAATAAAATTCAAGAAAATGCAGTAGCTATGTTGGAAGAAGTAAAAAAACTGAAACCAGCTTCTACTAAAGGTTTATATATTCAAAGCATTGCTTTGAGTAGCACTATGGGACCCGGAGTAAAAGTTGCTCCTTCATCCTTAGTATAGTTTTAGAGTCTTTTTGACTCTAGATAGTTGCGAATATCGCAGCCGTCAAAGACCGTAGGTGCGAAAGCTTAATTTCCTACGTAGGTGGTGTTCAAATTGCGAAGGCGGTTTGTCACTGAAAAGCCGAGAGGCATTAAAAGGAGAATTGCTGTGGCGTTAGCTAGAGAAGATAAAGAGAGAATAGTTCAAGAAGTTAAAGAGGTTTCGGCTTCTGCATCTTCACTTGTAATTTCAGATGCAAGAGGCTTAAAAGTTTCTGAATTAACTGAAATTAGAAGACAGGGAACTAAATCTGGAATTCATATCCAGGTTATTAAGAACTCGTTGGCAAAGTTGGCATTTGAAGGTACTGATTTTGGTTGTTCTAATGAGGTGCTTATAGGTCCCTCACTCTTTGCTTTTTCTTATGCTGAGCCAGGAGCAGCAGCGAAGATGTTAAAAACTTACGCAAAAAACTTTGAAGCTCTTGAGATCAAAGCTTTGGTGGTGGAAGGGCAGCTTCTTGATGGATCGCAAATAGATGTTTTAGCATCCTTGCCTTCTAGAGATGAGGCATTAACGCTTATCGCTTCTGTTCTTCAAGCACCAATTGGCAAATTTGCTACGCTTTTAAATGAAGTACCAGGTAAATTAGCTAGAGTGCTTGGAGCGGTTTGTGACAATAAACAGGCAAACGCCTAAATCTAGGAGATAAAAATGGCAAAATCTAAAAAAGATGATATTTTAAGTGCGATTGAAGAGATGTCCGTTACGGACTTGGTTGAATTAATCTCAGCTATAGAGGAGAAATTTGGTGTAACTGCAGCAGCTGCTGTGGCTGCTACTCCTGTTGCTGCAGGAAGCGGAGAAGATGCTACTGAAGCAGCTGAAGAAAAAGATAATTTTGATGTGGTATTAACCTCACCAGGTGATCAGAAAGTCCAAGTTATTAAAGCAGTTCGTTCAATAACAGGATTGGGTTTAAAAGAAGCTAAAGATTTAGTTGATGGGGCGCCCAATACGGTAAAAGAAGGTGTCAAAAAACTTGATGCTGAAGAGATGCTAAAGCAGCTAACTGAAGCTGGCGCTACAGGCGAACTTAAGTAAATCTTAAATTTAAATCATATTTAAAGGGCGATATATGTCATATAGTTATACTGAAAAGAGAAGAATTAGAAAAAATTTTGGCAGACTGCCAAAAGTTATGGAGCTTCCAAGACTGATTGAAACTCAGCTTGATTCTTATTCTCAATTTCTTCAACGAAATGTTGAAGTTGATAAAAGAGAAAATCAAGGGTTAGAAGAAGTCTTTCGAACACTTTTCCCTATTACCAGTGTATCCGGCAATGCAGCCCTTGAATATGTCTCATATGAATTTGGTAAATCGACCTATACAGTTCAAGAATGTTTAATTCAAGGTCTAAGTTATTCTGCCCCTTTGCATATAACGGTTCGATTGGTTATTTATGATCGAGATACAAATTTCGAAGAGGTAAAAGATGTAAAAGAAGGAGAAGTCTTTATGGGTGAAGTGCCCCTAATGACTGACAATGGTTCATTTGTTATTAATGGGACTGAGAGAGTTGTTGTAAATCAACTGCATAGATCTCCAGGCGTTTTTTATGACCATGACAGAGGTAAAACTCATTCGTCTGGCAAAGTACTTTATTCTGCAAGAATTATTCCTTATAGAGGTTCATGGTTAGATTTTGAGTTTGATCCAAAAGATAACTTATTTTGCAGAATTGATAGAAGGAGAAAAATTCCTGCAACAATTATTCTTAAGGCTCTTGACATGGGTACAGAGAATATTTTGGCAACATTCTATGATATTGATACTTATCAATTAAATAAGGATCATGTAACGATTGAGATAATTCCAGCAAGACTTAGAGGTCAAACTTTACCAGTTGATTTAAAAATTAGAAAAAAAACTATTGTTGAGGCAAATAAAAGGATAACTGCGCGTCATGTACGAGCGCTAGAGCATGCAAAGATCACTTCTTTGAAATTAGAAGAAGATTTCCTTAATGGCAAAGTTACCGCAAAAGATATTATTAACGAGGAGACTGGTGAGATCTTAGTTCCAGCTAATACTGAGATAGATGCTGCTGTAATTGAATCTTTAAAAGAATCAAAAGTTGAAGAATTGCATTGTTTATATATTAATGAATTAGATAAAGGGCCATATATTTCATCAACCCTTAGAGTAGACACAACTTCAAATCGTTTAGAGGCCTTGGTTGAAATATATAGAATGATGAGACCAGGAGAACCTCCAACCAAAGATTCAGCAGAACAATTATTTAAAAATCTTTTCTTTAATCCAGAGCGTTATGATCTTTCTGAAGTTGGAAGAATGAAATTTAACAGAAGATTAAAGATTAGTGCGGCAAAAGAAACCCCTGGGATTCTAGATCTTGATGACATATTAGCAGTTATAAAAGGAATAGTTGATATTAGAGATGGCCATGACAGCGTTGATGACATAGATCACCTAGGGAATAGAAGAGTGAGATCTGTTGGTGAAATGACAGCAAACCAATTTAGAGTTGGTCTTATTAGGGTGGAACGTGCAGTCAGAGAAAGGTTAAGTATGGCTGAGGCAGATGAGCTTGGTCCTCAAGATTTAATTAATGCGAAACCAGTGACAGCAGCCATTAAGGAGTTTTTTGGTTCCAGTCAGTTGTCTCAGTTTATGGATCAAAATAATCCACTATCTGAAATCACTCATAAAAGAAGAGTTTCAGCCCTTGGACCAGGTGGTCTAACAAGAGAAAGAGCTGGGTTTGAAGTTAGGGATGTGCATCCAACTCACTATGGTAGATTATGTCCGATTGAAACCCCTGAAGGGCCAAATATAGGGCTAATTAATTCTTTTGCTTGTTATGCAAGAACTAATTCTTATGGTTTTATTGAAAGTCCATATAGAAAGGTTATAAAAGGCAAGGTTACTGATGAGATTATTTTTCTTTCAGCTATTGATGAAGCAGAGTACGTAATAGCACAGGCAAATGCTGCTTTAGGTAAGTCTGGAAAGTTTGTCGATGATTTAGTTCCAGTTCGTCATAATGGTGATTCAGCATTAATGAGCCCTGAAAGAATAGATTTAATGGATGTTGCCCCTCAACAAGTAGTATCAGTTGCTGCATCATTGATTCCCTTTCTTGAGCATGATGACGCCAATAGAGCATTAATGGGTTCAAATATGATGCGCCAAGCTGTCCCTGTACTTAAACCTGAAAAACCATTGGTAGGTACTGGCTTCGAAACAGTTGTTGCAGGGGATTCAGGTGTATGTGTTGTTGCAAAAAATAATGGCGTTGTTGAAAGCGTTGATGCAGCAAGAATAGTTGTACGAGTAACTGACTCAAAAAATTCTGATAATGCTGTGGATATTTATAATCTTACTAAATTTACAAGGTCAAACCAGAATACATGTATTAATCAGAGACCATTGGTTTTTGCAGGCGATAAAGTTAAGTATGGAGACATTCTAGCTGATGGACCTTCAATTGATAATGGCGAGCTTGCTCTAGGCCAAAATATTCGAATTGCATTCATGCCATGGAATGGATATAACTTTGAGGATTCAATTTTGATGTCTGAAAAAGTATCTAGAGAGGATCGATTTACTTCTGTTCATATTCAAGAATTAACTTGCATTTCTAGAGATACTAAACTTGGTTCTGAAGAAATCACAGCAGATATACCTAATGTTGGGGAAGGATCATTAGCGAAACTAGATGATTGTGGAATGGTATATGTTGGGGCTGAAGTTAAAGCTGGCGATATTCTTGTTGGAAAGATAACACCTAAAGGAGAAACTCAACTTTCACCTGAGGAGAAATTATTAAGAGCAATATTTGGTGAAAAAGCATCTGATGTTAAAGATACCTCTTTAAGAGTGCCCTCAAGTATAAATGGAACTGTTATTGGCGTCGAAGTATTTACAAGAGATGGAATGGAAAAAGATGAAAGAACTATATCTATCGAATCAGATCATTTAGCGGCAGCTAAAAAAGATAATGATGACCAAATAAAGATCATTAACGACGCAACACGCATACGTTTAATTGACATATTAAAGGGCAAAAAAGTTTCAAAAGGTATTGCAGGGCTTATTAAAAGAGGCGCTACGATTAACCCTGATGATCTTTCGGATATCTCTTTAGATGAGCTTATGTCTATAAGAGTAAGAAATGATATTGCAAATAATAAGTTAGAAGAAACTGAGGAAGCTTTAAAAAAATATTTAAAAAATATTCGAGATAGTTTTGAAGAAAAGAAACAAAAGATTACTAGAGGGCATGATTTAGCTCCAGGCGTAATTAAAATTGTAAAAGTTTATCTTGCTGTTAGAAGGAGAATTCAACCGGGTGACAAGATGGCTGGAAGACACGGTAATAAAGGAGTTATATCTGAAATTATGCCAATTGAGGATATGCCTTATGACAGCGACGGAAACCCTGTAGATATTGTTTTAAATCCTTTGGGGGTTCCGTCACGAATGAATGTGGGGCAGATACTAGAGACTCATTTGGGCGCCGCCGCTAAAGGCATTGGTGAAAAAATCAACAAAATGATTGATATGAAAGTTAAGGCTGATGAGTTAACAAAGTACTTAGACATTCTGTACAATAAAAATGCTTCGATTAAAGAGAATTTAGGATCTCTTAATAGCTCAGAAATCTTTACGTTAGCAAATAATTTAACCGATGGACTGCCAATAGCTACTCCTGTATTTGATGGTGCAAAAGAGAGTGAAATAAAAGAATTACTTGAATTAGCAGGTCTTCCAGAATCTGGCCAATTAACTTTATTTGATGGAAGGACTGGAAGGCAATTTGAGCGTCCAGTGACAGTTGGATATATGTATATGATTAAGCTTAATCATTTAGTTGATGACAAAATGCATGCTAGATCTACAGGGTCATATAGTCTAGTAACACAACAACCACTTGGTGGAAAAGCACAGTTTGGAGGCCAAAGATTTGGTGAAATGGAAGTTTGGGCTTTAGAAGCGTACGGCGCTTCATACACTCTTCAAGAGATGCTAACAGTTAAATCGGATGATGTACCAGGAAGAACTAAAATGTATAAAAATATTGTAGATGGTAATTATGAAATGGATGCAAATATCCCTGAGTCATTTAATGTGTTGACTAAAGAGATAAGGTCTCTTGGCATAAACATAGAATTGGATTCTGAAAATTAGGAGAGACCATTGAAAGATTTATTAAACTCACTAAAAATAAAACAAGAAGATTTTTCTTCCATAACTGCAGGCTTGGCTTCTCCTCAGATGGTTAGATCTTGGTCATTTGGGGAAGTTAAAAAACCAGAGACCATTAATTACAGAACATTTAAGCCTGAAAGAGAAGGTTTGTTTTGTGCAAAAATTTTTGGACCAGTAAAAGACTATGAATGCGTTTGTGGAAAATACAAACGAATGAAACATAGAGGTGTAGTTTGTGAAAAATGTGGAGTTGAAGTTACTCTAGCTAAGGTTCGTAGAGATAGAATGGGTCATATCGAACTTGCTGCTCCTGTAGCTCATATATGGTTTTTGAAATCTTTACCATCAAGAATTGGTTTGTTGCTTGATATAACTCTTAGAGAAATTGAACGAGTTTTATATTTTGAGAGCTATATAGTTACAGACCCAGGTTTAAGCCCTTTAGAAAGGTGTCAGATTTTAACTGAAGAAGAATATATTGAAGCTTTTGATGAATATGGAGATGAATTTACTGCCTCAATGGGTGCTGAGGCTGTTCAGATGCTACTGCAAGAAATTGAATTAGATGAAGAGATTAGGATTATTCGTGAACAAGTACCCCAAACTAATTCAGAAACTAAGCTTAAAAAGTTATCAAAAAGATTAAAGCTACTAGAGGCATTTAATGAATCTGGTAATAAACCGGAATGGATGATAATGAATGTTTTACCAGTTCTTCCTCCTGATTTAAGACCATTAGTCCCTTTAGAGGGAGGTCGTTTTGCAACCTCAGACCTTAATGATCTATATCGAAGAGTGATAAATAGGAATAATAGATTAAAAAGACTTTTAGAGTTAAGTGCACCAGAAATTATAGTTAGAAATGAAAAGAGAATGCTTCAAGAGAGTGTTGACGCGCTTCTTGATAATGGAAGAAGAGGCCGTGTAATCACAGGGACTAATAAACGACCATTAAAATCTCTTGCTGATATGATTAAAGGAAAGGGAGGTAGGTTTCGACAGAACTTACTTGGAAAACGAGTAGATTATTCAGGGCGGTCGGTTATCGTAGCTGGTCCTGACTTAAAGCTTCATCAATGCGGTCTTCCTAAAAAGATGGCCCTTGAGCTATTCAAGCCTTATGTATATGGAAAATTAGAACAAAGGGAATTAGCTACAACTATCAAAGCTGCTAAAAAGCTTGTTGAAAGAGAAACGCCTGAAGTTTGGGAGGTTTTAGAGGAGGTTATAAGGGAGCATCCAATTCTTTTGAATAGAGCCCCAACACTTCATAGACTGGGTATACAAGCTTTTGAGCCATTATTACTAGAGGGTAAGGCTATTCAATTACACCCATTGGTTTGTGTTGCATTTAATGCTGATTTTGATGGCGACCAAATGGCAGCCCATGTCCCTTTATCAATAGAAGCTCAGTTAGAAGCAAGAGCTCTTATGATGTCTACAAATAATATTTTATCTCCAGCTAACGGTGAACCAATTATAAATCCAACCCAGGATATTGTATTGGGTCTATATTACATGACGAGGGACAAGGTTAACGTTAAAGGGGATGGAAGAGTTTTCAGTAATCCAGATGAGGTTCTTAGGGCTTATGAATCAGAGACTCTAGACATTCATGCAAGAATTAAAGTTAGGATTACTAATGTAGACAAAGGTACATTTCTTGAGGAAACAACCGTAGGAAGAGTACTGGTTTGGAGAATTACTCCCATTGAAGTAGGTTTTGATAATGTAAATAAGACACTTGATAAAAAATCAGTATCCAATCTTATAGATATTTCATATAGAAAAGCAGGTTTAAAATCCACAGTTATTTTTGCTGATCAACTGATGTATTTAGGTTTTGAGCATTCTACTCGATCAGGTTCATCTATCGGTGTTGATGATTTTGTAATTCCTGAAGAGAAACCCGCTATTATTGATGCAGCTGAGAAGGAGGTTAAATCTATTGAGTCTCAATATGAATCAGGTTTAGTAACCCAAGGTGAGCGCTACAATAAAGTTATTGATATTTGGTCTAGAGCTAATGAAAAAGTTGCTAAAGCAATGATGGCAAAAATTAGCACAGATCAAGTGAAAGATAGTGAGGGGAATGAAGTTGATGAAGCTTCTTTTAATTCAGTATTTATTTATGCAGATTCAGGAGCTAGAGGATCCCCAGCTCAGATAAGACAACTTTCGGGCATGCGTGGATTAATGTCTAAACCAGATGGCTCTATTATAGAAACTCCAATTACTGCAAATTTTAGAGAAGGCCTCTCTGTATTACAGTATTTTATTTCTACCCATGGTGCACGGAAGGGATTAGCCGATACTGCATTGAAAACTGCTAACTCCGGCTATTTAACTAGGAGATTGTGTGATGTGGCAATGGATTCAGTGGTTGCCGAAGATGATTGTGGCACTGAAGAATCTATTGTAGTTTCTTCAATCGTTGAAGGTGGAGAAATTATTCAACCATTGACAGATAGAATTCTAGGAAGAATTATTGCAGAGCCTATTGCGGATATGGATGGAGAAAAGATTTTCTCTTCTGGGCACATGATAGATGAAAGTTCTCTAATGAAGATTGAAGAATTAAATCTTTCTTCTTTAAAAGTCCGTTCACCTATGACCTGTGAAGCTAGTTATGGTGTTTGTTCAAAGTGTTATGGCAGAGATTTAGCAAGAGGTCATTTAGTTCATAGGGGTGAGGCTGTTGGTGTCGTAGCTGCTCAATCTATTGGTGAACCAGGCACGCAGTTAACTATGCGTACTTTCCATATTGGAGGTGCCGCATCAAGCTCATCTGAGGATAATGCTATTGTTGTTAATAATTCAGGAGTAATTAATTTTTCGTCTGATATCAAGACCGTTACCAATAAAGATAAGTTAGAGGTCGTAGTTTCAAGAAATAGTCAAGTGAGACTAACAGATGAAAAAGGTAAGTTGATTGAGCAACATAAAGTTACATACGGATCAACATTATTTGTAAAAGATCAAATGACAGTTGAGCCTGGACTAAAAATAGCTGGATGGGATCCATATACTAGACCTATCATCAGTGAAGTAGAGGGTATAGTTCAGTTTTCTGATATTGAACCTGGGGTAACTGTAAGATCTAAAACTGATGAGCTAACTGGATTGAGCAGTATCGAAGTTATTGATATAGCAGAGCGACCTTCAGCAGGAAAAGATAAGGTACCCACAATTGCTTTAGTTAATTCTAAAGGTAAACCTGTTCCTTTGGGAGAGCATAAAACTCCAGCTACCTATTCACTTCCTTCAAAAGCTTTAGTGAACTTAAAAGATGGTAAAAAACTTCATGCAGGCGAGGTATTGGCAAGAATTCCATTAGAGGGTTCTAAAACGAAAGATATTACCGGTGGACTTCCAAGAGTAGCAGATTTATTTGAAGCAAGAAAACCCAAAGATGCTGCTGTTTTAGCAGAGGAAAGTGGAACGATAGCTTTCGGGAAAGAGACAAAAGGTAAAGTTCGGTTAGTGATTACACCAGACACTTCTTCTAAGAAAAGTAAAAATGTAGAAATGCTTATTCCTAAACATAGAATCCTTACTGTTTTTGAGGGGGAAAGAGTTGAAAAAGGAGATATCATTTCTGATGGCCCTTTAAGTCCTCATGATATTTTAAGATTAAGAGGTATTCCAGCGTTAACAAATTTTATTGTGAATGAAATTCAAGATGTTTATAGGCTTCAAGGAGTTTCAATAAACGATAAGCATATTGAAACAATTTTAAGACAAATGCTGAGAAAAGCTTTAATTATTGACGGGCAGGATACTAAGTTTATCCAAGGAGATCAGGTCGAGTATGCTGATTTAGTTGAAGAAAATAAAAAAGTTGAGGATGCTGGTAATAAACCCGCTGATTTTGAAAGAGTTTTATTAGGAATTACTAAAGCTTCTTTAACAACCAATTCATTTATTTCAGCCGCATCTTTTCAGGAAACCACAAGAGTATTAACAGAAGCTTCTGTAACTGGAAAGGTTGATTATTTAAGAGGTCTTAAAGAAAATGTTGTTGTTGGAAGACTTATTCCTGCTGGAACAGGCATGGAGTTTCATGATCGAATGGCAGCAAAAAAAGCTAGTGATTCAGTGGAGTCTATGTTGTCTGAAGATGAAATTGAAGCAGCACTTAGACAAGAATTGCAAGAAAGCGAGGAATAGTGTTGACCGTAGTCAATCATCTATATAAAATCGCGTCCAATAAATAAATTATGGCTACAGTAAATCAATTAATAAGAAAGCCTCGTAAACCAAAGGCAAGGAAGACGGATGTTCCTGCTTTGGAGAGATCACCTCAACGCCGAGGGGTATGCACACGTGTTTATACAACCACTCCCAAAAAACCAAATTCAGCTTTAAGAAAGGTTTGCAGGGTAAGATTAACAACTGGATACGAGGTGACTTCATATATTGGTGGTGAGGGACATAATTTACAAGAACACTCTGTTGTATTAATTAGAGGTGGTCGTGTAAAAGATCTTCCTGGGGTTAGATATCATACAGTTAGGGGCTCTTTGGATACCTCCGGTGTTACTAATAGAAAACAAAGAAGATCTAAGTACGGTGCAAAAAAAGGTAAATAAATATGCCAAGAAGAAGAAGCCCAGAAAAGAGAAAAATTCTACCTGATCCAAAATATAAAGATATTATCGTTGCTAAATTCATGAATCACATTATGAGAGATGGAAAAAAGTCTGTTGCAGAAAAAATAGTATATGGAGCATTCGATAGAATAGATCAAACAGTTAAATCTGATCCAGTAGAATTATTCAAGAAAGCTTTAGAGAGTATTGGTCCAATGGTAGAGGTAAAGTCCCGTAGAGTAGGTGGGGCAACATATCAAGTACCAATAGAAGTTCGTCCATCTAGGAGACAAGCTTTAGCAATGAGGTGGTTAGTAGAAGCAGCAAGAAAAAGAAGTGAAAAATCAATGGATCATAGATTGGCTGGTGAATTAGCAGATGCAGCAGAAGGCAAGGGCTCTGCCGTTAAAAAGAAAGAAGATGTTCACCGTATGGCTGAAGCAAATAAAGCTTTTTCTCATTTCCGTTTTTAACTACTTTATATAAGGTTCTAATATGGCTAGACAGACTGAGCTTAGTAAGTACAGAAACATTGGTATTTGTGCCCATGTTGATGCAGGAAAGACAACAACAACTGAAAGGGTTCTTTTTTATACTGGTTTATCCCACAAGATTGGTGAAGTTCATGATGGTGCGGCTACCATGGAATGGATGGAGCAAGAGCAAGAACGAGGCATAACTATTACCTCTGCTGCTACAACATGTTTTTGGTCTGGGATGGAGCAGCAGTTTGATCAACATAGAATTAATATAATAGATACACCAGGACATGTTGATTTTACAATTGAAGTTGAAAGATCGTTAAGAGTTTTAGATGGTGCAGTGGTAATTTTTTGTGGAACTTCTGGTGTTGAGCCTCAATCAGAAACTGTTTGGCGTCAAGCAGACAGATATGAGGTTCCTAGAATTGTTTTTGTTAATAAGATGGATAGAGCAGGAGCTGATTTCACAAGAGTTATAAATCAAATTAAAGATCGTCTCAAAGCAAATGTTGTACCGATGCAATATAACATTGGAGCCGAGGATGATTTTAAGGGTGTGGTTGATTTAGTAAAAATGAAGGCAGTTTTTTGGAATGAAGAAGATCAGGGTCTAACCTTTGAAGAAAGAGATATACCTGATGATATTCAATCTATTTGTGAATCACTTCGTGAATCAATGATGGAGACTGCTGCAGAAGCTAATGAAGAGCTAATGGATGCCTTTCTTGAAAATGGTGAGTTAACAAATGACCAGATTAGAACAGGAATTAGAATCCGCACCTTAGCGAATGAAATTGTTCCAGCATTTTGTGGCTCAGCTTTTAAAAATAAAGGAGTGCAAGTTGTGCTGGATGCGACAATAGAGTACTTGCCTGCTCCAAATGAAGTTAAGGCTATTAAAGGTAGCCTTCCTGATGATAAGGATAAAGAAATAAGTAGATCTTCATCTGACGAAGAACCATTTGCAGCATTAGCTTTTAAGATTGCGACTGACCCATTTGTTGGAACTTTGACGTTTATAAGAGTTTACTCTGGTGTTCTTTCTGTGGGTGACGGAGTAATGAACTCTACTAAAGATAAAAAAGAAAGAGTTGGTCGAATGGTTCAGATGCATTCAAACGATAGAAATGAGATTAAAGAAGTAAGAGCGGGGGATATCGCAGCTTGTATTGGTTTGAAGGATGTAACTACTGGAGATACTCTTTGTGATACAAATGATGTAGTTGTTTTAGAAAGAATGGATTTTCCAGAGCCTGTAATTTCTGTAGCAGTTGAACCAAAAACAAAATCAGATCAAGAAAAGATGGGAATTGCGCTTGGAAAGTTGGCTCAAGAGGATCCATCTTTTAAAGTTCATACCGATGAAGAATCTGCCCAAACAATTATTTCAGGAATGGGTGAATTACACTTAGATGTTCTAGTTGATCGAATGAAGAGAGAATTTGATGTAGAAGCAAATATTGGTAAACCCCAAGTAGCTTATAGAGAAACCATTAGAGAAACAGTAGAGGTAGAAGGTAAATTTGTTAGACAAAGTGGAGGTAGAGGACAATATGGCCATGTTTGGTTAAAATTAGAACCCTTAGGATTGGATGATGAGTATGAGTTCGTTAACAAAATTGCTGGTGGAGTTGTTCCAAAAGAATATATTCCAGCAGTAGATAAAGGGATTCAAGAACAAATGACAAATGGTGTGATAGCTGGGTATCCATTATTAGCACTCAGAGCAACTCTTTACGATGGGTCTTTCCATGATGTAGATTCAAGTGAGATGGCTTTTAAGATTGCAGGTTCTATGGCGCTTAAAGAAGGAGCCTTGAAAGCGAGACCTGTTCTTTTGGAACCTATGATGGCAGTTGAAGTAGTTACTCCTGAGGAGCATATGGGTGATGTGGTTGGAGATCTAAATAGGCGAAGAGGAATTATTTTAGGAATGGATGAGATTCCAACTGGTAAAACGGTTAGATCTGAGGTCCCATTATCTGAGATGTTTGGATATGCTACTGACCTTAGATCAGCCACTCAAGGAAGAGCAACCTTCTCTATGGAATTCTTAAAATATGCAGAAGTACCAACTAATATAGCCGAGCAGTTTAAAACAGGTTAAAACTAAGATTTATTCCCTCAAATTTGTTGACATTAGGGGCTTTAGAGTCATAGAATACGCAACATTTTGAGTAAAGAAGAAAAGTAAGGAAATATATAAATTGGACAATCAAACAATAAGAATTCGCTTAAAGGCATTTGACTATCGTTTGGTTGATGCTTCAACTAGATTAATAGTTGAAACTGCTAAGAAAACTGGCGCAATCGTTAGGGGACCAATACCTTTGCCAGTTAAAAAAGAAAGAACAACGATTTTAATATCTCCGCATAAAGATAAAGATGCGAGAGATCAATATGAGATAAGAACATATAAAAGATTAATGGATATTATTGAGCCCACAGATAAAACGGTTGATGCTTTAATGAAGCTAGATCTTTCATCAGGGGTGGACGTGCAAATTAGCCTTAGCTGATTTGTTACTTTTTTAACGCTTAGCGGCCATAGAGGGTTTTTAGCCCCGTAAAAAGGAGAGAGAATTGAGCATTGGCTTAGTTGGTAAAAAATCAGGAATGTCGAGGCTTTTTCAAGAAGACGGCACATCAGTACCTGTTACAGTTATTTCTGTTGCAGCAAATTTTATTGCTGATATTAAAACTCCAGAGAAACATGGCTATAGTGCTATTGTAGTTTCAAAAAATACTTCAAAGAATTTATCTAAATCATCTAAGGAATTTTTTAAGAAACAAAATATTTCTAATGGTGAGTTATTTGAGTTTAGAACTGAAGATACAAGTGATCTAAAAGTTGGACATCATTTAACTGCTGATATTTTTGAGGTAGGTAAACTTTTAGATGTTTCGGGAACCTCCAAAGGTAAGGGCTATGCTGGTGTTATTAAAAGACATAATTTTAAGATGCAAGATGCCACCCATGGTAACTCTTTATCTCATAGAGCTCATGGATCTGTTGGCCAATGCCAGACTCCTGGCAGAGTTTGGAAAGGTAAAAGAATGTCAGGGCATATGGGAAATGAGAAAAAAACAATTCAAAGTTTGGAGCTGATGGGTACAGATATCGAAAATAATCTTTTGTATGTAAAGGGCGCTGTTCCCGGTTTTAATGGCTCAATATTGAAAATTACACCTGGGGTAAAACAACTATGAAATTAGATGTTTTAAATATAGAAAATAAAAAAACTGATGTTAAGATTTCTGATAGCACTTTTGGAAAAGAGTTTAATGAAACATTGGTGCATCAAGCAGTTGTTACCTATTTAGCAGGTTCAAGACAAGGGTCTCATAAACAAAAAACAAGATCTGAGGTTAGAGGTGGCGGGAAGAAACCATATAGGCAAAAGGGAACTGGAAGAGCTAGAGCTGGAACAATTAGAAGCCCGATATGGAGGGGCGGTGGTGTTACATTTGCGTCAACTCCAAGAAATTATTCTAAAAAGATAAATAAAAAGATGTATAGATCTGCAATTAGCTCTATTTTTTCTGAATTACATAGACAGGATAGGTTACTTGCAATTGAGCAACCGAAATTTAAATCCCCTAAGACAAAGGATATGCATGCATTCCTTAAAAAGTTAGATCTAGAGAAAGCGCTTATTATCCTTGATGAGATGGACATAAATTTATATCTTTCTGCAAGAAATATCCCTCATGTTGATGTTGTGACAGTTAAAGAAATTAATCCCGTAATTTTATTAAGATCTGAAAAGGTTGCTGTAACACCAGCAGCATTTAAATTAATTGAGGCTTGGGTCTAATGAATAAAGAAAAATTACTAACTCTAATTAAAGCTCCGTATGTTACTGAGAAATCAACTGCAGCTGGCAGTTTAAATCAAGTGGTGTTTAAGGTAGATCGCTCCGCATCTAAACTTGAGATTAAGAAATCAGTAGAGAAATTATTTGATGTTGAGGTTGATAGTGTTACGACTTTAATTCAAAAAGGCAAAATAAAACGAAATAGATATGGATTATATAAGCGCTCTGATTACAAAAAAGCCTACGTGTCTTTGAAAGAAGGTTCAGAAATTGAATTTGAGGGAATTAATTAATCATGGCAGTTATAAAAGCTAAACCAACAAGCCCTGGAAGGAGGGGTGTTATTTCTATTAAATCTGATTTGCATAAAGGCAAACCTCTTAAGTCTTTAATTGAGAAGAAATCTAAGAAAGGTGGTAGGAATAATCATGGAAGAATAACAGTTCGGCACCAAGGTGGTGGACATAAGCAGCACTATAGAATTGTAGATTTTAAAAGAAATAAGCTGGATGTTCCTGCTGTAGTTGAGCGTATTGAGTATGATCCAAATAGATCGGCGCATTTAGCTTTATTGAAATATGTTGATGGTGAAAGAAGGTATATTATTGCTCCCAATAAAATTAAGATTGGAGATTCTGTTGTTTCAGCGAATCAAACTGAAATGAACCCAGGAAATTCAATGAAGTTAGCTAATATCCCTTTAGGAACTTCTATTCATTGTATTGAAATGAAGCCAGGGAAAGGAGCTCAAATTGCTAGGAGTGCTGGAGCTTCAGCAAGATTAGTTGCAAAAGAAGGAATTTATGCAACTTTGAGATTGCAATCTGGAGAGATGAGAAAAATCTTATTAGAGTGCAGGGCAACTTTAGGAAGGGTTTCAAATGCTGAAAATAATTTACGTTCTTTAGGTAAAGCTGGTGCGAAAAGATGGAGGGGTGTTCGACCAACTGTTAGGGGTGTTGCAATGAATCCTGTTGACCATCCACATGGTGGTGGTGAAGGAAGAACTTCTGGAGGTAGGCATCCTTCTACACCATGGGGTATTCCTACTAAAGGATATAAAACGAGAAAAAATAAAAGAACAGATAATTTAATTATCAGAAGAAGATCAAAAAGGAAATAATAATGCCAAGATCATTAAAAAAAGGACCATTTATTGATTTATCACTGCAAAAGGCAGTAGATAAAACAATTGTAGAAAATAGCAAGAAACCAATTAAGACCTGGTCAAGAAGATCTATGATAAGTCCCTCAATGGTGGGTTTAACAATTTCTGTCCATAACGGAAGGCAACATGTTCCAGTATTTATTAACGAGGATATGGTTGGTCATAAATTAGGAGAATTTGCAATTACTAGGACTTTTAGAATGCATTCAGGCGATAGGAAATCAACATAATGGAAACTAGGGCATATTTAAAAGGAACTAGGCTCTCAGCTCAAAAAGCTGGGTTGGTTGCTGATGTTGTTAGAGGAAAATCTGTCCAAGAAGCAATGGATTTTTTAGCTTTCCATAAACAAAAAGCTTCTTTAGTTATTAAGAAACTTTTAGAATCTGCAATATCGAATGCAGAACAAAATGAAAAGGCTGACATTGATACGCTTATTGTCAAGTCAGTTATTGTAAATCAAGGAATGAGATTAAAAAGAATGAAGCCGCGTGCGAGAGGTAGAGCAGATAGGATTATTAAACCTACTTGTCACATTGAAATTGTTTTGTCGGATCAGGAGAAATAATGGGTCAAAAAGTTCATCCAGTTGGTTTTCGTCTTGGTGTTATTAAAAAACATAAAGCTTTGTGGTATGCGAAGGGTAAATCTTATAAAGAGAATTTAATAGAAGATTTAAAAGTTAGAGATTTTATTAAAGGTAGACTAAGGTTTTCATCTATTAGCAAAGTTGATCTTGAGAGATCTGCGCAGAATTTTGTTGTTAATATTCATACTTCTCGACCTGGAATAATTATTGGTAAAAAGGGCGAGGAAATAGAATCACTTAAAAAAGCTATTCAAAAAATTGTTACTCTTCCTGTGCAGGTAAATATTAAAGAGGTAAAAAAACCAGATTTAGATGCAACTATTTTAGCTGAGGGGATTGCTCAACAATTAGAGAGAAGAGTTCAGTTTAGACGAGCCATGAAAAGAGCTGTTCAGAGTGCTATGAGACAAGGTGCAAAAGGTATTAGAACTGAGGTATCAGGGAGGCTTGGTGGAACTGAGATAGCAAGAGCTGAGTGGTATCGAGAGGGCCAAGTTCCACTTCATACCCTTAGGGCTAATATTGATTATGGAGTTGCTGAAGCTTTAACAACCTATGGATTAATTGGGGTCAAAGTGCATGTTTATACAGGCGAAGTTTTAGGTGACCCTTTAAAAGAAGATAAAGGAAGTTAGTTATGTTACAGCCCAAGCAAACAAAATTTAAAAAAATGCATAAAGGTCGAAATAGAGGTCTTGCGCAATCAGGTAATTCGATTGCATTTGGGGAGTACGCTTTGAAAGCAACCACTAGAGGCAGGATCACTGCTCGTCAGATTGAATCAGCAAGAAGAGCGATGACAAGATCAATTAAACGTGGTGGAAATATTTGGATTCGCATATTTCCTGATAAACCAGTTACTAAAAAACCATTAGAAGTAAGAATGGGAAAAGGAAAGGGAAATGTGGAATATTGGGTTAGTTTAGTTCAACCAGGAAGTATTTTATATGAGATGGGTGGAGTTTCAGAAGAGGTTGCAAGAGAAGCTTTTAGGCTTGCTGCTGCAAAACTACCTGTAAGGACTACTTTTATAAAAAGGGCAGTATAAAAATGGCTAAATTAACAAATGATTTAAAGGATTTACGTGAAAAAAACGTATCAGATCTTGAGAAACTTATTTTAGAGATAAGAGAAAATCAATTTAAAAATAGAATGAAACATAAAACCGGGCAACTGACCGAATCACATTTGTTAGCAGTTGATAGGAAAATAATTGCTCAAATTAAAACTGTGATTTGTGAGAAAAAATCTGAGGAGCAGTCAGCATGAGTACTAATCCGAGACAGCTTACAGGGGTAGTTATTAACGATAAGGCTAATAAAACAGTAACTATAAAGATTGAACGCAAGGTTAAACATCCAACATATGGAAAAGTCATGAAGCGTTCGACCAAGGTACATGCTCATGACGAACAAAATTCAGCAAAAGTTGGAGATGTCGTAACTGTTCAAGAGTGTAGGCCTATTTCTAAATCAAAAACGTGGAAATTAATTTCAGACATTGAATCAACAGTAGGTTTATCAGAGGTTGATTTAAAGGAGGATCAATCATGATTCAAATGCAGTCTGTTTTAACAATTGCTGATAACAGCGGGGCAAGAAGCGTAATGTGTATTAAAGTTTTAGGGGGTTCTAAAAGGAGATATGCAAATATTGGCGATATTATTAAAGTTGCTATTAAAGAAGCAATTCCTCAGGGTAAAGTTAAAAAGGGTCAAGTTGTAGATGCTTTAGTTGTAAGAACTAAAAAAGGTGTTCGCAGGAGAGATGGCTCTTTAATTAAATTTGATGAAAATGCTGCAGTTCTTTTAGGAGGAAATAAAGCACCAATTGGAACAAGGGTTTTTGGTCCTGTAACAAGAGAATTAAGAGATGGACAGCATATGAAAATTTTATCTTTAGCATCAGAAGTTTTGTAATGAAAAAGAGTATAACTACAACAACGAAATTTAGAACCGGAGATGAAGTAGTTGTTATTGCTGGTAGAGATTTGGGTAAAAAAGGGACCTTGCAAAAAATTTTTAAAAACAATAACAAGGCAATTGTTAATGGTATAAATATAGTTAAAAAACATACCAAGCCCAATCCTCAAGCAGGTGAAACTGGCGGCATAGTTGAAAAAGAAGCAGTAATAGATTTATCTAATATTGCCATATGGAATTCAAAAAAGAAGAAAGCAGATAGGATTTCATTTAAATTAGATGGCGATAAAAAAATTAGAATTTATTCATCTGATAAAGCGGAAATATAATAATGAACTTAAGAGAGAAATTTAATAAAGAGTTGGTTCCGCAACTTCAAGAGAAGCTTGGTATTAAAAATGTTATGGCAGTTCCAAAATTAACTAAGGTAGTAATTAATATGGGTGTTGGGGAGGCTTTAACGGATAAAAAGCATTTAGAGTCTGCAGTTAATGATCTTGAATCTATAGCTGGTCAAAAAGCTGTTGTAACAAAAGCAAAAAAATCTGTTGCAAGTTTTAAACTTAGAGAAGGTTGGCCTGTTGGTTGTAAAGTCACTTTAAGAGGGGACCGAATGTATAATTTTATAGAGCGTTTAGTCCATGTGGCTATTCCAAGAGAAAGAGATTTTAGAGGTTTAAACCCAAGATCATTTGATGGCCAGGGCAATTACAGCATGGGGATCAAAGAGCAAATTATATTTCCAGAAATTAATTACGATAATATTGACAAAATAAGAGGTATGGATATTTGTATTAATACTTCCGCTTCAAGTAAAGAAGAAGCAAAGGCTTTATTAGAAGCTTTTGATTTTCCATTTAAACGATAAAAGGTATAAGAAGATGACCAGAAAATCAGTAGTAGCAAGAGACGCCAAGAGAAAAAAAATGGTTGATAAATATGCAGTAAAAAGATTGGCTTTGAAGGCAGCATTTAAGAATCCAAAAAATTCATACGAAGAAAAAATGGCTGCTTTTGCAAAGCTTCAAAAGTTACCAAGAAATGCAAGCCCATCAAGGATGACAAGACGTTGTTCATTGACTGGAAGGCCTCATGCTGTATATAGAAAATTTGGTCTCAGTAGAATTAAGTTACGCGAAGCCGCGATGCGTGGTGACATCCCAGGATTAGTTAAATCAAGTTGGTAATATTATGAGTTTTCAAGATCCCACATCAGATTGTCTAACTAGAATAAGAAATGGCCTCATGCGGGGGAAAAAGGGTGTGAATACTCCTTTTTCAAAGTTTAAACATGAATTGATCTCCCTTCTTGTAAAAGAAGGTTATTTAAATTCATGTGAAAAAATTTCAATAAATGGAAAAGATGTTATTAGTATATCTTTGAAGTATGTAGATGAAGCTCCAGCAATTAGAGAATTAAAGAGGGTTTCGAAACCAAGTTTAAGGAAATATTCATCTGCTTCAGATCTTGAGCAAGTTAAAAGTGGCTTGGGTCTTTATGTTCTTTCTACAAGCAAAGGATTAATGAGTGACAAGGAAGCCAAATCTCAGAATATTGGTGGAGAAGTAATTTGTGAGGTTTTTTAATTATGTCTAGAGTTGCAAAAAATCCAATATCCGTGCCTTCTAATGTAAAGATTAATTTTACAGGAAACTCTATAGAGGTTTCAGGCTCTAAAGGTAAAATGGAATTTCTGATTCCTGATTCAGTAGCTGCAAATTTTGCAGATGATGTAATCACTATTACTTATGATGAATCTTTTCCTGAATCTACATCTTTAGCTGGTACAACTAGATCTTTGATTAATAACATGGTAGTTGGAGTTTCAGAGGGTTTTCAAAAGACTTTGCTTTTAGTTGGGGTGGGTTATAGAGCTAAGGCTAGTGGTAAAAAATTAGAGTTAACATTAGGTTTTTCTCACCCAGTTCATTATGAACTTCCTGAAGAGGTTGAAGTGGAGACCCCTTCCCAAACAGAGCTTGTTTTAAAAAGTTTTGATAAACAAATGCTAGGACAGGTTGCAGCTGAAATTCGAGCATTTAGACCACCAGAGCCATATAAAGGAAAGGGTGTTAAATATGCAGATGAGACTATACGAAGAAAAGAGGCTAAGAAATCTGCCGTAGGAATAGGGGCAGGAACGGGAACAGGAGCGGGAGCATAAGCAATGAGTTTTAAATCAGATTCAAGATTAAGAAGAGCTGGAAAGACGCGTATACGAATTTCTCAGCAAGATAAGCCAAGACTATCTATCTTTAAATCTTCAAAAAATATGTATGCTCAAGTTTTTGATTCAAAAGGATCAAGGGTTATTGCTTCAGCCTCTACAAATGAAAAAACGGAGAAAATAAAGTCAAATAATATTAAATCAGCAAAATTGGTTGGACAAAAAATTGCTGAAAGAGCTATCGAAGCTGGGATTAAAAAGGTGGTTTTTGATAGATCAGGTTACAAATATCATGGTCGAATTAAAGCAATTGCAGAATCAGCCCGTGAAGCTGGATTGGAGTTCTAATATATGAATCAACAAAATAATACTTTACAACAACAAGATGCCCTCGAAGAAAAACTTGTTCAGGTAAATAGGGTAGCTAAAGTTGTTAAAGGAGGTCGTATTTTTGGTTTCACAGCCTTATGTGTGGTGGGTGATGGCAAAGGAAAAGTTGGTTTTGGGAGAGGCAAAGCTAAAGAGGTGCCCATTGCAATTCAAAAAGCTATGGAAAAAGCCAGAAGAAATATGGTTGATGTCAGTTTAAACGCTTCGACTCTATGGTATCCAATAAAGGCAAAGCATGGTGGAGCTAAGGTTTACATGCAACCTGCTGCAGAGGGAACTGGAATTATTGCTGGGGGTGCTATGAGAGCTGTGCTAGAACTTGTTGGTGTTCGAGATGTTTTAGCAAAATGTTATGGTTCAACTAATCCAGTGAATGTTGTTAGAGCAACTATTAATGCCTTACGTGGCATGGAATCACCCGAACAAGTCATTACAAGAAGAGGAATTAAAATAGCAGATATATCATGAGTAAGAATTTTATAGAAATTAAATTAATTAAAAGTAGCATTGGTAGACTGCCTAATCACAAGAAATGTGTAAAAGGACTAGGTTTTAGGCGTTTGAATCAAGTTATTTCTGTAGAAGATACTTTAAGTAACAGAGGGATGATGAATAAAATTAGAGATATGCTTGAGGTTATAAAGAGTTAATCATGGAAAACGTTAAATCAAAAAATGTCTTAGGTCTTAATACTCTTACAAGTACTGGTAATTCTAAAAACAGAAAGCGGGTTGGAAGAGGTATTGGTTCTGGGTCTGGTAAAACAGCTGGAAGAGGTCATAAAGGTCAAAAATCTAGATCTGGTGGATCAATTGCTAGGGGTTTTGAGGGTGGTCAAATGCCGCTTCAGCAACGTATACCAAAATTTGGCTTTTCTTCAAGAACTAACAGATCTTTTAAAGAGGTTAATTTGAAGAACATTGCAACAATACCTGAAGTTACTCTTGAAACTTTAAAACAAAATAGAATTATTTCTAAATCAGTTAAAAAAGTTAAGATTTTCGGAGTTTTTGAAGTTTCTCAACCCATGCATGTAAAGGGTCTAAAAGTTACTCATGGTGCAAAAGAGTCCATTGAGAAAGCTGGTGGTACTGTTGATGTTATCAATGAAAGTCCGATTAAGGAGAATCTTAAAAAAGCTTCTGCTAAAAGAAACAAAAGCTCAAAAAAGGGAATTGAGGATAGGGGGTCTAATTAATTACCATGGCTAATGCTAATAAAGGTAGGGGTGATTTGTGGAGAAGACTAAGATTTGTCTTTTTGGCAATTATTATATATCGAATAGGTACACATATTCCTATCCCTGGAATAGATCCTGCAAGATTGGCTGCTTTGTTTGAACAAAATCAGGGCACTATTCTTGAGATGTTTAATTTATTTTCTGGTGGGGCATTGGAGAGAATGAGCATCTTTGCCTTAAATGTAGTCCCCTACATTTCATCTGCTATTATCATGCAGCTTTTTCAAAATTCCATTCCTTATTTGCAAGAATTAAAAAAAGATGGTCAAGCAGGTAGGAATCAGCTTACTCAATACACTCGATATGGCACAGTAATACTTGCTTTCGTCCAAGCTTCAGCATTAGCAGTAACTCTAGGAGCAAGTGGTCTTGCCTATCAGCCAGGGACTTCATTTTTTATTTCAGCTGTTTTTAGCGTTGTGGCAGGAACCGTTTTTTTAATGTGGCTAGGAGAACAAATTACTGAAAGAGGAATTGGTAATGGAATTTCATTAATTATTGCTACCAGCATCATTACTGGCATACCTGGGGCTATTGGCCAGGCACTAGAGCAAGCTAGACAAGGCGATTTAAATTTTCTTTTACTTCTTGGTATAGGTGTTGTAGCTATATCGGTTATAGCGGTCGTGGTTTTTATAGAGCGTGGTCAAAGAAGAATAACAGTGAATTATGCTCAAAGACAACAAGGAAGGAAATTGTTGCAAGCACAAGCAAGTCATTTGCCATTTAAAGTGAATATGGCAGGCGTGATCCCTGCTATTTTTGCAAGCACATTTCTATTGTTTCCCGCATCACTTTCAACATGGTTTGGCCAAGCAGAATCTTTCGGATTTTTACAAACTATTTCTCTTGCGCTGAATCCTGGTCAGCCTTTGTACGTTCTCACATTCTCAATTTTAATTATTTCATTTTGCTTCATTTGGCTTGCATTAACTTTCGATACCAAAGAAGTTACCGATAATCTTAAGAAATCCGGTGCGTTCGTTCCAGGAATAAGACCGGGCGATCAAACTGCAAATTATATTGATAATGTTCTGGCAAGATTAACAGTATTTGGAAGTATATACCTAACATTAATATGCTTGCTTCCATTAGCACTAATAAATTTTGCAGGTGTATCATTTTATTTAGGTGGAACATCTGTACTAATTATTGTGGTAGTTTTGATGGATTTTATGGCACAAGTGCAATCACATATGATGTCTAGTCAATATTCATCACTACTTAAAAAAGCTAATTTAAAAAACTATAAAAGATAAATATGAAAGTTAGAACATCAGTTAAGAAGATTTGTCGAGATTGTAAAACAGTTAGGCGCAAGGGAGTTTTGTATGTAATATGCAAAACCGACCCAAAGCATAAACAAAAACAAGGATAAAAATATGGCAAGAATAGCAGGTGTAAACATACCAGAGAACAAACATCTTGATATCGCACTTACTCATATATTTGGTATAGGCAAAAGAACAGCTCAAGATATTTGTAAAAGTGTTAAATTAGATTACTCTCAAAAAGTATCTGCTCTTTCTGAAGAACAGATCGAATCTGTTAGAGCCGCTGTTGCAAAATATACTGTTGAAGGTGATCTTAGGAGAACCGTTAGTACAAATATTAAGCGACTATTGGATTTAGGATGCTATAGGGGTATTAGGCATAGAAGAAAGCTCCCGGTTCATGGTCAAAGGACTAAAACAAATGCAAGGACCCGAAAGGGACCTAAAAAACCAATGAGGGCTTAATTAATGGTAGCTGGTAAAAAAGTTAAAAAAGTTAAAAAAGTTATTTCAGATGGAATTGCTCATATTCATTCATCTTTTAATAATACGATAGTCACAATTACAGACAAACAGGGAAATGCTATATGTTGGGCTACTTCTGGAGGATCGGGTTTTCGGGGTTCAAGGAAAAGCACACCATTTGCAGCGCAGATAGCGGCGGAGAAAGCAGGCAATGCAGCAAAAGAGTTTGGAATGATAAATTTAGATGTGAAAGTAAGGGGACCTGGTGCTGGCCGTGAATCAGCTATTAGATCTCTAAATTCATGTGGATTAAAGATTAAAAGTATTACTGACGTAACACCGTTACCTCATAATGGATGTCGTCCACCAAAAAAACGAAGGGTATAAGGGAGATTATATGGCAAGGTATAGAGGTCCATCATTAAGGTTGTCCAGACGAGAGGGCACAGACCTTTTTCTGAAAAGTGGAAAAAGGTCAGTTGAGTCAAAATGCAATATGGAAACTGCTCCAGGAATGCATGGTTTAAGAAGAGGCCGTCTTTCAGATTACGGTGTTCAATTACGTGAGAAACAAAAGGTAAGAAGAATGTACGGGGTGCTTGAGAAGCAATTTAGAAATTATTATAAGAAAGCTTCAAAATCAAAAGGAAATACAGGCGAAAATCTTTTATCTTATCTAGAGCAAAGACTGGATAATGTAGTGTATAGAATGGGTTTTGCTTCAACTAGAGCTGAAGCTCGACAACTTGTATCTCATAAAGCTTTCCATCTTAATGGCTCTATTGTTAACATACCTTCGTATCAAGTCCAAGCTGGGGATGAGATTGAAGTAAGAGAAAAAGCTAAATCACAACTCAGAATTAAAGATGCTTTAGATTCAGCCAGTGATAGAGAAGCATGTGAGTGGCTTGAAGTAGACTCTAAAATTTTTAAGGGTGTATTTAAATCTGTTCCAGATAGAACAGATTTAAGTGCTGAAATTAATGAAAATCTCATTGTTGAGCTTTATTCAAAATAATAATTAAACGGAAGGAAATTATGCAAACATCAGTAATAGATCTTTTAGTCCCAACTGAAATCCAAGTTGATGATATTAACGACAATATATCAAAAGTTACTCTAGAACCATTAGAAAGAGGCTTTGGTCATACATTAGGAAATGCTCTTAGAAGGATACTTCTTTCATCTATGCCTGGGGCAGCCATCACAGATGTAACTATAGATGGCATATCTCATGAATATTCAACTATTGAAGGCGTTAGAGAAGATGTAATAGATATCTTATTAAATCTTAAAGACATGCCAGTGAGTTTAATTGAGGGTACTTCAGCGGTGATTAAGCTAGATGTATCTGGTCCGTGTGAGGTAACTGCTAGTTCATTTGAGGTACCTGGAAATGTGGAACTTCCGGATGAAGAGCATCACGTTGCCTCATTGGTTGATAAAGTTAAGCTTTCATTATCAGCTACTATCCAGACAGGAAGAGGCTATGAACCTGCTGATACAAGGAATGATGAGGAAATTACAGTGGGTGCTCTAAGTGTTGACGCGTCTTTTAGTCCAGTTAGGAGAGTAGCTTACTCTGTTGAAAATGCTAGATTTGAAAAAAGAACAGATTTAGATAAATTGATTATAGAGCTTGAAACTGATGGAACTCTTGACTCAAAGAAAGCCATTGAACATGCTGCTACTATCTTCCAACAGCAACTTAGCTCTTTTGTAGATCTTGACGCAATTGCTGAACAGGAAGCCAAGAAAGAACAAAGTGATTTTGACCCATTCTTAATGAGATCTATTGAGGAGTTAGAGTTAACTGTTCGATCAACAAATTGTTTAAAAGCTGAAAGCATTTTCTTAATTGGTGATTTGCTTCAGAGAACAGAGTTTGATCTTTTAAAAACTCCAAATTTAGGTAAGAAATCTTTAAATGAAATAAAAGATGTTTTAGCATCTAAAGGTTTTTCTTTGGGTACAACCCTTGAGAATTGGCCACCAATGGGCTAAAAAAAATGAGACATAAGAAATCAGGTAGAAAACTAAATAGAAATTCTTCTCATCGAAAAGCCTTGATGAAAAATTTGGCTATTGCTTTTATTGAGAGAGAATTAGTTAAAACAACCGTTCCCAAGGCAAAAGAATTAAGAGGTTTTATTGAGCCATTAATTACTACTGCTAAAGAAGATTCTGTTGCTAATAGGCGTAGAATTTTTAATAAATTAAGATCTGATTCAGCAGTTGAGAAATTATTTACTGAAATCGCAGTCAAATCAAAAGATCGATCTGGTGGATATTTAAGGATTATTAAAGCAGGTTTTAGATCTGGTGATAAGGCTGATATGGCCTATATTGAATGGGTAGATCGTGATCTAGATGGAGTTACTAATATCTCAGAACCAGAATTAAAAGAAGATTCTGTAGCTTAGATATTCAGAGCTTTCTTTAAGTATTTCCCAGTATAGGATTTCTTTGATAAGGCAACCTTTTCTGGTGGTCCTTCGGCGACAATTAACCCTCCGTCACTGCCTCCTTCTGGACCGAGATCTATCACCCAATCACTTGATTTAATTACATCTAAATTATGTTCAATGACCACAATTGTATTGCCTTGTTCAGCTAATCTTTTTAATACACTCAATAACAACCCAATGTCATAAAAATGTAGACCTGTTGTTGGCTCATCTAGTACAAATAGAGTTTTTCCTGTACTTCTCTTTGAAAGCTCCTTAGCAAGCTTTATTCTTTGTGCTTCACCGCCTGATAAAGTAGTGGCTGATTGGCCTAAAGTTAAATATGTTAAACCAACATCAGAGAGTGTCTGTAATTTATTCTTGATAGATGGAATGGCATGGAAGAATTCTAATGCTTCTTCAACAGTCATATTTAGAATTTCAGCAATATTTTTGCCTTTATATTTAACTTCTAAAGTTTGTTCGTTGTACCTTTTGCTTTGACAAACATCACAATTAACATAAACATCTGGTAAAAAGTGCATTTCAACTTTAATCATTCCATCTCCTTGACATGCTTCACATCTTCCACCTTTTACATTGAAGCTAAACCTACCTGGTTTATATCCTCGGCTTCTAGCCTCTTCTGACCTCGAGAATAAATCACGTATATATGAAAATAGACCCGTGTAAGTTGCTGGATTAGATCGAGGAGTTCTTCCAATAGGAGACTGGTCAATTCCAATTACTTTGTCTAGATATTCCAAACCATTTATTTTTTTACATTTAACATCTTTATTTAGATTTGCTTTATTTAATATAAAACTACTCATTGGCATTAATGTTTGATTAATTAAAGATGATTTACCAGAGCCCGAAACACCTGTTATACATGTAAAAACCCCAACTGGAATTTTTACAGTAATATTTTGCAAGTTATTTTTATATGCTCCTTCTATCTCAATAAAGTTCTTAGGTTTTACTGAGTTTTTTGGAAAATTTATAGATCTTTGGCCTGACAAATATTTTGCAGTCATTGATATTTTACTTTTTAAAATTTCACTAAGAGTTCCTTGGACACATATTTCACCACCGTGTTTTCCTGCCCCAGGTCCAATATCAATAATATGATCAGCACATCTAATAAATTCTTCATCATGCTCAACTACTATTACTGTATTACCAAGGGTTTTGAGGTGGTTGAGCGTTTTAATTAATTTTTTATTATCTCTTTGATGTAAACCTATAGAAGGTTCATCAAGAACATAGGTCACTCCTACTAAACCAGAGCCTATTTGGCTGGCAAGCCTAATTCTTTGGGCTTCACCACCTGATAAAGTTCCAGCACTTCTGTCTAAAGTAAGATAATTTAACCCCACGTCTTGTAGGAATGTTAGTCGCTTTTTTATTTCTTTAAGAATTTTTTCTGCAATTGTTGCTTTGGAGCCTTTGAGCTTTATCTTTTTAAAAAAATTCAATGCATCGGTTATTTTTTCTTTCGTAATATCTTGAATAGGTGTTTGATTAATAAATATATTTCTTGATTCTTTTTTTAACCTTGAACCTTCGCATGAATCACAATGACTTTCGGATAGTAATTTTGCTAATTTATTTCCAATGAATTCTGAATCAGTTTCTTTAAATCTTCTTTCAGTATTTGGGATGATTCCTTCAAATTTGTGTTTTCTAACAAACTTGCTACCACTTCTAAAGCTTTTTGAAAAATCTACTTTGTCCTTTGAGCCCCATAGTATTATTTTTTGGATTTCTTCTGAATAATCTTCCCAAGGAGTATCAAGATGAAATTTATAGTGTTTTGCAAGACATTTCAATTGATGAAAATAAAACCTATTTCTTCTATTCCAACCCTTGATGGCGCCTCCGTTAATTGTTAATCCCTCATCTGCAATTAATTTTTTTTCATCAAAATACTGAATTACTCCTAAACCATCACATTTTTCACAAGCTCCAAAAGGGTTATTAAAAGAAAACATTCGTGGTTCTAACTCAGAAACAGAGTAGCCACATTTTGAACAAGAAAAGTTAGATGAAAATAAAAGAATTTTATTATTTTTATCTATTAGCTCTATTTCAACCAAACCTTCTGAAAGACTTAAAGCAGTTTCAATTGACTCAGACAGTCTAGACCTATTATCTTCTTTATTTTCTAGTTTTAATCTGTCAACAATTGCAGCAATATCATGTTTTTGATTTTTGTTTAGAGCAGGAAACTCTTCTAATGGATAGACTGTGTTATTAATTTTAACTCTAACAAAGCCTTCAGTTTTTAAATTTTCATATACACCTAAATGTTCTCCTTTCTTGCCTCTGATTACTGGAGCCATAACCATAATTTTTTCACCATAACCTAACGAATAAATTTCATCACATATCTCGCTGATTGTTTTTGCTGAAAGTTCTTCACTATGATCGGGGCAGATTGGTGTTCCGATTCGTGCAAACAACAGCCTAAGGTAATCATATATTTCTGTTACAGTCCCAACAGTAGAACGGGGATTATGTGAGGTTGATTTTTGTTGAATAGAAATAGCTGGAGATAGACCATCAATTTGATCAACATCAGGTTTTTCCATCATTGATAAAAATTGTCGTGCATAGGTAGACAGAGATTCTACATATCGTCTTTGACCTTCAGCATAGACAGTATCAAAAGCTAATGATGATTTTCCTGAACCAGACAATCCTGTTATTACCACTAACTTTTCTCTAGGTATTTCTAATGAAATATTCTTAAGATTATGGGTCCGGGCTCCTTTTATAGAAATTTTATCCATTTATTTGCAGAATTTTTATACAGTTGATTTGTTTCGAGTTAAACTTAAACAATTATAAGAGGTAATTATGGCAAGAGGAGTAAATAAAGTAATTTTAGTAGGCAATTTAGGTCAAAAGCCTGAGATGCGTTACACCCAAACTAATACAGCAGTGGCAACATTATCAATTGCAACTTCTGAATCTTGGAAAGATAAAGAATCCGGCGAACAAAGAGAAAAAACTGAATGGCATAGAGTAGTTTTTTTTGGTAAGTTGGCTGAAATTGCTGAGCAGTATTTAGATAAGGGCTCTCAGCTTTATGTTGAAGGTAAGCTGCAAACGAGAAAGTGGCAGGACAAAGAAGGTAACGATCGATATACCACGGAAATTCTTGGTAATGAAATGAATATGCTTGGTGGTAGGCAAGCATCTAGCGGATCTGATGCATATGATCAATCTCCTCCTTCTGAAAAGCCAGCACAGCCCGCAGAATCAAATATTTCTGAGGAAGATATCCCGTTTTAAAACCCCGTGGATTTTAAAAATATTATTTTAGAATTACGAGATAATATCGCAATTCTTTTTTTAAATAGACCGAATAAATTAAATGCTTTTACCATCCCAATGATGGAAGAGATTATTAGTGCTTTAGATAAAATTGAGAGCGAAGATGAGATCAAAGCCGTTGTACTATCTGGAAAAGGGCGAGCTTTTTGTGCTGGAGCAGATTTAAGCTCTGGAGAAAATACTTTTAATCCTTCATTTGATGATTTTGCTGTTAAAGAGGGTGACTTCAGGAAAGATTCTGGCGGAATTCTTACACTTAGAATGTATAAATTTTTAAAACCAATAGTTGTAGCATGCAACGGTCCAGCTGTTGGAGTTGGAGCATCTATGCAACTTCCTGGAGATATTAGAATTGCTTCTCGAGATTCTAAATTTGGATTTGTTTTTAATAATAGAGGAATTGTTCCTGATGCTTGCAGTAGTTGGTTTCTTCCTAGGATTGTTGGTATTTCTAAGGCTCTAGATTTAACCTATTCAGGTCGTATTATAGATGCACAAGAAGCATTAGATTGCTCATTAATTTCAAGCATTCATGAATCAAAAAATTTAATTGATGATGCTATTGGTATTGCACATGAGCTGGTAAGTAAATCAGCCCCAGTTTCCATTGCGCTGACAAGGCAGATGTTATGGAGGTCTTTAGGAAAATCAGAACCATATGAGGCGCATGTTATAGAAAGCAAAGCAATTGATTCGAGGGGAGCATCTGAAGATGCAAAAGAGGGCGTTAATTCCTTTTTAGAGAAACGTCCTGCTGAATTTAAAAATCGTGTTTCAAGTGACATGCCTAAATTTTTTCCTTGGTGGGAAGAATGAATGATTTAACTTGGGATGAATTTGAAAGAGTTGACTTGAGGGTTGGAACAATTGTTTTTGCAGAAATGTTTAAGGAAGCAATCAAGCCTGCCATTAAAATGCAAATAGATTTTGGAGAGGAGTTAGGTATTAAAAAATCATCTGCGCAAATTACAGACTATTATGATCCTCAGACATTAATTGGTAAGCAGGTTGCAGCAGTGATTAATTTTCCAAAAAAACAGATTGGGCCTTTAATGTCAGAGTGCCTTGTTACAGGATTTATTCAGCCTGATGGTAGTATAATCCTTGCTGTTCCAGATAAAAAGACAGCAAATGGTTCACGATTAGCTTAGTGGAACTAGAGATTTTCTCATTTAGTAAAAATCAAACTGGCATTAGTTCCCCCAAAACCAAATGAGTTGCTCATAACTGATTTGATTTCTTTTTCAATCATAGTCTGAGCAATATTAAGACCTTCAGCCTCTTCAACTAATTCATCTATATTGATAGATGGGGCAATAAAATTATTTTGCATCATTAGAATAGAATATATAGCTTCTTGCGCTCCAGCTGCACCCAAAGAATGCCCAGTCATTGATTTAGTTGAACCAATAATGGGGCTTTTATTTCCAAAGACTGTTTTAATTGCATTAAGTTCTGCTATATCACCGACAGGTGTGCTGGTTCCATGAGCATTTATATAGTCAATGTCTTTGTCAAAAATTTCAATTGCATCTCTCATACATCTTGTTGCTCCCTCACCAGAAGGGGAGACCATATCGTATCCATCAGAGTTAGCACAATACCCCTCAAGCTTTGCCAGAATCGTTGCATTCCTGTTCAGTGCATGCTCTTCAGCTTCAAGAATCAATATTCCAGAGCCTCCTGCAATTACAAATCCATCTCTATTAATATCAAAAGCACGAGAGGCTTTTTCTGGTTGATCATTGTATTGAGAGGATAAGGCACCCATTGCATCAAACATAGATGATGAGGTCCAATGCTCTTGTTCTGCACCGCCAGCAATAATAATATCCTGTTTACCTAGTTGAATTAGTTCTGCAGCATGACCCACACAGTGAGCGCTAGTAGAACACGCTGATGAAATTGAATAATTAACACCTTTTAGTTTGAGTGTAGTTCCAAGAATTGCTGAGACGGTACTACCCATAGTTTTTGTTACAGCATAGGGCCCTATTCGTTTAGGTCCACGATCTCTAGCAATATCAGATGCTTCAATTTGTGCAGCAGGAGAGGCTCCGCCTGAACCCGCAACTATTCCAATTTTTGAGGTATTTATGGATTCAAGATCTATTCCAGCATGTGTAAGTGCCTCTTGGGTAGCTATGTATGCATATCCCGCGGCTTCACTCATAAATCTTAAAGTTTTCCTCTCAATTAATTCTTTAAGCTTTATGTCAATTGAGCCAGATACATGGCTTCTAAAACCCATTTCTTTATATATCGAATTAGCAGTAATACCAGATTTACCAATTTTAAGATTTTCAAGCACTTCATTAAGACCATTGCCGATACATGAGACAATGCCCATGCCTGTTACAACAACATTATTCATTAGAATTCACTGGTGTCTTTAAACAATCCAACTCTTAGATTTTTAGCAGAATAGACATGCCGATCATCTACAAACATATCTCCATCTGCAAAACCTACTACCGCACCTCTATTTATAACTCTCTTGATATCAATTTCATACTTAACCTTTTTAGCATTTGGAGTAACCTGACCAAAGAACTTAACTTTATCTGAGCCAAGAGCTCGACCATAGCCTGGGAGTTTTAACCAACACAAATAAAAACCAAGCAATTGCCACATTGCATCTAGTCCTAAACATCCAGGCATCACGGGATCACTTTTAAAGTGCACATTAAAAAACCAAAGACTCTCATTAATGTTTAAATTAGCAATAATTTTTCCTTTGGAGTATTTTCCTGAGATTTTGTCAATCTGATCAATTGAATCAAACATCAACATTTCATCAGCTGGAAGTCTTCCATTTCCGGGTCCAAATAGTTCCCCATTGCTACAGGCTACAAGGTCTTTCTTGTTATAACTTGAGGCGGGCTTAAATGTCATTTCCTTCTTTTTTTAGAAAAGTTAATTAAGTTTAACATTTCATCATAAGAAGGATGATTATTTAATTTTGATAAATATTTTTTTGTCTCACAGAGGTATTGTTCAAGTAAAGCTTGTGTCTCTTTTATTGAAGGTTTGGATATTACTAAGTCATATATTTTCTTTTGTTTAGATAAAGCAATATTTTTTTTTCCTAGATTATCAAGAAGAAATTTTTTATCTTTAAGAGTGGCATTTTGGATTGCGTAGAATAATGGAAATGTTATTTTTCCTTCTTTAAAATCTTTTAAAACAGGTTTACCAGTATTTAGTTTGAATGATTCATAATCTAAGATGTCATCTTGAATTTGAAAAGCTATTCCAAGAGAGCGTCCTAATAATCCAAAATTTTTAATTTCATTATTTTTTGCTCCAGCCAGTATTGCGCCAGTTTTAGCTGAAGCTTCAAATAATCTACCCGTTTTGAGATAACTCACTTTTAATAAGTCTGCCAGAGTTAAAGATAATTTTTTTTCAATCATCTCAAGTTGAATCATTTCTCCTCTTGCAATGTCATTAGTTGCATTAGCTAATTCTCCTAAAATACCTGCTTGGTTTAGTTTAACCATTAAAATAAAAGCTTTTGAATAAATAAAATCTCCTATAAGTACACTATACGAATTTGTCCATACCTGATTGACTGATTTACTACCTCGTCGTAGATTTGATTCGTCTACAACATCATCGTGGACTAAGGTTGCTGTGTGTAATAACTCTATAACGCTTGCAAGTTGTATCCTTTTAGAGAGGGTAGTATTTTTAGATCTAGAGGAAAGCAAAGATATTAATGCACGTGTTTTTTTGCCTTCAGATTGAAATATGTAGTCATAAATTTCCTTAATAGTTTGTTCAGTTATTAATTCCTTATTAATAATACTTTGAACTCTATCAAGCTCCTTTTGAGTAGATTTATTTATATTGAGCATATTGAATAATTTGGAGCTTAAAATTATACATAAGTATTGATAATTTCTGCTATAAAGCGTATATTTTGCCACCTTTAGAGATAACTATGTATGCAGTAATAGAAGCTGGTGGTAAGCAGCATAAAGTTGAAGTAGGACAAACCTTAGAGGTTGATCTTATGAGCGAGGAAGCGGGGGCAGATTATGCTTTTGACACCGTTATGCTATATGTTGATGGAGATAAAGTTCAGATAGGCCAACCTTACATTAAGAATGCAAAAGTTGTAGCTGAGATTTTAAGCGAAGTGAAGGGTGAGAAGCTATCTATTCTAAGATTTCGAAGAAGAAAGAACAGTAAAAGGAAATTTGGGCATAAGCAAAGGTATACTCAATTAAAAATAAAAGAAATTAAAGCTGGTAAGTAGAAATGGCACATAAGAAAGCAGGTGGTTCCAGTAAAAACGGACGTGATTCTAACTCTAAAAGATTAGGTGTTAAACGCTTTGGTGGCCAATTTGTTAAGCCAGGCGAAATAATCATTCGTCAACGAGGAACTAACACACATCCGGGTGAAAATGTTGGCATGGGAAAAGACCATACCTTATTTGCTACCTCTGGTGGTTTTGTACAATTTTCATACAAGGGCATTAAACAAAGAAAGACAGTTAACGTCATTCCTAAGTAAATTATGAATTTTATCGACGAAGCTCTTTTAGAAGCAAGGGCTGGCAACGGCGGTGCAGGTTGTACAAGTTTTAGAAGAGAAAAATTTATACCCAAGGGTGGGCCTGATGGTGGTGATGGAGGTAGGGGAGGCAATATTATTTTAAGAGTAGACCCTAACCTCAATACTTTAGTTAATTTTCGCAACCAAAAATATTTAGTAGCGAAGAATGGTAAGGCCGGTTCTGGAAAAAAGAAGACTGGTCAAGATGCAGATGATCTCATTGTAATGGTCCCTAAGGGAACAATGGTATTTGATATAGTTTCTAATAAAGTAATTTATGATTGTTGTGAAGATGGAAAAGATTATTTAATCGCAAAAGGCGGAGAGGGTGGCGCTGGTAATTTTCGTTTTAAGTCTAGTACTAATCAGGCCCCCCGAAGACATATGCAAGGCTGGTCAGGGGATGAATTATCGATTCGATTAGAACTTCGTTCATTAGCTGATGTTGGATTGGTAGGGTTTCCAAACGCTGGCAAGTCTACTTTTTTAAGTCATGTTTCAGCAGCTAAACCAAAGATAGGGGATTACCCATTTACCACTCTAAGACCTAATCTTGGAACAGTTCAAATTTATGATTCATCTTTTATTATTGCAGATATTCCGGGATTAATTAAAGGAGCATCTGATGGTGCTGGATTAGGTCTTAATTTCTTAAAGCATATTTCTCGTACAGGTCATTTATTAATATTACTTGATCCACAAAGCATGGATATGCAAGTTGAGGAACAGCTTACCGTTCTTTTGAAAGAGTTAAAAACGTATGATTCAAGTTTATTAGATAAGGATATTTGGATAGTATTAAATAAAATAGATACTTTGGATTCAGATTCTGAAGGGAAACTGATAAAAATTATTGAGTCTACAATTCAATCCATTGATCTTAAATCAAAGGGAGTTGTCTCTATCTCTGGTTTCACAGGCAATAACGTCAACAACCTTCTAGGTCTTATTGCAAATGAAATGAATATAAAAGAAGCTTAACTTATTGCTTTGATCGCCTTAACTAATCGACTTTTAGTTCTTGCAGCAGCATTCTTATGGATAACTTTTTTTGAAGCAGTGGAATCTAATATTTTTTCTGCGGCCTTGAGAAGCTCAGTAGCTGATTCTTTGTTGTTTTCAGCAATAGCATTCTTTACTGCTTTAACAGCAGTTCTAGCTTGAGATCTTTGAGAATGTTTTAATTGATATCTAGCTGCATTCTGTCGAGCTCTTTTAATTGCTTGTTTACTATTTGCCATATCTATAAGTATTAGATGCGCTAGTTTAAAGATGTTCATTTAATCTGTCTACTCAATTTCTTAAATATTAAATTGATATATTTTTTTACTTGATGAATCAATTAATATAAGTAAACTTTATCCATGAAAAATTTAATATTTGCTTTAACACTCCTCATTAATCCTTACCTTATGACAGCTGATCTAGGAGTCAGTAAGGATTTCATAGAAAGGTTTAGCTCTTTACCCTCATATACGAATGTAGACATTTCCCCTGATGGTAAGATGATTAGCGTTATTACTAAGATGCCTGATGAAAAAAAGGGATTGACAATCTTTGATGCCAACGATGGTAGTCTTATTAATACAATTACTTTCCCAAAAGAAGAGGAAGTTGCAGGTTATGTTTGGGCAAACAATAAGCGCCTATTAATTAGAATTGGTTATTTCGATAAAAAATGGGGTCGTGGATCGCCTGGAGAATATTTTTCTATTAATTACGACTCATCAAAGCCGGCTTATGTTTTTGGGATGAGAAGCAGAGCAGGCCAACAAAAAACAAAGGGTAAAGTAATAGATAAAAGTTCTAGTGGGTATATAGAGAATATTCTTGAAGATGATGATAATCATGTAGTTTTAGCTGCATCTCCATGGGGAAAATCTAACACAGGGGCTTATGCAATAGCTGTAAGAATTAATGTATACAATGGTCAGCAGAAAAAATTAGGTAAATCTCCTTTAGCGGGAGGCTCTATAGTTACAGATAGCAAGGGTGTACCTAGGTTTGCAGTTGGATCTGATATTAATAACAATACGGTTACTATGTACCGAGCCTCCAAGACAGACGATTGGGTGGAATTAAGTAGATCTCCATTTGGAGAAGGAGAAATCTATCCTGTAAATATTTCAAAAGATGATTCTTTTATTCATATCTTGGATAGTACAGAAACCTCCACTACTCAATTTAAAAAAATTAATACTACGACAGGAGAGACAGAAGTTGTTTTTCACCATCCTCGATTTGATGCAATTCCACAAATAATTGACGATGAAGTTTTGGGTGTGCTAGTTAATCCAGGTTATGCAAAAGCATATTGGTTTGAAGTGGATAATGTTGAATTGCAAGATTCTATTTTACAAGTAATTCAAGAATTTAATGGAAACATCGATCAATTTAATAAAAAACAAGTTGGCGTAGTTGCTTTGACGAAAAAAAGAGATAAAGCCATATTATCTATCCAAGATTCTTCCTCATCACCAAAATTTTGGCTTTATGACATGAAAAAAAATAAGATGAGATATTTGTTCGCCATGTGGCCTGAAATTGATGATGCAGGATTAGAAGCTGAAGTTCCTTTTAAATTCAAAAATTCAGATGGCGTAACTATTTATGGCTACCATACCCCCGCAAAGAATCAACAAGAGGGTCAAAAAGCACCTTTAATTGTCATACCTCACGGCGGACCTCATGCGAGAGATGTATGGGGATTTGATCCAGATACTCACATTCTTTCTCAAGCAGGATATGCTGTTGTTAAGGTAAATTTTCGTGGCTCTACCGGTTATGGAAAAGAATTTACTAAATTAGGGTTTGGTGAGTGGGGCGGTGATACTCAAGAAGACATTATAGAAGCAACTGAGTGGGCTATTGAGCAAGGTATAGCGGATCCAGAAAGGATTGGAATCTATGGTGGTAGTTTTGGTGGTTATTCAGCAGCTATGGCTCCAATGTTACGACCTGATTTATATAAAGCCTCTGTAGCTTATATTGGTGTTTTTGATCTAGAAATGCTTTACAACGAAGGGGATATCAAGGGAATTAAATGGGGTGGGAAATATCTTGATAAGACTCTAGGTAAAGATCCTGAAAAGATAAAAGCTATGTCACCAGTTCTTCAGGCTCATAAATTGGAGGCCCCAATTATTATTGTATCTGGTAAAGAAGATCAAAGAGCTCCAATCGAGCATGCTTATGCTTTAAGCAAGGCTCTTGAAGTAGCTGGCAAAGAGCATGAATTAATTATTGTGCCTTATGAAGGGCATGGCTTTAGACAGCCAGCAAATCGGTTAATGCTATATACAAAAATGTTGGAGCATTTTAGCTCACTATAAAAAAGTTGGTGGAGGCGGCGGGAATTGAACCCGCGTCCGTTAGTTTTTCAACCTAACATCTACATGCTTAGCTCATTCTTTATGTTTCATCTCAATGACCCGAAGAGCAGGGTATTAGAGACTAGTCTAAGTAAGGTTTCGCGTTATTGTGTTAAGACCCCGCAATAAAGCTAGACTATGTAATTTGCCAATGCTTCAAACCATAGACAATTTTTGCATTGGTTTAGCCAATTAAGCGGCTAAAGCGTAGTTGTCGTATTTTGCAACTAATTTTTTTTGTAGTATTTTTTACAAGAATTACCACAATCTTGGCATGCGCTTTGGAATCCAATAAAAACGTCGAACCCAATTCGCCCCCATGGGGTGGGAGATTATATAGTAAAATTCTCAACGATTAGAATTTTTTAGGATTCTTTGCTTCTCTCTGTTCCAATCACGCTTTTTAACATCTTCACGTTGATCATAGTTTTTCTTACCCTTACCTATAGCAATATCGCATTTAATTTTGTTTTCTTTCCAATAAATGCTAGTTAATATGCATGTAAGACCTTTCTGGGCAACAGCATCAAGAATTGAACTAATTTCTCTTTTATTAAGCAAAAGTTTTCTTGAGCGTGTTGAATCTACATTATCATTCTTTAGAGATGGAGGAGGGTCAATTTTTAGACCTATAACCCATGCTTCATTATTTTTTAGCATTACATATGAGTCTTTTATATCGACTTTACCATTTCTTAAACCTTTTACTTCCCAGCCTTCTAGCACAATTCCAGCTTGATATTTATCAGTCAAGTGATAATTTCTTGATGCCTTTTTGTTTTTGATGATGATATTATTCTTTGAAGTATTCATAATATGTTGCTTAATTATGAATCTGTTAATTCCATTTGCAAATTATTAAAAATATTATGCAAGAAACTAAAGTTACATTAATTTATTTTGGGTTATTATTATTTGTCTTTCTTTCTTTTGTTCCATGGGTGGTAAATAGAGAATTAGCTTTATTATTAATTCAAGTTTTAGCTGTTTATGGGGCAGTTATTCTTGCATTTTTGAGTGGTTTTGTTTGGGGTTGGGATGATGGATCGATAAATAATTCTAATTTATGGTTTGCAATAGGTTTCTCATTAATGGGTTTTTGTGTGATTCTGCTTTCGATAAATGCTTTAGAAATTAGCCTGATATTATTAATTGTATCTTTTCAAGGTTTTCTGTCTTTTGAAAAGAATACAAGTAAATATTTTAAAAATAATAATAAGTACGCAGAAGCAAGAAAATTAATTACAAACTTGGTTACAATATGTTGCATAACATCAATTGCATTTATTTATAACCCGTACATATAAAACGTATGAATATAAGCTCTTCAAATAAGATTTCAGAATCAGTTACCTGGGTGGGTAAATGGACCTTTGTTTTAGCAGCTGCAGGCTCTGCAGTTGGTTTAGGAAATATTTGGAGTTTTCCTTATAAAGTGGGTGAGGAGGGTGGAAGTGCTTTTGTTTTAATTTATTTAGGATGCATCTTACTTGTAGGTCTACCAATAATGATGGCAGAGATAATGATTGGAAGGTACGCCCAACACAGTCCAGTCAGTGCAATGAAAAAAGCTGCGCTTGATTCTGGAAAAACTGGTTATTGGCAAGCTGTTGGATGGACTGGGTTAGTATCTGGAGTTCTCATTCTTTCTTTCTATAGCGTTCTCGCTGGTATTTGTATTAATTACATAGGAATCGCAGCCATGCCGAGTACGGAGATTACTTCTGTTGAGCAATATGCTCAGGTCACAGGCTCTCCCTTAAGATTATTTTTTTGGCACTCAATTTTTATAGGATTAAATATTGCCATTATTGCATCAGGAGTTATTGGAGGCATTGAAAGAATGGTGCGTCTTTTGATGCCCATGCTATTTATTTTGATGGTTGTAATGCTTATCAATGCGATGATAAATGGTGATTTCAAAGCAGGCTTGAATTATTTATTCGCTCCTGATTTCTCAAAAGTGAGTTCAGAAACTTTTTTAAGCGCAATGGGACAAGCATTTTTTAGTCTTAGTTTAGGCATGGGTTCAATCATGTGCTATGGGTCATACATGCGAAAATCAGAAAATATTTTTAAAACATCTCTTACCGTTGCTGGTTTAGATACCTTAATTGCTATATTGGCAGGACTGGCTATTTTTCCGATGATTTTTGCCTATGGCATGGAGCCTCAACAAGGACCAGGTCTTGTCTTTAAAAGCTTATTAGCAATTTTTATTGAGATGCCTTTAGGTAATTTGATAGGTCCAGCATTTTTTATGTTGTTGTCCATTGCGGCTTTAAGTAGTGCAATCTCTTTACTTGAACCAAGCGTTGCATACTTTGAAGAAAATAAGATAGTTTCTCGTTTTGCTGCTGCTGTAATTCTCGGCTTATTAATATGGTTTATTGGCATAGGAAGTGTCCTTAGTCTGAACAATTGGGAGTCTACATTCTTTCTTGGAGAGAGAAATTTTATGGATTCAATTGTTTATTTAACTTTCAATTTCTTGATGCCGCTTGGTGGTATGCTTGTGGCAGTTTTTGCTGGGTGGTTTTTTAAACCCAAGCTAGCTATGGAAGAACTCTCAGGAGCTCATTTGAATATTTTTAAAACTTGGAGATTTTTTATTAAATTTATATCGCCAGTATTAGTTGCATCTGTCTTTGTTTATCAATTAACTAGTTAATTTATGTTTCAAAGGTTTGTTCAAGTATTTTCAGATCAGCTTTTAAAATGAAGATTTATTTCGCATATCAAGGAAAGAATAATTCTATTTTGAAAGAACTGGATGTTTCTGAGAGTATTACAGCTGAAGAAGTGTTAGGATTTCAAGAGATCAAAAAAATACTTGAATCTTTAGAGTACCCAATAAGAATTGGAGTTAATGGTGAGGAGCTAGATGGAAAATTTAAACCATTACCCTGTAATTTTAGAATGGCATATGGTGAAAGATTGGAGATATATAAACCATTAAACCAAGACCCCAAAGAAAGAAGAAAAGAAAGAGCTAAAAAGATATAAAATTATTGATTTTGTGAAAGATTTATTTCTTCTAGGATCCAGCTCTCAAGCTTCTCTTCATCATTAAATTGTAAAGAAAGCTTTCTTTCACCTAAAGTAATGTCCCCTATATTTACCGAATAAAAATAATCCCATCTAGTTTGATGAACTGGGCTATTAAGAAGCGGAGTCCCTAAAAGGTATTGGACTTGATCTTTTGTTAGACCTTTAACCAATTGTTCCACATCCTTATCTTGAAGAATATTTCCTTGCAGAACAGGTACTTTGTATGGAGCAAAGGTTGAGCACCCGTAAAAGCTATATAGGGAAATAATTATAATAAAAAATGGTTTAGCTAATTGCTTCATGAGATGATTTGATTATACTTTGAAAGAGGATACATCGAAAAGTTCATGAGTAAAGAAAATACTGAATTAAAAAAAGCAGGTTTAAAAGCCACTCTTCCAAGAATACGAATTTTGGAAGCCCTAGAATCATCTGACCATAATCGTCACCTAAGCGCTGAAGAAATTTATAAACAACTTATTAATTCTGGAGAGGACGTGGGTCTTGCAACTATCTATAGGGTTTTGACGCAATTTGAATCAGCCGGGATAGTAATACGTCACAATTTTGAAGAAGGTCATGCAGTATATGAGATTACTCCCGACGATCATCATGATCATATGGTCTGTCTTGAGACTGGTAATGTTATAGAGTTTCATGATGAAATAATTGAAAAACGTCAAGACGAAATAGCAGCTGAGAAGGGCTACCAGATTATTGATCACAGCATGGTGTTGTATGTTAAGCCCAATAAATAAATATTTCTAAAACCCTTGAAGTCATACTAAGTCATCCCAATATAATCTCTTATTGAGGTAAGAGATGGCTAAGCAAAAAAAAGCTAATAAAATAAAGAATCAGAAGTCTAAGAATACTGATAAAAGAGCTATTCTTGAAGAGTCTTCATGTAACGGAAATTTAGTTGAACAGGATGTTGAAGACCTAGATTTAGAGTTAGGATCTGAAGATTTATATGAAAAGGTGAAAGGTTTAGAAGAGGCTTTATTAAGATCTCGAGCAGATCTTGATAATGCATTTAAACGCAATATTTCTGATGTTGAAAAAGCTCATAAATATGGCATTGAGAAATTGCTTATTGAATTGCTGCCAGTAGTTGATAATTTAGAGCATGCTCTCACCAATTTCTCTAACAAATCATCCAAAGAAGACAAAGAAGGGGTTGAATTAACTTTAAAGTCTTTTGAATCTGCTCTTGATAAATTTGGTATAAGACCCATCTATCCTCTTAATGAACAATTTGATCCGATTAAGCACGAGGCAGTAATGACTTCGAAGGATTTAAAAAAACAAGATAATGAAATTGAAAATATTTTTCAAAGAGGCTGGGAATTACATGAAAGAGTTGTAAGACCAGCAAGAGTTTCAGTAATTAAAAATTAGGTAAAAAGTTATGTCTAAAATTATAGGAATAGATTTAGGAACAACAAATAGTTGCTTGGCGATTGTTGAAGGCCAACAACCCAAGGTTATAGAGAATTTAGAAGGAGGAAGGACTACACCCTCTGTGATTGGATATGGGGATAATAATGAGATATTGGTTGGAACTCCAGCAAAAAGACAAGCTGTTACAAACCCCGAGAAAACGCTATATGCAATCAAGAGATTGATCGGTAGAAGGTTTGATGATGATGTAGTGAAGAAGGATATGGATATGGTTCCCTATCAGATCATTAAAGCTGATAATGGAGATGCATGGGTTCAAGTTGAAGATAAAAAATTAGCTCCTCCACAAGTTTCAGCTGAAGTTTTAAAAAAATTGAAGAAAACTGCAGAAGAATATTTAGGTCATGAGGTTAGTGAAGCGGTCATTACAGTGCCTGCATATTTTAATGATTCTCAAAGGCAAGCCACAAAAGATGCTGGAAAAATTGCCGGGCTAAAAGTCAAAAGAATTATCAATGAACCTACTGCTGCAGCTTTAGCATATGGTTTAGATAAGCATACAGGTGATTCTGTCGTTGCTATTTATGATCTAGGCGGTGGAACATTTGATATTTCAATTATTGAAATTTCAGAAGTAGATGGCGAACATCAATTTGAAGTTCTTTCTACTAATGGAGATACATTTTTAGGTGGAGAAGATTTTGATCTTAAATTAATTGATTATTTTGTTGATGAGTTTAAAAAAGAATCAGGCTTTGATCTAAAAAGTGATTCAATGGCCCTTCAGCGCTTAAAAGAGGCAGCCGAGAAAGCCAAAATTGAGCTTTCATCTTCTGATCAAACTGAGATTAACCTTCCATATATTACTGCTGACAGCTCTGGACCCAAGCACTTCGTACATAAGATCACAAGAGCAAAGTTAGAATCATTGGTTGAAGATTTAATTGAACGTAGTTTGGGCCCATTAAAATTAGCTCTTGATGATGCAAAATTATCTGTTAATGATATAAATGAAATTCTTTTGGTAGGCGGACAAACTAGAATGCCTATGGTTCAACAAAAGGTAAAAGAATTTTTTGGTAAAGAACCAAGAAAAGATCTAAATCCTGATGAAGCAGTAGCTGTTGGTGCCGCAATTCAGGGTTCGGTGTTATCAGGTGATACTAAAGATGTATTGTTGCTTGATGTTACACCTTTAACTTTAGGTATTGAGACTCTGGGAGGAATAGCCACACCTTTAATTGAAAAGAATACTACTATTCCAACCCAAAAATCTCAGGTTTTCTCCACAGCAGAGGATAATCAATCAGCTGTAACTGTTCATGTTATTCAAGGTGAGAGAAAACAAGCAGCTCAGAATAAATCATTAGGACAGTTTAATCTTGCTGATATACCTCCGGCCGCAAGAGGTACGCCACAGATTGAGGTTTCTTTTGATTTAGATGCAAATGGTATTTTAAATGTTGCCGCTAAAGATAAGAACACAGGAAAAGAACAATCAATAGTAATTAAAGCTTCAAGCGGTTTATCTGATGAAGATATTGAAAATATGGTGAAAGATGCTGAAGCAAATGCTGAAGATGATAAGAAATTTGAAGCCTTAGTACAGGCTAAGAATAACGCTGATATGTTGGTCCATGCTACGAGAAAAACAATGACAGAATCAGGGGATAAATTAACAGATGATGAGAAAGAGTCTGTAGAATCAGCAACCAAAAAGCTCGAAGACGCTATTAAAGAAGATAGTCTTGAAGCAATAGAGTCATCAACTAAAGATTTAAATGATATTTTGACTCCTTTAACCCAAAAATTGTATCCGCAATCTGGAGATGCTCAGCCTGCTAGTGAAAGTGAAGATGTTAGCAATGATGAAAACACCGTAGATGCAGAGTATGAAGAAGTAAAAGAAGAAGAAAAGTAAGTCATGTCAAAGAGAGACTATTATGAGGTTTTAGGGGTCTCTCGAAACGCTTCAGAAGCAGAACTCAAAAAAGCTTTTAAAAAATTAGCTATGAAATATCATCCAGATAGAAATCCGGATGACCCTCAAGCTAATGAAAAATTTAAAGAAGCTGCCGAAGCATATGAGATCCTTTCAGACTCTCAAAAGAAATCTGCATATGATCAATTTGGTCATGCTGGAGTTCAAGGCATGGGTGGAGGTGCAGGCCAAGGGTTTCAAGATTTTAATTTTGGCGATATTTTTGGCGATATTTTTGGTGATGTGTTTGGGGGTAGACGTTCATCTTCTAGATCTGCTAGGGGGCAAGATCTTCAATATAATCTTGAATTGTCATTAAAGGAAGCGGTTCTTGGGCTTAAAAAAACCATTAGAATTCCTGTTAATAAATTATGTGCTGATTGTTCTGGTTCTGGTGCACAACCAGGCACTTCTCCAGTAACTTGCAGTCAATGTAATGGTTTAGGACAGGTTAGGATGCAACAAGGTTTTTTCTCAATTCAACAACCTTGTAATGTTTGTAGAGGAGAAGGGAAAATCATTAAGGATCATTGTAGTGCATGCAGAGGTACTGGAGTCAATGAAGAAACAAAATCATTATCTGTAAATATTCCAGCAGGAGTTGATAATGGTGATAAAGTTCGCTTAACTGGGGAGGGTAGTGCAGCAAAAGGCGGTCATAGGGGTGATCTTTATGTTGCGATTAAAGTTATTCCAAATAATCTTTTTGAAAGAGATGGAAGAGATCTTTACTTTGAAGCGCCAATTCCTTTTGAGACAGCTGTTTTAGGTGGGACGATCAATGTACCTAGCTTAGAATCTAAAATTTCTCTTAAGATTCCACCTTATACTCAGACGGGCAAAATTTTTAGAATTAAAGGTAAAGGAGCATCTTCTGTTAGGAGCTCAAGAAGAGGAGATTTAATGTGTAGAGTGGTTGTCGAGACTCCGGTTAATCTTTCAAAAGTCCAATTAAAAATTTTAAAGGATTTTGCAGAATCTACAGAGTCTGATAAACACCATCCAATAAAGAAGTCTTTTAACCAAGCTACTGATTTATTTACCAAAGAATAAAATATTGAAAATTATTTTGAATGGATTTAATGGAAGCATGGGTGATGCAATCCAAGAATCTGTGAAATCTAATTCCTCTATTATTTTACAAAATTATAAAGACATTAAAGATGATCCAACAGACGGAGCTGTTTTTATAGATTTTTCTTCACCAGATGTAACTGAGGAAATATTAGATTATTGTAATAAAAATTTATTACCCCTTGTTATTGGTACTACGGGTTTGAGCAAAGACCAGCAAGATATGTTGTTGGACTTATCAAAGGATATTCCTATATTAATGGCATCAAATATGTCTATGGGAATTGCCAAATTAAAGAAATTAATTTCAACATTTATTCAGAAATCTAATGATATTTTTGAATGTGAAATAACTGAAATACACCATACAAAAAAAATTGATTCGCCATCAGGGACTGCTCTTGAGTTATTTAATTATTTAGAGGAGTTTTCTGAGCTTAAAATAAAAAGACCAATCGTTATAAGATCATTTAGATTTGGATCAGTGTTTGGGATCCATAGAATCAAGCTAACTGGTAAAGAAGGCGATGTTTGTTTTCAACATATTGCTAGCTCAAGAGAAATTTTTGCATCAGGAGCAATCCAAGCAGCAGAATGGACTTTGACTCAATCTGAAGGACTTTTCTCTTTTGATGATTTCCTTAATAAAAGACTTTAATACTAAGTCACTTTTATATAAAATACCCTCACTTAAAATCCCGAAGGCGCAAGGATGATTAGAATTGGGGTGCTCTAATGGAGTCAATTTTATGATGCGCTGGAGTACTAACCCCGGAGGAAATTGTGAGTATTGTTTCTATTAAAGACCTGTTAAATGCAGGAGTTCATTTTGGTCATCAGCAAAGATTTTGGAATCCCAAAATGGAATCCTATATATTTGATACAAGGAAGAAGATTAGTATTATCGATCTTGAAATTACTCAAGAATGCTTAAATGCGGCAGCATCTAAAGCTGAAGAGATATGCTCAAAAGGTAATAGAATTCTTTTTGTTGGTACTAAAAGATCTGCTTCTAAGACTATCAAAGAATCAGCATCTGAGCTTGGTCTTCCGTATGTTGATAAGAGATGGCTTGGAGGCACTCTAACTAACTGGAAAACTATTCGTGGTTCTATTAGGCGCTTATTGGATATTGAAGAGCTTCAATCTTCAGGAAGAATAAATAAGCTCTCTAAAAAAGAAAATGTAGATATTTCTAAAGAATATGCAAAGTTAGAAGCAAGTGTTGGCGGAATCAAAGAAATGAAAGGTCTTCCCGATGCTTTATTTGTTGTAGATATAGCATATGAGAAGATTGCTGTTACAGAAGCAAAGAAGATGGGTATTCCTATTATTGCCCTTGTTGATACTAATTCAGATCCTGATGGTATAGACCATATTATTCCAGGAAATGATGATGCAATTCGTTCGATTAGATTAATTACAAAAGTGATATCTGAAGCTTGTGCTCGTGGTTTAGCAAGTTCATCAGGAGGAGTATTGAATATTCCATCTGAGGATGATCAAGTTCCTGCGGTAAAGGTTAAAAAAGTTTCTGTAACCTCTGGCAAGGTTCTTAACCTCGTTGAGGAGGCTGCTTTGAGTGAGCCAGAAGATATTGAAGTTGAAGAATCTGAAATTGAAGTAAATAAAGATGAAAATAATATAGAGGAGTCTGAAGATGAAAAGTCAGATGTAGAAAAAAAAGATGAAGTTTCAGAAGAAGAAAAAAAAGATGAAGTTTCAGAAGAAGAAAAAATAGAATCTGAAGAAGAAAAATGAGTATTACAGCCAATCAGGTTAAAGAACTAAGAGACATGTCAGGTGTTGGTATGATGGAGTGTAAAAAAGCTTTAGTTGAAACAGGTGGTGATATAAATAAAGCTTTAGATCTATTGAGGGCAAACAGCTCTCTAAAGGCTGAAAAGAAAGCATCAAGAGTTGCCGCTGAGGGCGAGCTAAAAATTTCAATAAATTCTGAATATGTTAGTTTGATCGAAATTAATTCTGAAACAGACTTTGCAGCTAAGGACGAACAATTTAAAACTTTTACTTCAGATGTTGCTAAATATCTTGAATCTACAAAAGTGTATTCAGTCGATGATTTGAATGAGCAATTCTTAAAGGAAAGACATGCCTTAATTCAATCAATTGGAGAGAATATTCAATTGCGAAGATTAAAGACTCTTGATGTTGCTGTAGGAGGTTCTATAGGTACATATATACATTCTGACGGTAAATTAGCAGCATTGGTTTCAATCGATACTGACAATCAAGAATTAGCCAAAGATTTAGCTATGCAGGTTTCTGCAACCAATCCAAGCGGTTTAACATCTGAAGATATTGATTCAGAAATGTTGGCCAGAGAACGAGCCATCTATAGCGCACAAGCAGAAGAGTCTGGAAAAGATAAAGCTATTATGGAAAAAATGGTTGAAGGGAAGGTAAGGAGGTTTTTATCTGAAGTTACTCTAGTAACACAAGGATTTGTTAAGAATCCTGAGTTGACCATTCAAGAACTGTTAGATGAAAACAATGCTTCAGTTATAGAATATGTTCGATTTAAGATTGGAGAAGGGATTGAGATAGAAAATAAAGATTTTGCAACTGAGGTAGCTGAACAACTGAAATAATGAGTGATCTTTCATATAAACGTCTTCTCGTGAAATTTAGCGGAGAGGCTGTTGCAGGAGATGACGAACATGGTATAGACCCCAAAATTCTTGATCAAATGGCTACTTCTGTAAAAGATTGCAAGGGATTAGGTGCAGAAATCAGTATTGTGATTGGGGGTGGAAACTTATTTAGGGGTGAAAAACTAAGCAAAGCTGGAATGGATAGGGTTGCAGGAGACCATATGGGCATGTTAGCTACCGTAATGAATGGAATTGCGTTGAGAGATGCTTTGGAAAGAGCAGGGGTAAAGACAAGAATTATGTCAGCAATCTCAATGTCAGGTCTAGTAGAGCATTTTGATAGACGTTTAGCTATTCAGCTTCTTTCTAATGGTTTTGTCGTTATTTTTACAGCTGGAACTGGAAATCCATTTTTTACAACCGATACTGCCGGATGTCTTAGGGCTATAGAGACTCAGTCTGACATAATGTTAAAAGCAACTAGGGTTGATGGAGTTTATTCTGATGACCCTGAAAAAGTATCAAATGCTATTTTTTATTCAGAGGTTTCATATGATGAAGCGATTCAGAAAAATTTGAAGGTAATGGACGCAACAGCTTTAACGCTTGCAAGAGATCATAGGTTACCATTGAAGGTATTTAATATAAATCATAAAGATGCATTGAGCAGTATTGCTTGCGGTGAAGAAATTGGAACATTAATATCTTAATATGAATGAAATAATTGACCAAATGAAACCAAAGATGCAAAAAGCCTTTCAATCACTTTTGCATGAATTTAATAAAATCCGAACTGGGAGAGCAAATCCGAGTATTTTAGATGATATAAAGATTGACTATTACGGCAATCAAACACCCATTAATCAAACATCAAATATTTCGGTTGAAGAAGGTAGAACTTTGGCTATTTCTCCGTGGGATAAATCTTTGATTGAGGAAATTGAAAAGGCAATTATGAAAGCAGATTTAGGCCTTAATCCTAATACAAATGGTGATTTGATAAGAGTAACTATGCCAGCTTTAACTGAAGAAACTAGGCAAGAATATATAAAGCAAGCAAAGAATGAAGCTGAGAATTCTCGTATCTCAATTAGAAATACTCGTAGAGATGCTAATAATTCTGCAAAAGAAATGCATAAAGAAGGCAACTTTTCTGAAGATGATCTAAAGAGAATTGAAGATCTAGTCCAAAAAGAAACCGATTATTTTATTGGTCTAGTGGATGCAGAACTTAAGAAAAAAGAAGAAGATTTAATAGAAATCTAGAATAACCTATCAGCCAATATGGCAATTAATAATAAAACACCAATTGATCTTTCAGGAATTAATGTCGGTATTATTATGGATGGTAATGGAAGATGGGCCAAGAAGAATCATTTAAATGTTTCAAAGGGTCATGAACAAGGCGTGGAGACGGTTAGACAAATTGTTGAAAGGGCAGCAAAAGCTCAACTTGAATCTCTTAGTCTTTATGCTTTCAGTACGGAAAATTGGTCTCGCCCAAAGAATGAAATTTTAGGTATAAAAAAATTAATAATAAGTGCAATTAATTCTCAGGTCCCAGATTTAGTTGAGCAAAAAATTAGTTTAAATTTCTTTGGAGATTTTTTATCATTTGGTCCAAAGGTTATTCAGGCAATAGAAAAAGCCCAGAAGGATACTCAATTTAATGAACCTAACTTGCAGTTAAATATCGCTCTTGGGTATGGAGGAAGAGCAGATATTATCCAAGCAACTAAGTTGATTGCCGAAGATATTATGAATGGCAATTTATCAACAGATAAAATTTCTGATTCTACAATATTTGATTATTTATCAGCTCCAATAGAAGAGTTAGATTTGTTAATACGAACTGGGGGCGATCATCGAATTAGTAATTTTCTTTTATATCATTTGGCATATACTGAGATTCAATTTATAGAAACGCTTTGGCCAGATTTTAATGAAGAGGAATTTAAGAGTTGCCTCCAAAAATTTTTAAAAACTGAGAGACGTTTTGGTGCAAGAAATATATAAAAATATATTAGCTAGACTCCCAATAGCATTGTTGATAGCATTTCCGATTGTTGGAGTTTTGTATTTCGAAAATATCTTTTTAACTATCTTTTTAGGCTTATTAGTTGCATTGCTTCTAACTAGAGAATGGATAGAGTTGTCTAATATGAAGGTTAATTTAACTCAGATCATTTTCTTTATTACTGTAATATTTTTAGCAGTTTTTTTAGGAAAAATCTTTATTAATTTTTTCTTGATAGTCTCACTAATTTTTTGGATTATTTATGCGGTTTCTTTAGTTGCTAAAAAAACTTCATTGCTTAATGGCTTAAGTTTTAACAATAACTATCTAGGTATCTTTTTAATACAAAGTTTCATTTTTGGATTAATAGCAATTCTTTGGTTTGATAATCTTTACGGGGTAAATATTTTCTTTGTTTTATTTTTAATAATCCTTAATACCGCCTTAATTGATATAACAGCCTATTTAGTTGGGAGCATGGTGGGTAGAACACCCTTATTTTCAGAAATCAGTCCCAATAAAACCCTAGAAGGTTTTTTCGGTGGATTATTTGTAGTGATTGGATTTATGTTGCTAATGAATTGGTATGATTTTATAACATTAGAATTTTTAATTGTTTCTTTGTGTAGTATTCCTTTTGCATTTGTTGGAGATTATTTTGAAAGTCAGTTAAAACGAGACCAAAATCTTAAAGATAGTGGATCTCTTTTGCCTGGACATGGCGGGGTGTGGGACCGCCTAGATTCTCATATTGCTGTAATACCAGTTTTTGCAGCATTCTCTATTTTCATAATATGAAAAATATTGTTCTGCTTGGAGCAACAGGTAGCATTGGTCAAAGTACTTTAAATGTTTTGAGGCAAAATTCAGACTCTTTTAATTTGTTAGGGATTGCATTTAATAATAATTTTGATATTGCGTTAGATATCGCAAATGAATTTAAACCAGATTTTATTTTTTACTCAGCGAATGTAACTAACAAAGATCATCCTTTATTTTCATTTGATGCTGAGATTTTATCTAGATCAGCAAACCTCAGAGAAATGATTCAACATCCAAAAGTTGATGTTGTTATTTCTGCTGTTTCTGGTTTTGCTGGGTTAGAGGCTAGTTATTTTGCGATTGATGCTGGTAAGATTATTCTAGTTGCCAATAAGGAAAGTATAGTTTCCGCAGGTGACTTACTCATCCCATTAGCAGACAAGAAAAATACAACTATAGTCCCCATTGATAGTGAACATAATGCAATACATCAATGTTTACTGGTAGATAATGACTTAACAAAGATTTTAAAGCTACTTATTACCGCTTCAGGCGGACCTTTTAAAGAACTATCTATGGAAGAATTAAAGCATGTTTCTATTCAGGATGCTTTAAAACATCCTACATGGGTAATGGGTCCTAAGATTACTATTGATTCTGCTACTCTGGTAAATAAATGTCTTGAATTAATTGAAGCAAATTACTTATTTGATATTCCAGAGTCAAAGATTGATATTGCAGTCCACCCTCAAAGTATAGTCCATTCAATGATTACATTTATAGATGGCTCAACTATTGCCCATTTGAGTAATCCTAAAATGGAAGTTCCAATTGCTAATGCATTAGGTTTAGAAGGCAGATTGCCTATTCAATTTGATGAGCTAGATTTTTCATCATTGGAGCTTACATTTGAACCTATCCCAGAAGGACGAGAATCTATTTTTCAAATTGCCCGAGAGGTTTGTAGAAACAGAGGAAATTTAGGTACGATATTTAATGCTGCAAATGAGATAGCTGTTCAGGCATTTATAGATCAAAGAATTAATTTCGTAGATATTTACGAGGTTGTTATTCGAACTTTTAGTCACTTTTCTTGTTCTAACATTGAATCATTAGAAGAAATATTTGAGTATGACAAACAAGCACGCATTCAAGCTGAGAAGGTGATAAAATCCATAAACTAAATTTTTCATCGACATGATATATCTAATTTCTGCAATTATTTTATTGGGTGTTCTTATTACCATTCATGAGTATGGACATTTCATCGTTGGTAGAATGTGTAATATTCATATTTATCGATTTTCTCTTGGGATGGGACCAATAATTTATAAAAGGATAGATAAACAAGGGACAGAATTTGCACTTTCAGCTTTTCCATTGGGTGGATATGTTGCATTTCATTCTGATAAGGTGGTAAAGGATGATTCTGAGTTAGCTCAAGGTCTAACACCTGAGCAAAAAGCTAATACTTTTGAAAGTAAGCCTAGATGGCAAAGGGCACTTGTGATGCTGGCTGGTCCAGCTGCAAATTTTCTTTTAGCCATTGGGATCCTTGCTTTAATTTTTGCTAATTCTATTGAGCGACAATTTATTCTTGAGGTTGGTGAAATTTCAGATTCATATCTTGTTCAAAATACTCAACCTAGGCAAGGAGATGAGTTAATTGCTATTAACAATAAGTCTGTATCTAGTTTGCAGGAGGTTAGACTTGAATTACTTTCATTTGCCGGGGCATCTGGGTATTTAGATCTCACATTCAAATCTAAAAATGGTTCAAGACAGTTTGAGGTGCCAATTCCAGTTAAGAATTTTTTATCATCTGTGGAGTCCCAAGCAAATCCAGAGTTATTTTTAGGATTTAATCTTGCAATTAAATTGCAGCCAATTGTTGGAGTTATCTCTAATGATTCTATGGCAGGGCAAAATGGACTCAAGGTAAATGACCGAATCCTTGAAGTGAATAGCATAATTATTAAATCATTTGAGGATTTAGCAGAATATTTAAATAGTTATCAGGATTCAGAAATTGATCTAAAAGTTCAAAGATCTGATCAGATTATATATCTCAGTATTCCCTTGGGAACTAGGATTAATAGTGAGGGTTTTGAAGAAAAGTTTATCGGTATCATGCCTGGCATGAAGCGATCATTAGGCAGCTCAATTTTTAAAGGCATTTATGAGACATATAATTTAAGTGTTAAAACTCTAACCTTTGTAGGAAAAATGATCACGCAGGATCTTGGTACACAAAATCTTAGTGGCCCAATCGGAATTGTCCAAATGGCAGGAGATACAGCTAAAGGAGGTTTTTTACCTTTCTTATATTTAATGGCATTACTAAGTATTAGTTTGGGTGTTTTAAATTTATTGCCCATTCCTGTGCTTGATGGAGGTCAGTTAGTAATGCTTGGGGTTGAAGCAATTAGAGGTTCTCCAATGCCAGAAAGAATGGAAAATTTTTTTTATATGTTTGGATGGATTGCAGTCGGGTCTTTGATGATTTTTGCAATTTTTAACGATATTTCTAAATTTTTATAAAGTTAAAAAATGAGAAAGTTTTTCATATATATTTTTGTATTATTCTCATTTTCTGCAGCTGCATTTGATGAATTCCTTATTACAGATATAAGAATAGTTGGGCTTCAAAGAGTTTCCATTGGAAGTATTTTTACAGCTATTCCGGTTAGTGTTGGGGATAAAATGAATCAAAGTAAAGTTTCTGAAATTTCAAGAGCATTATTTTCAACTGCACAATTTAATGATATTCAGATTGGTAAAGATGGCAATGCTTTGATAATAAGCGTTGTAGAGAGACCATCAATCTCTTCAATTGAATTGGAAGGAAATAAAGCATTAAAGTCAGAAGATTTATTAAAGGGTTTAGAGGGGGCTGGCATTGCAGAGGGGCAAGTATATAAACGCTCTACTTTAGAGGGAATGAAAAGTGAGCTTGTTAGACAATACGCTTCTCAAGGAAGATATGGAGCAAGTGTTGAAATAGAAACAATTGATAAACCTAGAAATACTATTGAACTAAAAATTATTATTGACGAAGGTCAGAGCGCTAAAATTAAGAAAATAAATATTATTGGAAATGAGCTCTTCTCAGATGAAGATTTAATGATTGATTTTGAGCTTAAAGAGGGTAAATGGTACTCGTTCCTTTCAAATAAAGATAAATATTCAAAGGAAAAACTTGAGGGCGATATTGAAAATTTAGAATCTTACTATCTTGATAGAGGCTATCTTAAATTTTCCATAGAATCTTCCCAAGTTTCTGTCTCAAAGGATAAGAAGGACGTATTTATAACATTGAGCATTTCTGAAGGAGAGCAATATTCAATCAATGAAATAAATGTAATTGGAGAAATGCCATTAGACGAAGCTATTTACACTCCGATTGTTGAGAGCTTAAAAGATCAGATTTATTCACAAGCGCAGATTACTTCGATAGAAGAATATTTTGTTAATTTGCTTGGAAATGAGGGTTACACTTTTGCTGAAGTCACAGGCAATCCAGAAGTTAGTGAAGATGCAAATAACGTTTCTCTTATTTTCCTTGTTCAACCTGGTAACAGAACTTATGCTAGAAAAATTCTTTTTTCTGGAAATTATCTTACAAATGATGAAGTACTTAGAAGAGAAATGCGTCAATTTGAGGGAGCGTGGGCTTCAGATAATTTAATTGAAAATTCAAAAATTAGATTAGAGAGATTGGGATTTTTTAAAGAGGTTGAGGTTGAAACGATTCCCGTGCCTGGAACAGAAGATCAAGTTGACATTGAATATACGGTAGAGGAAGAGAGCACGTCTAGCATTGGTGGTTCTATTGGTTATAGTGATTTTGGAATGAATATAGGTTTGAATTTAGCAGATAATAATTTTCTTGGCACAGGCAATAGATTTAACCTTGGGGTGAGCAAAAGCATTTATCAGGAAGCATACAATATTTCATTTTTTGATCCTTACTTTACTATGGATGGCGTGAGTAGAGGGTACAGTATTTACTTTAGAGAGACCGATTATGGTGAATACAATATAGCAAATTATCTTACTAACTCTATGGGTGCAGGAGTTCAGTTTGGATATCCGATAAGTGATACTCAGAGAGTAGGTTTGAATGTAAATTTTGACAATACTGATATTGATTCAGGATCATTGCCCGCAAGAGAGATTGCAGATTTTCTTGCATCAGAAGGTACAGTTTTTGACGTTCTTAAAGCTCAAGCAGTTTGGTCAAGAATAACATTGAATCGAGGTATGTTCCCAACCTACGGTTCATCTACTGACCTTATGCTACAAGTCACTATTCCAGGCAGTGATTTAACATATTACAAAACAAATATAAGACAAAAATTTTATCGACCTTTAGGTTTTTCAAATTTAGTTTTTGGTTTTGATGGAGAGATTGGGTATATAGGCACTTATGGAGATACAAAGAAGACCCCATTTTTTGAAAATTTTTATTCAGGTGGGCCTCGTTCACTTAGAGGTTTTGAATCTAATACACTTGGCCCAAGAGTAACACCATCTCCGTGCTATGAGTTTGATCCTGTGACAGAAGAATGCCCTTTAATTATTGACACTGATTTTGATGGCATCCCAGATTCAATAGCTCAAAATCCATATGCATTTCAACAAATCAGAGATCCAATTGGAGGTAATTTGCTTATAGAAGGAAGCTTGCAGCTTATATTTAATTTGCCAATGGTGGAAGATCAAAGATCAATGAGATCAGCCTTTTTTCTTGATTTTGGAAATGTGTTTTCTACAGATTGCCAGTCTTATCAGTTAAATTGTTTTGAGGCTTCATTGGATGAGCTAAGATATTCAGTTGGGCTTGGGGTTACTTGGATTACTGGGTTTGGACCGATGAGTTTTAGTTTCTCACAACCATTTAATGATGGAATTTATGATCGAACAGAAGAATTCCAATTTACCATCGGCACTGTGTTTTAGACATTTGTTAGTGTTTTTTATTTCAATTCATATAAAATAGAACAACCATTTACGGGGTTAAAGATGAAAAAATTATTATTTATACCGGCATTATTGATAAGTCTATTAGTATCTGTTCCATTGCTTTCTGTAGAACGGGCAGCAGTCATTGATATGAGAACAGCTGTTTTAGCCACACAGATCGCAAATGATGCATTTAAAGCTCTTGAGGAAGAGAGTGAATATGCTGGAAATGTTGAAAAGGCAAAATTACTACAATCAGAACGCCAGTCTTTAGCAGAAAAACTTCAAAAAGATGCTGAAACTCTTTCTCAAGAAGAAATTGCTGATATGCAGAGAGATATTCAGGAAAAATCAAAGGATTTAGAATTTATTATGGGTAAAATTCAAGCTGAACAAAATGAGACAGCTGAAAAGGTATTTAGAGATTTAAACCCATCTTTGCAGAAGATACTTAGCGAGTTAATTGCTGCTAAAGAAATTAAACTGCTTCTCGGAAGAGAAAATGTACTTTTTGCTGATACTTCACTTGATCTTACAGATGATGTAACTTCAATGCTTGATGTAGCAGCAGCAGAAGGTACAGATAAAAAATAATAGATTTGTCAGGGCCATTATATAGCCTGCAAGATTTAGCCGATGAGGTTGATGGCGAAATTCTTGGCGATCCAAGTATTAAGATAGATTCAATTTGTACAATACAAAATGCATCTAAGGGATGTATTTCTTTTTTAGCAAATCCAAAATATAAAAGGTTCCTTTCTAGCACGAAAGCTTCTGCAGTTATTGTAAATCAAGAAAATGCAAAAGACTTAAAATGCGCAGGCATCATTGTTAAAGATCCTTATACAGCATATGCAGTCTTATCTTCTATGTTTATTTCTAAGAAGAATCCATATTCTGATATAAAAACTTCATGCTATATTCACAAATCTTCTAAAGTTCATGACACTGCAATTATCGGGTCAAATGTTTATATTGGACCGGGATGCGTCATTGGAGAAAGATCAGTTATTCATGCTAATTCATCTTTAGTAATGAATGTAGACATTGGAAATGATACGACAGTGCATTTTAATAGCGTGCTTGGTTCAGATGGTTTTGGGTATGCATCAGATTCAAATGGCTTCATTAAAATAGAGCAACTTGGAAGATTGGTAATTGGAAGTAATGTTGAGATAGGTGCTTCCTGTACCATAGATAGAGGTGCTATAGAAGATACAGAGATTCATGATGGAGTGAAGCTCGATAACCAAGTTCATATTGCCCACAATGTAATTTTAGGAGAGAATTCTGCTATCGCTGCGTCATGTGCAATAGCAGGATCTACCGTGATAGGAACAAATCTTCAGATGGGAGGATTATCAGGGATTCTAGGCCATTTAAAAATTTGCGATAATGTAATGATAGGCGCTCATACTTTAATTACTAAAAATATTGATAAACCTGGAAACTATATAGGTATAATGCCTGCCCAAAATCAAAAGGATTGGGCTAAATCTTCGATCTTTATTAAAAGGAGGAAATCTAAATGACTTATGATTTTTCAGATGTAATCAAGCATTTACCTCATAGGTATCCATTTTTATTTGTTGATAAGATTGTTTCAGTTGATCTTGGTAAAAAGATCCATGCACAAAAAAATGTAGCTATTAATGAAGATTTTTTTAATGGACATTTTCCAAATAAACCAGTAATGCCAGGGGTTTTAATTATAGAAGCCCTAGCTCAAGCGGCTGGAATTTTAGGTTTTATGACCATGGATAAGACACCCGAAGAGGGGAGTATTTATTATTTTGCTGGAGTAGATAAAGTGAGATTTAAGAATCCAGTGATCCCTGGGGATGTAGTTAATTTACACGCAAGCATCATGTCTGAGAAGAAAGGGATCTGGAAATTTGATTGCTCGGCAGATGTAGAAGGTAAGAATGTTTGCGAAGCAATAATCTTATGCGCAGATCGACCAAAATAATATGAATTCGAAATCAGTAATTGATCCTTCAGCAAAAATACATGAATCTGTATCGGTAGGACCTTTTTGTGTAATAGGACCTAATGTAGAAATTGGCCCTAATTGCATTCTGCATTCTCATGTGGTTATTAAGGGACCAACAAGAATTGATGAAGGAAACATATTTTACCAATTTTCTACGATTGGAGAGGATACGCCAGATAAAAAATATCAAGGAGAAGAAACATCTTTAGAAATCGGTAAATCAAATATTTTTAGAGAAGGCATTACCGTACATAGGGGCACAATTCAAGATAAATCAAAGACAGTGATTGGGGATGGAAATTTATTTATGGCTTATACGCATGTTGCTCATGATTGTGTGGTTGGAAATTATAATGTATTTGCTAATTCAGCTGGATTAGCAGGACATGTTACTCTTGGAAATTACCTAACTCTTGGTGCATTTACTTTGGTTCATCAGTTTTGTAAGTTAGGCGATTATTCATTTACTGGTTTAAATACTATCATTACAATGGATGTCCCTGCTTTTGTAAAAGTAGCTGCAAATCCTGCTAGACCTATTGGATTAAATTCTATAGGTATGCAGAGAAATAATTTTGATACTGAAAGCATTAATCTAATTAAAAAGGCTTATAGAGTTGTATATAGAAAAGGCTATTCATTAGAAGATGCAATTAAACATCTTCATGAGTTAAATTCTCAATCACACCCAGCCTTGGAGGCTTTTATTGCTTCCCTTGAGAATTCGGAAAGGGGCATACTGAGATAGGTGACCAAAGAAACATTAAAGATAGGAATTATCGCTGCAGAACATTCAGGTGATCGTCTTGGCGCAAAGCTTTTAGAATCTCTTCAACAGCTTTATAAGCTAAAGGTTTATGGTATTGGTGGGCCTGAAGTTAGCTCGTTTAATATCTCAAGTCCAGCATCAGTTAATTATCAAGACTTGCAGGTTATGGGTCTTATTGAGCCTATAATTAACTTACCGAGAATTCTTTCTATAAGGAAAAAACTTTTAAAGCTTTTTATCAATGAAGGTATAGATTTATTCATTGGGGTCGATTCTCCAGATTTTAATATGTTCTTTCATAAGAAATTAAAGACAGATCATGTAAAAACTGTTCAAGTAGTGAGTCCATCAGTCTGGGGTTGGAGAGAAAATAGATTAACAGCCATTGATTCATATATTGATATCACCATGTGTTTATTTAAATTTGAACATGAATTTTATAATAAAAAAAATATTTCAAGTTTCTTTTTAGGCCATCCTTTTAGCGATTTTAAACCAAGTGATTTCAAAGAGGTAATGAGTCATTACCAATTAAGTCATTCCAAGGATTTTATTAGCATTTTGCCAGGTAGTAGGAAAAGCGAGATTTCTCATATGATGCCTATTTTTATTCAAGCCGCACAAGAGATATCTATTCATAATCCAAATGTATTTTTTTTAATTCCAGCTCCAAATGAAGTATTAGCTTCAATGATTTATTCATTTAAGGGGCTTTCCGAAATTAAACATAAAGTTTCAATTAATGCTTCTAAGGATTTTCTTTCAGTTTCTGATTTTTCAATTGTGACGTCAGGGACTGCTTCGCTTGAAGCAGTAGTTTTGGGCTCTTTGCCAATAATTTGTTACAAGACTAACAAGCTTAATTATGCAATTTTAAGCAGAATGATTAAGACTCCTTTTATAGGTCTTCCTAATCTCCTTTTACAAAAACATTTATTTCCTGAGTTAGTTCAAAAAGGATTGTCTGTTCAAAAAGTTGTTGAAAGCTACAAAGAGTTAAATATTAAGACGAAGAAATATAAATCTTCTCTTCAAGAAATAAAGCATGCAATGAGAGGCGAGGGTTTTATGGCGGCTGCAAAATTTATTAGCTCTTCGATGTGATTATTGCAGGGGTAGATGAAGTAGGACGTGGTTGTTTAGCAGGTCCTGTCACGGCAGCAGCGGTCATATTAAATCATCCAATAGAAGATTTAAAAGATTCTAAGTTGTTATCAATCAAAAAAAGAGAAACTCTCTCTAAGATTATAAAAAGAGATTCAGTTTTTACTCTAGCTAGTGTGGATAATAATGAAATAGATACAATTAATATACATCACGCATCATTGAAAGCCATGCAAGAGGCTATAATAAAATTACCCATCGTACCTGATATAGTTTATGTTGATGGGAAATTTATCCCAGATGTAGGTGTAAATTGTAAGGCAATTGTTCGGGGCGATAAGCTAATAAAAGAGATCTCAGCTGCTTCAATTATTGCAAAGGTACATAGAGATGAGTTCATGAAGAAACTTGATAAAAAATTTCCAGTTTATGGTTTTGCAAACAATAAAGGTTATGGGACAAAGCAACATCTAAATGCATTGAAAGATCATGGATATACAAGTTTTCACAGACTTTCATATAAAGGGGTTTTGACATAAACATGACTGCTCAATTTATCCACTTAAGAGTTTCATCAGAATATAGCATTTCCAGAGGTCTTTTAAGGATTAATGAAATAGTTGCTAATGCAGAAAAACTTAACATGCCAGCTGTCGCCTTAACTGATTTGAGCAATATGTTTGGTATGGTTAAATTTTTTAAGCAAGCTGAAGCTGCTGGAATTAAACCTATTGGCGGAACAATTTTGAACCTTATATCTCCAGATGCCAACGAGGGAGAAATTCTTTGTTTAGCAAAGAATAATGAAGGTTTAAAGTCCTTGATGAAGCTTATGTCTTTGGCTCAATTACAACAAAAAAAAGGAAAGGTACTCATTTCACTTAAACAATTTAGCTCTGCTCATGAAGGTATTATAGTTATTTCAGGGGGAAACCGTTCTAATATTTTTAACCTCTTTAAGCAAAAGAAAATTAAAGAATTAAAGGATGAATTAATTCAATTTAGGGATGTTTTTAAAGATGATTTTTGTATAGAAGTACAAAAAATAGGCAGAGGTCATGAAGATGAGTTTATTAAGCATATTTTACCATTAGCATATGAGCTTAGCATCCCAGTTATTGCAACAAATGATGTGATGTTTTCACGAAGAGAAGACTTTGAAATTCATGAGACAAAAGTGTGTATCAATACTGGTATAACTCTTAATGATTCAAATAGAGAGAAAAACTACACCACTGAACAATTTTTTAAATCTACAAAAGAGATGAGAGATCTTTTTAGTAATTTTGATCTTGACATCTTATTTGATAACACTCTACGTATCTCTCAAAAATGTAATGTTTCATTTACCACTGATGAGTATTTTTTACCTGAATATCCAGTGCCTGATAACCATGATTTTAATTCTTTTCTTTCAGAACTATCTAACTCTAAACTACAAAAAATTATTCAAGATTTTGATGTAAAAAAACAATATACCTATCAGGAACGTTTAGATTACGAATTGGCTCAAATCCATGCTACAGGTTTTTCAAGTTATTTCTTGATAGTTGCAGATTTTATTCAATGGTCAAAAAGTAATGATGTACCAGTAGGTCCAGGTCGAGGCTCAGGCGCGGGTTCGCTTGTTGCTTTTGCCCTTGGAATAACTGCCTTGGATCCTATTGAGCATAATTTACTTTTTGAGAGATTCATAAATCCAGAGCGTATTTCAATGCCCGATTTTGATATTGATTTTTGTATGGATAAACGAGATAGGGTTATTGATTATGTTAGTAAAAAATATGGAAAAGATGCCGTTTCTCAAATAGCAACTTTTGGGACTATGGCTGCTAGAGCCGTAGTAAGAGATGTTGCTAGAGCGTTAGGAAAACCATATTTATTAGGTGACAGGATTTCTAAAATGATTCCATTTGAACCAGGTATGACTCTTGAGAAAGCTATAAATAATCAGCCTATTTTTAAGAAAATGATCCAGGATGAAGGGGAGGTGTCTGAAATTATTGATCTAGCATTTAAGCTAGAAGGCATAGCTAGAAATGTTGGCAAACATGCTGGAGGTATTGTTATAGCTCCTGGCTCAATAGATGATTTTTGTCCGACATATTTTGACCCCCAATCTGAATCTGTTATGACTCAGTTTGATAAAGATGATGTTGAGGCTATTGGCTTAGTAAAATTTGATTTTCTCGGACTCAGAACACTAACTGTAATTGATCGAGCAGTAAAAACTATCAATGAATATTTATTTAATAAAAATGAAGAAAAGTTAAACTTAGAATCTTTATCTTTAGATGATCCAAAAGTATTTGAATTGCTTGCATCAGGAAGGACGACTGCAATTTTTCAACTTGAATCCACAGGAATGAGAGAGCTCATTAGGAGATTAAAACCAACTAAATTTGAAGAAATTGTTGCTTTATTAGCTCTTTTTAGACCGGGTCCTCTTGAGTCTGGTATGCATGAAGAATTTGTAAATAGAAAGCATGGTAAAAGCAAGGTTACATTTCCTCATAAACTCTTAGCTCCAGTCCTATCAGAAACTTATGGGGTTATTTTATATCAAGAGCAAGTTATGCAAGCAGCTCAGGTATTGGCAGGTTATTCACTTGGCCAAGCTGATATCTTAAGACGTGCCATGGGTAAAAAGAAAGTTGAGGAAATGGAACAACAACGACAAATTTTTGTTGATGGTTGTGCTAATAAAGAAATAAAAAAAGTAACAGCAGAAAAGATTTTCGATCTGATTGAGAAATTTGCTGGTTATGGTTTTAATAAATCTCATTCAGCAGCATATGCCATGCTTTCATATCAAACCGCTTACTTAAAAACTTATTACCCTGAACATTTCATGGCGGCAGTACTATCTACAGAGCTGAGTAATACCGATAAAATTAATACTCTTATTAGTGAGTGCAAAGAACTAAAAATTAATGTATTACAGCCCAATATCAAAACAAGCAACAAATACTTTAATGTAAATAAAAATTTAGACATTGAATATGGATTAGGTGCTATTAAAGGGCTCGCAGATTCATTTATTGAGCATGTTTTGGATGTTAGACAAAACAAATCCTTTAAAGATCTCTTTGATTTTACAAAAAAAGTTAATGTTCATTTGGGAGGTAAGAGATCAATTGAGGCTTTGACTAAAGCAGGAGCCTTTGATGAATTAACTCCTTCCAGGTCAATTGCTTTGGCTTGCGTGGACGATATGCTTAGAGAGGGCCAAAAGAATAGTGCTCAAATGGAAGGAACTACTGATTTGTTTGCTTCCATTGAAGAAAACTTAAACTTTGATCCGTATGCAAAGTATGTGAATACCAAAGAGCTTTCAAATGAAGAGTTACTGAATGAAGAGCGTGATGCATTAGGGTTTTATTTTTCTGGCCATCCTGTGATAGCAATTGAAAAAATTATTAGTAATATGCGATCTCATTCTATAGGTGAAATAAATGATGAACTTAAACGAGTAAGAATTGTTGGCCTGCTTAATTCGTATAGACAGAGCAAAGATAAATCACGAAAACAAGTTGCATTTATTAGTTTTGATGATGGAACTGGGTCTATGGAGGGTATTGTTAACACAGAGGTTTTAGAAAGACATCATTTACTATTAAAGACAAACTCAATTTTAATTTTTTCTGGTTCTGTGGAGCTAGATAATTATAAATCTAAAGAGTTAAATAGAAGGATGTATAAAATGAAAGTTGCCACAATCTCTTCAATTGAATCTCAAATGACACAAGAATCAAGAGCAATAATTATAGATGCTAGAAACCTATCAAATGAATCTATTCAAGCTTCAATGAGAGATTTGAGGAACTTAAACGGAGATTTTTGGCAACATGGAAATTGTAAAGTACATTTAAAAATTTTACATCAAGAATCTGAAGCTATAATAGAACTAGGAGATGAGTTTATGTTGATACCATCAAATGAAAATATTAAATTATTGCAAGGATTATTTGGTGATGGGTCTATTACAATAAATTAGAAAATGAGTATTAGTGTTTTAGATTTTGAAAAACCGATTGCAGAAATTGCTGATAAGATTGATGCGCTTAGGGTTGCTGCAGTTGAAAATCCAGATCTTCTCCCTCAAATTAATAAGCTTAAGATTGAAGAGAGTGCATTAAGAAAAAAGATTTACTCTAAATTATCTACATGGCAAAAAGTACAAGTAGCTCGTCACCCAAATAGACCACATACCTTAGATTTCATAGAAAGAATTTTTGATGAATTTGAGGAATTGCATGGAGATCGTCAATTTGCTGATGATGGATCATTGGTTGGAGGTTTAGCAAATCTTGAAGGTATTCCAGTTGTTGTTATTGGTCATGAGAAAGGCAGAGGAACAGATGAAAAAGTAAGAAGAAATTTTGGTATGCCTCAACCTGAAGGATATCGTAAAGCTAAAAGGTTGATGCAGCTTGCTGAACAATTCGAACTCCCATTAATTACATTTATAGATACAGCAGGTGCTTATCCAGGAGTAGAGGGTGAAGAGCGAGGTCAAAGTGAAGCAATTGCAAGAAATCTTGCAATAATGTCAAGTTTAAAAACTCAGATTATTGTAGTTGTAACTGGTGAGGGCGGTTCAGGTGGTGCTTTAGCATTAGGAGTTGGAGACCATGTCGCTATTTTGGAATACGGGACATATTCTGTTGCTTCTCCTGAGGCTTGCGCTTCTATTGTTTGGCGAGAGGCTGATAAGGCAGAAGATGCTGCTGAAGCAATGAAGGTTGGAGCATTGGATTTAAAAAAGATCGGAATAGTTGATGAAATCATTCCAGAGCCAATTGGAGGAGCTCATCAAGACTTTGATGAAACATCTGCAAATATTAAAACATCTTTGTTAAAAAATATGACTGAGCTTTCAAAAATCAACCATGAGGAGCTAATAGAAAGACGATATCAACGCCTTCTTAAAATAGGGGCCTAGTTTGATTTCTACGAATACTTTCGTTAATTTGGTTGATCCTAATAAAAATACTGTGATTGCCTATAGCGGGGGTGGAGACTCTTCAGCTTTACTTCACTTTTGTTATGAATTAAAACAAAAGAATATTTTATTAGGGAATTTATCTGCTATTCATATCAATCATTCATTAAATAATGAAGCTGAGGTCTGGGAGAAACATTGTAAAAACTTCTGCAAAGAAAGAGATATACGGCTTTATTGTAAAAAAATTTCTATTGATTCAAAAAAATCTGGCTTAGAGAGTGCAGCCCGTCAAGAGCGATATAAAATTTTTGCTAATAGACTGCAATCTGGAGATCAATTGTTATTAGCTCATCATGCAGATGATGTAGCAGAAACAATATTATATAGATTGTTTCGAGGAACAGGATTAGATGGCTTGCAGGGCCCTCTTAAAAAAAGAAAGCTAGGTGATGGAGTAATTATTAGACCTTTGCTACCTTACACAAAAGCTACCTTAAATGCTTATTTAAAGGATAAAAACATCAATTTTATTTCAGATGAAAGTAATTTTAATTCTGATCAGGATAGAAATTTTATTCGTAATGAAGTTCTAGAATTGGTTCAGAATCGATGGCCGAAAGCTGCTCAACAAATTCAAAAAACATCAGTATTTGCATCGCAGTATGTTTACTTAATAGAGTCATTACTTTTTGATCGGTTCGGCGAGAGTTTGTTAAAAAATAAACTAGAAAGACAAATTTTAACTTCTTTAGATGAGCCAGTTTGTGCAGAGGTTCTGCGTTATTGGATTAAAAATAATAACATCGCTGCACCTAATCAAAGAATTTTAAATGAAATCATGAAAGCATTTATTAGATCAAAGCCCTCTTTGAAAACTTGCGTGGATTGGTCTAGAGCAGATCAAGCTCAAAATGGAGGTGTTTTAATATATGTTAATGGTCAATTGGTCTTAAATAAGAAATAATTAACAAACTGGAGGAAAGATATGAGTTATGAAACTATAAAATTAGATATCAATAATAAGGTTGCAACAATCACATTAAATAGACCAAAAATGATGAATGCATTTAATGAGCAATTAATTTGGGACATGGGCGAAGTTACTGACAAGCTTAAAAATGATCTTCAAGTAAGAGTTGTTGTCATTACTGGTGAAGGGAGAGGTTTTACTGCTGGTGCAGATTTAAGCGAGAGAGAGTCTTCATGGACGGATACAAAGGATGCTTTGTTAAGAGGCTATCTTCCTTTTTTAAAAAATATTATTGATATGCCAAAACCTGTTATTGGAAGTATTAATGGTGCTGCAGCTGGCATTGGAGCAGCAGTTGCTATGGCATGTGATTTAAGAATAATGGCAAAGGATGCATACATTATGTCAGTTTTTAGTAACATTGCTTTGGTTCCAGACGGCGGATTAAGCTTCCTTTTAACTCGAGCTATTGGTTACAGTCGTGCTCTTGAATATGCAATTGAAGCAAAAAAAATATCAGCTGATGAATGTTTAAATTTAGGTATTGCTAATAAAGTTGTTGAATTAGATCAACTTCAAAAGGCAACAGTAGATTGGGCAGAATATCTAGCCAAAAGATCACCTCAAGCGCTTGCTTATACAAAGAAACTTATGAGGGACTCAATTACTCAATCTTATGATGAAATATATAATGATGAAGCTGAAGCACAACTATCTATTTTTGGTAATGAAGAAAATCTAGAGGGAGTTAAAGCTTTCTTTGATAAAAGGGAACCCAACTTCAAGTAATTAATTTATTTATTCCTGAAATAATAGCTTGGAAAGATGCTTTAACAGTATTACCGTCTATTCCTGCTCCCCATTCATTTTTAGCTTTAGATGTTAATTCTATAAATGCAGCTGCTTTTGCATCAGCACCAGAAGTCACAGAATGTTGATAATAATCAGACACAGCAATTTGCACATTAAAATGTTGATTTACAGCAGAGACAAAAGCTTCAATAGGACCACCACCAGATCCTTTCATATCGACTAATTTGTCTTCGACGTTAAGAGTAACTTTGATCTTATCTGAGGCATTGCCTGAATCATCTTCTACTGAAGATAAGGAATAATTATTTAATTTAAATTTTCCTGGCACTTCTAAGTAATTTTTTTCAAAAATTTTCCAAATTTCTGATGACACGACCTCCTTGCCAGTTTTATCAGCAACTTTTTGAATTTTTTCACTTAAGTTAATTTGAAGACGTCTTGGCAGTGAAACCCCATGATCTTTTTCTAGAATAAAAGCTACACCCCCTTTGCCTGATTGAGAATTTATTCTAACTACAGCTTCATATGATCTACCAAGATCTGAAGGGTCTATTGGTAAATATGGCACTTCCCAAAAAGGCTCATTTGATTTTGATAAAGCATGCAACCCCTTTTTTATAGCGTCTTGATGAGATCCAGAAAAAGCAGTGAAGACAAGATCTCCAGCATAAGGGTGTCTAGGGTGAACAGGAAGCTGGTTACAGTATTCAACTTCTCTTATAACGGCATTGATATCAGAAAATTCTAATTTTGGATCAACTCCCTGAGTTAGTAAATTTAAGGCAAGAGTAACTATGTCTACATTACCTGTTCTTTCTCCATTTCCAAATAAGGTGCCTTCAACTCTATCAGCTCCTGCCATCAATCCAAATTCTGTGGCTGCAACCGCTGTTCCACGATCGTTGTGAGGATGCAAAGAAAGTGAAATATTGTCTCTTTGTATTAAGTTACTATTCATCCATTCTATTTGATCTCCATAGATATTAGGCGTGGACATCTCAACAGTTGCTGGCAAATTAATAATAATTTTTTCAGATGTAGCATCATTTAGAATTTCTACTACTGAGTCACAGACATCTGCGGCAAAGTCAACTTCTGTGCCTGTGAAACTTTCAGGAGAATATTCAAACATCCAGTCAGTTCCTTTATTTTCAAGGGCCAATTTTCTTACAAGATTAGCACCATCGGTTGCTATTTTTTTTATCCCTTCCTTGTTTTGATTAAATACAACTTTTCTTTGTAAAGTTGAGGTTGAGTTATAAAAATGGACTATAGCTTTAGAGACACCTTTTAATGATTCAAAAGTTCTTTCAATAATATGATCTCTTGCTTGAGATAATACTTGAATAGTGACATCTGATGGAATTTTCTTCTCTTCAATTAACCATCTTACAAATTCAAAATCAGTTTTTGATGCTGAAGGGAAACCAACCTCAATTTCTTTAAAACCAAGATCGCATAACAACTTGAACATCCTTTTTTTTCTTTCATGACCCATTGGTTCAATTAAAGCCTGATTTCCGTCGCGTAAGTCTACTGAGCACCATTTAGGGGCTGATTTAATTACCTTGTTTGGCCATTTTCTATCCTTGATAGCAATGGGCTTAAAAGGTTTGTATTTTTTGATTAAATCTTTCATGATTAAACTTGTGATGTTATCAAATAAATCCCAATATATTTTGTCAAAAATTGGTATTCCACTATACAAAGAAGCCAAAGGCTTAACACTTGATCATGAAATGCCAGTTCATTTCTTTCAAAAGGACAACATTCTAACACTTCATGCTAATCCTGTAGAAGAATATAACCAAAAAGAACAAAACTTACTTGAAGCCATCATTAATTCGATTGCTAGCAATTCAAGAGAATCTTTTACAGGTCAGTTGGTTTGTCATCAAGGAAAACAGACATTATTAAGCAAAAAAGTTGATAACTCTAATGACCTTAAAATAACAATAGCATTTCTTAATGTTGAAAGATTTTCATTTGATATGGATTATATTCAATCTCCATCTTTGCTAGATATGATTAAAGATACTGGGCTTAAAAAGAATCTTTGGTCAAAATTAAAATCTTTTCAAAAAGATTAGACGCAATGAACATTAGACTTTCAAGCCTAGATGATATTTCTGCAATTATTGCCATCGAGCAGGCAACCAATGAAACCCCTTGGACTAAGGAACAATTTATTTCTTCGATGGAGGTAGGAAATTATTCAAATGTAATGGAATTAAAGAGGTCTGTTATTGGATTTTCAATATTTTCACTCATTGTCCCGGAAGCACATTTATTAAATATTGCATTACTCCATGAGCATCAAGGTAAGGGATTTGGTAGGAACTTGTTAGAACATACTGCTTTTCAAAGTAAGACTCTTGGAGCAAAGATTCTATTTTTAGAGGTTAGGGTATCGAACAAGAAAGCCATAAGGCTTTATGAAAGCATGGGATTTGTTAAAGATGCTATAAGAGCAAATTATTATAGTGGCAAATTAAAAGAAGATGCTTTATTGATGAGCCTGAAACTCTAATTAGAGTGATTTGACTAATTGGGCTTCAATTACTGCTTCAGTATCTTTAGGAGAGAATCTTTTTACTACTTCTCCATCCTTGTTAACTAGGAACTTGGTGAAATTCCATTTAATTCCTTCTGTACCTAAAATGCCAGGGGATTGATTCTTAAGGTGTTTAAAAAGAGGGCTAGTTTTTGGACCATTCACATCAATTTTATCAAATAGCTTAAAAGTAACATTGTAATTTAAGTGACAAAAAGATTGGATTTCTTCATTGCTGCCTGGTTCTTGTGCCCCAAACTGGTTGCAAGGAAACCCAAGCACTTCAAGGCCTTGATCTTTATATTTTTTATAGAGGCTTTCTAAATCTTTATATTGAGGTGTGAAACCACATTTGCTAGCAACATTGACTATAAGTAATATTTTGCCCTTATATTCACTCATTTCAACATTATTTAAGTTGTTGTCTTTAACATTAATGTCATAAAGTTCGCCCATAAGATCTCCTAAGATTTGAACAAATTATAAGGTATAAAGAAGATATAATCATTGAATAGTTATATTCGTTTATAGGGTTATGGTATGAAAATAAAATGGAGATCATTTTCTGCTTTATCTAAGCAGGAACTATATTCCATAATGCATTTGCGGCAACAAGTTTTTGTTGTAGAGCAAAATTGTCCCTTTATCGATGCAGATTTTAATGATGAGCATGGTGATCATATGCTGGGTTATCAAAATAATGAGTTGGTTGCATACCTTCGTTTAATTAAACCGGGCATTCAGTATCAAGGTCCGTCAATTGGTAGGGTGATTACGATAGAAAAAATTAGAGGACAGGGAATAGGAAAACTTATTACTTTAGAGGCTATGGATTTCAGTGCTCGAAAATATCCTGAACAAGAGATTACTCTCTCAGCTCAATATCGTTTATTAAGTTTCTATGAAGATTTGGGGTTTGTTTCTCAAGGAGAGATTTATCTTGAAGATGACATTGATCATATAAAAATGACTTTTACCCCTCCAAAGGCAAAGGGAATTAAATCTTTAAAAAGATTTATTACCTTTCATCCATTGTTGATTTTGGGTTTTTCTTTAGCTCTTGGAATTGTTGGCTTTAGTTTTATTAAAGAAGTTGATCTTGATCAGATAAATTGGATAGCTAAAATAGATGAAAGAGCAATCTCTAAAGCAAAATATGAGTCATACCTTAGCTCTATTGCAGAGTCACGAAAGCTGGGGCTTGTCGATTCAGATCCTCAAAATATCCTTGAAAGAATGATAGATGAGGAATTGCTTATTCAACGAGCAATTGACTTAGGGATGTTGGAACATAACTCTGAGATTAGAAGTATTATCATTCAAAAAATGATTAGCTCAATCATTGCTGAAACTAATGATTTAAGGTTTTCAAAACAGGATCTAGAGGAATTCTTTAATAAAAATAAAGGTTTTTTCACTCCTAGCCCCAAACTCCATCTTCTCAAATTAAGTTTTTCTAGTACCAACAAGGACAAAGCACAATTAGCAAGAGATTTTTTACTTGCAGACAATCCTTTAGGCGCAAAAGAACTTGCAGAACCTGAGGTTATCAAATTACCAAATACTTTGTTGCCAGCAATCAAGATAAGAGAATATATAGGCCCATTTCTCACACAAGAAGCTTTAAAGTTAGAGGAGGGTGAAGTGAGCGACTTAATTAACCTAGATGATCAAATACATCTTTTAATTGTTGTTAGGAAATTAATTCAAACTACCCCAACTTTTGATGAGCTTTATGAAGAAATTGAATCAGAGTTTATCCGCAGTAAGGGAGAGGAGATGCTAGATGAATATCTAATGGATCTTAGAAATTGGTATGACGTGATTAAGGCAGATGAGCTTTAAATTTTTTTTTTCTTGCATCGTATTGGCTAGTTGTTTTTTCTCTTTAGAAGCTCATAATCGCAGTGAATCGTATTCAAGGTTTACTTTTTTATCAGAAGACAATGGAATGTCAGTGCAGGTGGTTGGCACTATAAAGCAGGATATTTTAAATAGATTAAATCCGACAGCTCGTTTTATCTCTCTTCAAGATTTCGTAAGTTATTTAAATAACTCTATAGACCTTGGTCAGTCATGCAAGCTTACAAATCCAGTAGATATCAATGAGAATTTGTCTTTGGGTATGATGAAGTTTTTTTGGTCCTTTGAATGCTCTTATATGCCAGAGAGAATCATGATTCCTTTGTTTCAAGATTTTGGAATTACACATACTCATATTGCAAGAGGATCAGTCAACGGTGAAACAATTCCTGAATTTATGTTTTCAAATAATCGTGATGTTTGGTTTGTTAATACTCCTGAAGGTCAAATCGCTGAGTCAAATTCTTACTGGGGATATTTACGCTCTGGAATTGAGCATATTCTGAGCGGTTGGGATCATTTAACCTTTCTACTGGGATTATTATTATTATTTAAAGGTACTTACTTAATTATTGCTATTACAGGCTTTACTATTGGACATAGTTTGACTTTGGGATTAGGTGCTATGAATGTTTTGAGAGTGCATACAGAAATGGTAGAAATCTTAATAGGTTTTTCAATTTTGTTGCTGGCAATAGAAAAATTTTTTAAGCATGTATTTGAATTTGATAAACTTTTTAAAAATTTATTCTTTTCAATTTTAGCTCTATCTCCTTTGGCGGTCTTTGGAACTATTGAACCAGTATTAATTTTAGGCTTAGCATTATTTTTAACTATATATTTAAGCTTAACTAACCATTACCCAACAAAATGGTTACCCTTGTTTATTACTGTTTTTTTTGGTTTGATTCATGGCTTAGGATTTGCTTCTTCAATTGCAGAAGTTGGTCTTCCTCAGGATAAGTTGTGGCAAATTATTTTAAGTTTTAATATCGGAGTTGAAATAGGCCAATTGGCAGTGGCCCTATTATTACTAGGTATTCTTGGTATTTTTAAGAATAATTTTAATTATAGAGTTTTTTATAAAATACATAACCTTATGGGGGTTGTAGTTTTTTCAATGGGTACTTTTTGGTTTGTAAGTAGGGCTATAGGTATATGAAAATTGCAATACCTCTCTCAATGTTGCCAGTAGATGAAATTGAATCTTTGGCAATAGCAGCAGATGAAATTGGATATAATTTTCTTGCTGTATCAGATCATTTAATTCATCCGGAGAGATTTTCTGTTCGATACCCCTATACTGAAGATGGCAATGTTAGATGGGAGTCTGGTACTGATTGGCCTGATCCAATTAATGCCTTATCTTTTTTGGCTGGGGTTACTAAGAACATTCGCTTTTATACTAGTGTTTATGTTTTACCAGCTAGAAATCCTATGAGGGTGGCAAAGGAGATTGCAACGCTTGATGCTCTTTCTAATGGGAGGTTTGATTTAGGTATTGGTATGGGTTGGATGCCTGAAGAATTTGAAGCAGGAGGCCAAAATTTTAAACGCAGAGGCGTAAGAGCAGATGAGATGATAGAGGTTTTGAAATTATTATGGACTGGGAAGATGGTTGATTTTCAAGGCGAATTCTTTAGATTTGATAAATTAGAGATGCTTCCTGCGCCCGTTAAAGATATTCCTATTTATGTGGGCGGATTTTCAGAACCTGCTTTGAACAGAGCAGCTAAACATGATGGTTGGATTTCTGACATGCATAGTTATGATGAATTAAAAGAGTTAATTGAAAGAGTGAATATTAAAAGACAGGAATTTACTAAAAATAATAATTTTGAGTATATCTGTTTTAGTTGTTGGGATGCATTTAGTTTAGAAGGTTTTATTAAGATGAAAAATCTTGGTGTAACAACTATGACAACATATCCATGGATGTTGTATGGAGTAATGAATGAGGCTCCATTAAAAGAAAAGATCGATGCAATGGAAAAATTTTATAATGAAATTGTCGTTGAATTAGAATAAATCTTTTTCATATATCTTCATCACTTTCCACTCTATAGAATTGCTATAATTAGACTATGAAAGTTGTCAGGCTGGTTAAAAAATCGGATTTTAAAAGTATAGAGCATCTACTTCGTCACGCAGGTAAAGGGATGACGACAATGCCTAAATCTCGAAGCCAAATTAAAGAAAGAATTTCTTGGTCTGTGTCTTCACAATCTAAAAAATCTAGGAAGCCTAACCAAGATAGCTATTTATTTGTTTTAGAAGACAATGGAAGGATTGTTGGTGTATCTGCAATTTATACTTCTATTTCACTTAAAAAACCTTCAGTGTTTTTTAAGAAATCAATTTTTAAAGTTAAATCAAAATCTCTTAAATTTACTAAAGATTTAGATGTTTTAACTTTACATTTATGTAAGGAGCCATACTCAGAATTAGGTACTTTATTTTTAAAGCCAGCCTTTAGGGGTAAAGGGAGAGGAACTTTACTTTCATTTGCTAGATTTGTCTTTATGTCTACTCACCAAGAGCGTTTTGATTCAAAGGCTTTTGTTGAGATTAGAGGATTTAAAAACACAAAAAATGAATCTTATTTCTGGGATTCATTTAGCAGCACCTTTTTTAATCTAGATTTTTTTAAGGCGGACCAAATTAGTTACATTGATAATCACTTCATTTTTGAATCAGTACCAAGCTTTCCTTTTATTATTAAACTTATGCCCAAAAAAGTTCAAAGAGTTATTGGTAAGCCTCACCCCAATTCGATGCCAGCTTATTCGTTATTAAGAAAACAGAATTTTCGTCCCAATGGTTTAATTGATGTTTTAGATGGAGGTCCTTGCCTAGAAACAAAAATTAATTCTATCCCTATAGTCAAATCTGCAAAATTATTGCCCATTGAGATCAAACGAAACATTAATTTTGATCGTTTTGGTTTTATTGCTAATCCCTCTATTCAATCATTTGCAGTGGTTAAAGAAAATTATGCTTTTGATAAAGCCAAGAGGACTATATTTATTTCAGCCAAAACAGCAAAAGCATTAGGATTAAAGCCTGATTCTTTGGCGCAGGTAAATTAATGCTTTTTTATAGAAATCATTGGGTTCCTGGAAAAGGAAAGGCCTTTAAATCTCTAAACCCATCAGATGGTGAAATAATCTGGGAAGGTAATTTTGCTAATAATATTCAACTTAAAGCAGCGGTTGTTTCAGCAAGTCAGGCTCATCCTGAATGGTCAAAAAAATCTTTTCATGATCGATTAAAAATTATTAAGAAATTTTATAGCTTGCTTAAAAAGAATAAAGATATTGTTACTCAATTGATATCTATCGAGACTGGGAAAGTCCTTTTTGATGCTGCCTCAGAAGTGCAGGCTGCTTTAGCAAAGTTAAATAATTCTATCCATGCTTATAAAAAACGTACAGGATCAGAAGCAAATAATACCGGCGTTATAAAAGCAAGCTTACAACATGCATCACATGGAGTTTTATCGGTAATAGGCCCCTTTAATTTTCCATTGCATTTACCAAATGGTCATATTACTCCAGCATTGCTAGCTGGTAATACAATTGTATTTAAACCAAGCGAATCAACTCCAATGGTTGCAGAGTATATGATGCTTTTATGGGTGGAAGCAGGAATTCCTGAAGGAGTAATTAATTTAGTTCATGGAGGTAAAGACATAGTGCAAGCTCTTTGCAAGCACCGATTAAATCAAGGCATCTTGTTTACAGGAAGCTATAAAGTCGGTAAACAGTTAAATAAGATTATGGCTAATTTTCCTGAGAAAATTCTAGCTTTAGAGTTGGGCGGTAATAATCCTATAGTTGTTTGGTCAACTAGAAAGATTAATGCAGCTGTAGATCTTATATTTGAATCTGCATTTATCTCTTCGGGTCAACGATGCACCTGTGCTCGGCGATTAATTCTCCCCAATACAACAAATGGTAAAAAAATTCTTAATAAGTTAAAGAAAAAAATTCAATCTTTGTCATTTAGAAAAAATTCTGATTTATATTATGGACCGTTAATTTCTGAAGGAGCTACTAAAGGGTTTTTAGACTTTCAAGACAAATTGGTTGGAATGGGCGCAGAAACAATTCTTAAATCTAAAAAAGTTAAGGGGCATTTTAATCTCGTTACTCCTAGCTTGTTTAATATAACTAAGATGGAAAAATTACATGATGAAGAAAATTTTGGTCCCATGTTGCAAGTATCTTTCGTAGATTCTTTTGAACAAGCTATTGATAGCGCTAATAATACTAAATATGGACTTGCTGCTAGCTTAATATCAGATGATCAAACGCTCTTTAAAGTTTTTGTTCAAAGTATAAATGCGGGAGTAATAAATTTTAATTCTACTACGACTGGAGCATCAGGAGCTTTTCCTTTTGGTGGTATTGGTAGGAGTGGTAATCTAAGACCAGCGGGTTTTTATGCGGCTGATTATTGTGCTTGGCCAAAAGCATCAATGATTAAGAAACTATAAATGACTTATTCAGGTGAAATTAATTTTGATGGTCTGATTGGCCCAACTCATAATTATGGAGGTTTATCTGAAGGTAACTTTGCTTCTAAAAAACACCATAACCAAACCTCAAACCCAAAAGCTGCTGCATTACAGGGATTAGAAAAAATGAGACTAATCATGGAGCAAGGTTTGCCTCAGGGATTTTTCTTGCCACATGAGAGACCCAATCTTGAAATGTTAAGGATGCTAGGTTTTGCAGGTACTGATGAAGAAGTTTTTAACCAAGCAGGGAAACGATCTCCATCTTTATTGAAGAATGTTTATTCAGCATCATCAATGTGGGCAGCTAATGCAGCAACTTTCTCTCCAAGTATTGATAGTTATGATAAAAATATTCATATCACTCCAGCAAATTTAAATTCAATGTTTCATCGATCAATTGAACCTGAATTCACTAAAAAACAACTTGAAATGATTTTTGGTCTAATCGCTAAAGTTCATGGTCCTGTAAGGCATATTGCAGGTTGTGGCGATGAGGGAGCAGCGAATCATTTAAGAGTGACTGCTCAACATTTAAAACCAGGCTTTCAAATTTTTATATATGGTAATTCAGCTTTTGTTAATGAAGAAAATATTATTGCGCGGCAAGCAGAAGAGGTTTCTAAAGCAGTGGCCACGCAACATCAACTTGATCCAGATCGCACACTCTACTTAAGACAAAATAATGCAGCAATTGATTCAGGGAGTTTTCATAATGATATTGTGAGCCTTGCTAATGAAGAAATATTTATTTTTCATCAAGAAGCTTTTGCTGATCGCCTAGAAGTTGAAAGGGTATTGCACCATTTAAAAGATCATGTAAAAGGGTTTCAATTTCTTGAAATTAAATCTGAAGATATTTCATTAGAAGATCTAGTGTCAAGTTATTTACTTAATTCTCAATTAATTACAGTAGAAAATAATGAAATGTTAATGCTTCTCCCTGAAGAAGTTCAAGATCATTCTAATTGCATGATATGGCTTGATGAGATTAAATCTTCTTCTCCAATTAAGCATATTGAATTTGTTGATATTCGCCAAAGCATGATGAATGGAGGAGGTCCTGCATGCTTAAGATTTAAAACAGTTGTCAATGATGAAGAATTTTCTCAATTAAATGATAAGTTTCTACTAACTTCTCAAAAATTGATGGATTTACGAGCTTTAATTAATAAATATTACCGAGATAAGTTAAATCCTAAAGATTTATTTGATATTGAATTAATGAATGAATCTTATCTTTTTTTAGATGAATTAACCCAATTATTAGACTTGGGTTCAATATATAGTTTTCAAAAAAATTAAAGTTATACTAAATAATCTTTAGAAGAGAGGAAGATCTTGTTGAAAAAAATAAAAGAGTTTTTTAGGGTAATGGGGGAATTGAAATACATGATTCCAGTATTGCGCTATAAATGGCCTGAACCTGATGATAATGCTTCTTTAGCTCATACCTTTCAAAGCTCAACAGAAAAATTTGGAGATCGTCCATTTGTGTATTTTGAAAATGAATCATGGACGTATTCTGAAGCAAATAAATTGGCCAATAGTTTTGCCAGATATCTTTCCAAAACGGGCATTAAGCATGGAGATAGGGTTGTGCTGTTTATGGAAAATCGTCCATATTTTGCAATTTCACTCCTTGCTTTAAATAAGTTAGGAGCTATTGGCGTTTTAATTAATACAAGCCTGACAGGAGATCAGTTGATTCATTGTATTAATTCTTCTGATTCCACTAAATGTATCGTTGGCGCTGAGCGGTCAAAGCCTTTAGAAGACGTGTTAAATAAAATTAATATTACCAAAAAAGATAATTTTTTATGGGTAGAAGATACTGAAGACTATACGCTACCGGAATGGGCTATCGATTTAAAAGATAGCTTAGATTTAAGTGATGACAAAAATTTAGAAGAAACTAATGAGGTTACAGCTAAAGATACAGCTTGTTATATATTTACTTCTGGAACCACTGGAGTACCAAAAGCTGCAATCTTGCCTAATACAAAACTTGTTGCAGCTTCATTAAATATAACTATGGCTGGCTATCGAATTAATCATAAGGATTGTATGTATAACTGTTTACCTTTGTATCATTCAACTGGCTTAATGTTAGGCTTATGTGCAGCTATAAATGTTGGTGCTGCTTCATTCATTAAAAGAAAATTTTCTGCGTCTTCTTTTTGGGAAGAAGCGCATAAATTTAATACAACTGCATTTGTCTACATTGGAGAGTTGTGTAGATACCTTGCTAATCAAGAACCTTCTGAAGCAGAGCTCAATAACCCCATTACTAGGATGGTTGGTAATGGTCTGAGACCTGACGTATGGGACACTTTCAAAGATAGGTTTGATGTAGATAGAATTATAGAGATTTATGGTGCCAGCGAGGGAAATGCTTTATTCATGAATCTTTTTAATAAAGATAAAACAATAGGTATGACAAGCGCTGATGTTGCTTTACTTCAATACGACGTAGCGGAGGATGAAGTATTAAAAAATAAAGATGGGTTTTGTAAAAAAGTAGCTAATCAAAAACCGGGTTTATTGATTGTAAAAATTGGACCAAATGCAATTTTTAATGGTTATACCGATGCACAGGCCAGTGAAAAGAAAATTTTTCGAGATGTTTTTGAAGAAGGCGATGCTTGGTTTAATACCGGTGATTTAATTAAAACCGTTGATGTAGGATTTGCTTTAGGAAAAGAGCATTATCAGTTTATTGATAGAGTTGGAGATACTTTTAGATGGAGATCAGAAAATGTTTCAACCAATGAAGTAGGCGAAATATTAAATGGATATAAAGATGTAAACATGTCTAATGTCTATGGTGTTCAAGTTCCTGGTTGTGAAGGTCGCGCGGGCATGGTGGCTTTTAGTCTAGAAGATGCTGAGAATTTTAATTGGCCAGAATTTTCTGAATATGTAGAAAACAATCTTCCTAAGTATGCCCGCCCAGTGTTTATTAGAATTATTCAAGAAATGGATACGACAGGAACATTTAAGCTCAAGAAGAATGAATTGAGAGAAGAAGCATTTGATTTGAACACAATCAACGATAAAGTCTATTTCTTAAAACCATCCTCAAGTATATATGAAGTACTTGACCAAGATTGGTTGCAAAAAATTAATACTCAACAAGCAGGATATTAATTTTATGAATAGAGTTACTGAAATATTAAATGAGTTCAACGAGACGTGTAAAAAAATGTCTTCTCAAGAACTTTGATAATGAAGAGTCTCAATCCAATACCAATAGGTGGGGTTCCTGGGTCTCCATATACTAGAAAAATGGTTTCTTTAATGCGTTATCGCAGGATTCCTTATGCAATTGAATGGGGTGATCCTAGGGAGTTTATTAAAAAGTTTGATGTCGAAGAGCCTAAGCCAGTTTTGCTTCCGGTAATGATTTTTGACGTGGATGGTGAAAAGAAAGCTATTACAGATTCAACCCCAATTATTCATCATCTAGAAAATGAATTCCCTGCAAGAGGCGTTATTCCCCCTGATCCAAAGTTAGCTTTTTTAAACTATGTGCTTGAAGATTTTGGAGATGAGTGGGTAACAAAATATATGTTTCATTATCGGTGGCACTTTGAAAAAGATGTAGATAAAGCTGGAACTATTTTACCATTTCTTCATAACGTGAGTTTAGATGATAAAGAGCATCGAGTTTTTAAAAATAATGTTTCAGACTGGCAAATTAGTCGCTTGTGGGTCATTGGTTCAAATGAAAAAACAGCACCTATAATTGAGGCTAGTTATAAAAGATTTCTTAAACAATTTGAGCAGTGTCTGAGATTGAAACCATTTTTGCTTGGGAGCCGTCCATCGTCAGCAGATTATGCAATATACGGTCAGTTAACCCAGTTAATTGGTTTTGATCCAACATCTAGAGCAATTGCGCATGATATATCTCCTCGTGTTATCTCATGGCTCGATCTTATGGAAGATATGAGTGGGTTAGAGCCTAAAGACAGTGACTGGATTTCATTTGTTGAAGTGCAAAATACTTTATCTGATATTTTTAAAGAGATAGGAAGGGTTTATTTGCCTGCTCTGCTAGCAAATGCCCAAGCAGTTGCAAATAAAGAACAAACTTGGACAACTCAAATTGATGGTGCGAAATGGGAACAAAGAAGTTTTCCTTATCAAGCCAAATGTTTAAATTGGATTAATGAAGAGTTTCATAATTTAAATAAAAACGCACAACAACAGATCATGAACTTTTTTAACAAAACAGGATGTGAAGGGTTAATTATCAAAGAATAAAAAAATGAAAATATTAAGAACCCCTGATGAAAGATTCAATAATTTAAAGGAATACCCTTTTGACCCTCATTACACAACCATAAAAACTCATGATGGATCAGATTTACGTATACACCACCTTGATGAGGGTCCCAAAGATGGACCCATTTTATTGGCAATGCATGGCCAGCCCGTATGGAGTTATTTGTACTCAAGAATGATTCCATTCTTAACTAAAGCTGGTATTAGGGTGATTGCACCTGACTTACCAGGTTATGGAAAATCAGATAAGCCTGCGACTAGAGAGGATTACAGCTATCAAAGACAAGTTGATTGGATGGGTCAGTGGTTGACAGAGAATGATTTTTCTAATTTGACCTTTTTTGGGCAAGACTGGGGAGGACTCATAGGTCTTAGGATGGTTGCACAAGATCCAGACAGATTCATTAAAGTATCAATGGGTAATACTGGCTTACCTTATAATCCAGATGTACCTCAAGAGATCATTGATCAGGTAAAATCTTTTAGAGATAGTGATTTGAGGTTAACGCCTAGAAGTATGGCTAAAGAAGTTCGCCAGATGGATGGTAAAAGTTTAGCCAAAGATAAATCTGAAAAGTTCCACCCTGCATTGAAATTTATGTATTGGCAAAAATTTTGTTGGGATACAGAAAACTTACCTATTGGCTTTATAGCTTCAAATAGCATGGAAAATAGATCTAATTTATCTTTCCTTACGCAGTACTTTTTTCAAAGAATTGGCTTAGAACATCTCTCACCATGCACTTCGGATATAGTAAAAGCCTATGAAGCACCTTTTCCCGATCCATCTTATAAAATGGGACCAAGAGCTATGCCTAACCAAGTTCCAATAATCCCTGATGCATCATTAGAGGCCCAAAAAGAAGCAAGAGATTTTTTTAAAAACTCTACAAAACCATTTTTATCAGTATTCGCTGGTGATGATCCAGTGACCAATGGCATTGAGAGTGATGTCCTTGAAATGGCTCCAAATGCTAAGAGTGCTCCCCAGATTGGAGGGGGACATTTCTACCAATGGACTAAACCAAAAAAATTATCTGATATTCTAGTATCTTTTATTATGGAGAAAGCATGATTGACCTATATACAGCACCTACACCTAATGGCCATAAAGTTTCATGTACTTTGGAAGCTATGGAATTGGAGTATGAAATACATGTAGTTAATTTAATGGAAAATGAACAAAAGAAACCTAAGTTTCTTGCAATCAGCCCTAATGGAAGAATTCCAGCAATTGTAGATAGAGATGCAGATAATTTACCTATTTTTGAATCAGGAGCAATAATGATTTATTTAGCAGAAAAGACTGGCAAACTTATTCCTAATGATTTGGTTGAAAAAGCTAAAGTGCTTGAATGGTTAATGTTTCAAATGGGTGGAGTTGGGCCAATGATGGGTCAGGCTAATGTATTTTTTAGATATTTCCCTGAAAAAATCCAACCAGCCATTGATCGATATCAGAATGAGGGCAGGCGATTATTTGAAGTGTTAGATACTCATCTTGCAACACAAGAATGGTTGGCAAAAGATTATTCAATAGCTGATATAGCTAATTGGTGTTGGGTGAGGACCCATAAATGGTCAGGAATTTCTATTGAGGGCTTAAATCATCTAGAAAGGTGGGTTAAGTCTATGTATGAGCAGCCTGGAATGAGTGCTGGTTTGGATGTTCCAATTAAAATGGAAAGCTTATTAGATGATGATGAAAAAGCTAAAGAGTTTGCAAAAAATGCTGAAAAAATGGTGAAAAAATAAATTAGGAGATATGTATGTTAAAAGTTCATTTTGTAGCTAATACACGTGCCGGTAGAGTTATCTGGTTGTTAGAAGAACTAGATCTAGAATATGAAGTAAATATTATGCCTTTTACAAAAGAGGGATTGAAATCTGAGGAGCATAGATCAAGGCATGCTTTAGGTAGAGTTCCAGTTCTAGAGGATGGAGATATTTCAATTTTTGAATCTGGTGCAATTATTGACTATATTCTTGAAAGACACAAAAACGGAGGCTTGAAACCAAGCGTTGACTCAGAAGTTTTTCCATATTATTTACAGTGGTATCACTACTGCGAAGGAATGGTAATGCCTCCGATGAATCAAATTGTTGTTCAAACAATACTTTTGCCGCCTGAGCGCAGAGATGAAACTGTTTTAAAGCAAGCCCAAAGCTTACTTTCTAAATCTTTAGCTCCTGTAAATAAAAATCTTGAGGGTAAAGATTATTTGATTGGAGATTTTTCTGCAGCAGATTTAATGCTTGGGCATTCATGTTTTATGGCTAATAGAATGGGTTGCGTTACAGATGAGATGCAAAATATCAAAGATTATGTAGCGAGGATTGAAGAAAGAACGGCATTTAAAACTGCAATTGAAATGCAATAAAAAAATGAGAATTTAGATGGAAGTAAAAAATGATTTAAAACCCAATCAAGATCAGATGGAAGGTTTCCTGGAAGGAGATATAGAAACCCCCATAGCAATGTTGAATCTGCTTAAATTTAAAGAAAAAGCTGAATACGAGGATGGCAGAGAAACAAACCTAACTGGTAAAGAAGCCTACAGCATTTATGGAAATGAAGTTCAGGAGCATCTTGCAAAAGTTGGTGCAGAAACTATATTTGCTGGAGCAGTCAATCGATTAATGCTTGGTGAGGTAGAAGATCTTTGGGATACAGCTGTTATAGCCAGATATCCAAGCAGAAAAGCTATGCTTGAGATGATAATGGATTCAGAATATCAAGAGAGTGAAAAACATAGGTCAGCTGGCTTGCTAGGCCAGTTAAATATTGAGATTAAGGAGGGCAACTTGTGATGTTAAATAAAATTTTACCATCAGTTGCAAATAATAATTTTAACGGCCATGCAATTGCTTTATGGGGATTTATTTTATTTACTGCTTTTATGACATGGAGATCTATCATTCATATGTTTTTTGAGCAATATGGATTTCATGAAATTGCTAATTTTAAACTTTTGACAGGTGAGCCTGATCCTATGCTTTTAATTTATCGGTTTTTCTCTGTGTGGGGTTTTGCTCAGTTAATATTTTGTTTTGTTTGTTGGATTGTGATATTTCGTTACAGAGTACTGATACCTCTGATGTATTTGTTTTGGATTTTAGAATGGAGCGTTCGAATTTTTATCTATCCTTTAATTAGAGAAGAGATTGCCATTCAAGGCTTATATACTACCGCACCAACTCCAGGTGTCTTCTTAGCTCCATATATTACAGGCATGCTCGTGGCTTTTTTTATTCTTTCAATGCTAGAAAGAAAATAATTTTTAGGGATTTATGATTGAATTACAAACTTTTAAAAGTGACTTAACTAAGACGCGTTTTGCAAAGAATGACAAAGATCCATTCAATTTAAATGATGGAGAAATTTCAGTCAAAATTGAACGCTTTGCTTTTACTGCAAACAATGTAACTTATGGGGTTGCTGGCGAAACGATTGGTTATTGGCAGTTTTTTCCAGCATCAGAAGATCCTAATAATAAGTGGGGCTGTATTCCAATGTGGGGTTTTGCTGAAATAAGCCATTCAAGAGTTGAAGGTTTAGAAGTTGGGGAAAGAATTTTTGGGTATTTTCCAGCTGCAAATTATTTGATTTTAAATCCAGCAAAAATAATTGATCGAAGTTTTAGCGATGGAAAAGATCATCGCAAAGAACTCCCTCCGGTTTACAACAACTATGTGAGATTATCTGGGGAAGAAAATTATGATAGCTCTATGGATAACATCAGGGCGCTTTTATTCCCTCTTCATGTCACTGCATTTTGTTTATGTGATGCGCTACAGGATGAATCCTATCTTGGAGCTTCTCAAATTATTATTATTAGCGCTTCAAGCAAAACTGCGATTGGTTTAGCACAAGGTTTAGCAGATAAAAATGACGCACCAAAAATTATTGGACTTACTTCAGCAAGCAACTCTGATTTTGTTACAAGCTTGGGTTGTTACGATGAAGTGATCACATACGATGAGCTTGATCAAGTAGATTGCAGCCAAGGATCAGTCATGGTAGATATGGCAGGAAACAGAGATATCTTGGGAACTCTGCATGGTGCTCTGGGAGATAATATGCTTAAGTGTCTAACCGTGGGGATGACCCATTGGGATAATAAAACGACTGCAGAAGATGTTTTAGGGCAAGCGATGTTAAGAGATCGCACAGAATTCTTTTTTGCGCCAGCTCACATTCAAAAACGTATTGGAGACTGGGGTCACGAAGGCTACAGTGAGAAAACAAATATATTTATGGCTGCAAGAGCTTTGCAAAGCAGAGACTGGATGCAGCTAAAAGAAATTTCTGGTCTAGAAGAGTTTATAAAAACTTACGAAGAGGTTGTTGCTGGAAATATTAACCCTAATGAAGGAATAATAGTACTTATTTAATTATAAGAAAAAAGTAATTGCTAAAAATATTTGAAAGAGGTGGGTATTGTACCTTTTATTATTAATTTTTAAAAAAAGGTACATATTTTAAGTTAATTAATAAATATTTTTGCTTGAATGAGTTAAATAGGAGGAAGAATGAATAATATATTGCGAGGAATTACAGGTCTCATAGGAGTTTTATTTTTTGGTGTTGGATTGCAATGGATACTTGATCCATCAACTGCTGCCGAATCACTAGGGATGCCTCTTTTACAAGATGTGGGATTAAGTACACAAATTGGTGATCTGGGCAGTTTTTTTATTACTTTAGGATCTATGACATTGATTGGAGTTTATACAAAGAAACAATATTGGTTTTTAGCCCCTGCCATGCTTTTACTTGTTGCAGCGTTTTATAGATCAATGTCCACAGTCTTTTATGATGCAACTTTTGCTACACCACAAATTCTTGTAGAGGTTGTTGTGGGTTTATTTTTTCTATTTGTTAGAACAAAAATATCTGGAGAGGACTAAATGAAAATACTAAAGTACTTAATTTTTATAGTGGTAGCTGCATTTTTATTGATAGCTATATTAACTAGAATTCCAGCTGTTCAAGACAGGGTGATGACATCAGCTTTAAATAATTTACAAAATCAAGAAATTGATCTTTATGACAACTCTTTAACAGCTCTAGTTTGTGGCTCTCGTTCTCCGCTTCCTCATCCAAGAAGGGCCGAGACATGTATTTTAATTAATGCTGGTGGTAGTTATTATGTCATAGATGTTGGAGATGGAAGTGCAAGCAATCTCAGGAGCTATGGGGTTAATCTAGGTAAGATTAAAGCAGTATTGCTTACTCATCTTCATTCAGACCATATCTCTGATTTAGCAGATATTCACATGGGAACCTGGGTCGCTCAGTCTCGGACTAAGAGATTAGATGTTTATGGTCCATCGGGTGTTGAGTTTGTGACCAAAGGTTTTGAAGATGCATATAAACTCGATTTTAAATATCGGAATGAACATCATGGTGATGAGGTTGCGCCGATTAATATCGTAGGGTTTGATCCTCACCCAGTTGATTTATTAAACCCTGTTGTTATTAATGAGAATGGGTTAAAAGTTACTGCATTTAAAGTACCCCATGACCCAGTAAAACCAGCATTAGGGTATCGTTTTGATTTCAAAGGTAGATCTATTGTCATTAGTGGAGATACTTCATATAGCGAAAACTTAATTACTTATGCAAAAGATGCAGATGTATTATTTCATGAGGCTCAAGCCAATCATATTTTAGAAATTATGAAAGGTGTTGCTAATAAGGCTGGTAATTCATTAACAGCAAAGGTTTTGGATGATATTACGACTTATCACACTACTCCTAAGGATGCAGCTAAAGTAGCAAATCTTGCAAATGTTGATCATTTAGTTTTTTATCATTTAACTCCATCTCCAAGAAATAGCATGATGGAAAGAATGTTTTTTCGGGGAGTAAATAAAATAAGAAAAGATTGGAGTGTAGCTGATGATGGAACTATGGTGGTTCTACCTTTAGACTCTGATGAGATTAAGATTAGCAAGGTGAATTGATGGAAGTAAAAAATAAAAGAGTTGTTGTTACTGGTGCTGCAAGCGGTATTGGAAAAGCTTTATGTAAAGCATTTTATCAGGCTGGAGTTAAATCTTTAGTAGCTGTTGATGTGAACTTAGATGGGGCAAAGCAAACAGCAGACTCAGTTGAAGGAATTGCGGTAGAGGCTAATGTCGGAAAAGAAGATGCAATTATCGATGTCATTGAGAAGTCAAACAAACATGCAGGCGGTGTTGATATTTTTTGTTCTAATGCTGGGATTAGTGGTGTACCTGGATTTTTTGAGGCTAAGACATCTGATTGGCAAAATATATGGGAAGTAAATGTACAGGCGCATATTTTTGCAGCAAAACATGTTTTACCTCAGATGCTAGAAAGAGAAGAGGGTTATTTGGTTAACACTTCTTCTGCAGCTGGTTTACTCACACAACTTGGAGCAGCGGGTTACTCAGTGACTAAAGCTGCAGCAGTTAGCTTTGCTGAATGGATAAAAATTACATATGGAGAAAAAGGTATTGGGGTTTCCTGTTTGTGCCCTCAAGCTGTAAGAACCGCTATGACAGCACAAGGTCCTGGAGTGGCTGGTGTTGATGGGATGATGGAGCCAGAAGTTGTAGCCCAAGAAGTATTAAGCGCTATAGCTGAAGAAAGGTTCTTAGTTCTTCCTCATACAGAAGTTGCAGAATATGTCATGCGTAAAGGTAATGATAGAGATAGATGGATCAAAGGCATGCAAAGACTCCAAAAACAATATGAAGATTTTTTGACACCAACAGATATAACATTTCCACGCGGTGATAAGAAATAAACAGGAGGTATTATGAAAACTAAAATTACAGAATTATTTGGTATTGAGCATCCTTTCATTCAAGAGTGTATGCATCATAGCCTAAGTAGATTCAATCATTGGAAAAAGATTAAGTAATTTTTAACCTTTAGCTCGCAATTATGCTTAAAGCTTTTAGAAATTTCATGACTAGGCGCACGATGAGTGCCAAAATAAGAAATCAAGCTATGAATACTTTTTCTAGCTATGAAATTTTTCAAAATATTCGCAAGAAAACTGAGGCGGCAAGGCAAGAAGAAAAAAGACCTCATGAAATATTGTACTTCCACAAGGTAGATGACCCTTATTCTCATCTAACCATACAATGTATTGAAGAATTAAAATCCTCTTTTGATATTGTTCTCAAACCGATATTGGTTGGAGAAGAAAATCTTGATGCAGTGCATGAACCTTCCTTGTACAACATTTATTGTTTGCGGGATGTAAAACGAATTGCACCTTTTTACAACATTAATTTTAAGGCTGATGAGTATCCTACAAAAGATCTAGTAGAAAAAGCTAACTCAATTTTAACTTCAGTGAGAGCAGAAGATTTTGGGGAGATAGCAACTCAAGTTAGTTTTGCTTTGTGGGAGGGAGATGCTATTGCCCTAGATGAGTTGTCTTCTACTTATTATGCAACTAAGAGCGAGGTTAAGAACAAATTAATGCAGGGTAACGAAACTAGAAATGCAAAAGGTTATTATTTTGGATCTGCATTTTATTATGAAAAAGAATTGTATTGGGGTGTAGATCGCTTACCTCATTTAGAGGAAAGGCTTGCTCAATTGGGAGCAAAGAATCCTCAAGCCCTCGATAACATTTGCCCAATAGAATTAAAAGCTCCGAGACACCTAGAATCAGATAAAAAAGTAAATTTATATTACTATCCATCTTTGAACAGCCCATATACTTTTGTAAGCACTAAAAGAGTTCGTCAAATTAGGGAAGAGTATCCTGTAAACCTTATCACAAAACCCGTGCTACCTATGCTCATGCGAATGATGACCATTCCAAATTTTAAGGTTAAGTACATTATTTCAGATGCGGCAAGAGAGGGTAGAAAGCATGGACATGAAATGAAATCTATTTACTCACCAATTGGAAAACCAGCTAGAAAATCTTATTCATTGTTCCCAATAATTGATGGAGCTGGGAAGGGTTTTGAGTATATTGAAGCTTTATTAAAAGCTTCTTTTCAAGATGGAATCAATATTGGCGATGATGCTTTTTTAGAGAACTTGGTTACAGAGCTTGAGCTTGATTGGTTAACAATTAAAAAAGATTTAAACACCAAACACTGGAAAAAAGTCCTAAATGATAATGTTGAAGATATGTATTCAGGAAATTGCTGGGGAGTACCAAGTTTTAAAATTACTGATACTGATGACAGTAATCCATTTTATGTTTGGGGTCAGGATAGAATGTGGCTACTAAAAGAAGAAATCACAAAACGTCTATCTAAGGAGCAATGATGAAAATCCAAAATATTTTTTTTATTTCTATGCTAGTGATTCTTGCCGCATGCTCAGATGAAAATAGTTTAAAAGAGGTTTCACTATCTTTGGAGGAAAAACCATTAACACAAACTCAAACTCAACCCAGACCCGCACCAAATCCTGATAAAAATGCGTATTTTGGTGATTTGCATGTTCATACAGCTAATTCATTTGACGCATATACTTTTGGTACAATGAACTCTCCAGCTGATGCTTATAAGTATGCACAAGGGCATGCAATACCACACCCAAGTGGTTATCAAATTCAACTGAACAGACCTTTAGATTTTTATGCAGTCACTGACCATGGAATCTTTTTGGGATTACTGCCTGAGGCTGCTGATACTAACTCTGAGTTTTCTAAATATGAGATAACAAAGCCAATACATAATTTAAATGTATCGGTTAGCAATGGACTTTATTCAATCATTAAAAGAGGTGGCCTTTTTCGACCTTTAGCTAAATCAATTAGAGATGGGGTTGAGGATGGAACCATTGATAGATCCTTGATAGAAGAAGTTGGCAGAACCGTTTGGCAAGAAACCATTAAGGCGGCTGATGATGCTTATGTTCCTGGATCTTTTACTACTTTTGCTGGATATGAATATACATCTAGCATTGAGCTTTACGATAGATATTTACATAGAAATGTCATTTTTCGAGATACCAATAATTTACCTAGTAATATTTTTACAAGAGGGGACAGCCAAGATCCTGAAAGATTATGGGATTGGATGAATGAGCTTAGAAGAAATGGAGTTGAGAGTTTGGCTATTCCTCATAACTCTAATATTTCTGGAGGGGCTGCATTTTCTCTAAATGATTATAATGGAGGCCCGATTGATGAAGAGTATGCTAATAACCGTTCTCTAAATGAGCCATTGGTTGAAATTACTCAGGTAAAAGGAACCTCAGAGACTCATCCATTGCTTTCTAAAAATGATGAATGGGCAGCCTTTGAAGCAAAAACTGGAATGATAGAAGAAAAGCTTATAAGTAATTTAAAAGGGAGCTATGTCAGAGACGCGTATCTAAGGGGTTTAAGTCTTTCGGAGAAAGGTCTAACCAATCCATATAAATTTAGCTTAATAGGATCAAGTGATACTCATGTTGGAGGCGGCTCTGATAATGAGGAAATATATTTCTCAAAGATAGGTCTATTAGATGGCACAGCAGAACTTAGAGGTTCTATTCCATTTAATCGGTGGTATGGAACTTTTTTAAAAGTAATGAGACCAAATGTTTTCAAGGAAGTGGATGGAAAAGACTATTTTTCTGCCAGCGAACGATTGATTCAATTTTCTGCTTCAGGTCTTGCGGGAGTTTGGGCAGAAGAGAATACTCGAGAAGCTATTTATGATGCTTTTAGACGTAAGGAAACATTTGCAACAAGTGGCCCAAGAATAAAGGTTAGATTTTTTGCAGGTTATGATTTAGCGAATTCAAAATTAGACGATCTTTCTCTCATTCAAGATGCATATGCAAAAAGTATTCCAATGGGTGGAACGCTCAATGTAAAAGGAAACAAAACCCCAACCTTTCTCATATGGGCAATTGCTGATCCTCTCGGTGCACCATTGCAAAGAACTCAAATTATAAAGGGATGGTTAGAGGATGGAGAGCATAAAGAACAAGTTTATGATGTTGCATGTTCTGATGGGCTAAGTGTTGATCCACAAACTTATCGTTGCCCTGATAATGGAGCTCGTGTTGATTTAGATGATTGCTCAATTAGCGCCGATTCAGGAGCAAGGGAATTAAAAGTTTTTTGGCAAGACCCTGATTTTAAAAATAATCAGGAAGCTTTTTATTATTCCAGAGTGCTTGAGAATCCAGTTTGTAGGTGGTCAACGTGGGACGCAGTTCGTGTAGGTGAGGAGCCTAGATCTGATTTGCCAGCAACAATCCAAGAGAGAGCATGGTCTTCGCCTATTTGGTATAACAATGCATTTTAGGAATTTTAAACCTTTTTCTAAAGTTAGCGCATTAACACTTGGTGGTGGTGGAATCGGTCAAGTTTGGGGAGAAACAACCAAAGAAGAAGCTATTCAAACGGTACATTCTGCTTTGGATCATGGCATCAATCATTTTGATGTGGCTCCCATGTATGGAAAAGGTGAGGCTGAAAGAGTGCTTGGGGAGTCTTTAAATGGAAAGAAAAAAGACAATCTTTTTTTTACCACTAAATGTCAATTAGGAACACAGCCAGAGGATGAGGTCTACGATAAGTTAAATAGTTCGTTGACCAAGAGTCTGGATAATATGAAATTAAACAAGGTCAATTTATTCTTACTTCACTCTCAATTGATTGAAGATAACTATAAACTTTTTAAGTTTGATGAATTGAGAGGAAAAAGTGCGACAACGCTCAGTTGTTTTTTTAATTCAGTAATTCCTGCATTTGAGCGTTTAATAAAGGAAGGGAAGATTGATCATTGGGGAATTGGTGGGCTTGGACAAGAAGAAGCAATCATCAAAGCGCTTGCTCATAACCATCCACCAAGCGCAGTTCAATGCGTTGTTAATCCTTTAAATTCTGCAGGAGCCATTGGTTATGTATCAGAGGCCTTCAATCCAAAAGCAATATTATTGGAGTGTCAGCAACGTGATATTCCTATCTTGGCAATCAGAGCAGTTCAAGCTGGAGCTTTGACATCTTCAATGGATAGATTGCCGCACAGTTCTGGTTTTGATCAAAGTGATTTTCAAGATTTTGAGAAAGCAAAATCTTTCAGAGATTTAGCACATGATTGGGATGAATCTCCTGCCAGCTTGGCACATAGGTATGCTTTGAGCGCTGCAGGTGTTGCATCTGTAATTTTAGGTGTAAAAAATAGAAAAGAGTTAAATGAGTGTGTGGAAGCAGAAGTAAAAGGGATCTTGTCTAAAACTGAAATTCAACAGATCGATGGTTGTTTAGAAAATTAATTTTTAAAGGGAGCTACAGATGGATACATACAACAATAAAATGGTATTGAAATTGACTGGAGATACATTTAAAAAACATACTGCCAGTTAGTTTTACTCGAATGGATATTTTTTTAGTAGCATAGGAGATCATGGCCATTAAAAATCGACCAGAGTTTGAAAAATTTATTCGCAGAGTTGAAAAAAGCTCTGATGAATTTAGAGTTTCATCTGCTGAAAAAAGACATTCAAAGCAATACAGAACTGCCAGAGAAAATTTAACTCATTTGGTTGATGAGAAAAGTTTTCTAGAGTTTGGGCAATTTGCTGTAGCTGCCCAACGCACTCGTCGAGACTACGAAGAGTTACAAGACAAAACAAATGCTGACGGTATCATCACTGGTTTTTGTTCTGTGAATTCTGATTTGGTAGGGTCAGAGCGCTCTCAAGCTGTAGCGATTATTTATGACTATTCTGTGTTGGCCGGAACTCAAGGTGCCTTCCATCATCTAAAACTTGATCGTATATGTGATCAGGCTAAGAAGTTCGGACTTCCTATTATAATTTTTACTGAGGGTGGAGGTGGCAGGCCTGGCGATACCGATGTGTTAACTCAAATTGCTGGGTTGCACATTCCCTCTTTTTCATCCTGGGCTCAATTAACTGGCAGCTCCTTAAAAATTGCGGTTAATAATGGTTATTGTTTTGCTGGTAATGCTGCATTGTTTGGTTGTTCCGATTTTAGGATTGCAACAAAGACCTCATGGATTGGCATGGCAGGCCCTGCAATGATTGAAGGCGGCGGGCTGGGTGTGTTCGAGCCAACTGATATTGGTCCAGTGTCTGTGCATGAGAAGAATGGAGTGGTTGACTATGTTGCTGAAAATGAAGAGGAAGCAACTTTGACTGCAAAAAAACTGCTGTCTTATTTTCAAGGTTCAATTGAAGATTTTTCTGTTTGCGATCAAGAGATACTCAAAAACATCATGCCAGAGGATAGGCGTTACACCTATAAGGTTCGAGACATTATTAACACAGTGGCTGATGAGGATAGTTTTTTAGAACTCAGAAAAAAATATGGCGAAAGTATTATCACAGGGTTTATCAGAATTGAAGGTAAACCTTTTGCCCTTCTTGCAAGCGACTGTCAGAAATTGGGCGGCGCAATAGATTCAGAGTCAGCTGAAAAAGCTGCAGACTTTATTGCTATCTGTAACGATCATGCATTACCTATTCTGGTGCTGGCTGATACGCCTGGGTTCATGGTTGGGCCTGCGAGTGAAGAGGGTGGGGCCGTTAGAAGAATGGCATCTTTGTTTAAGCAGGGTGCAAACATCAGTGTTCCCCTTGTGGCAATTTTCCTCAGAAAGGGTTACGGGTTGGGTGCACAGGCATTGGTCGGCGGTAGTCTTCATAATCCTGTTTATACTGCAGCATGGCCAACGGGAGAGTTTGGCGGCATGGGAATTGAAGGCGCTGTAAAACTGGGTTACAGAAAAGAGCTTGAAAGCATAGAGAATCTTGATGAGCGTAAAGAACTTTTTGATAAATTGGTCGCCAAGATGTATGAGGCTGGCCAAGCAATTGAAGCCGCGTCTTTTCTAGAAATTGACGCTGTGATAGATCCTGCACAAACACGAAGCGTTGTTTTAAAAGCATTTAAATCTACAGATAGCCTTTAAGAATTAATTTTCAATAAGCTGCTTTCAATCATTGATTTTTTTTTGTTTGCATTAACAAGTTTTTCTTTCTCTTTGTTAATTACAGCTTCTGGAGCTTTAGCAACAAATTGTTCATTGGCTAGCTTTGAGCTAATAATCTTAATGTCATTCTCAGTATCTGAGAGTTCTTTTTGAAGTCGCGTCAATTCTTCTTCAGGATCAATTAATCCTCCCAATGGGATAATAATTTTGTATCCACTCATTGTTTTTTCAATTGATTCTTCTGGGATTTCATCGGTAAATTCAATTCCATCTATTTTTGCAATACCCGCAATAATAACTTCTTGTTTTACAACCACAGATTGCATATCAGGGCTCATATCAGTTGAAATAATAAGATGTAAGGTCTCATTTTTAATGTTCAAATTTTCTGCCCTTATCACCCTTAGAGCAGAAATAATATTAATGATTTCATCTACTTGTTTTTCAGTCTTTTTATTTGATGGTCTAGCATGAGCAAAACCACTCTGAACTAAAAAGCCTGATTTTTCTTTTTTAGCTAGTGAAGCTAACTTGGAAGAGAGTTCCTCTGTAATGAACGGCATGAAAGGATGTAACAATTCTAGAATGCTGTAAAAGTTTCCTATCAAATTACTTATTAAATTGTTGGTTTGATTGCTGCTCTCAGATTTCTGGATAGCTACTTTGTTAAATTCTATGTACCAATCACAAAAATTTGACCAGACCAATTCATATATTTCTTCTGAGGCTAGATCAAATCGATAATTTTTAATATGTGCTTTGCAATTCTCAGAAGTATATTGGATTTTGGACCCCATCCAATCGGATAAGATATCTGATGAACCATTTCTAGATTGATAATCGTGGTTGGTTGCCTGCATTTCAATAAATCGAAAAGCATTCCAGATTTTATTACAGAAATTTCTGTAGCCTTTGATTCTGCCGATATCAAAATTAATATTTCTGCCTGGAGAAGCTAGTGAGTAATAGGTATATCGCAAAGCATCCGTTCCATAGCCTTCAATGCCATTAGGGAACTGTTTATTTGTTTGTTTAATAATTATTTCTTTAAGTTTGGGCTGCATCATGCCTTCAGTTCTTTTTGCAATTAATTCTTCAAGTGATACGCCATCAATTAGATCGATTGGATCAAGAATATTTCCTTTTGATTTGGACATTTTCTGCCCATTTTCATCTTTAATAAGTCCTGTAATATAGACCTCTTTAAATGGTACTTCTTTCATGAAGTGCTTTGTCATCATGATCATTCGAGCAACCCAAAAAAAGATAATGTCAAAACCGGTAACCAAAGTGGTTGTTGGATGAAAGAGTCTTAATTTTTCATTTTTTTCAGGCCATCCCATGGTTGCAAATGTCCAAAGGCTTGATGAGAACCAGGTATCTAAAACATCTTCCTCTTGGCGCAGTTTTCCTTTCAAACTATGCTTTTCCCTAACATCTTCCTCAGAAAATCCTGCAAAAGGCTTATTAGATTCATCGTACCAAATTGGAATTCTATGACCCCACCATAACTGTCGGCTGATGCACCAATCCTGAATATTATTCATCCATTGGAAATAGGTTTTTTCCCAATTGGCAGGTACAAACTGTATTTCTTTTGATTTGACTGCTTCAATGGCTGGCTTGGCCAAAGTTTTAGCATCGACATACCATTGATCGGTTAACAGCGGCTCAAGAATTTGATCTGATCTATCTCCATAGGGCAGAGTGCTCTCATTTTCGTTTTCAGATACCAAAAGTTTTTCTTTTTTCAGATCCTCTAATAACACCTTACGAGCTTCAAACCTATCCATACCATGGAATTTTTTTGGAGCAACGCCAATTATTTCAACACTTTTATTTAGGATTGAAATAGGATCAAATGCAGCTTCATCACCAGTGTGACACTGTGCGTTGTCACCCATGTGGAGACCATGTCTTTTACCTATTTCATAATCATTGAAATCATGGCCAGGAGTTATCTTGACAATACCTGTACCAAATTCTGGATCTACATAGTCATCTACAACAATAGGGATAACCCTATCGCATAAGGGTATGGCAGCATTCTTACCGACTAGATGTGCAAACCTTTCATCTTGTGGGTTTACGGCCAGAGCCATATCTCCGAAAAGAGTCTCGGGTCTGGTGGTAGCGACAGTGACGAACTCATCAGTTTCCTCAAGCTGATACTTAATTTCCCAAATTTTAATGTTTAAATCTTTATTGATAACCTCTAAGTCTGACAGAGAGGTTTCAAGAACAGGGTCCCAGTTTACTAGCCGTTTGCCTTGATAAATAAGACCTTCATCAAACAATTGTATAAATGCGCTTAGTACAGCGTGTTGATACTCATCATCCAATGTAAATCTTTCAGAGCTCCAATCTAGGCTAGATCCTAACCGACTGAGCTGAGAAGTGATTTTGTTACCAGAGTATTTCTTCCAGTTCCAAACTTCTTTTTCAAATGCTTCCCTACCTATGCCTGCTTTTGATTTACCTTTAGTATTTAAAAGATGTTCAACAACCATTTCAGTTGCAATTCCCGCATGATCTGTGCCTACTTGCCAAAAAGTATTTTTACCAGACATTCGGTGATATCGAATTAGACAATCCATGATGGCACTTTGAAATCCATGCCCCATATGTAGCGTACCAGTAACATTCGGTGGAGGAATTGCTAATGAATAGGTATTTTGGTCTGTTCCTGGTTTAAAAAGACCAGAGGATTCCCATTCTTGATAGAGTTTTTTTTCTATCTCTGAAGGATCATATGGCTTCTTATCCATCAAACATCCAGTTAATTGTATTTATCCAAGGATTATAGATTTCCTTTTAAAATTAATTCAGCTAATAGTGGAACTGGTCTTCCTGTACCACCTTTTTTTGTTCCACTATTCCAAGCGCTAGCAGCTATATCAATGTGAGCCCATTTATAATCTTTGGTGAAATTTGATAGGAAGGATGCTGCCTTAATTGTTCCAGCTTCTCTTCCTCCTCCTATATTAGCAAGGTCTGCAAAATTTGTTTTTGTGCAATGTTCATACTCTTCCCAAAGTGGTAGTTGCCAGGCTCTATCACCAGAAGCTTCGCCGGCTGCAAGAATTTTATCTGCCAAAGGTTGATTATTTGCCATAACACCAGAAGCCGGGCTTCCAAGTGCTATTACAACAGCACCAGTTAAAGTCGCCATATCTATCACATGACTAGGTTTGAATTTTTTAGCATAGGTTAAAGCATCACAAAGTATTAATCTTCCTTCAGCATCCGTATTCAAAATTTCTATGGTTTGACCTGACATTGAAGTCACTACATCTCCAGGTTTTGTAGCTCTGGCAGAGGGCATATTTTCTGCGCAGACCATTAGCCCAACAATGTTAACTTTTGCTTTTAATCTTGCAAGAGTTTGCATAACACCAAATACAGATGCAGCGCCACACATATCCCATTTCATTTCATCCATTGCAGACCCAGGTTTTAATGAGATTCCTCCAGTATCAAAAGTAATTCCTTTTCCCACTAGGGCAAGTGGTTGTTTATGTTTAGGTCCTCCTTTATATTCAATTACCATCATTCTCGGGGGTTCATCACTACCTTTGGCAACAGAAAGATAAGAACCCATCTTTAGTTTAGCAAGGTCTTTTTCATTTAGACTTGAGATCTTTAATGCAGGAAAATGTTTTTTAAGAGCTTTTGTTTTACGTTCAATAATTCTTGGTGTGCAGTGATTTGCTGGTAGATCTCCTAAGTGTTTAGCGGCATTCATACCTTCGCCAACTGCATGACCAGTAATTACTGATGCTTTAACAGATTTTAATTTTGCAGAGGTAAGCCCACCAAATAATAAAGAACCTTTTTTTACAGAAACAGGAACAACTGTTTTATTTTTTGTTGCGTTAAATGTATACGCTGAGGCCTCAAATGTTCTTGCACTAATTTCTGAAAGCCAATTTAGATCAATTGTTTTAGGAGTTGCTGAAGTTACAAGAAATGCAAAATCCTTTGCTTTTGAAGATTTAGCTAGATTCATAATTTCAGAAAAATATTTAATCCATAGAAAGCTTGCGGCTTTAGGTTTTGGTTCTTTTATAAGCAATAAATTCTTTGCTTTTAATCTTTCTGGTGTTGGTAAAAAAATAGATTTTCTTGAACCATTATTGATTTCTCTTATAGATTGAGTAATTAATGATTTTGCCGAGTTCTTAAGACTTTTTAGCTCAATTGCAGATGTTGTTTTTTTATTAACACCAATGATTAACAAATCTGTTCTAATCTTTAAAAGCTCAGCCGAATTAACGCTCTTGGTTGCTATGCTCGATAAGACTTTGTAAGTCATAAATCCATCTCCTAGTAAAAATTACTGATAAGATATTTATTGTAATGCATCAAGATCGCTAAAGGCATGTATAAAAAGAATATTCTTGCAATTCATTTAAATACTCAGGTTATTAAAGGCTTTCTTGCGATTTTGTTAATTTTAACAGGATTAATTTTTTCTTCTCGTTTGGTAGGGTATTTTGAACAAGCTGCAGCAGGCAGTTTAAACCCAAATATTATTTTTTCTGTTATTGCTCTTCGCCTTCCAGATTTTTTATCATTGCTTATTCCTTTTGCGTTTTTCTTGAGTTTACTGATGGTGGTATCAGAGCTCTATAACTCAAATGGAATATATGCATATTTTTCTGCAGGTGTTTCAAGGATCAAACTAATGAAATATCTAACACCATTTTTATTGGTAATTTTTATTTTGTGTTCTTTGCTAAGTATTTTTGTAGGACCTTATTCAAAATCATTATCAAAAAATTTAATTGCAGAACAGTCATATGAAGATAGATTGAAATTGTTGAAATCTAAAACCTTGATTAATTTAGATAATAAGCACAGTTACCTTTACTTTGATTCACAAGATAATAACTTAATGAATAATGTTACGTTTTTTGTTAATAAGGATTCTTTATTGTCTTTGATAAAGGCAGAACATCTTGAGATATTAAATTTCAACAATGAGATGATTTTAAATTTTCAAAATGGATCGATTTATCCAAATCTTAATAGTTCAACTAATATTAATGCATCTTTTAACGATCTAACGCATTCAATAAATTCTGATTCAAATAGCTTAAGTCTTTCAAAATTATTAGATTTCAAACAATCGTCCAGTTTTATTGAGTCCCAATGGAATGCAAGTATCCCCTTGATGTTATTTGCTCTGATGCTTTTAAGCTTTATTTTTGGTAAATCAAAACCTAGGGTTGGAAGAGAAGGGAGTTTAGTTACAGGTGTTTTAATTTATATTATATATCTTAGTCTATTGGTTGTATTTAGAGAGAGTTATTCAAATTCCCTTAATTTTCTTTATATAGGATTGTGGCCAGTACATGTTATTTTTCTCTTGTTTGGAACTTTTATGTATTTATCAGATGGAAGAGCAAATATTCAAATTTTAGCTCAATCATCGAGGCTGCAAATCTCGGCAATTATTTTTATCATTTTTGCATTACTTATATGGTTAAGTTCATGAGAGAGGGTATTTTTACCACTTATGGCAAGCACTTAATTTTAAAAAGTTTATATATTTCCATTTTTGTTTGGCTCACTATTATTTTCCTAGATTTTTTGATTACCTTTGTAATGGAATTAGAGAATTTAGTTGATTATAGAAATATTTTTTCTTTATTTTCTGCAGTCTTAATGGAGCAACCACATAAAGGCTTAGATTATTTAGAAAGTTCAGTGCTTATTGGAACTTTAATTTCTTTATCAATTTTTAACCAACAAGGAAATTTAATTTTTTTAAGGTCATCAGGATTTTCACCTGCAAAAATTGTATTAATGGCTGGAATGGGTCCTTTAATTTTGGCTTTTACAATAATTGCCATGGATGAATTGTTATTTATTAATATGTCAAAGTCTGCAAGCTTAAACGAGGCACATGCCCAAGAGGAATTAATTACATCGTCTGATAGTCTCACATGGCAACTGGAAGATTTATCATTGATTGGAGCAAATTTTAAAGATGAAAAAAATTTAGAGAATATTCAGGTGATACAGTTTGATGAACAAGGAAGGGTTGTTAGTGCCAATCAATTTATTAAAGGACGCTATCAAGACGGTAATATTATTATTGATAACCTTAATCAAAATAATGATCAAATTGTTCTTTCATTTAATCCTGCTTCAAATATTTCTTCTCAAAAGTTAGATCGGCTAACTATTAGTTCTTTGTATCAGTTGAAAGGAGATTATCTAAGCACAGGGTATGATAAAGATTCTCAACTGATCATGTCAGCAATCTATTCAAAAATTTTATTACCTTTTTCAGTTATTGCCATTATCTTTTTAGCAGGAAGTCTAATGTTTGGATTCGTTCGCTCCGGTGGTGTTGGTAGGCAAATTGTTATCGGTATTTTTATTGGATTAATCTATGATCTATTCAAAGATCTTAGCATCACCTCTTTCATTACTTACCAGTGGCCAATCTTGTTTGCTTATTTATTACCAATAATTGTATTGTTTGGTAGTGGCGCAATTCTGTATAAAAGAATTTAAACTTTAATTAATTTTGTCTTTGATAAGATATCGTTAACTGCTAGTTTTTTTGGGTCGACATAGATTAGAAATAGCGGCATACCTAACAAGGCTAGCATTCCACAATTTACTAAATATCTTAAAAAAGTTTGTTTTAAGGTGATATTTGAGTGACCTGGTTCATCGTTAATAATTTTAATTTTCCACACTTGCATGCCTAGAGTTTGGCCATATTTTATCCAAAAGATTGCAAAAAAGGCCCAAGCGCTTACAAATACCAGTAAGCTACCAAGGGCAGGGTGAAGAATATTTCCTCCATTTAACCAAAGAGCTACTGAACCGATAACAAACCAAACACCTAGGAGTAAAAAACAATCATAGATTGAGGCAATGATTCTCAAGAAGGGTCCAACATCAGGTGTTTTTTCCATTAGTTTGATATAGTATTCTCCTAAATCATAACTCAAATAACATGAATACTAGTAACACTTTTCTTGGTCATCCTAAAGGTTTATTTGTTTGCTTTGCAACAGAAATGTGGGAGAGATTCTCATATTATGGAATGAGGGCTCTTCTAATTCTCTATTTGACTAAACATTGGGAATTTACAGATGCAACAAGTTATTTAATTTATGGAGCATATACCTCTTTGGTTTATATCATGCCAGTTTTTGGTGGCATGATAGCTGATCAGATTTTAGGTTCAAAAAAAGCAGTCACCTATGGAGCAATACTCTTGGTTTTTGGTCATTTAGGAATGACTGTCGAAAGTAGCGAGCAAATATTTTATTTATCACTTGCTTTAATTGTATCTGGAGTTGGATTCTTAAAGCCTAATATTTCTACCATGGTTGGAGCCTTGTATAAGGAGGGTGATCCAAGACGAGACTCTGGTTTTACTATTTTTTATATGGGTATAAATATAGGTGCATTCACAGCAACTCTTTTATGTGGTTACTTAGGAGAACAAGTCGGGTGGTCTTATGGATTTGGTGCTGCTGGAATTGGAATGTTATTTGGCTTAATAATTTTTCTATGGGGTCAAAAATATCTTGAAGGTCTTGCAGAACCACCATCTAACAAATATTTAGAAAAGATGAATGGAATAAGTTATGAATATTGGGCTTATATCTCAGGCATTTTTATGGTTTTGGCAACATGGTTTCTTGTTCAAAACTCACAACTTGTAGGACAACTTTTAGGAGGGTTTGGTACAGTATTTATTGGAGCATGGTTATTATATGCATTATTTAGATGCGGTCCTGAAGAGAGAGATCGATTAATAGTTGTAGGCATATTAATTTTATTCTCATTAATTTTTTGGGCACTTTTTGAACAAGCTGGCTCATCTTTAAATATCCTCACTGACAGAGGAGTTGATAGAGTCATGTTTGGTTGGGAAGTCCCGGCATCCATGTTTCAATCTTTGAATGCAGGCTTTATTTTTACTATTGCGCCTCTATTTGCTATGTTATGGATAGCCCTTGCAAAAAGAAATATGGAGCCCTCTACTCCAATTAAGTTTTCAATTGGTATTGTTTTTGTTGGATTAGGATTTTTGGCACTGGTCTATGGTATGAAATCTTCTGAAGGTCTTCAAACCGGAATCTTCTGGATTGTATTAATTTATTTATTACATACTTTAGGAGAATTATGTTTATCTCCTGTTGGGCTATCATCAGTAACTAAATTATCACCACAAAGAATTGTTGGATTTATGATGGGGATGTGGTTTTTTGCATCTGCAGCTGGAAATTATGTAGCTGGATTAATTGCCAGAGCTACAGCATCAGAGTCATCAGGAAAGTCAGGAGATGTTTTCACTCTTGCCCAAAAGCAATCATTTATGGATGTTTATACTGATGTAGGGCTAATTGCGATAGGCTGTGGGATATTCTTAGCAGTTATTACTCCTCTTCTAAAAAAATTAATGCATGGCGCCAACTAAAAGGAAAAAAATCCTGTTAAAAAAATATGGACAGGTTTCATAAACTAAAAACTCATAAAGATTAGACTAATTAAATCAGAAAGAAATAACTAAAAATTTTGATTGAGATTTACTAGAATTTGTTGATAAATTTCTTGAAGTTTTTCTAAATCTTCTAAAGATATTTTTTCATCAACTTGATGAATGGTTGCATTTTTAGGCCCAAGCTCAATGACTTCAGCGCCAGAAGGCGAAACCCACCTTCCATCTGATGTGCCGCCACCATTGTCAATGATTGCTTCTTTGCCATTTACCTCCAGAAGAGCTTTTTGAATAATATTTAATAAGTTAGTTTTTTTAGTTAAATATGGCTTTGCATTAAGAGTCCATTCAATTTCATACTTACAAGCAGAATTTTTAAGCATATCAATGAATTTTTCTTTTAAAGATTCATATGAGGATTCTGGAGAAAATCTAAAATTAAATTGCATGTTCAAGTGACCCGGTACTACGTTTGAGGCTCCAGTACCTGAATCTATGTTAGAAATTTGAAATGAAGTTGGATCAAAATGCTCATTTCCATTATCCCAAATCATTTCTTTCAATTCTGAGATTATTGGACCAATTTCTAGAATTGGATTTAGCACTTTATTTGGATAAGCAATATGACCTTGTTTTCCAATAAATTTTAAATTTCCACTAAGAGACCCTCTGCGTCCAATTCTTAACACATCCCCAACATTTATTGAGGAGCTTGCTTCTCCAACCAGACAATAATCAATGATTTGACCTTCTTTAGATAGGTTTTGCATAAAGGAGTCTATTTTTCCATCGCCGGGTTCCCCTTCTTCATTGCTTGTTAGTATGACCCAAATCTGAAAATCTGGATTTGGATTAGATGATAAAAAATTTTTTGTAGCTTCAATGAATGCAGCAACGCTTCCTTTCATATCAGCAGCACCTCTCCCAATGAGTTGATCATTAACAATCTTTGCTTTAAATGGATGCGATGACCAATTTTCTATGGGTCCGGCTGGCACAACATCTGTATGACCAAGATAGCAAAATACTTTTCCCTGATCTCCAAATTTTGCAATCAGGGTTTCAGAATTTAGGATCTTAATTTTTTCTATATTAAATTCTAATGGAGAAAGCTCAGATTTGATTATTTCAAAACATCCAGCATCATTAGGAGATATTGATTGAATTTTTATAAGTGATTGAGCTATTTCTAATGCAGACATCGATTAGTTTTTGTGTAACTCAGTATTTAACTTAACTGACTTAAGATTAGTCCTAGCTTCAATAGCACCAGAAATAGAGTTGCGAAGAAATAATAAGTTATTTTTGCCTGCTAATTCAGATGCTTTAACAATGCCTTGAGATTCTTTTTTCTTATTAAATAATTCGACTTTGGAGCCTCCTGTAAGATAAAGTCCAGCTTCAATAATGCAATTGTCCCCTATAGGGATTCCTAGACCAGAGTTAGCACCTAAAAGACAATTTTCACCAATAGATATCTTTCTATTATTACCGCCTGAAAGAGTGCCCATGGTACTTGACCCACCCCCTAAATCTGAATTTTTTCCAACAATAACACCTGCTGAAATCCTCCCCTCAACCATTGCTGGTCCTAGAGTACCAGAATTGAAATTTACGAATCCTTCATGCATAACAGTTGTACCTTCGCTGAGATATGCTCCCAGTCTAACTCTGCTTGTATCGGCAATTCGAACGCCTTTTGGAATGATGTAATCTGTTAATCTTGGAAGTTTATCTATAGATTTAATTCTAAAATTAATATTATTTACTTTTGAAGATAGTAAGGTTATATCTATTTCATTAAGTTCAACGGGCCCATTACTCGTCCACACTAAATTGGGCAATACATTAAATAAATTTTTTAGATTTAATGCATTTGGT
>CACLMT010000003.1 GCA_902608115.1 uncultured SAR86 cluster bacterium | reverse complement strand
TTCTCTTGATGGGTGGAGGATTAAAAGCATTGGAGACATCTGTTATTGTAACTGGTCTACCTTTTGCGATGATTGTATTTTTTGCTGCAAGAAATTTATATATAAAATTAAAGATCGATTCCAATAAAATTTAGTGGTTAGTTATTAACTTTAAATTCTTGAAGAATTTTTTATCTTTTTTCAATGAATATTTTGCGAACATCTAATGTATGCAAGTGTATGTAATAAAGGGTTTTCAAGTCAGACTAGTGGACTCATAATCCATTGGTTATAGGCTCGATTTTTATAGGGCCCAAAAGTGATTGAAATCTTGAAAGATAATATATAGTCTTGTTTGTATTAAATTTAAATGTGAGAGGTTATTTTGAAATCAGATATAGAAATTGCTAGAGAAGCAGAGCTAAGAACAATTGAGACAATTGCTACTAAGTTAGGTATAAGTGATGAATATCTTGAGCTTTACGGTAAATTCAAGGCAAAAGTTGATCTTTCAATTAATCATGAAAAGCTCAAGGATGATAATAACGGTAAATTAATTTTAGTTACTGCAATCTCTCCTACTCCTGCAGGAGAAGGTAAAACTACTACAAGTGTTGGCCTAGTCGATGGGCTTTGCCATATTGGTAAAAAAGCAATGATTTGTATCAGAGAGCCAAGCCTGGGGCCATGTTTTGGTATGAAAGGTGGCGCTGCGGGAGGTGGACATGCTCAAGTAATACCTATGACAGATATTAATTTACATTTTACTGGTGACTTTCATGCCATTGGAGCAGCTCATAATCTTCTCTCTGCGCTAATTGATAATCATATTCATTGGGATAATCAGCTTAATATTGATCCTAGAAGAATTACTTGGAAGAGAGTGGTTGATATGAATGATAGATCTTTAAGAGAAATTACATGTGGCCTTGGCGGGACTGGCAATGGCATACCTAGAGAAAGTGGTTTCGATATAACAGTTGCTTCAGAAATTATGGCAGTGTTTTGTCTAGCGTCAGATATTTATGATCTACAAAAAAGGATAGGAAATATCGTTATAGGCTATACCAGATCTAATGAGCCTGTAAGAGCAAAACAGCTCAACGCTGATGGAGCAATAACCGTATTATTGAAAGATGCATTTCAACCAAACTTAGTACAAACTCTTGAGCATAATCCTGCATTCATACATGGCGGGCCTTTTGCTAATATTGCGCATGGTTGTAATTCTGTTGTTTCAACTAAGACAGCATTAAAACTTGCTGATTATGTTGTTACGGAAGCTGGATTTGGAGCTGATCTAGGCGCTGAGAAATTTTTTGATATTAAATGTAGAAAATCAGGTTTAAAACCAGATGCTGTTGTTTTAGTTGCTACCACTAAAGCTTTAAAAATGCATGGCGGCATTAAAAAAGATGACCTTGGTTCAGAGAATGTAGATGCTGTAACGATGGGCTGCAAGAATCTTGAAAGACATATTGAAAATATTGGAAAATTTGGAGTCCCTGTTATCGTTGCGATAAATGACTATGTAACTGACACAGAAAAAGAACACGCTGCAATCATTAATTATTGTAAAAATATTGGTGTTCAATGCAAAATTTCTTCTCATTGGGAAAGGGGTGGTGAAGGTGCAGCGGATCTTGCAGAAGAGGTTGCAAAAATTGCTGATTCAAATTCTGCTGAATTTAAAACTTTATATGATAATAAAATGTCTCTGTGGGATAAAACCCAATGCATCGCACAAAATATTTATGGTGCTGCAGACATCATTGCTGATAAAAAGATAAGAAATCAATTTAAGAAATTAGAAGATGACGGATTTGGCGAATACCCAATATGTATGGCCAAGACTCAATATAGTTTTTCAACAGACCCATTATTAATGGGCGCTCCATCAGGACATGATGTCCCAATTAGGGAAGTCCGGTTATCAGCAGGCGCAGAATTTATTGTAGTTGTTTGCGGTGAAATTATGACTATGCCAGGGTTACCAAAAATACCGGCTGCGGAAAATATAGATATGGATGATAAAGGATTAATCCAAGGATTATTTTGATATTATAATTAAAATTAAATAGGAGAAAATAAATGAAAATACTTTGTATCTTATATGACGACCCAAAGGGCGGAATGCCTTCAAGTTATCCAGTAAAGGAACTTCCTAAACTCGAACAATATCCTGATGGTATGACATTACCAAGTCCTAAAGGAAGAGATTTTATACCAGGTGAATTGCTTGGTTGTGTATCTGGTGAATTGGGTTTGAGAAAATTTTTAGAAGATAGAGGGCATACATTAGTGGTTACATCTGATAAAGACGCCGAAGGTTGCATTGCAGATAAAGAATTAGTTGATGCTGATGTTGTAATTTCACAACCATTTTGGCCGTATTACCTAACAAGAAAAAGAATTGAAAGTGCACCAAATTTAAAAATGGCAATTACAGCGGGCATTGGTTCTGATCATGTAGATTTACAGGCCGCAATAGACCATAAAGTTGATGTCGTTGAGGTGACCTATTGTAATTCAAGGTCAGTTGCAGAACATATTGTTATGATGATTTTATCTTTAGTTAGAGATTATCATAATCAACATAGGATAGTGAATGAAGGCGGTTGGCATATCGCTGATGCTGTTAAGAGGTCTTATGATGTAGAAGGTATGCATATAGGCACAATTGCTGCTGGGCGAATTGGTTATGATATGTTAAGAAAAATGTATCCGTTCGATGTGCATTTACATTATTTTGATAAACATAGATTGGATCTAGATAAAGAACAAGAACTGAATTTAACCTATCATGATTCAGTTGAATCTCTAGTTGGAGTTTGTGATGTTATTAATATAAGTTGCCCACTTCATCCTGAAACAGAACATTTATTTAATGATGAGTTAATTAGTAAATGTAAACCAGGTGCGTATATTATTAATACTGCCAGAGGAAAAATTTGTGATAAAGACGCCATTGCAGAGGCATTAAAGTCAGGACAATTAAGTGGATATGCAGGGGATGTTTGGTTCCCACAACCTGCACCTAATGACCATGTTTGGAGAACAATGCCAAATCACGGAATGACACCACACACATCTGGAACTTCTTTATCGGCACAGGCAAGGTATGCTGATGGAGTTAGAGAAATATTGGAGTGCTTCTTTGATGGTGAAGAAATAAGGAATGAATATTTAATTGTTCAAGGCGGAGACCTTGCAGGTATGGGTGCTCATTCTTACACCAAAGGCACAGCAACGGGCGGTTCTGAAGAAGCAGCTAAGTTTAAAAAGTAGATAAAGTTTTAAAAATCACCAGGAGTTGAGATTAATGAAAACGCAAGCTGCTGTAGCTTTTGAAGCAGGTAAACCTTTAGAGGTATGTGAAGTTGAACTGGAGGGCCCAAAAAAAGGTGAAGTGTTAATAGAATTAAAAGCTACCGGTGTTTGCCATACAGATGCTTTTACTTTAAGCGGTCAAGATCCAGAAGGACTATTTCCTTCTATTCTTGGTCATGAAGGAGCAGGAATAGTAGTTGAAGTAGGTCCAAGTGTCTCAACTGTTAAAGCGGGTGATCATGTAATCCCTCTGTATACAGCTGAGTGTCGGCAGTGTGAATTTTGTCTAAACCCTAAAACTAATCTTTGTCAGGCCGTACGGGAAACCCAAGGTCAGGGAGTGATGCCCGATGGAACGAGCCGATTTTCTCTCAATGGCAAACCTTTAATGCATTACATGGGCTGTTCTACTTTTTCAAACTATACTGTTTTACCAGAGATATCTTTAGCCAAAGTTCGTGAAGATGCTCCTTTTGATAAGATCTGTTATATCGGATGTGGTGTTACAACAGGCATAGGTGCCGTTATTTTTCAGGCCAAAGTAGAAATAGGTTCTACCGTAGCAGTATTTGGTCTCGGAGGCATTGGTCTTAATGTTATTCAGGGTTCTAAACTAGCTGGTGCCAGCAGAATTATTGGTATTGACATTAATTCTGAACGGGAGTCATTAGGTAAAAAATTTGGTATGACAGATTTCATCAACCCTAAAAAAGTTGATAATGTCGTAGATCAAATTATCCAAATTACAGGTGGTGTCGATTATAGCTTCGAATGTATTGGCAATGTTGATGTTATGCGTCAGGCTCTAGAGTGTTGTCACAAAGGCTGGGGTGAATCTTATATAATCGGTGTAGCTGGAGCAGGTCAAGAAATTTCAACTCGCCCCTTTCAATTGGTCACTGGCCGTTCTTGGAGGGGAACCGCTTTTGGTGGGGCTAGAGGCAGAACTGATGTGCCAAAGATTGTGGATTGGTATATGGATAAGAAAATAAATATTGATGATTTGATCACTCATACAATGAAACTAGAAGATATTAATAAAGCTTTTGATCTAATGCATTCAGGGGAAAGTATTCGTTCAGTAGTGATTTACTAATTCAGATAATAATCTTTGATAAGTATAATTATCGCCACTCTAATATGTACAAGACCTCGAAAATAGTTTTCAGCCCTCGCGTGAGAAAGTCACCATACTTTTACTCAACCATGAAATATGGGGCACAAGCTTTTTCAGTTTATAACCACATGTATATGCCAGTTAGTTTTGATGGAACCGTCGAAGATTACAAAAAACTTTTAAATGGCGTTCAGTTATGGGATGTGGGTTGCGAGCGTCAAGTTCAAATTAAAGGCCCGGATGCTGAGGCATTATCACAGTTTCTAACACCTAGAAATATTAAAAAATGTTCAGTAGGGAAGGCGATGTATACACCCCTTACAGACTTTAAGGGAGGATTGATCAACGATCCGGTTATGCTAAAGATTGACGAAGATTGCTATTGGTTTTCGGTCTCTGATGGAGATTTGATCTTGTGGGTGCAAGGTATAGCAGCTGGATATAAATTTGATGTAGATGTCGATGAGCCTGATGTATCGCCACTCCAAGTCCAGGGACCCAATTCAACAAAATTGATGGTTAAGGTTTTTGGAGATTGGGTGAATGACTTAGGTTTTTATAAGTTCAAGGAAGTGAATCATGGGGGGATTCCCATGGTTATTGCCAGAATGGGTTACAGTAAAGAACTTTGTTATGAGCTTTTTCTTAAAGATCACTCAAAGGGAGATGAGTTATGGGAAATTCTTTGGCAAGCAGGTCAAGATCTCAATATCAGCCCAGGCTCGCCAAATATAATCCTAAGGCTAGAAGGTGGAATACTCAGTTATTTAGCAGACATAGATAGAACCAATAACCCCTATGAGGTTGGGTTAGATTGGATGGTAGACCTTGATCAGGAAGATGATTTTATTGGTAAAGAGGCTTTGCGTGAAATCAGTCTTAAAGGTATAGAAAAGAAGTTAATAGGGGCTGAGATCGAAGGTGATCCTATAACTGTCTTTAATGAGGAGCACTGGCCTGTTTTGATTGATGGTAAGAAGGTTGGATCTATGAATGCTTTGGTTTATTCGCCGAGACTAGATAAGAATATATGTTATACAATTCTAGATATTGAGTATGCTAAGAGTGGACAAGAAATAATTATCTCTTCGCCAGAGAAAGAACTCATGGCAACAACAGTTGATCTTCCATGGTTTGAGAGGGATTGAAATGAGCATCTTTGGTCAGAGGTTTGAATCTGACAGGTGGCTCTATTTATCTCCAGGTTGTAAAGTAATGAGGAATTTTGTGTCTATTACATAGAGCATGTAAATCTCCAGCATCCTTTCCCATCTTTATGATTGCATCAATGATAATTTCAGAAGGCTCTGTTCCCTCTGGTAGAGGGGTAATTGCTTCATACTCCGGATGAAGAGGGTGATGAGATAAATTTTCTAATAAAGTTAAAAAATGTTTTTTACTAAGAGCAAAGTTCCATTCATAATCATCCATCCCCTTGATATATGATGCGCCATCAATAAAAAGATTTCCTTCTGAGTTAATATAAATTATCTCATCGGGGTTTATAGTTTTTACAGTTTGTTTTTCTTGCATATTGCCTCCACAGCAAAAACAGACACGGAATTGTGTTTGTTAAGTGTGTGAAATTGAATTTGAATGCCGAACGACTTTCTTTGATTACACTTATTTATATGGGGATTTTTTTAGATTTTTAAAGATTAACTTCTAATTGCTTTAATCATTACTTCAACTTTTTTTGGATCTATGTTGGGAGTAACCCCATGACCAAGATTAAAAATAAATCCAGGATAGTTTTTCATGATTTGACAGATTTTCTTGGTTTCATTCCAAATTATCTCATCTGACTCTAATAATACTTTTGGATTTAAGTTTCCTTGAATTGCCAACTTATTTCTTAAAGTTGTAGAGGCGTTTTTAATATCTTCTTGCCAATAGAGGCTGATGCATGAAAGATCTTTGAATACTAAATCTTGAATATTCATTTTTGGAGCTTTTTCAAAAAGAATAATAGGTATCTTCTTTGTTGTATGATCATCTTTAAGCATTTGAGCAAGTTTACGGGTGTAAATTAATGAAAAGGTTTCAAGATCTTTTGTTGTCAAGAGGTCTGCCCATGAATCAAATATTTGTATTGCATTAACGCCGCTAAGAACCTGTTGTTTTAAATATTGAAAGCAAGCATCAGTTAAGATATTCAAAAAATCTTTAAGCGCTTGCGGTTGTTCAGATAAAAATTGCTTAGTTTTTTTAAAGTCTTTGGAGCCACTTCCTTCTATAGAATAGGCTGCTAAAGTCCACGGACTGCCGCAAAAACCTATCAAAGGCAAATCAACAGGTAGTATCTTTTTAGTTTCTTCAACGGCTCTAAATACATAATCTAAAGTGTTTAGATCAAATGATTTTAGGTTTGCGATATTTTCAGGTTCTGAGATTGGGTTGCTAAATTTAGGACCTTCGCCTTCATAAAATGCAAGACCAAGGCCAAATGCATCAGGAACGGTAAGAATGTCAGAAAAGAGAATGGATGCATCCAAATCGTAACGTTCAATTGGTTGCAGAGCTAGTCTTGCGCATATTTCAGGTTTTTTGCACATATCTAAGAAATTCTTATAATCACGTCGAATTTTTTGATATTCTGGAAGATATCTACCAGCTTGACGCATTAACCATATAGGTGGAGTGTCATGCTTTTGCAGGTTTAAGGCTTTTAAGAAATTTGAACTATTCATTTATGAGATAAATTGTATGATATTTTTTGCTGCTTCTCTTCCTTCCCAGATGGCTGTAACAACTAAATCTGAGCCTCGCATCATATCACCACCAGAAAATATTTTGGGATTTGAAGTTTGAAATTTTAGTTTTTGTTCTTTTTCAGTTTTTATTAGACCAGCGCTATTTACATGAATATTAAAATCTTTAAACCAGCTTGCAGGACTCGCTCGAAAACCAAAGGCAATAACAACCTCATCTGCAGGATAAACTTTTTCAGTATTTTGAATTGGAACCGGTATGCGTCGTCCATTTTGGTCTAGCTCACCCAATTTTGTTTGAATTGTCTTCACTCCCTCAACTCTATTTTTGCCAATGATTTCTATTGGTTGAATATTGAATTCAAATTGCACGCCTTCTTCTTGAGCATTTACAACCTCCCTTCTTGAACCTGGCATATTTTTTTCATCTCTTCTGTAAAGGCAAGTGACTAATTTGGCGCCTTGCCTGATTGCAGTTCTATTGCAGTCCATGGCAGTATCACCTCCGCCTAAGACAATTACATTTTTGCCCTTTAAATTAATGTATTGTTGATTTTTTTGCTTGAATTTAAGCAGTTTATTAGTATTTCCAATGAGGTAATCAATGGCTTTATGAACTTTGGGTAGCTTTTCTCCTTTAAAACCACCCTCTAGAGATGTATATGCTCCCATACCAAGGAAGATAGCGTCATAGTCGCTATAAAGTTTTTTAAAACTTATATCTTTTCCAATTTCTTTATTTAGATGAAATTTAATCCCCATTTCTTCTAAAATTTTTCTTCTTTGTCTTACGATACTTTTTTCTAATTTAAATTCTGGGATTCCAAAGGTTAACAAACCACCAATCTCAGGTTGCTTGTCATAAACATCGCATTTAACTCCTGCTCTCACAAGAATATCTGCACATCCAATTCCCGCAGGACCAGCCCCTACAATAGCAACCTTATTCTTCGTCCATATTCGATTACTGAGGTCAGGTTTCCAGCCCATTTTTATTGCCTCATCAGTAATATATTTCTCTATATTACCTATGCTAACAGCTCCAAAACCATCATTTAAAGTGCATGCTCCTTCGCATAGGCGATCCTGAGGGCAAATTCTTCCACACACTTCTGGTAATGAATTAGTTTGATGACATAAATCTGCTGCTTTTAAAATATTTCCTTCATTCACAAGCTTCAACCAGTCAGGAATGTAGTTATGGACTGGACATTTCCACTCACAATACGGATTACCGCAATCTAGACATCTGTGTGACTGATTGGATGCTTCTGATTGATTGTAATTTCCATAAATTTCAACAAAGTTAATTTTTCTTTCCTCAATATTTATTTTACTTGGGTCGTACCTACCTACATCTAAAAATTGAAAATCATTTTTTAACGCTACATGATCTACATATTCTGATCTAGATTTAAAATTTTCATTAGTTGAGATTGTTGTAGATGGAATTGCTCTCTTGCTGAGAAGTTCTTTTTCCCATTCATATAACATGACTTTAGCCTCTTCTAGATCCTTGATAGGAGCAAATGATTTGGTTACATATTTCCTATTTAATCTAATTTTTCCATAAAAATAAGGAGATCGTGGTTGAGTAAACAGCAACAAGCCTTTTTCAATTCTATACTGCTTATTTTTTGAGCCCATTTCTTATATATAAAGGTAATTATCCTATTTGATGTGTATGACACAGTATGACACTTTTGTGTTAATATGTATAACCTCATGCTCAAAGAAAATACAAAAGAATCCCTCTATCATAAGGATCAAGTTAAAGATAACTGTGGTTTTGGTTTAATGGTCAATCGTCATGGTGTTACAAGCAGAAAGGTTGTAATAGGCTCTATATCTGGATTAAACAGTATGACTCATCGAGGAGCCATAGGATCTGATGGTAAAACTGGAGATGGGTGTGGGTTGTTATTTGATCTCAATAAAAGATTCTTTAAAAAAGCAGTAAAGAAAGAAGTAAATATAGATCTTCCTGAGAATTTTGGTATTGCTCAGATATTTTCATCTTATCCACTCAAAAGAGACTTTGATGAGATTAGATCTATTTTACAGTCTGAGGGCTTGGTCTTTTTTTGCTCTAGGCAGGTCCCAATAGATAAGTCTATTCTTGGTGAAATTGCTTTAAATTCTTTGCCATTCATTAATCAGATTTTTATTATTTCTGCCAAGGATTTTAATAAAGAGCAATTCGAATCATCTCTTTTGCAGGCTAGAAAAAAAATAGAAGAAATTTATGATAATGATGAGAAGCTATATGTTTGTAGTATGTCATGTCAGACAATTGTTTATAAAGGTTTGATGCTCCCAGATGCCATCAGTAAATTTTATATAGACCTTTCAAAGAAATCTTTTACTGCAAAAATTTGTCTATTTCATCAGCGATTTTCAACCAACACTCAACCGCGATGGCATTTAGCACAGCCCTTTAGATTGCTTGCTCATAATGGTGAGATTAATGCGATACGAGGTAATAGAAATTGGGTTAAAGCAAGATTATCAAAATTTTCAACCCCTTTAATTCCTAACATTACTCGTTTTAAATCTTTAGTTAATGAGACTGGATCAGATTCATCTGCTTTAGATAATATGATTGAGCTTCTTATTAAAGGAGGGATAAATTTTTTTAGATCAATAAGAATGGTTCTGCCTCCTGCTTGGCAAAATATTCATACCATGGATCCGGAAATAAGAGCTTTCCATGAATATAACTCTATGCACATGGAGGCCTGGGATGGTCCAGCGGGTATTGTTATGTCCGATGGCCAGTGGGCGATTTGTGTTCTTGATAGGAATGGTTTGAGACCAGCCAGGTATCAAGTACTCACAGATGGCATTATAACAATTGGTTCAGAGACAGGTATCTATCCAGTTGCAGATGATCAGATTCTTCAAAAAGGACGCTTGAGTCCAGGGGGTATTTTCGCAGTCAATACCGAATCTGGAGAAATCTTTGATCAAAATAGCATTGATAATGAATTAAAACAGAATAAGCCTTATAGAGATTGGTTAAAAAAATCAGCGATTTATCTTGAGTCAACCCTTGACTCTTTCGAAGGTCCAAGTATTAAGAAAATTCCTTATTCAGATTTGATAAAAGCATCTAAACTTTTTTCATTATTTGGTGAGGAAAGGGTATCCATAATAAAACCATTGGCTATTGATGGAGTTGAGGGTACTGGATCAATGGGAGACGATATAGCTCTAGCAATGCTTAGTAAAATACCAAGATCAATTTATGATTACTTTAGACAGCAATTTGCTCAAGTAACAAACCCACCCATTGATTCTCTAAGAGAGTCTAGTGTTATGTCATTAGAGGTATGTTTTGGTCCTGAATTAAATATTTTTGAAGAAACTGAAGAGCATGCAAGAAGAATTGTAAGTACCTCACCAGTGTTGTCACATAAAAAGATTTCTTCATTATTAAAAAATTCTTATTTTAAGTCAGAAACTTTTGATCTAACTTTTTCTCCTGAAAAAAATCTTAAAGATGCTTTGTTGGGTTTAACTAAAAGAGTTGTTTCATCTGTTAAAAAAGGGGTGGTAATAATCCACCTTAATGAAATACTGCCAGAAGGTAATAATCTTTCAATAAATGCACTGTTAGCAGTTGGGTGTATTCATCAACAATTAGTCAAATTAGGCTTAAGATCTGATGCTAACTTAATTGTTAGCACTGCTTCTGCAAGGGATACTCATCAAGTCGCGTGCTTGCTTAGTTTCGGAGCAACTGCTGTATATCCTTGGTTAGCATTTCAAACTATTTTAGATCTTACTTATCGTAAAGAATTACAAGGCAGTCCGACTGCAAATTGTGCTATGTATAGAAAAGGAATAAATAAAGGACTTTTAAAAATCATTTCAAAAATTGGGATATCTACAATATCAAGTTATCGAGGCTCGCAACTCCATGAGATTGTTGGTTTAAATTCGAACATAGTTGATTTTTCTTTTACAAATACAGTTAGTAGAGTGGGCGGGAAGAATTTTCAGAACTTAGATGTTGAAATACGTTCTTTACAGAAATATGCAAATTCAAATGTTAGTGAAATTGGTCTAGGAGGATTATTAAAATTTGTTCATGGAGGTGAATATCACACTTACAATCCTAAGGTAGTGAAAAAGCTGCAAGAGGCAGTAAGCTCTGGATCTGAGAAAACATATCAAGAGTACGCTGATCTTGTTAATTTACGTCCGCCGGCAATGTTAAGGGATTTAATGAAGTTAAATTATCCCAAAAAACCTAAGAAAGTTAATGTTGATTCAATAGACTCTCTTTTACATAGATTTGATTCTGCAGGTATGAGTTTAGGGGCTTTGTCACCAAATGCTCATGAAACATTGGCAGAGGCAATGAATAGCATGGGTTCGAGGTCGAATTCTGGGGAAGGCGGTGAAGCGAAAGAAAGACATGGAACCAGTAAAATGTCTAAGATAAAACAAGTTGCCTCTGGGCGTTTTGGAGTAACTCCGGAGTATCTGGTAAATGCTGAAGTTTTACAAATTAAGATTGCTCAGGGAGCAAAACCAGGAGAAGGGGGTCAATTGCCTGGTGGAAAAGTTAATGCATTAATAGCAAAGTTAAGGTATTCAACTCCAGGTATTACTTTAATTTCACCCCCACCTCATCATGATATATATTCCATCGAAGATTTAGCTCAATTGATTTTTGATTTAAAGCAAGTAAATCCTAAAGCCTTAGTTTCGGTTAAATTAGTTTCAGAGCCTGGCGTGGGTACCATTGCTGTTGGAGTAACCAAAGCTTATGCAGATTTGATAACTATCTCTGGGCATGATGGAGGAACTGGAGCAAGCCCACTTTCATCAATTAGATATGCGGGATCACCTTGGGAGCTTGGATTGTCAGAGGCCCACCAAGCATTAAGAGCGAGCAATCTTCGACATAAAGTTAGATTGCAGGCTGATGGTGGTTTAAAAACGGGTTTAGATGTTATTAAGGCGGCTATTTTAGGGGCAGAATCTTTTGGTTTTGGAACTGGACCAATGATGGCAATGGGTTGCAAGTATCTTAGGATTTGTCATCTTAATAATTGTGCTACAGGGGTTGCTACACAAAGAAAAGATATTATTGATCATCATTTTGTTGGAGAAAAGGGAAGAGTAATAAATTATTTCACATTCATAGCAAAGGAAGTTCAACAGATTTTATGTGAATTAGGCGTTTCAAGTATCCAACAAATTATTGGTCAAACTCAGTATCTTAAAGATATTACTAAAATGAATGATCAAACTAAGAACATAAATCTTTCGCCCATTTTATATACTGATCAAAAATCTTTATCTCCACATTTTTGTACCATAGCTTCGAATGATCCCTGGGACAGAGCGAATTTAAATAGAAAAATATTACAAAATCTCAAATATTCAATTACTAAAAACATTAAGTCAGAGTTTTCTTATGATATTTCTAATTGTGATAGATCAGTTGGCGCTAAGGTTTCTGGCTTTATAGCTTCTTTATACGGCGAAAGAGGTGTAAGGCAAAAACAAATTTTAAATTTTAAAGGTTCTGCTGGTCAAAGTTTCGGTGCATGGAATGCAAACGGCTTGTATTTAAATTTATTCGGTGATGCGAACGATTATGTGGGTAAGGGTATGAATGGAGGCAAGATAGTAATTTCGAATTCAGCTCAGTATGCTTCTCAAGATACTCCAACAGTGCTGGCTGGAAATACTGTTTTATATGGTGCTACTGGAGGAGAGCTGTTTATAGGAGGATGTGTAGGGGAGAGGTTTGCTGTTAGAAATTCAGGTGCTTCTGCTGTGATTGAGGGAGCTGGGGACCATTGTTGTGAATATATGACTGGAGGACATGTAACCATTCTTGGTGAAGTGGGCTCAAATTTTGGTGCTGGAATGACTGGTGGGTTTGCTTATGTTCTAGATGTAAATCGTAGATTTTTTGATAGGTGCAATAGAAGTCTTGTAAATTTAGATAGGATAGTAAGCGAAGAAATGGAATCTCATAGAAAATTCCTTAAACAAATAATTGCAAAACATATTAAAGAAACCAAGAGCGAAAGAGCAAAAATAATTCTTCAGGAGTTTGATAGATATGAGCCTTCATTTTGGCTTGTGTCACCTGCAGCTCTTAATATTCAGGATTTGCTAAAGGCAACTACAGCAAATGCTGCTTAGTTCAACCTATTGATTTTTTAAGATTGTTTGGGTCAAATTTGTTTGAAATTACAGCATTTGAAATGCCTGTTAGGAGGATCAGATTTAATTTGCCTTTTTGAATTTTTTTATCCCTAAAAATAAAAGGTTTTAGATCAGAGTATTTATAATGTTCAAGCGAAAGATCAAATTTATATGACCGTAGCAAATCTCTAATCTTATTAAACTCTGTATCGGTAATCATATTTTCTGAAAGTGAAATTTTAGATGCTACTAGCATTCCTTTTGCGACAGCCTCACCATGTAGGATCTTTCTATATTTACTTTGAGCTTCGATTGCATGTCCTACAGTATGTCCAAAATTTAAAATTGCCCTTATTCCTTTCTCTTTTTCATCTTTAGTAACAATTGAGGCTTTAGTAGAGATTGATTCGTATATCATCTTTTCTATAACCCCATTATTTAGATTCATAATCTTTTGGGTATTTTGTTGAAGCAAATCAAATAAGACCTTATTTTTTATCAAACCGTATTTTATTACTTCTGCTAAACCAGCCATTAATTCTCGCTTAGTTAGTGTTTTTAATGAAGTTATGTCAATAATTACGCCTTTTGGGTTATAAAAAGCACCAACTAAATTTTTGCCTGCTGAAATATTAATTGCAGTTTTTCCGCCTACAGAAGAATCAACTTGCGCCAAAAGAGTTGTAGGGATTTGGATGTATTGTATTCCCCTCATATAAGAGCTAGCAACATAGCCGGATATGTCTCCAACCACACCTCCACCAACAGCAATAATGGCATCTCCTCTATCAAAATTTTTCTTGGCCAGGAAATTAATTATTTTATTGAAGTTAGAAATAGATTTAGATTTTTCTCCTTTTTCTATGGTAAAACTTAGTATCTTGGACTTAAGTTTACAAATAGCAGTTATATTTTTGATAATACTTTTTGGTACCCCTGAGTCAGATATTAAAAGTAGCTTTTTATGATCTTTTAATAGAGGCAGCAAATTTTTTTTTGTAACAGTATTTGCGCCAATAATGATTTTATATGGATCTTTCCTTGGGCCTGCGTATAGCTCTTTAGCCATAATTTTTAGTTAATTTAATTATTTCGTTTGCAACTTCGGAGCCAGTTTTATTTTCTGTCTCAATAATATAATCAGCAACTTCCTCATAAAAGGCCAGTCGAGATTCTTGTAGTTCCGACAAAATTTTTGCAGGGTCTTGATTTTTTAACAAAGGCCTATCTTTATCTTTAGAGGTTCTTTCAATTTGCGTTTTAAGGGGTGTGTGAAGATAAAAAACTGTACCTCTAGAAGCTAGAAGCTCTCTATTTTCTTCAGTAATCACAATACCGCCTCCAGTTGCAAGGACAATGGAGTTAGATGCCACCATTTCTTTTAGTACTTCAGTTTCCCTCTTTCTGAACCCTTCTTCACCTTCGATATCAAATATCCAATCAATTGAAACGCCAGTCTTTTCTTCAATCTTTGTATCAGTATCATAAAAATTTAAAAATAATTCATTAGCAAGAATCTTGCCAACGGTAGTTTTTCCCGAGCCCATAGGGCCTACAATAAATATATTCATACTAAGTATTTTTAGAATGCAGATTCTATCATTTATGAGGTTAAAATAATCGTAATTAAATATATTGCGATGTTTCTATATAAACTAGCAATAACATGAAATCAAATGCATATTTTATAGAGAATGTTAATTAAAGTCTTAAGACCATCTCTTTTAGTTTTAATGCTTGCGACGCTTATTTCAATAATGGGCATTATAGGTACATATTTAGTAATAAAGCCTACTCTTCCAAAAATCAATTTAGTTGATGAAGATATTCTACAAATTCCCTTAAAAGTTTTTTCTTCTGATGGAATTTTAATAGGAGAATTTGGAGATCAAAAAAGACGCACAATTGAATATGATGATATTCCATTAAATTTAAAGAATGCTTTCTTGGCAGCAGAAGATGATAAGTTTTTTGAACACAATGGAATTAGAATATTGTCTTTTGTTAGGGCCTTTTTTCAGCTTATAGAATCTCGAGAGATTGTTAGTGGTGGTGGCACGATAACAATGCAGGTTGTTCGTGGATACTTGCTTTCAAGAGAGCAAAGAATTATAAGGAAAATTAAAGAAATTTATCTTGCGTTTGAGCTTGAAACCAATGCATCAAAAGAAGAAATTTTATCTTTATATCTTAATACTATCTTTTTGGGTAATAGGGCGTATGGAGTTGAATCTGCAGCTAACAAGTATTTTGGTAAATCTATAGATGAATTAACTTTAGCTGAATCTGCTTTAATTGCCTCTTCAGCTCAATTACCCTCAAGAATTAATCCTATAAGATCTCCAGAGAGAGCGACCGTTAGAAGAAATTGGATTTTAGGAAGAATGTATAAATTGGGTTATATAGGTAAAGCTCAGTTTCTTATAGCCAAAACGGAGCCTATCCGCTTGTTTCAATCTGATTCTGCGTTTCAATTAGATGCACAATATATAGCAGAAACAGTGAGGCAATCAATGATTGATCGGTATGGATTATCAGTCTATCAGGATGGACTGTCTGTGTTTACGACAATTAATTCATCTCTTCAAAGCGCTGCTATTAAAAGTATTAGTAAAAATTTATTTGCTTATGATAAAAGGCATGGTTGGCGTGAGCCATTAAATTTCTTCAATCAATTGCCTGATAATTTTTTTTCTAGATTAAGCGTCGGTGATTTAGAAGTTTTATATCAGGAATATGGTGAGCAGGATGAGCTGGGCATGGATCAATCATTAATTTCAATTATTAGAGATATTTTTAATCAAGGAATTTTTCTTGATACTCATAATAGAGCAATCGTTATAGATATAAAGCCAGAAAGAATAATGTATTTAGACGAACAATTTAATCTTCAAACTTTACCTTGGAACGAAGAATACAAGTGGGCAAAGAGAAGAATTACCATTAATAAGTTTGGTCCAACCCCGCAGAATTTTTATGATATTTTAAATGTTGGAGATCTTGTTTACTTATTAGAAGATAAACTTGGTTTTAAGCTAGATCAAATACCTGAGGCCGAGGCTGCTTTAATTTCAATTCATCCATCTAGTGGAGCAGTGAAAGCTTACGTAGGAGGCTTCAATTTTTCAAAAAGTAATTTTGATAGAGTAAAGCTATCTTTTCCCCAAGCAGGGTCAAGTTTTAAACCATTTATTTATTCGGCGGCTTTTGCAAACGGTTATAAAGCTTCAGATAAAATTAATGATGCACCAATAGTTTTTGAAGATAAAAATTTAGAAAGTATATGGCGACCTGAAAACTATACTGGCAAATTTTATGGACCAATCCGTTTACGAGAAGCGTTGATTCAATCCGTTAATTTAGTTTCTATAAAATTGCTTCGTGAGGTAGGTATTACCAATGCTCAAGATTATTTAACTAATTTTGGTTTCAGCAAAGTCAGATTATCGCCTGATCTATCTTTAGCCTTAGGCTCATCAAGCTTTTCTCCTGCAGAAATGGTAAGAGCTTACGGCATTTTAGCTAACGATGGTCAGGGACAAGATTTATACTTTATTGAAAAGATTGTTGATCGAAATGGAGATATAGTTTTTCAGCACCCACTGGAAGAGACAATTAATCAAGAACCTAACAATATAGATGCATTTCCTTGGTTTGAAACGGATCTAGGAGACCAATCAATGCCTTTTTTGCTTTTGCCATCTTTAGAGAATGAAGATAGATCAATAGATCCTAGGATTGCATTTATTGCTAAAGATATATTAAGAGAGGCTTTACAAAGAGGAAGTAACGGTAGAAAAACAAAAATTTTAAATCGCTCTGATTTTGCCGGAAAGACTGGAACTACTAACGATTCTATTAGTACATGGTTTTCAGGTTTTCATAAAGAGTTGGCATCAACAGTTTGGATAGGGACAGATGACTTTTCTTCATTAGGCGACAATGAATATGGATCTTTAACTGCATTGCCAACATGGGTTGACTTTATGCAAGTAGCAAAAGATGGTCTAGAAATTGATGATTGGAAGACTCCTGCCGGTGTCTCTTACGTTCGAGTTAGCCGCGATTCAGGAAAACCTACAGAAAATTTAGATGAAGATTCATATTTTGAGTTATTTTTAGATGAATAAGATTATTTTTTAAAAATACTTTTTGAGATTAGTAACCAATAATTCTCTATATAGTTACTTGGCGTTTCTTTAAAGCCATTTCTTATAAATCTTGAAATAATACCCTCAAGAATTGAAGTTATAAAATGTGCACTGATTCCTGGGGTTAGATGAATTGAATCTTTGTCAGAAGATAGGATCTGTTTCATTGCTAGTTCAAGTCTTTTATAAAATTGATTCACAGCATCTATAACATTTTTTTCATTTGGACCCAATGCCTCTCTAGATAGAATTCTGGCAAATCCTTTATTTTTTTCTAGAAATATTAAAAAAAAGAAAAATATCAATTTAATTCTTTCTGGGGAGGGAACAGATAAATCTTTTTTGATTTCTCCTACTTTTTGAAAGATTGTTTGATCGCAATAATTAAATAACTCTAAAAATATTGAGCGTTTACTTGGGAAATGTCTATATAGCGCAGCTTCAGTAATGCCACTTGTTTTGGCGAGGATGGCCGTTGTTATTTTGGTGGAATCGCGTTCTTCAAGAAGTTTTGCTAACCCTTGGAGAATAATTTGTTTTCTATCTTTAGCCATATCACTAGCTTATCTTAATCTCGATTGATTCATCAATGAGTTTTAATTGACTTAAAAATAAATTTTGAATTTCAATTAAACGTTCTTGGGATTTAGCTTCAAATCTTAGAACTAGTTTTGGGGTTGTATTCGATGCCCTCAAGAGACCCCAACCATCTTCAAAATTTACCCTTAGTCCGTCAATTGTAATCTTCTCACCTTTATCAAATCTAGCAAACTTAATAAAATTATTAACTATTTTAAATTTTTCATCTTCTAAAACATCTATATTGATCTCTGGAGTTGAGAAAGAGCTTGGAAGATTTTGATATATCTGGTCTAGGGTCTTTCTTTTTTTCATTAATATCTTAATTAGTCTAAATGCAGAATAGGGGCCGTCATCAAATCCAAACCAGATGTCATTAAAAAAAATATGACCACTCATTTCACCAGCTAAAGGAGCCCCAGTTTCTTTTAAGATGTTTTTTATATGAAAATGACCTGTTGGGGACATAATTGGAATTCCTTGATTTTCTAAAATCTTTTCCTCAAGAAATTTAGAACATTTAACATCAAATATAATTTTTTCATTAGGCCTTGACTTTAAAACATCTTCAGCAAATAACATCAACAGCTGATCTGGAAATATGATTTTTCCCTTATTAGTTATAACTCCCAATCGATCACCATCACCATCAAAAGCAATACCTAGGTCTGCTTTTGTTTCCTTCACTTTTTGTATTAGATCTTGAAGGTTCTCAATTTTGCTGGGATCAGGATGATGATTTGGAAATGATCCATCAACATCACAGAATAACTCTATTACCTCGTGGCCAAGAGATTTAAATAGTCTTGGAGCTATGATGCCAGCTACCCCATTCCCGCAATCTAATACAATCTTTAATTTTTTAATATTAGTAGGATTTTGAGACAAGACTGCATCAATATAACCCTCAATTAAATTGTTTTTTATATATTCCTGACCCCGGATTCTTGCTTCAGGGACGCCCGATGAGATGTGATCAAGTATTTCTTTTCCTGAAACAGGCGCATCATTTATGACTATTTTTAATCCATTATAATTTTTTGGATTATGACTACCGGTTATCATGATACCGCTTTTTGAAGCCGTTTTTTTAGCTGCAAAATATAGAAGAGGGCTAGTAACAAGACCAACATTAATAACATTGAGTCCGACCTTTTGAAGTTCATTTGAAAGAGTATTTAATAAAGTTTCTCCTGATAATCTGCCGTCTCTTCCAAGATTAATTTCATTTACACCTTCTTCGTAACATTTTTTTGCAATTGCATGGGCTATTTGCTTAATAATTTTTTCATTAAGCTGGCTGGGCACTAGACCTCTTATGTCATATTCCCTAAATATAGATTTATCAATCATGATGATTTAGATTTCATTATATTAACCGATTTGTCATAATAGCCGAGACTACAAACTATAAACAACATGTTCTTAAACACTGATTCAAAATATATTTGGTTAAATGGCAAATTTCAGCCTTTTGATGACACCAATATTCATCTTTTATCTCATACTTTGCATTATGGTCTTGGGGTATTTGAAGGTCTTAGAGCTTATGAGACAAATGATGGAGGAGCAATTTTTAGACTCCAGGAACATACTTCAAGATTGTTTGATGCAGCCAAAAAAATTAATTTAGATATTCCTTTGTCTGTAAAAGAAGTTAATCAAATTCAGATCGATACAATGATTAAAAACAATCTTAAAGAGGGTTACATTAGACCAATTATTTTTTTAGGTCATGAGTCTATGGGTTTAAGGGCTAAAGATTTAGTTTCGGTAAATGTTGCTATAGCATGCTGGGAATGGCCATCATATATGGATCCTGAAGCAAAGAAAAAAGGTATTTCTATAGTTAGGTCTCCATTTAAGCAATATGAAAATCCTTTATATTCAAATAATAAAATTATAGGTACTTATGTTAATTCCATATTGGCACTTCATGATGCTATTGATAAGGAAGCTGATGAAGCATTACTTCTCGATAAGAATGGTTTTATTTCAGAGGGGAGCGGAGAAAATATTTTTATAGTAAAAGATTCTGCTTTATATACACCTAGAACAGATTTCTGTTTAAATGGTATTACGCGTCAAAGTGTTATAGAAATTGCCGGAAGAATGGATATACCCATTCAAGAAAAAGATTTAACTTATGATGATCTGCTGGATGCAGATGAAGCATTTTTTTCAGGCACAGCTGTTGAAATAACACCAATTACAATTCTTGATAAAAAGTCCATTGGAAATGGTTTAAGAGGAAAAATAACAGAAAAACTCCAATCAAAATATTCTGAAATAGTATCAGGCCAAGATTCTGACTATGATCATTGGTTGACTCGACTATAAAATTAATCAAATTATTTTGAATAAATTAAAAATTGCTATATTAAGCTATCGAAGCGCCCCTTTTAGCGGTGGTCAGGGAATATTTGTTTATGAGCTATCAAAATCATTACAAGCACTAGGACATGATGTTGATGTTGTTTCGGGCCCCCCTTACCCATCCCTTGAAGATAGTATTAACTTAGTAAAATTACCTGGCTTAGACCTTTTTAGTACTTTTGTTTTTAAAGAGAGATATAAGATATTTCTTTCAAAGAGAAATAAATCATCTAATGATTGGTATGAATTTGTATCAACATTATTTGGAGGCTTCCCTGAGATTAAGACCTTTGGAAGCAGGGCTTATGATTTATTAAAAAATAGTAATTATGATGTAATTATTGATAATCAATCTGTAAGCTATGGAATGCTTAAAATACAAGAAGAGATTCCTTTAATTGAAATTATTCATCACCCCATAACAATGGATTATAAATATGATGTTCAATTTTCTAAGGGAATAATGCAACGCCTTTCAAAGTGGCGATGGTTCTCTTTCTTGAAGATGCAGAAGAGAGTAGCAAAACAGTTAAAAGTAATTTCAACTCCTTCTATGAGCTCAAAAAAAGATATTACTGAAGATTTTAAGGTTTCATCAGAAAGAATATCAGTGATTCCCAATGGAATAGATTTTAATATTTTCACTCCAATGCTAAAAATTAATAGGATCCCTAAACAATTAATTACAACTGCTAGTGCTGATGTGCCATTAAAAGGTTTGGATTTTTCTTTACAAGCAGTTGCACAGCTTAAAGATGAATATCCTGATATCAAACTAGTGGTTATTGGCGACCCAAGAACAGACGGACATACAGAAAGATTGATTCATGATTTAAAAATAGAAGGACACGTATCATTTAAAACGAACTTATCAAAGAGTGAAATTGCATACGAATATGCCCATAGTTCTATTGCAATAGTGAGTTCTCTTTATGAGGGGTTTGGCTTTCCAGTCGGGGAGGCTATGGCTTGTGGAATACCCTTGATTGCAAGCAATGTTGCTTCAATTCCAGAGATTACTAGTTCTTATGCTCAGCTTATACCTTCAGAAAATTCAGATGCAATTGTCCAATCCATAAAAAATGTTTTTGTAAATCCTCATAAATATAATTTACAAGCCGAACAAGGTAGGGAGCATATAATAAGTAATTTTAATTGGTCCAAGATTGCTGAAAGATATGAAGATTTAATATTGAAAACTATCAAAAACTTTAATGTTGACCTTTAATTTAAATAAATTATCACTTCCAAATGAATCCAAAATACTAGATGTTGGATGTGGAGAAGGTAGGCATATATTTGGATCTTTACAAAAATTTCAAAATGTTTATTGCATTGGTCTTGATCAAGATCTGCTTTTGTTGGATGCTTGCAAGGAAGGCTTGAATTTTTTCAATGAACTAAATTCTAGGTCAACAACTTTTATGCAGGGATCTGTATACAGTCTGCCATTTGATGATAATAGTTTTGATTTAATTTTTTGTTCAGAAGTTTTAGAGCATTTAGAGGATTATCATGCAGCAATCAAAGAGATTTATAGAGTATTGAAATCCGGTGGAAAGTTTTTATCAAGCGTCCCATCATTTTGGCCAGAGAAAATTTGTTGGACTCTTTCCAAAGACTATCAAGAGATGCCTGGTGGCCATTTAAGGATTTTTAAAAAAAAACAAATTATTAAAGATATTACAAATCATGGATTTAAGTATGAACAATCAGAGAGATTTCATGGTTTTCATAGCGCTTATTGGTGGTGTAGATGTATTTTTTGGAAAAATCAAGATTCTAACCCTATAGTAAGGGTTTATAAGAAGTTTCTTGAATACCAGATTCTTAAAAATCCATTTTGGCTTCAATTACTTGAAAAATGTATTAACCCTATTTTTGGGAAAAGCATAGCTTTTTATTTTCAAAAACAATAAATACCCATGACTTTTCCTAACTCATCTTCAATAGATCCAACAAGTCTTGATGGGATAAAGCATTTAGGAGAATTTATAACTAGGCTACAATTTGGTTCAGGAGCCATCCCCTCTAATAAGGATGGCAGTCATGACCCATGGGATCATCTAGAAGCAGTAATGGGACTTGCAACCTTAGGCTTTAATCAAGAAGCTATAAAAGGGCTTGAGTGGATGAAGTTTAATCAAAATTCTGATGGTAGTTGGCATAATTTATACCAAAATAACCAAGCTATTGAATTAGGCAAGCAGTCTAATTTTTCGAGTTATATTGCTGTTGCTGTTTGGCATTTTTATTTAATGAATAAGGATCAGACATTTTTAAATTCTTATTGGGAACCTGTCAAAAGAGCAGTCTTTTTTGCTTTATCTCTTCAGGATAAAAATGGAGCTATAGCTTGGAATGTTGATAATTTGGGTAAGACAGATAAAGATTATTTATTAACTGGTTGTAGTTCAATCGCCAAGAGTATTGAATGTGCAATTGCAATTAGTCAAGTTCTTAATGATCAAAAGCTTGAAAATGAATTCAGACAAGCTCATTTAAAATTAATTCATGCAATTGAGAATCCTAAAGGAATTTTTGATTTAAAAAAAGATAGAAGCAGATTCTCTATGGATTGGTATTATCCAATCCTTTCAGGTGCAGATTTAGGAGATAAAATAATTATACTTACCTCAAAGATTAAAAATGATTTTTGGATTGATGGAAAAGGCATTAAATGTGTTTCAGATGAACCTTGGATAACAGTTGCAGAAACTAGTGAATGCTCAATTGCGTTCAAAAAATTGGGCGATGATGAGTTTGCTAAGGAGCTGCTTCAAAATGCTATTTCTATTGTTGACCAAAATGATATTCCATATATGGGGTGGCAATTCAAAGAAAGAATTTATTGGCCAGAAGAGAAGCCTTCATGGACTGCAGCAGCATGTATTTTAGCGGCAGATGCAAACTATAACCTTACCCAAGGCTCTAAGTTGCTTCTTAAGACTCAGTTTAATTCTTAATTAGACATACAGTTGTATCTATTTTTTCATGAAGAGAAAAGCCTTCTAACAATGCTTGTTTATAAATAAGATGCGGTGCTTGACCTCCCTCATTTGGATTTTCATAAATATCATGGATAACTAAGGCACCATCTTTAAGAATTTTTGACTTCCAATTATCATAATCGCTTTTTGCTGATACTTCAGTATGACTGCCATCAATAAATAATAACCCCAAAGGAATTGTCCATACTGAGGCAATTTTGTTTGAATCCGCAATGATAGGAATAATCCATTTGCTTTCTTTAAATTTATTAAGATTTGATTGCATAAGAGGAATGGTATTTACTCGGTTTAATTTTTTATCAAAAATAGTTGGGTCAAAATACTCCTCATCAGCCTGATGTTCTTCAGAGCCTTGATGGTGGTCTATCGTAAATACTAGTTGATTATTTTTACTTGTCCCGCAAGCAAGGTAAAGAGAAGACTTGCCGCCAAATGTTCCAATTTCAAGAGCTGGACCAAGTAATGAAAATTCTTGAGCCCATTTTAAAAGGGCTGCGCCTTCGTGCTTTGGCATAAAGCCTTTTAGCTTATCAAGCTTATCAAAATCCATATTTTTTTATTCTCTATATATAAAACCCCTTTCCAAGGATTGATTTAAATCTTCTATGAGCCCAGAGATATTCTGCAGGATGTTTGAGGATTTTTTCCTCCATGAGATTATTGATCATCTGTGCTAGTTCTTCGGAATTTAACCCTTTAGCATTAATTAACTCTAATTCAAGAAGAAGTTTTTTATTCTCATAGTAAGAGTTTATAAATAAAAGATTACATTTGGTAATGTCTATAATTTTTGAAGTTGTTGTTATAGTTGCAACATCTTGATTAAAGAATTTTAATTTGATTGAGTTTTCCCAACCATAATCTTGATCTATCGCATACAAAACATTTTTTCCTTCTTTTAACCATTTAATAAAACTTCTTGGATTATTTTTATCTACCGTTTCTTTCATGCTTGATAGCCTACCTTTTGTCTGAAGATTATTCATAAGATTAGAATTATGAGATCGTTCAACACCATATATTGGAACATTTAAGGCCAAAATTCTTGCATCTAGTTCAAGATGTTGGGAATGTTTAAATAAAATTAAATTTCCAACTTCACCTTGATTTAATTTTAGATTATCTAGACCTTTAATTTTATAGCTTAATGATTTTTGAATTCTTTCATCAGACCAAAACCAAGCTATCCCAGTGTCAAATACAGAGGAACCCAAAAAATAAAAATTATCTTTTAATAGCCTTAACTTTTCTTTAGATGGTGAGTTAGGGAAGCAAAGTTGAATATTTGCATTTGCAATTTTCCTTCTTTTTACAGCTATAAAATATAAGATTTTTCCTAACAGTATTGCAATAACAGGGTGTTGCTTTCTAGGAAAGGAACATAGAGTTTTCCAAAATATAATAATTAATTGCATCAAAATTATAATTACATAAAAATTAAAGAAGGTATTATTACATTAATTTAAATATTTCAATGTTATGAAGTTAGCAATATACAATTTATTAGTTTTATTACTAATACCTGTTTTTTTAGTACGCATTTTGCTTAAAAGCTTTTCTGATATCGATTATCGAATAAATCTATTAAATAGATTTGGTTATAAACTTGGTGCTCCCGTAAGAAAAAAAAAGAAAAATTATTTGGTTTCATGCGGTTAGTCTAGGCGAGGTTATTGGATCTCAAAATATCATACACTTATTACTTAAAGAATTCGATGTGGTATTAACCACAACTACACCAACCGGATTCAGACAGGCTAAGGAATTATTTAACCAAGAAATTATGATTAATTATGCACCTTGGGATTTCCATCATTTTGTTAAGAGGTTTATAGATTTTTATAAACCTGATGCACTTTTAATCTTTGAAACTGAGATATGGCCATCTATGATATCTTTATCTTCTACCAGGAAAATTCCCATTTATCTTTTAAATGGCCGATTAAGTGAAAAATCTTTTCATGCATATGAATGGGTTTTATGGCTTTTTAAAGAGACTATAGAAAAGATAACTTACTCTTTTGTTCAGACTGCTAACCATAAGAAAAGATTTATTGAACTTGGCATGAGTGAGCAGAAAATAAAGATTGCAGGGTCTGTTAAATTTGATCTTATTAATTTAGAGACTGTTTCATCACCTGATCCACTTAAGTTGCCATACATTTTGGCTGCAAGCACCCATTATGGTGAGGATGAGATCATGCTTAATGCATATCAAAAAATTAAAGAAAATAATCAAGTTAAATTATTTATTTGTCCCCGGCATCCAGATAGATCCTTGCAAATATATAAATTAGCAACTCAAATGAATCTTAATGTAAAGTTGTTTTCAGAATTAAGTGATAATAACTATGATGTATGCATTGTTGACAGTATTGGCCTATTAACAAATTTATATGCTAATGCAGAGGTTGCATTTGTTGGAGGCAGTCTTGTAAAGCGAGGTGGACATAATTTAATTGAGCCAGCAGCTCTTGAAACCCCAATCCTTATAGGTCCTTATACATATAATTTTGAAGAGATAGTAGAAAAATTTGTAAATTCAGATGCATGCATAGTTGTTAATAATCAAGAACAATTATTTCTGAGCATTCAATTACTTTTAACAGATAAAGAGGCTTCAAAAAATTTATCTAACAACGCTTTAAAAGTTGTTGAAATGAATAAGGGGTCAACTCACATTCAAGTCTCTTATATAATGGAGCAATTAGGAGAAAGAAATTGAAACTTATTACAGCAATTATCAAACCATTCAAGCTTGAGGAAGTTCGCCAAGCTCTTGATAAGATAGGAGTTGCTGGTATGACTATTACAGAAGTTAAGGGTTTTGGTCGGCAGAAAGGTCATACTGAGCTGTATAGAGGGGCAGAGTATGTAATTGATCTCTTACCTAAGATTAAAGTTGAGATTGCCGTTTCTTCTGAGCAAGTTGAAATAGCTGTAGAAGCTATTGCAAAAAGTGCTAATACAGGAAACATTGGAGATGGAAAGATATTTATTTCTAATCTTGAAAAAGTAATTCGCATTCGTACTGGTGAAGTAGACCAAGATGCTATTTAATTCTAATTAATTGAAAGTAAACAAGCCATTAGTTATTTTTCTACTTGGCCCAACAGCTTCAGGAAAGACCAATTGGGCGATTCATTGGCATAAAACATTTCCTGAAATTGAGATTATAAGCGTTGATTCTGTAATGGTTTACAAGGGTTGTAATATTGGCTCAGCCAAACCTTCGATAGAAGTCTTAACAAATCATCCACACCATTTAATAGATATAATAACCCTATCTGAGATATTTTCGGTTAGTGATTTTTGCCAACAAGCCAATAATTTAATTTCTAATATTCATAAACGAAAAAAGATTCCTTTATTGGTAGGGGGGAGCATGATGTATTTTAATTTATTAAAAAATGGGATAAATAAATTACCTTCTTCAAACAAAAATTTTAGAGAGAGGTTATATGCTCGATTAAATAATGAGGGTATTGAAAAGTTGTACGAGGAGCTTTATGAGATTGATAAGAAAGCAGCAATAAAAATTCAGAAAAAAGATACTCAAAGGATTATTAGAGCGCTAGAAATAGCTCATTTTTCAAGAGATAAGTATAAAGAAAACACCCAGCAATCAGAATTAGAACCCCTGGTAAATAAATATAATTTATTTGAATATGGAATTTTTCCTACAAATAGAGCTGAGCTTCATTCAAGAATAGAGCAAAGACAACATGAATTAATTAGTGGCGGCTTGATTGATGAGGCTAAATCTTTAATTGATAAATATAATGTACCTGCTGAACATCCAGCCATGAAGGCAATTAATTACAGACAAGCCTTACAGGTTTTAAATGGTAAGTTAAAAGTAGAAAATCTCTTCAAGAAATCATTGTATGCAACTCGCCAACTTGCAAAACGACAATTTACTTGGATGAGAGGCTGGAAAAATCTAAATCATTTTGATCTTAATGATTTAGATATGGCAACTATACAATTAAAAAGTCAACTTAATTTAGATAAAATAGTTTAATTATCAGGATTTAACCCCAAATTGTATTTATAATTAAATTTTCTTATCAAAGGTATATATGTGAATAGGGACAATCAAAGAAATCAAGACCCCTGGGGCAGAAAAGATCAAGAAGATATATCATTTGATGATCTAGTTAAGAAGTTTTCATTGCTTTTTGGTGGTAAAGGTCAAGGTTCTGGTGCTAATGGCTCATCGGGGGATGGAGGATTTAATTTTCCGACTAAAAAAACTTTGTTATATATTCTTTTTGGATTTTTGGTTTTTTATGGATGGATGTGTGTCTATGTCTTAGATTCACCAGAAAGAGCAGTTATTTTGAGATTCGGAGAATATCACACGGAAACAGGTGAGGGTCTTAATTTTATGCTGGCTGGTATAGATGAAAAATATCAAGAAAATGTAGCTATTACTCGACGTCATTCACAAACAGCTAATATGTTAACTAAGGATGAGAATCTCGTTGACGTTACTGTGTCAGTGCAATATAGAATTAAAAATTTAAAAGACTTTGTATTAAATGTAAGAGACCCTGAGAGCAGTTTAAGGGAGGCAACAGAGAGTGCATTAAGACATGTTGTTGGAGATAACACCTTGGAAGAGACTTTAACAATTGGTCGTGAAAGAATTGCACAAGATGTTAGTTCAAGATTACAAAGTTACATTGATTTGTATCAAACAGGACTAGTTGTCCAACAAGTTAATATTGAAAAAACTGACCCACCATCTGCAGTTAAGGAAGCCTTTGATGATGTGGTGGCAGCTAGAGAGGATAAAGTTAAACTTCAGAATGAAGCTGAGCGCTACGGTTTGTCAATTGTTCCAGAAGCAAGGGGTCAGGCTTATGCTCGCATTAAAGCAGCTGAAGCATATCGAGAAGAGGTTGTTGCAAATGCAGAAGGAGAGGCTGCTAGGTTTGATAAATTACTCATTGAGTATCAAAAAGCACCTAAAGTAACACGAGATCGACTTTATATAGATGCTATGCAATCTTTATACAGCAATTCAAGCAAAGTTATGGTAGATGTAGAAGGCGGTAATAATTTAATGTATTTACCATTAGATAAAATACTGGAACAAAAAAAATCCCAGGAGGATAAAGAATGAATAAACGCCTTAACCTTTTTATTTTAGCTGGGCTTATTATTGCCCTAATACTTAATAGTTTATTTGTAATTGATGAAAAACAAGACGGTATCGTTTTTCAATTTGGAGAGGCAATTAATACAAATATTCCTACTGGGCTAAACTTTAAACTTCCAATAATTCAGAATGTTAAAAAATATGATTCTAGGATTCAAACCTTGGATGAAGAACCAAATAGAATTCTTACAGTAGAGAGTAAATATTTAATTGTCGATTCATTTGTTAAATATCGCATTACTAATGTTAGAACTTTTTATGACGCAACAAGTGGAAGTTTTATAAATTTAAATAACTTACTTGGGCAAAGAACCGCATTTGAGTTAAAAAACCAGTTTGGAAGAAGAACTGTAACAGAGCTTGTTTCCGGAGAGCGAGACCAGTTAATGAGTAATATGAGAGATAATTTAGGTAATTCAGTATCTGATCTTGGAATTGAAATTATAGATTTCAGAGTGAAGAGAATTGATCTTCCTCCAGAATTGAGTAATTCAGTGCATGAAAGAATGAGATCAGAAAGGAATCGATTGGCTGAAGAGCTACGTGCCGAGGGTAATGAGCTTTCAAATGAAATTCGTTCTACAGCCGATAAACAACAAGTGATTATTCTTGCAGAGGCTTACAAAACATCAGAAGAAATTAGGGGTGAAGGAGATGCTACTGCAGCAGCTATTTATGCAGCATCTTTTTCTAAAGACTCGGAGTTTTATGAATTTACAAGAAGCTTAAGAGGCTATGGAGCAACTTTTAATAATAAATCAGATGTTTTATTGATTGACCCTAAATCAGACTTCTTTAAGTACCTTAATAAATCTAAGGGAACAAACCCTTAAATAAGATGGCTCAAAATACCCTTATTCTAGGTTTGCAATGGGGGGATGAAGGAAAGGGAAAAATCGTAGATGCTCTTGCTGAAAATTCTGAAGTAGTTTGTAGATTTCAGGGTGGTCACAATGCAGGACATACAATAAAAGTTGACGGTGAAGAGAAAGTCTTACATCTAGTGCCATCAGGCATCCTTCATCCATCAATTGATTGTGTCTTGGGTAATGGGCTTGTCTTATCTTTAAGAGCATTATCAGAAGAAATTTTAGAGCTAGAAAAGAGCGGAATTAATTTTAAAGATCGTTTTTATATTAGTAATGATTGTTGTCTAATTCTACCAACACATATTCAAATTGATAAAGTTAGGGACAAGTCCGAGGGAATTGGTACCACTGGTAAAGGCGTCGGTCCAGCATATGAGGATAAAGTTGCTAGAAGGGCAATTCGCTTTGGCGATTTAAAAGACCTTTCATTCCTTAAACCTAAATTAAAAATATTAGTTGAGTATCATAATAAAATCTTAATGCATTTATATGATTCAGATCCTGTGCCATTTAAAGATGTTGAAGAAGAGTTAGTAGAGCATCAAAAATTGTATGATAAATTTCATACCCCAACGCAAGAACTGTTAAGCGAATGGGTTCAAGATAATAAAAAAATTATTTTTGAAGGCGCTCAGGGATCAATGCTAGATATAGATCATGGAACATATCCATATGTTACTTCTTCGAGTACAACAGCCGGAGGTCTTTTAACAGGCCTAGGGATAGGTCCAAAATATATAGATTCTATTTTAGGAATTACTAAAGCTTATACAACAAGAGTGGGCGAGGGTCCTTTTCCAACAGAATTATTTGATGAAAATGCTAAACAGCTTGCAAAAATAGGGCATGAGTTTGGCGCTACTACTGGAAGACCTAGAAGATGTGGATGGCTAGATTTAAAAGCATTAGAAAAAATTATGTTTGTAAACTCTGTTACCAGCCTTTGTGTTACAAAATTGGATGTGTTGGATAGATTTAAAGAAATAAAAATTTGTATTGATTATGATGAAAACCAGGATCCTATTTATAAAACATTTATAGGTTGGAAAACGCAAATTTCTAATATTAAAACTTTTACAGATTTACCCAAAGAAGCTCAGGAATATATACTATTCATTGAAACTTATTTGAGATGCCCAGTAGATATTATTTCTGTTGGACCGTCTAGAGATCAGACCATTTATAAGAGCTAAAAGTTATAACCCCGGGGGGAAGGATGAAAAAATTTATACTTTCAATTTTATTATTATTTATTTTTAGTTTTTCTATTTTCTTTGTAGGAGCACTTTTCAAGCAATTCGGGGCTTTAGATGGCCCTGGAACTATTAAAGGAAAAGCATTGCCCGTGGAGGTTTTAAAAGATAAAGCTTCAAAAATAAATTTAGTTAAAGATAAATTAAGTATTTCAGATGAAAAGCAGATCCTTTTTGGTGACTTGCATGTGCATACTACTTACTCAACAGATGCTTTTATGTGGTCACTCCCATTTTTAAATGGTAAAGGAGCGTCCCCTATAGCTGATGCATGTGATTTTGCAAGATTTTGTTCTTCATTAGATTTTTGGTCTATTAATGATCACGCAGAAGCTAGTACTCCTAGAAAATGGCTCGATACTAAAAAGAGTATCCAACAATGTAATAATTTATCTCAGGGGAGTAATGATTTAGTTAGTTTTTTGGGTTGGGAGTGGACCCAAGTTGACAGAAATCCAGATACTCATTTTGGCCATAAAAATGTAATGTTTTTAGAGACAGATGATGTTTTAGTTCCTCCTAGAGCTATTGGTTCAGGGGGATTAGCTCCGCTTGTTATGCGTCTTGGATTGCCTTGGACTATGTCTGCTTTACCAGCAACTTTAGATCTAAAAAATAGAGACAGATTTTTTGCATTTAATAAATTTTTTGAAGAGATAAAAGATACCCCCATTTGCTCTAAGGATGTTGAAACGAAAGATTTACCTATAAATTGTTATGAAGAAGCAGAAGATCCAAATATTTTATTTAAGAAATTGAAAGCATGGGAGACCCCATACATGGTTATACCTCATGGAACTACATGGGGTTATTACACTCCTGCAACCGCAGATTGGAAAAAACAACTTCAAAACTTTCAAGATGATGATTCACAATTTTTATTTGAAATTTATTCAGGTCATGGAAATTCTGAAGAATATCGTTCTTGGAATGATGCGGCAATTGATCAAAGTGGTAATTTATTTTGTCCAAAAGTTACAGAGGATTTTTTACCCACATGTCAGCAAGCAGGAAAGATTATGGCTTTAAGATGCCAGGATTCTGGTATGGATGCGGATGCCTGCAATGACTTAGTAAACTTGGTTAAGTCCAATGCAGTAAACATGGGTAGCTCTGCGCATCTTTCAGTTAATGAAGCTCATCCAAATGAGTTTTTAAATGCTGGTCAATGTAACGATTGCTTTTTACCGTCATTTAATTATAGACCCCTTGGTTCCGCCCAATATGTTTTAGCCTTGAGAGATTTTGCAAATAAAGAGAATCCTAAGAGTTTTAAATTTGGTTTTATTGGATCTAGTGATAATCATGGAGCCAGACCTGGTACAGGATATAAAGAAATTGATCGTCTTTATAATACTGAGGCAAATGGTTTTAATAGTAAGTTTTTTAATTTACTAAGTGATCTAAGTAGAGAGAAAGGAAAGTTAACCTCAACTTATTTAAATTTAGGCGAAAGAACCCTTACAAGTATTATGGATTTAAATATTGCAACCGATTCAGAAAGACAAAGTGCATATTTTATGTCAGGTGGTTTAGTTGCAGCCCATGCAACTTCACGAGACCGGCAGTCTATTTGGGATGCTCTTGAAAAGAAAGAAGTATATGCTACTTCTGGTCCAAGAATTTTATTATGGTTTGATGCCAAAACGGGATCAGATATATTACCAATGGGTTCGGAAATTAATTCAAAACAATCTCCTGTATTTATAGTAAGGGCTGCTGGATCTTTGAAACAAATACCTGGATGCCCCGATTATAGTAATGATAGCCTTTCTAAAGAGAGATTAGAGAAAATTTGTAATTCGGAATGTTACAACCCAAGCAATGAAAGGCGTTTAATTTCTCGCATTGAGGTTATTAAGATTTTGCCACAACAGTTTGAGAATGAGCCCGTTCAGGGTTTAGTTAAAGATGTTTGGAAATCCTTCGCATGCAACAAAACTACTTGTAAAATTTCTTTTGAAGATGAAGATTTTTCAACTGGTCGTCGTGATGCAATATATTATGTGCGAGCAATTGAAGAAGAGTCTTCAACGCTTTCTGCTGATCCATTAGGTTGTGAATTTGATGAGAATGGTCAATGTATTAGTGCAGAAATATGTAGGGTAGGAATTCATAAAAATCGTGGAGAGTGTATAGCACCTGCAGAACATAGGGCTTGGTCTAGCCCAATATTTCTAAATTATTCTTCTTAAGGGATAATCATGAATTTTCTTTGAGCCAACCATCAAGTTTTGCATTTATGAACTTAAATGAGTTTGGGTTCGAAAACTTTTTTGCTAATCGTATACATTCATCTATGACGACAGCTTGAGGTAAATTATCTGCTTTAATTTCAACAATACCCAGCCAAATAATTGCTTCATCAATCATTTCAATACTTTCTTCTTCTAGATTTTTTGCATTCCTGGTAATTTTTTTTAGGCTATTAGATTGAGCATAGATATGCTCTAGTCTTTCTTTAAAGTATTCATAGTTGATATTTTTTGAAGAGTTTTCATTTAAGAATTGTTCAATTAAAAAATGCATGGGTGTACTTTGAAAAATAAATTGATAAATAGCTTGAACTAAACATTCTCGAGTTTTCAACTCTTTTTTATATTTACTAAGATTTTTACTCACAATATCTTTTATTTCTTTTTAGAGGATTTTTTTTTGGTCTCCTTGGTTAGAGTAGAAATTTCTTGAGCAAATTCATCTATATCTTGAAAATCTCTGTAGACTGAGGCGAATCTAACGTATGCAACTTGGTCAATTTTTTTTAGGTTCCTCATTACAATTTCACCCAATTGACGTGATTTAATTTCTCTTTCGCCTAGTTGGCGAATCTCAGTTAAGATGCTTCCAAATAAACCATCTACTTCTTCTGATGACAAAGGCCTTTTTTCAAGGGCTCTTAACATGCCAGCTTTTAACTTGACACCATTGAAGGGCTGACGCTCACCATCGCTCTTAATAATTCTAGGTAAAGCTAGGTCAGCTGTTTCAAAAGTTGTAAATCTAGCATGGCAGACCTCACATTTTCTTCTTCTACGAATTTGAGAACCATCTCCAACAAGCCTTGAATCAATAACTTTAGTATCTTGAGCTTGACAGAATGGACAGAACATTATTTATATACAGGAAAATTTTTGCACATACTTATTACTTCATTTTTTATTTTTTGAATTTGATCTTTATTATCTAAATTAAGAACAATATCACATATCCAGTTACTTAATTTTTCAATTTCATTCATTCCAAACCCTCGAGTTGTCACTGCTGCAGTTCCTAATCTAATACCTGATGTTACAAATGGAGATTGAGGATCGTTCGGAACAGTATTTTTATTGGCAGTAATATTTGCTTGACCTAGAGCAAGTTCACAATCTTTGCCAGTAAGATCTTTGCTTCTAAGATCTACTAGTACTATATGATTATCAGTTTTGCCTGTAACTACATCAATCCCACGATCTTGAATGATCTCACACATAAGCTTTGCATGATCTATAACTTTTTGAGTATAGATTTTAAATTCTGGTTCAAGCGCTTCTTTGAAACATACTGCTTTTGCAGCAATGACATGCATTAATGGACCCCCTTGAGAGCCAGGAAATACTGCAGAATTTAATTTTTTTTCAAGAGTTTCATTTCCTCTTGCAAGGATAATGCCTGAGCGGGGTCCTCTTAAGGTTTTATGGGTTGTTGATGTTACTACGTCTGCATGGGGAATGGGAGAAGGGTAAAGTCCTGCAGCAATAAGACCAGATACATGAGCCATATCTACCAGTAAATAGGCTCCCACTTCATCACATATCTCTCTAAAAATTTTCCAATCCACAATTCCAGAAAAAGCAGAAAATCCAGCTATTATCATTTTTGGATTATGTTTTTTAGCTAGATCTCTGACTTGAGCATAATCAATATCATGAGTTTCAGGATGTAGCCCATATTGAAATGCATTATAGTTCTTCCCTGAAAAGTTTACTTTGGCTCCATGAGTTAAATGTCCACCATGATCAAGGCTCATTCCTAAAATAGTATCATTGGGCTCCAGCAAAGCTAAGAATGCAGCAGTGTTTGCTGAAGATCCAGAGTGAGGCTGGACATTTACATAGTCTGCTCCAAATAATTTTTTTGCTCTATCAATTGCTAATTCTTCAGCAACATCTACATTTTCACAGCCTCCGTAATATCTTTTATTCGGATAACCTTCAGCATACTTATTGGTTAGAATAGTCCCCTGAGCCTCCATTACCCTTTTACTTGCGTAGTTTTCTGATGCGATCAGCTCAATATGTTCTTCTTGTCTAATTGACTCATTTCTTAAAGCTTGCCATAAATCAGAATCATAGCTCTTAATTGATTGGCTATTAGAAAAAATTGAATCGGCTTTTGATTTCATTGGTTAATCCAAATATATAAATTAATTTTTTATGTGATCGGAAATGCTTATTTTAAATTATCTATGGCTTTTTGTGGGAAAAAGGTCGAGATCTTTTTGGATAAGTCGCTTTACAAATTTCACATTCAAGTCCATAACATTGCCTAGCTGGGCAAAATTCTCTTCCCCAAAAAATAATTTGTAAATGAAGCTTATTCCAAGATTCTTCTGGAAACAGTTTTTTTAAATCTTCTTCAGTTTCTTTAACATTCTTACCTTTTGTTAGGCCCCATCTCTGTGCAAGTCTATGGATATGTGTATCAACAGGAAATGCTGGCTGACCAAACCCCTGACTGATAACAACTGATGCTGTCTTATGACCAACGCCAGGAAGTTTCTCTAAAGCCTTAATATCTTTAGGAACTTTACCATCGTATAAATTTTGTAGCATACAAGAAAGTTCAATAATAGCTTTTGATTTTTGAGGACCCAGTCCACATGGCTTGATAATCTCATAAATTGTTTCAGGGGTTTGTTTAGACATATCTTTTGGGTTGTCTGCTAAGGTAAAAAGTTTTGGAGTTATTTGGTTCACTCTTTCATCAGTGCATTGAGCCGAGAGTAAAACGGCAATCAACAAAGTATAGTTATTCGTATGCCTAAGAGGCACGGGTGTTTTCGGGTAATTCTTTTCTAAAATTTTAAAGACAATAGCAGCTCTTTCAGCTTTGTTCATTTTCTAAATTTAATTTTACTTGGTTACTATCTTCACACAGCATATTGGATTTACAAGTGTTAAAATGACGTAACTTATTTAAATCTCAGGATTAACTTTTAATGCAGGATTACAAAACTGAACATCCTTTTGATATCAGATTAACTGAAGAACAGCAAATGACTTGGGATACATTAAAAAAATTTGCTGAATTGGAAATGCGACCAAATGCTCGTAAAGCTGAAGAAGATGGAATGCCTTCAAAAGATTTGCTAGAAAAGTTTAAAGCCCTTGATTTAGTTTCGCTGATTATTCCAGAGCAATTTGGGGGCATGGGTCTTAAACAAGACTCTGTTTCACGGGCAATTTCTCTTGAAGCATTGGCTTATGGTGATTTATCTTTAGCGATGTCAGTTTCATTGCCTTTACTAACAGCTAGTATTATTTCTGATCATGGTAGTGAAGACCAGAAAGAAGATTATCTAACTAAATTTTCTTCTGGTTCAATGTTTCATGTTGGTCTAGGGATAAATAATACAAATGCATTAGTGGATACTTATCAGTCAAGCGTTTCTGTCAAAGACAATGGAGATGAATTAATTTTAAATGGCTCAAAAACAGGAATTGCTTATGGAGAAGATGCTGAAGTATTTTTAATTTCAGGCTCAAACGATCAAGGCGATTGTAATTTATATTTTGTACAAAAGGATATGGCTGGTGTACAAATTGAAACCAAAGAATTTATGGGTTTAAAAACTAATTCTTGGTGTGAGATTTCATTAAAAAATTGCAAAATTAAATCTTCTCAAACATTAGGCGGTCATAATTATTCATTGAATTATGAATCTTTAATAGATTCAACTAGAATTGGTATGGCCGCAATGGCTGTTGGTGTTTGTCAGGCAGTATTGGATTATGTGGTGCCTTATACCAACGAAAGGATAGCTTTTGATGAGCCAATCTCCAATCGACAATCTGTTGCTTTTTTAATTGCTGATATGGCTATTGAAATAGAAGCACTTCGTTTGATGGTGTATAAAGCATCAGCTTTAAAAGATTTAGGCGAAGATTTCCATAAACAATCATCGCTTACCAATCGTTTTGCTGCTCATTACGCTATGAAGATTGGAACGGATGGCGTGCAGTTGCTCGGAGGTCATGGCTTTACTCATGAACATCCAGTTGAGCTTTGGTATAGAAATTTAAGGGCTATAGGGATCTTTGAAGGGGGCGCTGGAGTTTAAAATGATTCATCCATTATTGCCAAATCAATTACAAAAAACTCAAGAAACCATGCGAATGGCTGCTGAGTTTATCTTAAGACCTATTTCAAGAAAGTATGATAAAGCTGAACATGAACCACCTGTAGAAATGGAACAATTAAATCAAGCAGCAGCTGATCAAAAAAACTCCGAGGTTGAAGATGATTCAGTTAAATCTATGGATCTTGGTGGAAGAAATTTGTGGGCTGTTATTGCTTTAGAACAGATGTGTTGGGGAGATGTTGGATTATTTCTTGCTAGACCCGGAACTGGTCTAGGTAATGCTGCAATCATGGCAGTAGGAGATTCTGAGCAAAAAACTAAATGGGGTAAGCGTTGGGTAGCTATGGCAATTACAGAAGCCGATGCAGGGTCTGATTCAAAAAATATTTCCACTACAGCAGAGCTAGATGGAGAAGAGTGGGTTATTAATGGTGAAAAAATTTATGTAACTGATGGTGATAGATGTGATTGCGTAGTGGTTTGGGCAACACTTAATAAAGCAATGGGCAAGACAGCAATTCGATCCTTTATTATTGAAAAAGGCACACCAGGTTTTGAAGTGACTCGTCTTGAAAAAAAACTGGGTATAAGGGCATCTGATACAGCTACTTTAATTTTTCAAAATTGCAGAATTCCCAGAGAGAATTTATTAGGTGGTAAAGAAGAAATTGACAAGGATGTAGATGCAGCAAAAAAATCTTTTGGAGGGGCAATGCAAACTTTTGATAATACAAGACCCATGGTTGCTGGAATGGCAATTGGTCTTGGGCAAGCAGCATTAGATATGACAAGAGCTTTGCTTGCTGAGGAGGGTTATGAAGATAAATTTGGAGCTTCTATCGGGCAACAAACTGCCATTCAAAATGAGCTTGAAATGCTTGAGGCTGAATTAGAAGCTGCTAGATTGTTGGTTTACAAATCAGCTTGGATGATGGATAACAAAATGCCAAATTCAAAAGAGGCTTCAATGGGAAAAGCTAAGGCAGGAAGAATTGGTAATAGAATCTCCTTGAAATGCGTTGAACTATGCTCAATGAAAGGGTTTTCTGAGGATCATCTGCTTGAAAAGTTCTCGAGAGATTCAAAGATTTTAGATATTTTTGAAGGTACTCAACAAATCCAACAGCTTATAGTGGCGCGTCAAGTCTTGGGTAAAAGTTCAAGTGAATTAAAATAAAAAGTAGTAATTTTTTACTTATAAGTAAAATTATCAACATTCCTCCTATCTAATACCATTTGAATAGGAAAACCATTAGGTATATCATTTCTTTTACGAGTTCATTCAACTATCAAGGGGGAAGATTATGAACAGATATTTTTATGCTTTTTTATTAGCATTTTCTTTTAGCGTTACTTCAGCATATGCTCAAGACACAGTTCGTGAGGTTGAAGAGGTTGTTGTTACAGCTTTAAGAAAAGAAACCACTTTGCAGGATACTGCGATTACTATTACAGCTATTACTTCAGAGGATTTAGAAGTAAGGCAAATCGAAAACTTTGAGGATCTTCAGTTTGCAGTGCCAACGCTTGGCTTTGCCAAGGGTGCTTATTCTGGTTCAGGTATTACTCTAAGAGGTATAGGTAACTTTGCAGTTGGTAATTCAACTAGTGCTGCTATCGGTTATTTCTGGAATGGACAATCTGCTTCAATATCGGGTTTGTACGAAGCCGAACTTTTTGATGTTGAGCGTGTTGAGGTATTAAGAGGACCTCAGGGTTCATTGTTTGGAGCTGGAACAACTGGTGGTGTAGTGCAGATGCTTTCTAAGAGACCAGATGCAGAAGTTGGAGGCAATATCAAAGTTGATTTGGGTGATTATGACTCAACAAGAATGTCAGGCGCAGTTAATCTCCCTATGTCTGATACTCTCCGCGCAAGGTTTGCTTTCGCATCTTTGAAAAGAGGCGGTTTTGTTACTAATAGTTATAACAATGAAGAATTAGATGATAGGAACACTATAGCTGGTAGGGCTACTTTTGAGTGGGATTATTCTGATGATACTGTCATGACTTTAATCTATGAGACTACTAAAGCAGATGACCAGAGGATGAGAGCAGCAAGACAATTCTGTAAACAAGATACATTTTATGGTTGTAGCCCATTTGAAAATGGCATGGATGCAGTTTGGTCTCCAGGAAGTTATGGGCATTGGGTTCCATATCTTCAATACCAAAACACTTCTTTAGATTACACAGTCTATAGAAACAATCCTTCTTCAGATATTCGATCAGTTGATATTGATTTTACGCCTTCTCATGAAACTACTTTACAAAATACTGTATTTGAAATTGATAGTGCAATATCAGATACCATGCAAATGGTATTCACTTATTCTTATCATACAAGAGACTATGCAGATTATGCTGACTACGATCATGCAGTAAGCGTTGTTCCATATGCAGTTGGTCCTATAGAGGCTAATTTCTTCTACGATCCATACAAAAATCATATGGGTCTAGGAAAAAAAGTTTATACGAGTGATCAGGCTGCTGATAGATCTGTGAATGAAGCAGAGTGGAGCCAAACTGAGTTAAGATTCTCATCTGATTATGATGGAATTATAAATTATACCTTTGGTTTATTCGCATCTGAATCAACAAGTGAGACCAATTATAATATTGCAACCCCTTATATGGAATATTGGGGTAATGTGGGAGCTGGTCCAGTGGGTAAAATTTTCCCTGCTACTGCACCTTATGGAGGAGCACCTTTTTGGGTTGGATGGTTCCAAACTCTACCTGTAGCTAGTGCTCAAGCAACTGCAGCTGTGATGGCCGGTGCAATCCCAGCTTCAGCAGCATTAGGTTACACCTTACAACTTGCAGCTAATGGCGCTATGGGAGCTTCTAATGCTGCTGCCGGTGGACCATTACAACTTGCGCCATGGCAGAAATACTTTCATGCAGATAGTAATTTAAACAGAGATACAAAAGCGCTTTATGGTGAGGTGTATATTGATGTGAGCGATGTAACAACTGTAACTCTTGGTGGGAGATACACAGAATATGCAATTAATGATTTTGCATTTAACTCGCTTCTTGACCTTCAAAATTTAGGCGCAGGATACTATGCCGGTGTGAAACCAGCTCCTGTTGGAAGAAGCTATTCTGCAGAAGAATCTACTTATAAAATAGGTATCGATCATGTTTTGAATGATAATCAAATGGTTTATGCAACCTATTCAACTGGTTTCAAACCAGGTGGGTTTAATACAACGGATATTGTTGGTTTACAACATTTTGATCCTGAGATAGCAAACGTGTTTGAGATTGGTATGAAAAATACTCTATTGGACGGAGCATTGCAATTAAACGTATCTGCTTATACGAATGAATATGAAGGTTTACAGCTTTCTAAAATTGTTCAGAGAGCATCATTGAATGATAATGCTGATGCGACCATCGAGGGTCTTGAGGCTGAGTTTACTTTATTCTTAAGCCCAACCTTAATGATTGATGGCTTTTTTGCTCATACTGATGCGACTATAGATAAATTTGCGTCTGTAGATCCTCTTAATCCAAATGCTGCGACTACAAAACTTCCGCTTCCAGCTGGAGCAACAGGGTTCTTTTCTGACTTTGCACCTTTGATAGCAACTTGTAATCCATTGGTCTTTGTAGGACAAGCAGCTCCTTCAGCTGATTGTTATCTTGGACTAGCAGCGCAAAATCCTCTGCTTGGAGCTTTGGTTTTATACACCCCAACAGATGCTGGTTACATATTCAAATCTTTTGGACCTCTATGTACTGTGCCATTCTTTGGTTTGGATTCAACTACATTACCTTGTCCAGTAACTGATGGTGTTGAGCAAGATTTAAGTGGTAATCAATTGCCTTTCAATGCTGAATTAAACTATCGTTTAGGCATTACTAAGTTTGTAGATACTGCTCAAGGAACATGGACATTTAGAGCTGATTATTCATATCGTGATGATGTTTACAGCACAATCTTTAATCGTAAGAGAGAGCACGTAGATTCAGTTACTATGATGGATCTATCTCTTCAATATACTCCATCAAGTGAAGATTGGTATGTTGGAGCCTATGTAAGAAACGTAGGTGATAATGAACATGTATATGCATATTATTCAACAGATGTAACGGTTGGAGGTTTCCAAAATGGTGTTGCCATGGATCCTAAGATCTGGGGTATTAAGTTTGGAAGAAACTTTTAATCTTTTAATCATTTAGCTATAACAAAGCCCGGATTTTTTCCGGGCTTTTTTTTGATGAAGATATTTACCAAAAGATTTAATAGGACTTTATCAAAACTCCAAGAGAGTTTTCTTATTGAGAATCGTGAAAATAAAAGGATGTTGGATGCTTATATTAAGTATGCTGAAGGTTCTGTATCTGAGGAGGAGCTCGATGCAGCAAACTTTCAACTTCAGCAGATCTTTAAAAATCTTGGACTAGGTATTTTATTAATTCTTCCTTTTAGCCCAGTCACTCTTCCTTTTATTTTCTCTAAAGCCAAAGAATTAAATATAGATTTAATACCAAACTGGTATAAGTCTTTAAGTAATGATGATGATCGTTTAGAATAAGCCGTTACTAATTTTGGAGTAAAAATATGAAAACAGCGGTAATTGTGGATAGTGTTAGAACAGGTCTAGCAAAATCACATCGTGGAGGTTTTAACATCACTCGCGCAGACGATATGTTGGCACACATTATCAATGCTATGTTGGAAAGAAATCCCAACTTAGCTCCTGAGATGGTTGAGGATATTATTATGGGTTGTGGTAATCCAGAAGGGCCTATGGGCCATAATATTGGTAGAAATGCTGCGGTATTATCCAATCTTCCTGTAACGACTGGAGGCACAACGGTAAATCGTTATTGCTCATCTGGGCTTCAGACTGTTTCGATGGCAGCTAGCCAGATTATGGCCGGATGCTATGACACCATCATAGCTGGAGGTGTAGAGCAAATTACCATGCTTTCAGGCAAGCAAAATATGGAAGGATTTGTGAATGATAAATTATTAGAGGAACTGCCTGGGATATATCTTCCAATGGGTATTACTGCTGAAACAGTTGCAAAACGTTATAAGGTATCTAGAGAAACTCAGGATGAGATAGCATTCGAAAGTCAAAAAAGAACAGCTGCTGCACAAGAAGCTGGGAAATTTGCTGATGAAATTATTTCAATGGCAACAAAAATGTTATTGATAAACAAAGAAACAGGGGATTCAAAAGAAGTAGATTATGTTGTTGAAAAAGATGAATGCAACAGACCTGGGACTACTATGGAAGCCTTGGCTGGTTTAAAACCAGTATTTGATCCTGAGAATGGCTCAGTTACTGCTGGTAATTCTTCTCAATTATCAGATGGAGCATCCGTTACTCTTGTAATGAGTGAGGATAAAGCTCTTGAACTAGGCTTAAAACCTTTAGCATATTTCAGAGGGTTTACTACTATGGGTTGCGAACCAGATGAAATGGGAATTGGCCCAGTTTTCTCAGTTCCCAAGTTATTAAAATCTACTAATATGGGTGTTGAAGATATTGATTTATGGGAGTTAAATGAAGCTTTTGCAGTTCAGGTTGCCTATTGTCGAGATCAATTAGGCATTCCAATGGACAAGCTTAATGTGAATGGTGGCTCCATTTCAATTGGGCATCCATTTGGTATGACTGGGTCTAGACAGGTTGGTCATATTGTTAGAGAGCTTCAAAATCAAGATAAACAATTCGGTATTGTAACCATGTGTGTTGGAGGGGGTATGGGCGCATCTGGTTTATTTGAAAGATATCCAAGTTAAGATAGATTCTGAATTTTCAATTATTAAGAAGTACCTAACTGGTATAGGTGCTTCTTATCTAAAACAAAATGGTATTAAATTATCAGTCGGAGATGATTGCGCAGTTATAGCAGCTAAATCTAAATTATTAATCAGCACTGATACATCTGTTGAAGGGGTGCATTTTTTAAAATCAATGCAACCCGATCTTATTGCATACCGGGCTGTAGCAATAGCTCTTAGCGATATTGCAGCAATGGGCGGAATTCCAATTGCCTATAATCTTTCATTAACCATACCAAGAGCTAACTCAACTTGGATGTCTGTTTTCAAAAAAGGATTACAAAAGATTTCTAAAGAATATCAAATAGTATTGACTGGGGGAGATTTATGCAAAGGCTCTTTACAAATCAGCGTTACAGTCTTAGGAAAACCAGGAAAGAAAATTCTTTTGAGAAGTGGCGCTAAAAAAGGGGATATTCTTTGTGTCTCTGATGAGCTTGGGAAGGCTTATATTGGATTTAAGCAATTTAAAACTTCAAAAATGATCAATCAAAAAACTAGACCCTATCTTTTTCCAAAGGCTCAAATTAATTATGGTAAGGTCATTTCTTCTTACGCAACATCTGCAATTGATATCTCTGATGGACTTATTCAGGATTTATCCCATCTTATAGATAGATCACAAATAGGATGTACGATTGATTTATTGAAAGTTCCTGTTATCAGTTCAAAATTTTTTAAACAATGTCTCGAATTTGGTGATGATTATCAATTACTTTATACGGTTCCACCTAAGCGACTTGCTTCATTAAAGAGATCACTAAAGTCTATTAATAAAAAATGCCATACTATAGGCGTCATGAATGGAAAGAAGTTAGAAATTTTGAATAATTCTTTTCAATCCCTTAAAGGGTGGAACCATTTTAGTTAATATGCCTTTTCCAAATTTTAAAAAACCCTCTCATATATTAGCAACATGGTTTGGTGTTGGCTTGTTAAGGCCTGCTCCTGGAACTTGGGGTAGTTTAATGGCTGCAATTGGATGGTATTTTTTAGATTTCTTACATTCATGGACCATAATTATTATTCCATTATTTGTAATCCTTTCTTTGTATGTTTGCATAAAAGCAGATGAAGACAGTGAAACAGATGATCACCCGTCTATTGTGATAGATGAGGTTGTAGGTATGTTGATAGCTTTATCATTTGTTGAAAATAATTTTTTGATGTATATAGCAGCATTCATTTTATTTAGATTATTTGATATTTGGAAACCTGGACCAATTGCTTGGGCGGATATTAATCTTAAAGGGGGCTGGGGTATTCTTTTTGATGATGTGTTAGCCGGTTTATTCTCGGGCGTTATAATTTTTGTATTTTTTAGTTTGATCTAAATCTAATGAGCGACTGCAAATTTGTAACACAATCCAAACTTCCAACTCAGTATGGAGAATTTACTCTTTGTGCATTTGAGGAACCTGATGGAAAAGAGCATTTAGCATTAACCTTTGGTGATATAGAAGGAAAGGGTGTTGTTTTATGTAGAGTACATTCTGAGTGCTTAACTGGTGATGCATTATTAAGTTTAAGATGTGATTGTGGCCCACAGCTTCAAGCAGGTTTAAAAATGATTGCCAAAAATAAATCTGGTATTTTGCTCTATCTTAGGCAAGAGGGAAGAGGTATTGGGTTAGTTAATACAATTAAAGCTTTTGCTTTGCAAGATCAGGGCCATGACACTGTTGAAGCAAATGAATTATTAGGGTTTGCAGCAGATTTAAGAAATTATCAAATATGCTCAGATATCTTAAATTATTTTAAAATTTCCTCTGTAAATCTTTTAACTAATAATCCGAAGAAAGTTGAAGCCTTAGAGGATGCGGGGATTACTATTGCTCAACGAACCTCTTTGCATGTTGGTGCAAATGATAATAATAAAGGTTATTTACAAACCAAACGAGATAAGCTTGGACATTTAAGCTGAATATTTTTTTATCTTTTTTAATATACCTTTTGTATCTAATTCAGCCATGTCTAGCATTTCTTCTCTGCTTGCATGTTCAATAAATTTATCAGGAATCCCGCATATCAAAACCTGAATTTGATTATCTTGAAGTTGCATCCATTCATTCACAGCCGAGCCAGCACCTCCAGATATTGAGCCATCTTCAATTGTTACAATTATTTTTTTATTTGCAGCGTATTTAGCTATCAGATTTTCATCTAGTGGTTTTACAAATCTCATATCTAATATTGTTGAATTTAATTTTTTTGCCACTTTCTCAGCTGTTACGATAAGTGCCCCAAAATTTAAAATTAAAATATTTGAAGTTCCTTCGTTAATTAATCGTCCCTTACCTAAAGGAACTTTCTTTAGCTCAGGGCTGATAGCTGTATTTCGCCCGCCCCCTCTTGGATATCTCACAGCAGCAGGTCCTTTATGATGATAAGCTGTTGTTAAAAGTTTTCTTGTTTCATCTTCATCTGCAGGTACAGCAATAACCATATTTGGAATACATCTTAAATAACTTAGATCATAATTTCCTGAATGAGTGGGTCCATCTTCTCCAACTAACCCAGCTCTATCTATGGCAAATAAAATATTAAGATTCTGGAGTGCAATATCATGTATTAGCTGGTCATAGGCTCTTTGTAAGAAAGTTGAATAAATTGCAACAACAGGTTTTTTGTTTTCACATGCCATTCCTGCTGCAAGAGTTACTGCATGCTGTTCTGCAATGGCAACATCAAAAAATCTATCAGGGAACTCTTTGCTAAATTTTACTAAGCCTGAGCCTTCTCTCATAGCAGGCGTTACAGCAAGGAGGTTTTCATCTTCTTTTGCCATATCAACAATCCAATCTCCAAAAACATCTTGATATTTAGGTCCTTGATTTTTCTTAGGAGTTGAATCAAGGGGTTTAATTTTCCCAATTGCATGAAAGCCAATCCTATCTGCTTCTGCCTGATCAAGACCAGCCCCTTTTTTTGTGATGATATGTAGGAACTGAGGCCCTTCAAAATCTTTAAGGTTACCTATAACAGATATTAATTCACTCACATTGTGACCATCAATTGGACCTATATAATTTAACCCTAATTCCTCAAAAATACTCCCAGGAGCAACCATTGCTTTCATTTGAGTTTCAACTTTTCTAGCAATATGATGAGCTTGAGGTAAATTCTCTAAAAAACTTTTACCACTTTTCCTAATGCCTTTATATAGTTTTGAAGCCCATATTCTTGAGAAATAATTATTTAATCCTCCAACATTTTCTGAAATAGACATATCGTTATCATTTAAGATAATAAGCATATTTGGTTTAATGTGACCGGTATGAGCTAAGCCCTCAAAAGCAATTCCAGCAGTCATTGCGCCATCGCCAATTACAGCTACTACTTTTTTATTTGTTTCTTTATTTGCAATTGCCATTCCAAGGGCAGCACTGATAGAAGTGCTTGAATGTCCAACGCCAAATGCATCATATTGGCTTTCTGATCTGCTTGGAAAAGGGGCTAATCCATTTTTCTGTCGAATACTAATTAATCTATCCTTTCTTCCTGTTAGGATCTTATGTGGATAGGCTTGATGACCAACATCCCATATAATTTTATCTTCAGGTGTATGGTAAAGATATTGCAATACCACAGTAAGCTCTACAACCCCTAGACCCCCGCCAAGATGACCGCCACTTTGCCCAACACAATAGAGCATGTATGCCCTTACATCATCTGCTAGAGTTTTTAATTCAATAGGAGAAAGATTTTTTATATCTTCAGGGCTTTTAATCTTATTTAGAATAGGAGTTTCCGGGATAGTTGTGGGTATTTTTGAAAATATTTTCATTTTAATGAGTTCTTGCAACCATATAATTAGCCAATTCAATTAATTCTTTTGATTCTTTGCTAGAAAATTTTTTCTTTATTTCATTGATACATGAATTAGAGATTTTTTCAGCTTGTTGAATAGACTCTTCTAACCCAAAAACGCTTACATAGGTCATTTTGGAGTTTTTTATATCTGAGTTGTTGTTTTTACCTAGCGTTTCAGAATTAGAAGATATTTCAAGGACATCATCCATAATTTGAAAAGCTAGACCTAGTTTTTCTCCTAGCTTTTGCAGTATCTTATATGTATCTTTATATTCATATAAGCCCAAGTATGGCAAAGTGATTGCGGCTTGAATTAACTTGGCTGTTTTAAGTAGGTGAATTTTCTTAATGTCATGGTATTCATCTTTTTCAGCATCTAAGTCATATTGTTGTCCTAAAATCATACCTTGATGTCCACATGATGAAGTGAGTGTTTTAATGATCTCAATCTTTTGCTTATCTTTAATATCTTTAGAGGATGCTATAACTTCATATGCTAATGCTTGCAAAGCATCTCCAGCTAAAATAGAAGTTGCTTCATGAAAAATTATATGGTTTGAGGGTTGTCCTCGTCTCATATCATCGTTATCCATGGAAGGAAGGTCATCATGAATTAATGAATAGGTATGCATAAGCTCAATGCTGGTGGCTAAATCGGTTAAAGCTGAATCATTGAGATTTTTTTTGAGATTTCCGGAAGCAAAAACTAATCCAGCTCTGATACATTTGCTATCAGCTAATGCTGAATATTTCATAGATGATGTAACTTTATCATCTTCAACAAGAAGAGAATTTATTTTATTAAATACCCTTTCTTTGCATGCAGATAAAAAGGTTGCAGACATTTTTTACTTTTAATTTTTTAGATCTACTGACTCACCATTACCCAAAAGTTTTTTAACTTTTAATTCGGCTTCTGATAATTGTTTCTGACATTCTTTTACTAACCCAATGCCTTCCTCAAAAGATTTTACGCTATCTTCCAAGCTGATATCACCATCCTCTAGTTTGAGAACAATTTTCTCTAGTTTTTTTAATGATGCTTCAAAATTAGTTGTATCTTTTTTTACCATTTCTTATTGTAACTTATCATTTTTTTATGATCACTCTACTTGTGCATTAAATAACCCAAACCTATTTTGTAAAAATGATTTAATTCTTGAGGGAAGTATAAGGGCTGCTGGGGTAAAAATTAAAGTTAGAATTGTGCTAAAGCCTAAACCAAAAACAATAGAGGAGGCTAAATTTTGCCACCAACTAACTACACGACTCCCAACCATAATTTCTCTATCTAATACATCAATACTTAGACCTATTGCTAAAGGCATTAATCCAAAGATAGTTGTTGCAGTCGTAAGCAAAATAGGACGCAATCTTTGTTTACAAGTTTTAATGATGACATCTTCTCTTGTTAAATTTGGAAATTCCCCTTTTAGCCTATTGAATGTATCAATTAATACGATATTGTTATTGACTACAATCCCAGACAGAGCAACCACTGCAATGCCTGTCATGGTAGTACTAAATGGCTCACCTCTAATTAACAGACCAATTAATACACCAACTACTGACATAAAGACAGCACTTAAAACAAGCGAGGATTGATAAAAGCTATTAAATTGAGTGACCAGTAAGATTAACATTAACGCAAGGGCAGTTATGGCCGCAATAGTTAAGAATTCAATAACTTCCTCAGTTTCTTCTTGTTGGCCTCTAAATTTAGTTGTAATTCCTGTTCCAAAATCCTGCTCAGAAAGCCATTGATCCATTTCTTTTACTTTGTCGGCAACATTATACCCACCTGCTGCAGCTTTCTCTTTGTCAATTGCTACACCTATTTCATGGAAGAACTTTCCATTTCTTCTCACAACTGATTGACGATTTTCTACTGGCACTAATTTAATAAAGGTACTAATTGGAATAAGACCATTAATTGAATTGACTCTTAGATCTTCAATTCCGCTCAATGATCTAAGTTGACTACCAAATCTAGCCCTTATCTCAATTTCATCCTTTGAATCATCAGGCCTATACTCTCCAACTTTAAATCCATTAGTTAGCATTTGAACAAGCGCACCAATATCACCAATACTCACCCCAAGCTGAGCAGCTTTTTGTTTATTAACTTCAACTCTCCACTCAATTAATGGGTAGGGAAGAGTTGACCTAATATTAACCAAGCCCTCTACATCATTTTGCATATATTGTTCTATTGTTTGAGTAACTTTTGCAACTTGATCTTCATTATCGCCAAAAATACCTAGTTCTATAGGTGAAGAAAAAGAGGGTCCTCCTTCTTCTGGGGTTACTTCTACAATAATGCCAGGAATATTAGAAGTTGCTTGTTGAACCAAGCTAATGACCTCATTGCCTGTATATGTACGACGTTCTTTAAGTTTTTTACCCTCAGACCCAACTATTTCAAGAAATCCTCTTGCCATTGTGTCTCCACCAGAATTAAACCATTGGGTTCCAGTAGTTAAATATAAATTTTCAATGCCTTGAATTTTAGAGATTTTAGATTCTACTTGCTCCATTATTTCTTTTTCTTCTAGTGAAGAAAAATTACCTCTAGCTCTTATTGATATATCTGCAGCAACAGGGTCTATATCTGCAAAATAAATCGATCCTTTACCAAAATTCCCATACATAGCAAATCCAAAAAACCACAGAACCATCAACACAGCAATTATGGTTTCTCCAGGGTTATTAACAAATTTTCTTAACCATGGTCCATAAAAACCTGATATTTTATCAAAAATAATTTCCCCAGTTTGCTCATTTTCACCTGATACTAATGTAGATCTTCTTTGTCCAAATATTGATCCAATAACTGGCGTAATAATCATTGCGTAAACAAGCGATGCACTCAGTACTATAAAAACAGTTATAGGTAAGTAACGCATAAATTGACCAGTAAATCCTGGCCAAAAAACAAGTGGTGTAAATGCAGCTATCGTTGTTGCTGTTGATGAAAGTATTGGATAGAACATTCTTTTTGAAGCTAGACGATAGGCTTCTAATCGATCTAACCCTTCTGAGATTTTTCTATCAGCATATTCTGTTACAACTATTGCTCCATCAATAAGCATACCTAAACCAAGTAAAAGCCCCATCATGACCAAGAAATTAAATTCTATTTCTGCGACCTTAAGAATTATAAATGTCAAGAGAAAACAAAAAGGGATTGAAAGTCCTACCATCAATCCAACTCTAACCCCCATACTTGCAATCACTAGGATCATAACAAGAAAAATTGCAGTTATAATATTGCCCTCTAGTTCGGAGACCATGACTTCTGCCCATACAGTTTCATCATTAGTTCTAACTATTGAAAGATTTTCAGGTAAAGTTTTCTCAAACTCTTCTTTAACTTTCATTATTTTAGTTTTAGCATTAAGTGCATTTGCGCCTACTCTTAATCTTATTTCGAGGGTTACAGCATCTTCTCCATTTACCTTTGCAAATGAGGAATAATCTTTAAATGTCCTCCTTATTTCTCCTATATCACTTAAGGTTACGACTGCATCTTGTGTAACCTTTATAGGTATGTTGTAAACATCTTCAGCTGTTTCAAAAATACTCGGTACTTCAATATTAAATTTCCCAGATCCTGTATCTTGTGCTCCTCCAGGAATTATTAAATTATTATTTGAGATTGCTCTGTATAATTGACTTAGGGTAATTCCGTAAGTTTCCATCTTGGACTTATCTATAATTCCTTCAAGAACTTCTTCAGGAGCGCCCTCAAGATCAGCTGCAAGAACTTCATTAACTGCCTCAAGTCGATCTTGGAGTTCTCTTGCAATAAATACCTTTTGTCTTAAAGAAGCAGATCCAATTAGGCTTAAATTCATCACTGGAAACATTGCAAAAGAATACTCTCTTATTTGGGGGTCTTCTGCTTCACGTGGTAGCTTAAACTTAACTTCCTCAACGGCTTGTTTAATATCTCTAAGTGCAGTATCTATGTCATATCCAACTTCAAATTCTGCAACGATTCTGGCATAACTTAGACGCGCAGATGATGATAATTCTTTGATACCAGGAACACTTCTTAATCTAGTCTCAAGTGGTCTAGCAATTAATCTAGATGCATCTTCTGGAGAAGCCCCACTTAAAAAAACTGAAACACTTACAAGAGGAAGTTGAATATTAGGATCAGATGCAACACTAATAGTAGATCTTGCATATGAGCCTGCAATTATCACCATCAAGGCTAACGCAAGGGTAGTTTTTGCTTTTGATAAAGCAAAATCTACTATTTTTGTCATAATTTAGCCAAGCTTGTAACGGCAACTTCTTGGCCATTTTCAACAAAGCCTTGACCAACCACTATTAAATTACTTAAGTTTGGTATTCCAGTTACCCAAATTCCATCATTAGTATCTTCAATAATTTTTATAGGAAGAAATTCTACAATGTTATTATTGTTAACACTTTTTACTCCTATAGTTCCGTTATCAGATAATAAAAGAATTGAAGGTGAAATTTTGTGAGCAAGAATTTTATTTGTATAAATTTTCATTGTTCCGGTAATGCCATCACGTATTACTCCTTTGGAGTTTTCGACTTCTGCTTCTACTCTGAAACTTCTAGTTGCGGGTGTTGCGCTTTTTGAAACAAAACTTAATTTGCTTGTAATTGTCTCACCAGTTACTAGTTCAATTAAAACTTTTTGACCTTTAACAATGCTTTTAATTTCAGCTTCAGGGACTTCTGCAACAAAAGTTAAAGGATCTAACTCAATAATAATTGCACATATTTCTCCTCGATTAAGCAAATTGCCTGGCTTTACAATTTTTTCCACATACCCTCTAAAAGGTGCCTTCACTTCAGTTCTATTAAGCTCAACAACACCTAATCTACAAAGCACTTGATCTTTTTTTACCCAATCCCCTTGTAATACATTGTTTGGCATTACCTCACCCGATGTTTTGGCCATAACATTAACTCGCTTTTCAGAAGTAGCTGATGCATTTAGTACAATTTTTGGAGAGAAAAAAGATGGAGAGCTTTCTGATATAACAACTGATGAAAGAGTTTTTTCAATCCTTTCATTTGTAATATTTTCCTTAACAAATTGACCAGAAATCATCCATCCAATGACTGGAATAAGAATGTATAAAGATATCCTTACATTTTTTGACATAATTTTTTTAATTTACTCAATACTCTATTTGACCAAGGAAAGTGATTATAGTTTATTCTCTTGTAAAATTCTTTTTAGATACTATAAGTTATGCTTTTTTCTTAAGTTTTTAAGTAGCTCTTTATCTAATGGCTTTACTTCTGCATTAGGTTCTTCAACAGAGATATCAAAGGACTGACCTTCATTCATTTTATTAGCAAGGCGTGCATATACCTTTGAGAATAGTTTGAAAGTGTTTGGGTTATTGGAAGAGTTGATAATATCCCATCCAACCTCTCTTGCGGCCCAGTAAATAATTGGAGTAGTCCAATTATATTCTTTTCTAGGAGCAGATGATTTCTGTGCTTCAATAAATGCTTCTTGGGTAGATGGGATGTTTAAGACATCAATTGACTCTCCACAAGCTTTAATAACTTCAGTTAATGTTGGCAAGTAGTCGTTTGTTTTAACAACAGTTTCTGTTGCTGAATAAATACAGGTTGGAGAATATCTTTTTAAGCTTTCTGCCCAAAGTCTTTTTGCTTCTTTTAATCTCTTGTCTGTGCCAAAAACTTTGTAGAATTGATAATGATAAGATAGCTCTAGTTTTAAGAAGAGATTATCAATAGCTTTGATAAAAGCTTTACGTTCAGAGCTCGAAATTTTCTGCCCATGATTCATCTTGAGTTCTTTCATTGAATTTTTTGGAAAATTCTCCGGGTTCATTATGTCTTTTAGTTTTTTTGTCATTAATTTCTTCGTACGATCCTATAAGTTCTTTTCGTTTAACAAAATCTACAAATTTTGAATTCCAAGATTTTAAGGCTGTTCCATTCTCCTTCCAGTAGAGTATAAACTCCTTCAAATGTTTTAACGCATCATTTTTTGATACATTTGCTAATTCTAGAACATCAAAGGCATCAGATGTAGGCATCCATTCATTATTTATACAAAATGGCATGCCTTTATTGGAAGAATTTTCTTTTATCCATTCACGCCTAATAAAATCAACAAATAGCACATTCCAATTATCACGCATTTGATTCTTCTCTAGCCAATACATTTTAAATTCATCTATCTTGTTGTTGATAAAATTTTTATTCACTCCGCCCATATTCAATACTTCATAGGCATGATCAGAAGGTATCCATGAGCTTTCAAGAATACGTTTACCAGTATTATTATTGCTTGGAAGTTTTAATTTATAGATATTGGGTTTGTGGTTACTTTTTTTAGATATTGATGTCTTTGATCTAATTAATTTTAAGTCAATCAAGCGTTTAACATTATTTAGGACTTGAGTAGCGCTTAAAAAACTTAGAGTATTTTCTACATGATTAGATATTTCTTGAGCTGATAAAGATAGCGTATCTATTTTTTTTGTAGCAGCCAGTACAGTAGCGCACTCAACGCCTAATGTTTCAGCTTCTTGAATCGAAAAAGTAAAGTTTTTTTTATCCAATTAACCCCGCCTTTTTTTAACAGCCTCACTAACAACTTGAAGGCATTCTAGTGTATCTGACCAATTCATACATGCATCGGTAATACTTTGCCCATACGTTAAATTATCTGAAATACTTTGGTTTCCTTCTACTAAATTGCTTTCCAGCATTAAACCTCTTAAAGAGCCATTTCCCCCAGAAATTTGTTCGGCTAAATCATTTATAACCTCTATTTGTTTTTTAAATTGTTTTTGACTGTTTCCATGACTAGCATCGACCATGATTGATTTATTTACATCTGCTTCTGTAAGTGCTGTTAGAGTTTTCTCTATATCATTTTTTGAAAAATTTGGTTTTTTGCCACCTCTCAAGATGATGTGTGAATCAGAATTCCCTGATGTTCGAAAAACTGATACATTTCCTTCTTTAGTTGTAGAAAAAAATACATGAGAATGATTGGCTGCTTGGATGCCATCAATTGCAGGTTTTAGAGCTCCGTTTGTTCCATTTTTAATTCCTATGGGGCACGACATTCCTGATGCTAGCTCTCTATGGGTTTGGCTCTCAGCAGTTCTTGCTCCAATAGCTCCCCAAGAAATTAAATCGGCAATATATTGAGGACTAATTAAATCTAAAAACTCTGTACCACACGGTAAACCCATCTTGCCAAATTCTAACAGAAGAGATCTAGATAAACGGATACCCTTATTTATATCAAATGTTCCATTTAAATCTGGATCATTAATTAAACCTTTCCAACCAACTGTCGTACGAGGTTTTTCAAAATAAACTCTCATAACTATCAGCAAATCTTTATTTAGCAACTCATATTGCTCTTTTAGTTTTGTTGCATACTCAATTGCAGAATCGGGATTGTGTATTGAGCAAGGTCCGCATACAACTAATAATCTATCGTCTTTACCATGTAAAATGCTACTAATCTCATTTCTAGTACCGTAAACTAAGCTAGAAATTTTTTCAGAAATAGGCATTTCTTCTAAAAGATTGATAGGAGGGATTATATCTAACCTCTCAACTATTCGGGTATTGTCAGTTTGGTAATCCATTAGCTTTAAAATGCTTATCTTAAATCAACCATGTAAAAAAAGTAGCTTTTAATTAATCAAGACAGTTTTTTTATTAGTTTAATTCATACCCTTTAAATCAGTGTTTTTATCTAAAAACACAAGATGTTGTATTAAAAACGACTTATAATTACACTATCTTGTACTAATTGAACTTATGAAGGCTCGATCACAACTAGATTTTCCTCTTTTAAAAGGCGAGGCTTTAACTCGATTACCTGAAGATTTATTTATTCCTCCTGAAGCATTAGAAATTTATTTAGAAGATTTTTCTGGTCCGATGGATGTGCTGCTTTATCTGATCCAGAAAAAAGATATTGATATTCTAGAATTAGATATTTCAGAGATCACGGATCAGTACATTCAATATATTGAATTTATGGATGTTTTAAAAATTGAACTTGCTGCTGATTATCTTGTAATGGCAGCAACGCTAGCACATATTAAATCTAGAATGTTGATTCCTCAATCTGAGGAAGAAGATGAGGAGATGGATCCGCGTTCAGAATTGATTAGAAGATTACAGGAATATCAAAGGTATAAAAGTGTTTCAGAATCTGTTTCAAATCTTCCAAGAGTGGATAGAGATTTTTTTCTTGCATCAGCAGCATTGCCAAAATTTAAAGATCAACAACCTCAAGTTGAAATTAATGCTAATGATATTACTGATATTTTTTATAAAGTATCAACACGACCAAGATTTAAGGAAAATCACCAAATACATTTTGAAGAGCTTTCTACTCAAGAAAGAATTGCTTTGATTCTATCTATTTTTAAAAAAAGAAATATAGTTCAGTTTTTTCAAATTTTTCAAAAATCAGAGGGTCATCAAGGGGTTGCGGTTTCTCTTTTAGCATCATTAGATCTTGCTAAGGATGGTCTTGTTGAGCTCATTCAAAATAAAGATTCAAATCAACTTTATCTTAAATCTGTCAATCGAGGATTTCATTAAATGAATTTTCCTGAAAATTTAATAAATGTTGTTGAATCTATTCTCTTTGGGGCTGGACGTCCATTGAGAATATCAGAGATTAAAGCCTTACTTGGATCTCAAAGTATGGACATAGATTTACCTAATATTAAAGTTGCCCTCAATGAAATAGAGGATCGATATATCTCTAGTTCTCTTGAATTAAAAGAAGTAGCATCTGGTTATCGCTTACAAATTAGAAATGAGTATGGTGATTTTCTATATCCTCTTTGGCATGATAGCTCACATAAGCTTTCTAACGCTCTAATGGAAACAATTTCAATAATTGCCTATAAGCAACCGGTGACTAGAGGAGATATTGAAGAGATTCGAGGTGTAAGTGCTAGCACCCAAATTATGAGATCTTTATTAGATAGAGATTGGATCAAAGCGGTTGGTTATAGAGATGTTCCAGGTAGACCAGTACTATATGAGACAACTAAAACATTTCTTAATGATCTTAACCTAAAATCAATAAATGATTTACCCGCCTTACCAGAAGCTCTACAAGTTGAAGCGACTTTAGATCAATTAGAAGTAGGTTAAGAACATGCTGCGTCTGCAGAAATTCTTAGCCCAATCAGGGCTAGGCTCAAGAAGATACTGTGAGAAACTTATCAAAGATAGAAAAATTACCATTAATGGATCTATTGCTTTATTGGGAGCAAAAGTTTCTGAAGACGACGAAGTAAGCTACGAAGGAAAGAGGATTATTTTTCAGTTCTCTGAACTCAAAGTAATTATGTTAAATAAGCCTCCAGGAGTTTTGTCTTCTAGAAAACGAGAGAAAAAGATTGAAATAGTTTTTGATTTTTTACCCAACACTAATGATGAGCCTGAATGGATTGCTGTTGGTAGATTAGATATTAATACCTCAGGACTTATGCTGTTTACAAATGATGGAACTTTGGCTCATCAATTAATGCACCCTTCATATCAAATTGATCGTGAATATTTAGTAAGGGCAAGAGGACATTTTGATGAACAAATTAGACAAAATATGCTGTCTGGAGTAAAAATTGAAGGTCAGATTTATAAATTTTCTGACATAGTAATAGGTGAAAAGAAAAGTTCCAATCAATGGTTTACTGTTTGTATGCTAACAGGGAAAAACAGAGAAGTGAGAAAGATATTTCAATCGCAAGATTTACAAGTCAGTCGATTAAAGAGGGTGCGTATTGGCCCAATTTTTTTACCGTCTACTCTTAAAGAAGGCACATACTTACGTCTAACTGAATCTCAGATAGAGCAACTTAAAAAATATGGAAAGTAATGAAGCTTTTAGAAGCTTGTTAAAAATAGCAAAACAAAATAATTTTAATAAATTAGAAGATCACTTGAACAAGTCTGAGCCAATAAAAATAAGAATTTCTTCTTTGTCATTTACTTATTATTTAATTTCAGTTGTTGTAAGTCAGCAACTTTCCACTAAAGCAGCTGACACAATTTGGAAAAGAGTACATAAAGTTATTGAAGAAAATCATGAATTAGTTGATTTTAATATGCTTCTTCAAACAGCAGGCTTATCTCAGTCTAAAACAAGATATGTATTAGGTCTTTTAGAGAATAAAAAGCTATTAGAATTTGATAGGCAAGCTTTGATTAGTATGCCCAAAGAAGAATTTGAAAAACTGTTACTGTCAAATTATGGAATAGGGCCATGGTCGGTCCACATGGCAAGAATGTTTTATTTAGGTGATTCAGATATATTCCCTATTAACGATCTTGGCATTAAACATGCTCATGAAAAGCTTTTTCCAGAGCACAAGCTAGACAAATCTTTTTATGAGGTTTTTAAACCCTGGAGAACATATTTAAGTTTATTTATGTGGAATTCACTTTCTTAGATAGATCAGAGAATTCAAAATAATTTTCATTACTTTCTATGCTTTCTTTGCTAAAAAACCATAAATAACAATTTAACAATTCAAATGTAGGCTTTACTTTATTAGGATCTTCTGCTGGATAAGCTGAAGCTCTCATATTAGTTCTAGTAGGACCAGGATCAAAATTAAAAACTTTGATTGGAGATGTTGACTCAAGTTCATCAGCAAAAATTTCTGCCAAACCCTTTAGTCCAAATTTTGAAACAGAATAGGCCCCCCAAAAACTTTTACCTATATTTGCAACTCCTGAAGACGTAAAAATAATTCTTGGCAAGGATGAGGTAGCTAGCATTGGTAATAAAGCCTTAGTTAAAAGAAATGGCGCTGTTAGATTGGTTTGGATTACTTGATTCCATATGGACATGTCGTAATCTCTTAAAGGGGTCATTGTTCCAAGAATTGCAGCATTATGGATTAAACCATCTATATCATTAAATTCTTGGTTAATTGCAATAAACATTTCATCTGCTGTTATATTATTTAATGTATTGAGATCAGTCTCTATAATTAGATGTTTTTGAAGAGAAGTTGAAGTATTTAATTGATCGTAAACATTATTTAATTTTTTTTGATTTCTACCCAGTAAAATAATATTAGCGCCAAGCTTAGAAAGTTCTATAGCTAACATTTTACCAATTCCATCTGATGATCCAGTAATAAGAATTGTTTTATTTACTAGATCTATTTTCATAAAGAGGCAATTAGTTTAATAAGGTCTCGAGGTTGATTAGCTCCCATGATATGTCTTGCATGACGGCCTTGATTTAGTGAATAACCATAATAACAAGCAAGAATTTTAGTTCCTGCATTTATTCCAGCCTCTAAATCATTTATGTGATCTCCTACATAGACACATTCAGCAGGGTGAATTCCAAGCTCTTTACATCCCTTTAAAATACCTTCTGGATCGGGCTTCATATTCGTTAAATGATCAGAACATATTAGAGCTTTACAATCCTCAAAAACTATTTCCTTTTTTATAATTGATTTAGCAAACCTCAAAGGCTTATTTGTTACAATCCCATAAGGAATATTTGATAATTTTAATGATTCAAGTATGTCTGATACTCCGTCAAAAACCCCTCCATAGGCCAGTAAGTTTCTTTCATACTCATTTAATAATTCCTCTCTTAATTTTTTGCAATCTTTATGGGATCTCTCAATTTGAAAACCCAAACTAATTAACTTCCAACTTCCATCAGAAACATTTGTACGAATAATTTCTGAGTCTAATTTGGGTTTTCCATATTTTTTTAATAAATTATTTAAACTTACTATAAAATCAGGCGCTGAATCTAGAAGGGTTCCATCTAGATCAAATAGGACTCCTTTAGGCATTTTTAGTTCCATGCATTATGTAATTTACCCCCAAATCATCATTGAGATTAGCGGTGTGCAAAATAGGGTTATAAGACATACCCTTGCTTTCTACTAACTTTACCCCTGCTAAGCGCATGTATTTTTCTAATTCTGAAGGCTTAATAAATTTATTCCATTCGTGAGTGCCTTTAGGCAGAATATTAAAAATATATTCTGCACCTAATATAGCTGTAATAAAGGATCTAGGGTTTCTATTCAAGGTAGATAGGAATAATTGACCTTTAGGTTTTAATAGCTGTACACAAGATAAAATTAGTTTGCTAGGATCAGGAACATGTTCAACTACCTCTAAACATGTAACAACATCAAAATGCTCAATGTTAATATTGGCTAATTCTTCAACTGTAATGTGTTGATAATTTATTTCTTTTTTTTCTTTCTTTGCATGTAATTTAGCTATCTCTATATTTGCTTCGGATACATCAATTGCAGTAACTTGTGCACCTCTTGAATCTAGGGCTTCCGCTAACAGGCCACCACCACAGCCCACATCTAAAGCTTTCAACCCATTTAATGGAGCTTTATTGTTAATATAATTTGCCCTTACAGGATTAATCACATGTAGAGGTTTAAAATCTCCCAATGGATCCCACCAACTCTCTGCAATAGCTTCAAATTTATTTACTTCATTTTGATCAATATTTTGTTTCATACAATGTTTATTTTCTAAAAGTGGAAGATTACATCATTGCATGCAAGAATAGTTAATATTTTTATACCATGGAGTGTTAGTTATGTCAGATAATCCAGTTGCAATAGTTACAGGTGGTAGCAGAGGAGTTGGTGCAGCGACAGCTAAAAATCTTTCTTCTAAAGGTTGGAATGTTGTTATTACTTGCTCTTCATCTATAGAAGATGCCAATATTGTTGCTCAAGAATGCACGTCTGAATCTTCAGAAGTAATTGCAATGAAAGCAGACGTAGCAAGCAATGATGATTGCATTAATACAATTGATGCTGCGATTAAAAAATGGGGAAGAATAGATGCTTTAGTGAATAATGCGGGTACAACAAAATTTGCATGGGATCATTCCAATCTTGATTTATTAAATGCTGAAGACTTTCAAAGTATTTATTTAGTGAATCTTATAGGGCCATTCCAAATGGTGAAAGCAGCAAAATTTTTTTTATTAAAAAGTAATAATCCTAGTATTGTAAATATTTCTTCAATTGCAGGAATTAAGGGAATTGGTAGCTCTATTGCTTACGCTTCTTCAAAAGGGGCTTTGAATACAATGACTTTATCTATGGCTAGAAACCTTGGCCCCATTAGAGTAAATGCAATTTGCCCTGGTTTTATAGAAGGTGAATGGTTAAAAAATGGCATGGGTCATGAGGTGTATGAAGCCACAAAGAGTCATATAGAAAATACAGCCCCTTTAAAAAAAACTTGTACTCCTGAATCAATTTCTGAAGTGATATTTAGTCTGATTGATAACTCTAGCCTTGTTACAGGTCAGATCATTACTGTTGATGGGGGAGTTAGTTTAAATTTATAAAATTCTGAATATAAAGAAACTGACATACAATATTTTCTATGATCATATCAGCATTAAAACCTTCTGACTTAAAAGACCTTCGATCAGTTATTCATCCAGAAACAATATCAAGATTAACTGAGTTGGAAGGCATTTCAGTTAAATTTGAAACTGGAATTTGTGCAGGGATTAATGTGTCCGATGAAGAGCTTATTAATCTAGGATTAATATCGTCATCTAGAGAAGAGTGCTTATCGACATCTAATATGATAATTACTCCCTCTCCCTTGAATCGTGAAGATGTAGGTCTAATTCAAGTCGGGAGTTCAGTCATTGGTATGTTAAATCCTTTTTATGCACAAGATGAATTAAAGCTATTAGCTAAAGCAAATGTAAATGCAGTTAGCATGGAGTTTATTCCAAGAATTACAAGAGCTCAGAAAATGGATGTATTGAGTTCACAAGCTAATCTTGCTGGTTATGCTGCAGTATTGGAAGCTGCAAGATATTTAAATTCATCGTTTCCAATGATGATGACCGCTGCTGGAACTCTTAAACCAGCCAAGGTGTTTGTTATTGGAGTTGGGGTAGCAGGATTACAAGCTATAGCTACAGCAAAGAGGCTAGGGGCAAGAGTAGAAGCGTTCGATACAAGAGATATAGTTGAGGAACAGGTTAAGTCTTTGGGTGCCAAGTTTGTAAAAATTGATTTAGGTGAAACGGGTGAAACTGACCAGGGTTATGCAAAAGAACTGACTTCTGAACAAATTGAAAAGCAAAAAGAATTACAAAGTTTAGTTTGTGAAAGATCAAATATAGTTATTACAACTGCACAAATTTTTGGGAGACCTGCTCCAAAAATAATTGATAGAGACACAATTAGAAAAATGAAACCTGGAAGTGTAATTTTAGATATGGCTGTAGAGACTGGTGGTAATGTTGAGGGCTCACAAGTCGATGAAGTTATTGATATGAATGGAGTTAAAATTGTTGGTATTTCAAATCTGTCTTCAAAGGTTTCAAATCATGCCTCATTTTCTCTTTCCAATAATATTATTAATTGGATTACAGACTTTTATAATCTTGAATTAGGGTCTATAAACTTTGACTTTGAAGATGAAATTATTCAAAACAGTGTGTTGGTTTATGATGGTGAAATTAAAAATGAGAGGTTTATATAATGGAAATATATGTTTTATTAGGATTTGTATTGCTTCTATCTATATTTCTTGGTCTTGAGCTTATATCAAAAGTTCCAAGCACCCTTCATACTCCTCTTATGTCAGGTGCAAATGCAATATCTGGAATTGCATTAGTAGGTGCTTTAATGCTTTCTTCAGAAGATCAAACTCAAACTATCTTAGCATTTGGAGCAATTCTATTTGCTTCCATTAATGTTTTTGGAGGCTATCTGGTTACCAATAGAATGCTTAGCATGTTTAAGAAGAAGTAATTTTATGGATTCGATTACTAACGTAAGCGCGATACAAAATATTGTTTATATTGCATCTTCTATTCTTTTTATTTTTGGTATCAAAATGCTTGGGAAAGAAGCTACTGCTGTTAGGGGGAATTATTTATCAGCCATAGCGATGTTTTTAGCGGTTGGTATCACGTGTCTTAACTTAGGCATTGATATAAAAATTATAATTTCAGGAATATTACTTGGTGGATTTATAGGATCCTTAATAGCTATAAAAGTTAAGATGACAGCAATTCCAGAAATGGTTGCTTTATTTAATGGGTTTGGAGGTTTAGCAACTTTCTTGATTGCATGGTCTCAATTTAATTCTCCAAATAACAGTTTCTTTCAACATGTTTTGATAATGTTAACGGTTTATATTGGTGGAATAACTTTTGCCGGATCATTGGTTGCATATGGAAAGCTTTCAGAGATATTGAAGCTTGGAAAAGGGTCATGGATTACAAATATTTTGATATCTTTTTTTTATTTAAGTTTTCCTGCTTTACTTTATGTTATTTGTGAACCATTTATATCTCAGTTCATACCCCAATTTTCTTCTTATTTCTTTATTTTTCTAGGATTAACTTTAATAGCAGGACTGGGTTTTGTAATGCCTATTGGAGGTGGCGATATGCCAGTAGTTATTTCTTTATTAAATTCTTTTTCTGGCATTGCTGCAGCTTTTGCAGGATTATTGCTTCTGAATAATGTTCTTATTGTTGCAGGTTCATTAGTTGGTGCTAGTGGTTTAATACTTACAATTATTATGGCCAAGGCAATGAATAGAACCATTGGTAATATTTTATTCGTTGGTTATGCATCAACTTCCTCCTCCTCATCTTTTTCTGAGGAACAGGGAGAGGTTAAGCCAATTTCAGCAGATGATGCATACTTAATCTTAGAAAATGCATCATCTGTGTTAGTTGTTCCAGGTTATGGTATGGCTGTGGCGCAAGCTCAGCATGTAGTTAGAGAAATGGGAGAACTCTTAGAAGCAAATGGGACAGAGGTTAAATATGGAATTCATCCTGTTGCGGGAAGAATGCCTGGGCATATGAATGTGTTGTTAGCTGAAGCAAATGTTTCTTATGATCTTCTCGCTGAACCTGATGATGTTAACCCATCAATGGATTCAATTGACGTTGCAATGGTAATCGGGGCAAATGATGTGGTGAACCCATCTGCAACTGAAGAGGAGGGAAGTCCTATTTACGGGATGCCAATAATAGAAACCCATAAGGCAAAAACAGTTTTTGTACTTAAAAGATCAATGTCATCGGGTTTTGCTGGCGTTCAAAATCCCTTATTTTTTAAAGAAAATACTAGAATGTTATTTGGAGACGCAAAGGAGTCTATTAGTCAAATTGTCTCGGAATTTAAAGACTAAAAAAACCCTGAATTATGCTAAAATATAGCCTTAAATAAGAGATTTTTCTACATATTAAAAATAACGTTTTTAGGCTATATAAATGACCGATTTCGCCAAAGAAATCCTACCAATAAATATTGAAGATGAGTTAAAAACCTCATATTTAAGTTATGCCATGAGCGTTATTCATGGTAGAGCTTTACCTGATGTTAGAGATGGTTTAAAACCAGTTCATAGAAGGATTCTATACGCTCAACATATTCTCAGAAATACATATCGACAATCATACAAAAAATCTGCCAGAGTCGTTGGGGATGTAATAGGTAAATATCATCCTCACAGTGATTCTGCTGTGTATGAAGCAATGGTCAGGTTGGCTCAAGATTTTTCTATGAGATATCCCCTGGTTGAAGGACAGGGAAATTTTGGTTCTATTGATGGTGATTCACCAGCCGCCATGAGATATACCGAAGTTAGAATGGCAAAAATAACCGACATGATTTTAAATGACATAGAAAAAGATACTGTCAGTTTTTCACCAAATTATGATGGAACAGAACAAATTCCAGATGTTATGCCGACAAGAATCCCAACACTCTTGGTTAATGGCTCATCTGGTATAGCAGTTGGGATGGCTACAAATGTCCCTCCCCATAATCTTACTGAAGTTCTCAATGGTTGTTTATTGTTATTAGATAACCCCAAGGCAAGTATTGATCAAATTATTCAAGTTATTAAAGGGCCTGATTTTCCAACTGGAGGAACAATTGATGGTCGAATTGGGATATATGAAGGATACAAGACAGGGAGAGGAATTATTCATGTTCGTGCCAAAACTGCAACTGAAGAAGATAAGTCTGGTAAAAGCTCTCTTATTATCAATGAAATACCTTATATGGTTAATAAAGCAAGGATGCTTGAAAAAATTGCTGAACTCGTGAAAGAGAAAAAAATTGATGGTATTAGTGAGATTAGAGACGAATCTGATAAAGATGGTTTGCGAGTAGTTATAGAGGTAAAAAAGGGAGAATCAGTTGAGGTTTTAGAGAATAATTTATTTGCTCAGTCGCAGTTAGAGCAATCGTTTGGAATTAATTTCACTGTTTTAGTAGGTGGCCAACCACGTGTTTTGAATATTAAAGAGATATTACAAGAGTTTATTAAACATCGAAAAGACGTAGTCACCAAAAGAACAAAATTTGATTTAAAAAAAGCTAAGGAAAGAGGTCATATCGTAGAGGGTTTGATGGTAGCAATAGCCAATATTGATTCTGTGATTACTATAATCAAGAAATCAAAAGATCCAAAGATTGCTGTCGTTGAGCTATGTAAGAAATCTTGGAAGGCAGGACCTATTGAGGCAATACTAAAAAAAGCTGGGAAAGATGTTTGCAAACCAAAAAATCTTTCAAAGGATTATGGAATTAAAGGAAAAAATTACAAACTGTCTCCTGATCAGGCTAAATCAATTCTTGAGCTTAGATTAGCTAGATTAACTGGCTTAGAGCAAGAAAAATTATCAGATGAGTTTGATGAAATATTAGAAGCAATCTTAGAGCTTCAGAAAATATTAGATGATAAACAAACGATGTTGACTTTAATCAAAGATGAGTTGATTCAAGTTAGAGAAAATTTTGGAGATGAAAGAAAAACAAATATAAACGATACTCGTCATGACATTTCAAATGAAGATTTAATTCCGGAAGAAATCCGTGTTTTAACTTTATCTAGAAGTGGCTACGCAAAAACTCAACCACTTGATGAGTATAGAGAGCAGCGACGTGGTGGTGTGGGAAAGGCTGGAGCATCTGTAAAGGAAGAAGATTTAATTCAGAATTTATATGTTTTGAGTTCTCATAGCCAGCTTTTATGTTTCACTACTAAGGGTAAAGTATTTTGGCTTAAGGTTTATGAAGTTCCAGTTGCTAGTAGAACATCTAAAGGCAGACCGTTGGTTAATATGTTAAAGCTAGATGATGATGAGACTGTTACACAAATTTTGCCTGTAGATAAATTTACTGAAGATAAATATGTCTTTATGGCAACCCGTAATGGAGTTGTAAAAAAAACAAATTTAAATTTATTTCATAAAAAATATAAATCCGGTATCAAGGCAATTAGGTTAGATGATGATGATAAGTTGGTGGGAACAGTTATAACAGATGGTGATAATGATATTTTACTTTCTTCTTCATCTGGAAAGTTAATAAGATTTCATGAATCTAGGGTTCGCCCAATGGGAAGAATTGCTAGAGGTGTAAGAGGAATCAGGCTTAAAGAGGGTATGAAAGTTATTTCTTTACTTATTGGCGAGCAGAATAAGACAATTTTATGTTTATCTGAAAATGGATTTGGTAAGAAAACTAAGTTTGAAGATTTCCCTACTTATAATAGAGGTGGGCAGGGTGTAATAGCTCTTAAAACAAGTGAGAGAAATGGTAATATGGTTTCAGCTGTTGCTGTTAATGAAGATGATGGAGTTATGTTAATCAGTGATAAAGGGACACTTATAAGAACTGCAATAAGTCAGATCCCCGTTCTAGGAAGGAATACACAAGGTGTAAAAGTGATAACCCCTAAAGAAGGAGAAAAGTTGATTGAGGGGGTTAGGATTCCCCCTGAAGAAGAGGTAGATTAATGAGAAAGTGGAATTTTTCTGCTGGACCGGCTGCTATTCCTGAAGAAGTACTCTCTGAGGCTCAAGCAGAGCTCTTAGAATGGAAAGATTCAGGTATGTCAATTATGGAGATGAGCCATCGTTCCTCAGAATATAAATCTTTAGCAAATAAAGCTCGTCAAGATTTAATTGATCTATTAAATATCCCAAATAATTATCAAGTGCTTTTTCTTCAAGGAGGAGCAACTCTTCAGTTTTCAATGATTCCCATGAACTTTGCTGATCAAAAAATTGCAGATTATCTTTTAACAGGTACTTGGTCTAAAAAAGCTATAAATGAGGCTTCTAAAATCACAGCAGTAAATATTGCAGCAAGTTCTGAAGCATGTAATTTTACCGAGGCGCCTAGCCAAGAAAATTTTGATGAATCCGAAGATGCTGCATATTTTCATTATGTTGCTAATGAAACAATTCAAGGAATAGCATTACATCAGCCACCGAAGAGTAAATCACCTCTTATAGCAGATATGTCATCTGTAGTTCTTAGTGAGCCTATTGATGTATCAAAATTCTCAATGATTTATGCTGGCGCTCAAAAAAATATTGGTCCAGCAGGACTAACCGTTTGTATTATTAAACAAGAATTATTAGATACTGCCCATACTGATCTGCCTGCCATGCTTCAATACTCAGAGCATGCAAATGCAGACTCTATGCTTAATACACCCCCAACTTTTGCATGGTATATGTCAGGGAAAGTTTTTGCTTGGTTAAAATCATTAGGTGGTTTAGAGGCAATTGCTAAAATTAATAATACAAAAGCAAAGACCTTATACGAATATATAGATCAGTCTGATTTGTACTTTAATCCAGTCTCAAAAGATAATAGGTCTAAAATGAATATCCCATTTATTTTAAATAATTCAGATTTAGATGTTGAATTCCTACAAGCGTCTTATAATGCAGGCTTATTAAACTTAAAAGGCCATCGATCAGTTGGAGGAATGCGAGCAAGCATCTATAATGCGATCCCACAAGATGCTGTAGATGCATTAATAAGCTTTATGGAGGAGTTTGAATCCAAGCATAGATAGACAAGTGAAAAAGAATAAGATAAAAATTATTAGAGATAAAATTGATGCCATTGATCATCAGCTTATAGAACTAATTCAAAAAAGAGGGTCTCTTGCTCAAAAAGTTGGAGAATTAAAGAGTTTAGTTACCTCAAACTCATCATTATATAAACCTGATCGTGAAGTAGAGATTTTACGTAATGTGGTCAAACTTAGTGATGGTGTAATTCCTGATGATAAAGTTAAGCACATATTTAAAGAAATTATATCAGCTTGTTTATTTTTAGAAGAACAGCTTACTGTTGCATATTTAGGGCCAGAAGGCACCTATTCGGAAGCGGCTTTAATTAAGCATTTTGGTTCTTCTGTTTTAAAAGATCCAAGACCAACAATAGAGGATGTTTTCCATCAGGTAAGAACTGGAGCAGCAAATTTTGGTCTTGTACCAGTTGAAAACTCCTCTGAAGGGGTTGTAAATGCAACGTTGAATGGTTTGGCAGATGAAGAATTAAATATATGTGGAGAAACCTATTTGCCTATTCACCATCAATTAGCTTCTGTAAAAAAAATCAATTTATCAGATGCTAAAGTTGTTGCTTCTCATCCTCAAGCTCTCGGGCAATGTAGCACATGGCTTGATACAAATTTACCTCATGTGAAACGAAAACTAACATCTAGTACTTCTGAAGCAGCTAAATTTGCTAAAAAAAATAAGAATAGTTTATGTATAGTTAGCTCGCTAGCTATCAAGCGATACAAACTTTATCAACATCATAAAGACATAGAGGATTTCACTAATAATCAAACAAGGTTTTTAGTTATAGGGAATCTAGTTGTGGAAAAGAGCTCGAAGGATAAAACTTCATTTTTAATTCAGACTGAAAATAAACCAGGTGCCTTAGTAGATTTACTTAAACCATTTCAAAAAAGAAAAATTAATTTAAGTAGAATTGAGACAAGACCTTCAAGGGAATCAATCAAAACACATAATTTTTTTATAGATAGTGATGGTCATCAGAATGATACTAAGCTTAAACATGTTATCAATGATCTTAAAAAGTCAGGAGCTTTTATAAGAATTTTAGGCTCATATCCAACAGAACAATGATTTCAGACATTCTTCAAAATCTTAATCCTGGGATTAAGGGTTTACATCCATATGAGCCGGGCAAGACCATTGATGAGGTAATGTTAAAATATGGACACTCAGAAGTAGTTAAACTTGCTAGCAATGAAAATCCATTAGGCGCTTCTCCAAAAGCTTTAGAGATTCTTGAGAATAATAAGCATGAATTACATCTTTATCCTGACGGGAATGGTTCCAAGCTTAAAGAAGTGATAGCTGATCATGAGGGTCTATTAGATGAAAATATTATTCTTGGAAATGGCTCAAATGAAATCCTTGAATTGGTAGCTAGGGCATTTTTAAATCCTCAAACTTCTTCAATGGTTTCCTGTCATGCATTTGCTATTTATAAAATTGTCTCACAAGCAACAGGCGCGAAATTAATAGAGGTTCCAACAGAGAAATGGGGGCATCAACTTAAGAAATTTCCAACCTATCTTGAAGAAAATACAACAGTTATCTTCATTGCTAATCCTAACAACCCTACAGGAACATATAATTCTCATGATGAAGTTTATAAATTGCTTAGAGATATACCTTCTTCAGTATTAGTTGTTTTAGATTGTGCTTATTTTGAATATGTTACCAAGAATGATTATGTTGATCCCTTAGCTCTTCTAAAAGAATTTCAAAATTTGGTTGTCACAAAGACATTTTCTAAGATTCAAGGCTTAGCTAGTATTCGTATTGGTTATGGAATAGCTAACTCAGCATTAATAGAAGTTCTCAATAGAATAAGACAACCATTTAATGTTAATTCATTAGCTCAGGAATTAGCTCGCGTTGCCATATGTGATGCACAACACATAGAACAAAGTGTCAAACTTAATTCACTAGAAGGCAATAAGCTTTTTGATAAATTGACAAATCTGGGTATGGAGTGTATTCCTTCGGTCGCTAATTTTATATCCTTTAAAGGACCCTTTGTAGGTCAAGAGATGTTTAAAAAGTTACTGGAAAGAGGGATCATTGTTAGGCCAATTGATGTATATGATATGCCAGATTTTCTTAGGGTTACTATTGGGAATAAAAAAGATAATTCAAGATTTCTCAAAGCATTGGAAGAATTATTATGAATATCGTAATAATAGGTCTTGGTTTAATAGGCGGTTCAATTGCAAAGGAGCTCAGTGAGATCAAAGATATCAATATACTTGCATTTGATAAGAATCATCACAGTATAGAAAATGCTTTAGCCAATAAAACTATTAATGGATTTATAGACAACTTAGATGAGCTGACTATAGAAAAATATAATGATTCTTTAGTTATCATTGCAACCCCTCCAAGAGCTTCTCTTGAGATCCTAGGAGCATTAAGCTTTTTATTTAATTCAAATATTACTATTACCGATACTTCCAGTACTAAATCTGCTTTAGAGGAAATTCTTTTAGAATTTAAATATCCAAACAATATAGTTTTGTCTCATCCGATTGCTGGATCTCATCTATCTGGCCAAGAAAATTCGTTGAAAGGCTTGTTTAAGAATAAAGAGGTAATCCTTTCTTATAGTCAGTCAGTTTTAAGTAAGCATATAGAAAAGGTCCGAAATCTATGGAAGAGCATGAATGCTCGAATATTTAACCTTGAAAGCAATGTTCATGATTATGTTTTTGCACATTCAAGCCATTTACCTCATGTTGTTTCATATGCCTTACTTATGACATTAAAGAATCTTGATCAAACAGATATATCAAAATTTTCTGGAGGAGGCCTAGGTGAATTTTTAAGGCTTGCATCTTCGTCTTCTGAAATGTGGGCAGATATTTTTACTTTGAATAAAGAAAATATTATTTCAGCTATTGATGCTTTAGAAGAAAATCTAGATATTCTTAAATTTAAGATTAATAAAGATAATCAAGAGATTGAGGCTTTATTATTGGATTTAAAAAATTTTAAAGAAGAAAACTATTGAATATAACATCAACCCCAAATTGTTCATTGCACGGAGTTGCAAACTGCCCTGGAGATAAATCAATTTCTCAAAGAGTTCTTATGATTGCTTCTTTGATTAATGATCAAATGAAAATTAGAGGTTTTCTTCATGCTGATGATCCTTTGTGCACTTTGTCATCTCTTAATCAGATTGGAGCAGATATAGAGATTGATAAGAAAGGAATTATTAGAATCAAAAAAAGAAAGAAACCATTCATAAATTCAAAGAAACCTTTAGATCTAGGAAATTCTGGAACAGGTTTAAGGTTAATGCTTGGAATGACTTCTGGTCTAGGTCTTGAGTTATCTTTTCAAGGTGATACATCTTTATCTAGTAGACCGATGGGTCGAGTAATTAAACCTTTGATAAAAATGGGGGTAAGTATGGAGTCTTTAAATGAGATGTTACCCATTAAAATTTTCCCATCAAAATTAAAAAGAAGCTTTATTTATGAATTGCCCATTGCAAGCGCGCAAGTTAAATCATGCATTTTATTGGCAGGATTAGCGTCAGGAAATTCTGTAACTGTAATAGAACCAATCCAGACTAGAGATCACACTGAGAGAATGCTAAAAAACTTTGGAGCTAAGCTTGAGATCAATTCTATTGAAGGTAAAAATGTTATTCACCTTAAAGAAGGATCGTCTTTGCATGCCAAAGACTATCAAGTTGTGGGAGATATCTCATCAGCTTCTTTTTTAATTGTGGGTGCTCTAATATCTAAGTCGAAAAAACTTAAAATTTTAGATGTTGGAATGAATTCTACTAGAACTGGGATATTGAAAGTTCTAGACCAAATGGGAGCAAACATTCATATAACTAATCTTAGGGTTGAATCTGGAGAACCTCTTGCAGATATAGTTGTTCATGAGTCTCACCTCAAAGGTGTGGAGCTCAGAGGCAGTATTATCCCTAATATTATTGATGAAATTCCTATAATTTCTATTGCTGCTGCTTTTGCAGAAGGAGAGACCATAATTAGAGATGCATCCGAGTTGAGAGTTAAAGAATCAGATCGTTTGAAGGCTATTTCTGCTGGTTTTAACAAGCTTGGAGTTAAGTATAAAAATTTTGATGACGGAATTAAAATTTATGGAAACCCTGCATCATTAATTTTATCAAATCCAATTTCAATAGATTCATATGACGACCATAGAATTGCTATGAGTTTTTTAATTGCAGGACTAAAATGCAATAAACCTATAACAGTCACAAAATGTATGAATATTTTTACATCGTTTCCAAATTTTATTGAATTAACATCATCTCTTGGATATCAAATTGAAAAATAACAAAATTATAACGATTGATGGTCCATCTGCATCTGGGAAAGGGTCTCTAGCTAAGAGCCTTGCACGTGAACTAAATTTTCTGCTTTTGGATAGCGGGTTGCTCTATAGAGCTTATTCATATAGCTTTATCCAAACAGGCAATCATTCAGATGCAGTAAATTTTTTTTCTGAATTACTTATAGAAAATGTCTTGGGCGAAATGAAGGTCTTTGAAGATAAAAATGAAATTACATCTTTTTTAAGAGATGAGAAAGTTGCTAAATCAGCCTCAAAAATAAGCAGCGAAAAAGAAACAAGAGATAATTTAATAACTTTTCAAAGAAATCTTATCAATGAGAATGGTTTGGTGGCAGATGGAAGAGATATGGGAACTGTGGTTTTTCCAGATGCGGCAACTAAAATATTTTTAAATGCCGATGTTGAAATAAGAGCGAAGAGAAGGCTCTTAGAGTTGCAGAAAAGCAATCAAGACGTTAATATGCGCGATCTAATTGAAGACATTAGATTAAGAGATAAGGCAGATCAAGCAAGAGAGATTTCTCCTTTAATTGCTGCTGAAGATTCTATAGAACTTGATTCAACTAATCTGACTCCTCAAGAAGTACTAAAAAAAGCTTTAGGGATATATAGAATACAAACAGCGGAAAGTTAAAAAATATGTCAGAAAATTTTGCCACGCTATTAAATGACAGTCTAAGTACATTAGAAATGCAGCCTGGATCAATTGTTACAGGCGTTGTTCTTGATGTAGATAAAGAATGGGTAACTGTTCATGTTGGTCTTAAATCAGAGGGCGTTATATCGCTAGATGAGTTCCGAAATAATGATGGTAAAGTTGAAATTAAAGCCGGAGATGAAGTCCAGGTGGCTTTAGAAGCTGTTGAAGATGGCTATGGTGAAACAAGAATCTCAAGAGAGAAAGCTAGAAAGATTGGGACTTGGAAAAAACTTGAAGAAGCATTAGAAACAGGTGAATTTGTTGAGGGCAAAGTTCTAACAAGAGTTAAGGGTGGTTATTCAATTGAAGTTGATGTTGTGAAAGCTTTTTTACCAGGTTCATTGGTAGATGTAAGGCCAGTGAAAGAAGCGCCAGAAATTGAAAACACTGTTCAGGATTTCAAAGTTATTAAGCTTGATTACAAGAGAAATAATGTTGTTTTGTCTAGAAAAGCGGTGCTAGAAAAGAAAAATTCAGCTGAAAAAGTTGAGTTACTCAAAAACCTTGATGAAGGTCAAATTGTAAAAGGGGTTGTTAAAAATCTTACTGATTATGGAGCTTTTGTTGATCTTGGAGGGCTAGATGGATTGCTTCACATTACTGATATTTCATGGTCAAGAGTTACCCATCCCTCAGAAGTTTTAAGTCTAGGTGAAGAGATTGATGTCAAGATTTTAAGTTTTGATAAAGAGAAACTAAGAGTTTCATTGGGATTAAAACAAATTCAGAACGACCCATGGGAAACTATCGAAGGCAAATACTCAGTAGGCGGCATCTATGAAGCAATTGTATCCAATATAACCGATTATGGATGTTTTGCTGAATTAGAGCAGGGCGTGGAAGGGCTTATCCATTTATCTGAATTGGATTGGACAAATAAAAACATTCATCCTTCAAAGGTAGTGGATTTAGAAGAAAAAATTAAAGTTATGGTTTTAGAAATAGACCATGACAAGAGAAGAATTTCTCTTGGGCTAAAACAAACAAAACCAAATCCGTGGACAGAATTTTCTAATAAATATAGTTTAGGTGATTCTGTAGAAGGAAATATTAAATCAGTCACAGACTTTGGTATTTTTGTTGGTCTTGAAGGTGATATAGATGGATTAATTCATTTATCTGATGTAACTGAAGATGAAGACCCAACAGAAGCAATACAAAATTTCAAAAAAGGTGACAAACTATCATGCATTATCTTTGGTATTGATGCTGAACGAGAACGAATTTCATTAAAATTAAGCGCGTAGTTGTTCTTACCTATAAGGGTTACTTATCTTTATTAGTAAACTTTCTTGCAATAAGATAAACTCCTGATTTAACCATCATTTAGATTTTTCTGTATTATTGAGAAATGATTTAAATGGAAATGTTATGAACATTACTAAAAAAGATTTATCTTATTCTTTAAAAGAGGAAGTAAATCTTTCTAAAGAAGAGTCTTCAGTTTTTGTAGATGAATTTTTTATTTCTTTAGCTAAAGCCCTGAATAAAAATTCAAAAGTAAAAATTTCAGGATTTGGTACTTTTATTAAGTTTTATACTAAGCCAAGGATTGGTCGTAACCCGAAAACAAAAGAAAGTTTTCCAATACCATCTATAGAAAAGGTAAAATTTGCACCAGCAAAAAAGACAAAGAATATGTTGAATTAAGTGATCTTTAATGAACAAAATAGTTAATTTTAATAAATCTGATTTAGCTTTTTCAATTTCTAAAAAATTAGATATGCCAGAATCTATTGTGCTTTTATGTATTGAGAATTTAATTTCTGATATCACTATTAATGTTGCTTTAGGTAAAAATATAGAAATTCGAGGCTTTGGAGTTTTTTCAAAAAAATATATTAGACCAAGAAGATTTATGAATCCTAAGACTAAGGAAATTGGATATTTGGGGGAAACTGCTTCTATGCATTTCAAATCGTCAAAAAAATTATTAAATTCAGATGGCTAATTCCAAAATTATTATTGCAATTGATTCATATGAGTATGATCAAGCATCCCATATCTTAGAACAGTTAAATCCATCCTTATGCATGATAAAAATAGGAAGTATTACATTTAATTCTTTGGGAAAAGAATTTATATATCTAGCTCATGGTAAGGGCTTTGAAATATTTTTAGACCTGAAACTTCATGACATTCCTAATACAGTTCAAAAATCTATAGAGGGTTTAATAACCTTGCCTATCAAAATGCTAACCATTCATACTTCTGGAGGTATCAAGATGATGCAAGCTGCGATGCAGGTAGTTAAAGATATAGAAATTAAAATCTTTGGCGTTACTGTTTTAACTAGTCTGTCTGATGAGGATACAAACTATATTTTTAGAAGAGAAGCTCAAGATCAAGTAAAAGCAATGCTTGATTTAGCTGAAGAGGCTCGTATTGACGGGATTGTTTGCTCTCCCCATGAGCTTCATTTAGTAACTCCAAGAAGTTCGCTTTTATCTATAACACCAGGCATTCGGTTCACGCCATCTGATGATGATCAAAGAAGGATTATGACTCCAAAACAAGCAATTGAATTAGGCGCAGATTTCATAGTCATTGGAAGACCTATTACAGAATCAAATAATATTTCTAAATCATTAAATGATTTGAGCGAACAAATCAAATGAATAAAAAACTTTTTGTAGATTTTAAAACCTTTGAAAATGACATATTGAGTTATGAAGCTTATATGAATGATTTTTCAGAAAAGTTATTTCAGGAATTTGATTTAACGGCTAAAAAACTTAACCTTTCTAAACAAATAGACGATCTTTTGAATGGTGAAAAAGTCAATTTATCAGAGGATCAATCAGCCATTCATAGTCAAGTAAGAAACTTAAAGAAGCATTATCCAAAGAGCATGGATCTTATAGATTCAAGGATTAATTCAGATTTGGGATGGGAGATTGTTGTTCTTGGTATTGGTGGTTCGTTCGAGGGCACAAAATTATTAACAGAATGTTTTAATATTAATTTAAATAAAAGAGATGTAGATTCTACTAATGAAACTCCTAGAGATCCAATATTTATTACGGGATCAGATCCTGAAGAAATTAGGTTTAAATTAAATAACTTTGATTTAATAAAAGAAAAAACATTTTTCTTTGTTGTCTCAAAATCATTTACTACCGATGAGACTCTTGAAAGTTTAAAATATGCATTAGAGTGGTCTGGAGATCCAAAGAATTTTGCTGCCATTACTGCAAACCCTAAAGCAGCAGAGCAATATAATTTTCTTAAAATTATTGAATTAGAACCTGAAATAGGTGGAAGATATTCAATATGGTCTTGTGCATCATATCCAGCCAATATAAAAATGGGCGACTCTGCCTTTGAAAGCTTTCTTGAAGGTGGGGCTAGAGCTGACAAAGATCTCGTCAAAGACCAAGATTATTTAGGATTTTTAAAAAGATTGTCTTTCTCAGATATCTGGCTCAACAATGTTAAAAGCAAGAAAACTAGAGCAGTTTTATCATATAGCTGGAGATTAAGATCATTTGCAGATTATGTTCAGCAACTTGAGATGGAGTCTTTAGGAAAGCAACCAAACAAGAATTCTGAATTCAAAGCGACTGGTCAAATAATATTTGGAGGCTATGGACCTACAGCCCAACATTCATATTTTCAATTACTTCATCAGGGCACACAAAATATTTGTGCAGATATTCTTGCCGTTCAGGAGGATCCAAGTAGTCTAGCTTATGCTCAGGCTATTACTCAGGCAAAATTATTGTCTTCTGGAGCTGATGATTTATTGCAAGAATCAGAAAAAATAAATGGAGATGTTCCTGTAAATCTGTTTTTACTAAAGAAATTAGATCCTTTTACTTTAGGATATTTAATTGCAACTTGGGAGCACAGAACATTTATAACTTCAGTAATGCTACAAATTAATCCTTTTGATCAATTTGGCGTGAGATCAGGAAAGATTTATACAAAAAAATATCTTCGTGAGAATGGAGCTTAATTTAAAACAAATTCCCAAAACTCCAGGAATTTATAAATTTTTTTCTAATAATAAAATTATTTATATTGGTAAAGCAAAAAATTTAAAAACTCGAGTTTCTTCATATTTTGGTCAATCTATAAAGGATAGAAAGACGCAGAAAATAAAACTTCTTACAGATAAAATTGAGACTTTTTCAACGCAAACTGAAGCTGATGCATTATTATTAGAGCAGTCTTTGATTAAAGAAAATTTACCTCGCTTCAATATTCTTCTACGGGATGATAAGACATATCCATATATTCATTTTTCAATGGATCATCAATTTCCTAGTATCAGCATGAAGCGTTCTAAACATGCAGTTTCAAAAAATCATTTTGGACCTTTTATTAGCGCTCATGCTGTGAAGAGAACAATCAAGGATCTACAAAAAATTTATAATATAAGAAATTGTAGTGATAGCACTTTTAGTAATAGGTCTAGACCCTGTATCGAATATCAAATGAAGAGATGTTCTGGACCATGTGTCGGTTTAATTTCAGAAACTAATTATAAAGATGATATTTCTTTTGCTAAGCACTACGTTTCTTCTTCAGGAGATAAGGCAAAAAAATCAATGCTATTGCAAATGAAAAAATATGCTGATCAACAAAATTTTGAGAAAGCAAATGATATAAAAAAAAGACTTTCTACTTTGGATGTTTTACATCAAGAGCAATCTTTTAATAGCCATCTTACAAGTGTTGATTTTTTTTCTTGCATCATTATTCATGGTCGAACTGGTGCATGTATTTTATCTGTAAGGGAAGGGAAGATTAGAGGTACAAAAACATATTACTTTAAAGATGATTATTCCAAGGAAATGGATCAAATTCTCCAAAGCTTAATTTTTTCTTATTATCAAAATTCTTTTTCGCTTCCTGATAAAATTTTATTAACCTTTAAACCAAATAATTTATTTTTAATAAAACAAGCCATAGAAATAAAATTTAATGAATCTATTCCTATTTCTTCTAGAGTGCCTGTAGCAGCAAAGCAATTATCTAAATTATCAATTCTTAATGCCAAGCAAATCATTGAAAATAAAACTAAAGTATCAGATAGATATCTTCATGCAGTTTTAGATTTAAAAAATATTTTAGGTGTTAAAAAGCAAAATTTAACTATTGAGGGATATGATATCAGTCACTTATCAGGAACCAATGCAGTTGCTTCATGCATTCGGTTTAATGAAGGAGGTCCAGATAAAAAATTCTATCGAACATATAACATTCCCGCTGAACTATCAGGTAATGATACAGGCTCTTTAGAATACGCTTTAAATAAAAGAATTCTCAAAATAAAAAGTAACCCTTTGCCAGATATTATTTTGATAGATGGCGGTAATTTGCAACTAAATACTGCCTTAAATGTTTTTAACTCAATGAAGGCAAATTTACCAATCGTATTAAGTATTGTAAAGGGTTTAAAAAGAGTGCGTGCTACTGAGACTATTCTCTCTCAAAAAGGCACGATAGAAATGCCCAAGGAGAGCGGCGGATTTAGATTATTGCAACAAGTGAGAGATGAATCGCATCGTTTTGCTTTAAAAAATTCCCGAAAAAAGAAATATAAAGAAACTAAATATTCTGCTTTAAATTTGATTGAAGGAATTGGACCTGTAATGAAAAGAAGACTTATAAAAAAGTATAAAAATATAAAAAATATAAAAAATGCTTCTTCTAAAGATCTAATGTTAGTTAAAGGAGTAAATAAAAAATTATGCGAACGTATTCAACAGGGATTAAAATAAGACATGGAAAAATTTATTACTTTTCTCACAGTTAGCAGAATTATTTTTGCACCTCTGATATTTATTTTAATTGTATTTTTTCAGTTATTTGGTTTTGCACTGCTCTTGTTTTTCTTTGTTGCTATTAGCGATTACTTAGATGGTTATTTCGCAAGAAAGTATGATGCTACATCGGTTATAGGGGAAATTTTAGATCCCATTTCAGATAAAATTATTATAATTTTTCTCTTATTTGCACTTGCAATTGAGCTTAATAGTGCATTCATTGCTTTTGTGGGCGCTTTAATGATTTCAAGAGATATTTGGGTTAACGGAATCAGAGAGTTTAATGCACGCTTATCTCAATCTGATAGAACAAAAGTAACTTTATTAGCCAAAATAAAAACTTCTATACTGATGTTTGTAGTTTCATTTTACCTTTTAGCCCTATTCCTGGGAAATGCATTCTTATTATTTATCTCAGATTTCTTTTTGTTTTTTGCCCTAATTATTAGTTTATTAACAGGGCTTCAATATACTTTAAATTCATTTAACTTAAAAAATGAAGAAAGCGAATAATAGAAGATGTCATTATTACAATTTGGTTGGCTTGTTTTAAATATCAAGCCCAAGGAAGGAAAAAGAGCAGAGGAAAATCTTTTAAATCAGGGATATGAACCCTATTTTCCAGTTTTACATTCCAGTCTATTATCCAAGACCAAAACAGTAATAAAAAAACAAGCTATGTTTCCTGGTTATGCATTTCTTAAATCAGAACCCAACCTAGAGATAAAACCAGTGAGATCTACTCGAGGAGTGATTAAGATCATCCGTTTTGGAGACAAGTATCCTGTTCTTGATAATCAAGTCATTCAGTCTTTTAAAGAAGTGGAGCTTGAATCCATTAATAATCCAAACAAAGAGTCTTACAGAATCGGAGAATTTATAGAAATTCTTACTGGGCCTTTAAAAGATCAGGAAGCAATCATTACAGCGACAATATCTGAGCAAAGGGTTGAAATCCTCTTTTCTTTATTAAATAGAGCTCATACCATTCAGGTAGACACTAGTATTATCTCAAAGAAATAAAAAAACTTGACTAATTTATATAAATCTTCACAATGTACAACATTGAACAGTACAACGTTGAACAAACAAGTACCTTTGTTCTGCGGTAGCTGTTAATTCTTAGCTACTTTCTTTAAAAAACAATCACAAACCTCACTTTTTATGAACGATAAAACGAAAATAGATATAGAAACTAAATTCAAAGTTTTGGATGTAATTAGTAAATCAGATATTTCAAATCAAAGAAGTATTGCTGATCAAACAAAATTCAGTTTAGGAAAGGTAAATTATGTTGTTAATCAATTGATAGAGGTTGGATTTTTAAAGTTTGAGAATTTCAAGAATGCTAAAAATAAAAAAAATTATGCCTATATTTTGACCCCATCAGGTTTAAGTGAAAAATTGAAAATTACGCAAAGTTTTATTGAAAGAAAAGAGAAAGAATATGAGGCTCTTAAGACTGAAATTGAAGCCTTAAAGGCGGAAGAAGATAAAAATAATTTAATTTAATTAAGTTCCATTGTTTCAGTTAAAATCAGTAATGCTTTGCTATAATCACGCAGTGGCTGGATGGCAGAGTGGTTATGCAGCGGCCTGCAAAGCCGTTTACGCCGGTTCGATTCCGGCTTCAGCCTCCATGGAGGATTTAAACTTTATATTTTGCCCAGGTGGTGGAATTGGTAGACACAAGGGACTTAAAATCCCTCGAAGGCAACTTCGTGCCGGTTCAAGTCCGGCTCTGGGCACCAATGATTAATGTTCATGATAAAATCGATAAGAAATATTAATTAGGAGCCATAAAAAATGTCAAATAATGCCGCCTCTAGCAATGATGAAATAAATCTTAGTGAATTATTCTCAATCGTATGGGAAAAGAAGAGATTAATTATAATCATCTCATTTATTTTTGCTGTAAGCTCTGTTTTCTATTCATTGTCCTTGCCAAATATATATAAATCAGATGTAGTTTTAAAAGTGGCAGGTTCAAGTGGAAGCACAGTATCCACTAATTCTCAATTTGGAAGTATAGCGGCTTTGGCTGGAGTGAACCTAGGATCAGGTGGAGGTACAGATGAAAAAGCAGATCTTGCAAAGCACACCATAAGATCTAGAGATTTTGTAAAGCATATTTCATCTTTTGATGGGGTGCTTCCGGCATTAATGGCTTTGAAGGGATACGATCCAGCATCCAAATCTATAAATTTTGATGAGGAAATTTATGACACAACTGATCAAAAATGGTTAGTTAATTTACCTTCTGAAAATGAAGTGTATAAAAAATTTCTTTCAATAGTAGATGTTTTTATTGATATTGATACAGGGTTCTTGGCAATCAGCGTAGAACACCAATCACCATATTTTGCAAAGTCTTTTTTAGATTTGATTATTAATGAATTAAACAATATTGAAAGAAATAGGGATATTGCTGAGGCTCAAAGATCAAAGACATATTTGAATGATCAACTTAATATATATAGGGTTGCAGATATAAGAAATTCAATCAACGCATTAATTCAATCTCAACTTGAAACTGAAATGCTTGCAAATGTTCGTAAAGACTATCTTCTACGGCCTCTTGATTCAGCTTATGTGCCTGAAAAGAAATCTGCGCCTGTTAGGTCAATGATTTGTATAGCCGGAACATTTATAGGATTCATGCTCAGCATATTTTTTATCCTAACAAACCATTATTTGTTTAGAAAGATAGATTAGTTTTAGTTCAGTCTATAACCTCAAGTTTAAACAGCTTAATTAAATGAATTTTTTAATACCTGGCGGAGCTGGATATATCGGCATTCATATTGCTTTTCTTTTACTAGATAGTGGGCATGATGTTGTAATAATAGATAATTTCTCCAATAGCAGCTCAGAGTCTATTGATGATTTAGAGAATTTAATGGGTAGGAAAATTACTTTTTATCAAAGTAATATATCTGATGAAACCGAGTTAAACAGAATTTTTACAAAACATAGTTTTGATGCAGTGATTCATTTGGCTGCTTTAAAATCAGTATCTGAATCAATTCTTAAGCCGAATGAGTACTTTAAGAATAACTGCAATGGTACATCATGCTTGCTTTCTGTGATGAGATCTTTTGGAGTTAAAAATTTAATTTATAGCAGTAGTGCAACTGTATATGGAATTCCAAGGTACTTGCCAATAGATGAGAAGCATCCATTATCGAGCAATAATCCATACGCAGAAACAAAGCTAAAAATTGAAGAAGAGCTTAGAAGTATCTCAGAAGCAGAGGATGGATGGAAGATTGTTTGTCTTAGGTACTTTAATCCAGTTGGAGCTCATGAAAGTGGGCTAATTGGAGAAAACCCTCGAGGCATACCTAATAATCTTATGCCGCATATTGTAAATGTAGCCAATGGAGAATTACCACATATTAATATTTACGGTAATGATTACGACACAATTGATGGGACTGGAGTTAGAGATTATGTCCATATTATGGATTTATCAGAATCTCATCTATTAGCATTAAATTATATAGGGTTGAAAGTAATTAATCATGAAGATATTGAGCTTTCTTCAATTGCCAAAGCAGGATTTCATATTTTTAATATTGGTACTGGGAAAGGTTGTAGCGTTTTAGAGTTAATACGTACCTTTGAAGAAGTTAATAATGTAAAGATCCCATATAAATTTGCATCTAGAAGACCTGGAGATGTGGCTAGCTGTTATGCAGATGTGCATCGATCCGCCCAAGCATTTAAATGGATTGCAACAAAGGGGGTAGAAGAGATGTGCAGTTCAGCTTGGAATTTTAAGATAAGATCATAATGAACAAAAATATTAACCACAATTCATTAACAAAGTTATTTAAAGATCTTTGGACCCATATTGGTAAGAGAAGAAAAATACATTTTATTTTCTTATTGATATTAACATTGGTTGCTTCTGTCGCCGAAGTTGCAAGTTTAGGTGCCGTACTTCCATTTATTGGAATTCTTACTCAGCCGGAGCAAGTTTTTCAATCACCATGGCTTGCAGATTTTATTATTTTTTTTGGTATTAATTCCGGTGATCAGCTTATATTGCCACTGACTGTTGCTTTTGGATTAGCGGCAATTATTGCTGGATCTTTAAGGTTATTATTATTGTGGGTTAGCATAAAGCTCTCTAATGCGACTGGAGCAGATTTAAGTATTGAAGTTTATGAAAGAACTTTGTATCAGCCATTTAAAGTTCATATAGAGAGGAGTAGCAGTGAAATTATTAGCGGGATAACTCAAAAGGTTACCGCTGCGACTGGTGTTTTGTTAGCTGTTACTTCCATTATTACGTCTTCTTTTTTATTTATGTCAATTATGATGACAATGTTGATTGTTGATCCATTAGTTACCATTGTTGCGGGTCTAAGCTTTGGGTCTGCATATGTCGTAATTGCATTTTTAACTAGTAAAAGATTTGAGTTAAATAGCAGATCAATTGCATCTCAACAAACTCAAGTAGTTAAAGCCTTGCAGGAAGGTTTAGGTGCAATTAGAGATGTAATTTTAGATGCTACTCAGCGTATTTATACTGGCATTTATAGAAAAGCGATTCTTCTTTTAATGAAAGCAAATGGTGAAAATAGATTTATGAATCAGGCACCCAGATACGCAATGGAATCATTGGGAATGGTATTGATAGCGATTTTTGTATTAGCTTTAACTAATAGATCAGGAGGTGTTACAGCAGCTCTTCCCCTATTGGGTATGTTAGCACTAGGAGCTCAAAGATTACTTCCATTAATGCAACAGATTTATGGTAATTGGTCATTAGTAGCTGGTAGTCATGCAGCCCTCAATGATGTTGTAGAACTCCTTGATCAACCTTTTCCTCAGTACTATTATGAAAATGAGCCCCAACCATTAGAGATTAAAGATTCGTTCTCAGTTCGTAATTTAAGTTTTCGTTATAGTGAAATTACCCCATTGGTTTTAGATAATATTTCTTTAGAAATTAAAAAGGGTTCAAGAATTGGGTTAATAGGAAGCACTGGAAGTGGTAAGAGCACAACACTTGATTTAATTATGGGTTTGCTAGAACCAACGAATGGAGAACTAATAGTAGATAACCAAAAGATTGATGATAGTTTAATTAGAGCGTGGCGTCAGACAGTAGCCCATGTCCCTCAAAGTATTTTCTTAGCTGATACATCAATAGCAGAAAATATTGCATTTGGAGTTATGCCAGAAAAAATTGATATGTCTAGAGTGAAAGATGCGGCTAAAAAAGCAATGATTTCAGATTTTATTGACAATAGACCAAATGGATATCAGGAAGTAGTTGGTGAAAGAGGGGTTAGACTAAGTGGCGGGCAAAGACAGCGAATTGGTATTGCTAGAGCATTGTATAAAAAGGCAAATATTATAGTTTTTGATGAAGCAACTAGCTCTCTAGATAACGAAACAGAAAAAGTAGTAATGGATGCAATCAGAAACCTTGGTCAAGAATTAACCTTAATTATTGTAGCTCATAGATTAACTACGTTAGAAAGTTGTACACATATTATTGAATTAGATCAGGGTAAAATTCTTCGAGTTGGATCATATGAAGAAATAATCAATCAAAACAAAACTATCACATGACTTCTAGATCAAGCTTTATAGGCCTTATTCCTGCAAGAAAGGGTTCAAAAGGTTTAATAGACAAAAACATGCTCAATCTTAATGGTAAGCCTTTGGTACAACATACTATTCATGCAGCCCTTCATTCTTCTTTGATAGGTGAGGTATGGGTGTCTTCAGATGATTTAAGAGTGCTATCATTGGCTGATTCATTAAAAGCAAAAACACTCTTAAGACCAGTAGAATTTGCTACCGATGAATCTTCAGCAATAGACGTGGTTAATCATTTTATTGATTCTCTTCCAAAAAATATTAATCATAAGAATAATTTTATTGTTTATCTTCAGCCAACTTCACCTTTACGTAATTCTAAACACATTGATAAAGCCATAATGAGCTTACTTGAGAATAAAGAAGAATCACTTATCAGTGTTATGCATATGAGGAAATCTCCATTTAAGTCATTCATTATTTCAAATTCTGGACGGTTGGAATCGCTCTTTGAAGAAAAGCTATCAAATGCTCGAAGGCAAGACCTTCAAGATGTGTATATACCTAATGGTGCTATATATATTTTTTCAATTGAAGATTTTCTTGATAGAAAAGGTTTTCCTTCTAATGGAAGCATGCCTTTTGTAATGACTGAAGATGATAGTATTGATATAGATGAGAAAGAAGATTTAAAGAGAGCAGAAGCTTTAATGGGGAAGTAAAAATGCCTGAAATAAAAATTAATAACAGAATAATAGGAGACAATCATCCTCCTGTTGTAATAGCTGAGATTGGTATTAATCATGAGGGTAGTTTAGATCTAGCAATCTCAATGGCAGATGCAGCAATTGAAGCAGGAGCTGAAATTATAAAGCATCAAACTCATATTGTTGAGGACGAGATGTCAGCTGAGGCAAAAGAAGTTGTTCCTGGTAACGCGGATGTTTCTATATATGAAATTATGGCTAGATGCGCTCTTAATGAAGAGGAAGAGCATGTTTTAATGGAGCACATTAAATCAAGAAATTGTATTTTTATTAGCACTCCTTTTTCACGAGCCGCAGCTGATAGATTAGAAAGATTTAATGTACCTGCATATAAAATTGGTTCCGGAGAATGCAATAATTACCCCTTAATAAAACATATTGCAAGATCAGGTAAACCAATTATTTTAAGCACTGGAATGAATTCAATTGATTCAATTAGACCAGCAGTTGAAATTTTACGTAAATTCAGTATTCCATATGCTTTATTACACACGACAAACATATATCCAACTCCTCCAGAGTTAGTAAGGCTGGGAGCAATGAAAGTTTTACAATCTGAGTTTCCTGATGCAGTGGTTGGATTGTCTGATCATACAACAGACAATTTGGCATGCTTTGGCGCTGTCGCCTTAGGAGCATCTATCCTTGAGAGACATTTTACAGATTCATTAGATAGACCGGGACCAGATATTGTATGCTCTATGGATCCTAATTCCTTATCTGAATTAATTCATGGATCAAAAATCCTTTTTACCGAAAGAGGTGGTGACAAACACCCAGTACCCGAAGAGGAGGCAACTATAGCGTTTGCTTTTGCTTCAGTCGTTGCAATAAAAGATATTGAAGGGGGTGAGTTATTAAGTGAAGAAAATATATGGGTGCGTAGACCAGGCGAAGGAGATTACTCTGCAGCTGATTATGAAAATTTAATTGGTAAACCGATCCTTGCCCCAATAAAAGCTGGCGAACAATTGACAAAATCTCATGTAGAGAAGTGATATGCAAAATCAAAAAAAGATAATTTTTGTTACAGGTACTAGAGCTGATTTTGGAAAGTTAAAGTCTTTGATGAAAATTATTCAAGACGACATTAACTTTCAGCTTCATGTTTTTGTTACTGGCATGCATATGCTAGCTAAATATGGTTATACATGTGAAGAAGTTGAAAAAGCTAATTTTCAGAATATTCATAAATTTATAAATCAGAATGTTTCAGATGGAATGGATCATGTATTAGCTAAATCAATTTTAGGTTTATCAGACTATGTTAGAGAAATTAATCCAGATTTAATTATTGTTCATGGTGATCGAGTAGAGGCATTAGCTGGTGCAACCGTTGGAGCATTAAATAATGTCTTAACAGGTCATATAGAGGGCGGAGAGGTTTCTGGAACAGTAGATGAGCTTATTCGCCATGCTGTAACAAAATTATCTCATGCTCATTTTGTAGCAAATGAAGATGCTCAAAAAAGGCTGTTGCAGTTAGGAGAGAGAACAGAATCTACATATGTAATTGGCTCCCCTGATATTGATATTATGAATTCAAGTTCTTTACCCTCATTAGAAGAAGTAAAAAAACGATATGAGATTGATTATGATAATTATGCAGTCGCAATTTTTCATCCTGTAACAACAGAATTGGATAATTTAAAAAATCATATTCAGATTCTAATTGACGGATTAATTCAATCTAAGAAGAACTATGTTGTAATCTATCCAAATAATGATCATGGCTCAGAGATAATTTTTGATGCATATGAAAACTTATCTAATCATAAAAATTTTAGAGTTTTTCCATCAATGAGATTCGAGCATTTTTTGCAATTGCTTCAAAATGCTGACTTTATGATTGGTAATTCGAGTGCTGGTGTTAGAGAAGCCCCTCATTTTGGGGTCCCAACTATTAATTTAGGCTCTAGACAGAATAATAGAGTATCTTTACCCAGTATTACTGACTCAGACTTTAATTTAGATGATATTTCTCAAGCAATACAAGGTGTTGAAGGTAAAAATTATGAACCGTCTATGATTTTTGGTGATGGTAATAGTGCGCAGAAGTTCTATGAAATAATTAATAACAAAGAATTTTGGAATATGCCAAAGCAGAAATTTTTTGTTGATCTTAATTAAAATCGATTTGCCTTAAGAATTATTTCAGCAATAAATTTGTTTAAGAAATAAATTATTTTTAAGAGATTTTAAAAACGTATAATGTATTTTTTTAAGGAGCTATAAAATGACAGATACATTCTTTGGATTGCCTTCAGAGGTTATTTTTTGCAAACGCTGTGTAATCTCCAATCAGCGACCAAGCTCTACAGTTGAATTCAAGCATTCAAAAGATGAAAAAAAATCAACCATAGGTTTTGACAATAATGGAGTTTGTGCTGCTTGTCATTATCAGGAAACTAAAGCGAATTCTATTAATTGGAAAGATAGGGAGGATACCCTTGCTGAACTCTGTGAGAAGTATAGGAAACATGATGGAAGTTATGACATTGTAATTCCTGGAAGTGGAGGTAAAGATAGCGCGTATACATCTCATATACTGAAATATAAATATGGTATGAATCCTCTTACGGTAACTTGGGCGCCTCATAAGTATACTGAAATTGGATGGAAGAATTTTGAGAATTGGATTCATGTGGGCGGCTTAGATAACATGTTGCTTACACCTAATGGACGACTTCATAGATATTTAACTAAGCAAGCATTTATTAATCTTTTACATCCTTTCCAGCCTTTTATTGTTGGACAGAGGATTATTGGACCATCTATGGCAGCAAAGTTTGGTGTTGAGTTAGTTATGTATGGTGAGAATCAAGCTGAATATGGAAATAATGTAGATGATAATTATATTCCTACAATGGATAGGAAGTTTTTCTCGATTAGTGATCCTCTTGATATTGTTCTTGGTGGTAAGAAGATAAGAGATATCTTGGAGGAAACTGACTTTACTTTAAATGATTTTGCACCCTATATTCCTCCCAGTGCAGATTATCTTGAATCAAAGAATGTAGAGGTTCATTATCTTGGTTATTACCTTAAATGGGACCCTCAGGAATGTTACTACTATGCTACTGAGCATACTGGATTTCAATCTAATACTGAGAGAACAGAAGGAACTTATTCTAAATATAGCAGCATAGATGACCGTATAGATATGTTTCATTACTACACCACACTTGTAAAATTTGGTATTGGTAGAGCAACTTATGATGCTGCACAAGAAATTAGAAATAACAAAATTACAAGAGAAGAAGGGGCGCAGTTAGTTAAGAAATTTGATGAAGAGTTTCCAAAGAAATATTTTAAGGAATTTTTGGAATATATTTCTTTAACTGAAGATGAGTTCCATGAAACTGTTGATAAATTTCGCTCTCCTCATCTTTGGGAGAAGGAAGGAGATGAGTGGAATTTAAAAAGAGCAGTTTGGCATGATCAAAAAAGATTAGATTAAGAAAAAAATGAAGCATAAGAAAGTTCGATTAATAGCGAGGCTTGATATTAAAGGACCAAATCTTATTAAAGGAATTCATCTAGAGGGGCTAAGGGTTATTGGAGACCCACAAGAGCATGCTAAAAAGTATTATGAGCAAGGCGCTGATGAATTAATATATATTGATATCGTTGCAAGCTTATATGGTAGGAGCAAATTACCAGAAATAGTTTCTAGAACTGCAGAAAATGTTTTTGTCCCTTTAACTGTCGGAGGCGGAATTCGAAACATTGAGGATGTAAGAGAGTTATTAAGAGCTGGAGCAGATAAAGTGGCAATTAATACTGCTGCAGTTCAAAGACCAAGCCTCATAAATGAAGTTTCCAGGAGATTTGGCTCTCAATGTATGGTTTTATCAATCGAGGCTAAAAAACAGTCTGATACTATGTGGGAAGTTTACACAGATTCTGGAAGAGAAAAAACAGGAATAGACGTCGTAGATTGGGCAAAAGAAGGCGTGGAGCAAGGTGCCGGAGAAATCTTACTAACTTCTATAGATTATGAGGGTACGAGAAAAGGTTTTGATATTGATCTAATCAAAAAAATAACCGATGCAGTTAATATTCCGGTTATAGCTAGTGGTGGTATGGGGTCTGAGGAGCATATTAGATTTGCAATTGAAGAAGGTGGAGCAGATGCAATTGCGATGGCTGATATTTTGCATTATGAGCGATCAACAATTAATTTAATCAGAGAAGAGGCAAATAAAGCAGATATAGGTGTAAGAAAATATGACGCTTAAAACTGTTACAGTCATAGATTATGGTGTAGGGAACCTCTTAAGTGTAAGGAGAGGTTTAGAATATAACGATGCATTGGTAAAAGTTACTGGAGACCCTGAAGAAATATTTCAATCTGATAGGGTGGTTTTACCAGGTGTTGGTGCATTTGCGGATGGGATGGCTGAATTAGATAAAAGAGATTTCATTTCTTTAATTCATGACTTAACTTCTAAAGGTACACCTTTGCTAGGAATATGTTTGGGGATGCAGTTTTTGCTTGATGAGAGCGAAGAATTTGGTTTAACAGACGGTTTAGGTTTAATATCAGGTAAAGTTACAGCTGTTCCTTCTCATGCTAAAGATGGTAGTAAATTAAAAATTCCACATATTGGTTGGAACAATTTAGTTAAACCCAAAGAAGAAGGAGTTAGTTGGAAGGGAACTCTTTTGGAAGACACCAAAGAAGATTCTGCCCTATATTTTGTTCATTCTTACATGGCTCAGCCAGAAGATTCTAAACACTTAATTGCTGGTTGTTTGTATGGAGATAATTTTATTCCGGCAGTTATTCAATCTGAGAATGTTATAGGTTGCCAATTTCATCCAGAAAAAAGCGGAAAAATAGGTTTACAGATGTTAAAAAATTTTTTAAATATTTAGCTAAACTCACAAATCATGAAGAATAATTTGCTTCATAAAGCATTAGAGCCTGTGTTCAGAAGAAACTTTCTTTTTAAGAATAGTTTCATCGATCAAACTTGTTATATTTTTGGAAATGGAGCTTCCTTGAAAAGCATAGACTTTTCACATTTTACTAATTATCCAACCATTGGGATTAATCATCTAGTTTTGCATAAAGATTTTTATCTTCTTGATACTTGTTGTTATACATTACCAGAACCTTTTTCGTTTTATCATTATTTCAAAAACCCTTATAAACAAAAATATGAAAAGAATATTATGGGTAATTTATTTAGATCTGAGATTGCAAAATTTCCAGAATTAAATCTTTTTACTAGTTTTACAAATATGTTAGGTGCACCATTAAAGAATACTCATTATCTCCATCATTTTGGGAAAAGAGATCCTCATTCAAATTACTTAGATATATGTTCGGAATTTAGTTATCTAGCTGGCGGTTTATATGCAGCTATTGGACTTGCAATAAGCTTAGGTTTTAAAAAAGCAATTCTAGTCGGCTGTGATTATCTTATGAAACCAAAATCTTATGGCCATTTTTATGCTCAACCCAAATTAGGTAAAGATGATGGTTTAAACCCATATGAAATGTTGCTAAAAAGCTGCTCATCTCAAATTAATCTTGAGGCAATATCTGATTTTAAAGTAGATTGCTGGATACCCTGTACTGATTATGAAACATATACAGGAGCTTCTTTAAAATATAGAGAAAATACAGAAATAGTAACTAATGATAATTTATTAATTCTAAATAATGCATATGAAATGGGGCAATACCACGGACGGATACTTCCCATAGAGCATTCAACCGAGGTTTAAGATAGTAATGAAAATTAAATATGGAAGGCAAGAAATAACAAAGGATGATGTTGCTGCTGTTGTTGACGTTTTAAACTCTGATTTATTGACTCAAGGACCGGTGGTTCCATCTTTTGAAAAAGTGACATGTGAGTATACTGGTGCAAAGCATGCTGTGGCAGTTAATAGTGCAACATCAGCATTGCATATTGCATGTATGGCGCTTGATTTAGGACCAGGTGACTGGCTATGGACTTGCCCTAATACTTTTGTAGCCACTTCAAACTGCGCGCTTTATTGTGGTGCAAAAATAGATTTTGTTGATATTGACCCACAAACTTATAACATCAGCGTGGAGAAGTTAAAAAAGAAATTAGAAATAGCAGAACAAAATAAAAATTTACCAAAAATCCTAGTTCCAGTTCATTTAAGTGGACAATCTTGTGAGATGAAAGAGATTAAATCTTTAAGTAAAAAATACGGTTTTAAGATTATTGAGGATGCATCCCATGCAATAGGAGGTACCTATAAAAACATGCCGGTAGGAAGTTGTTTTTATAGTGATATAACTGTATTTAGTTTTCATCCTGTAAAAATTATTACTACGGGTGAGGGTGGAATGGCATTAACTAATGATTCTATTCTTGCAAATAAGTTACGCCAGCATCGGAGTCATGGTATTACATCAAATCCCAAAGAAATGATAGAGAGACCTGATAATGAAATATGGAATTATCAACAAATACGCTTAGGTTATAACTACAGAATGACTGATATAGCAGCATCCTTAGGTCTTAGTCAAATAAAGAGGCTTAAAGAAATTATCAAACAAAGACATAAGATTGCAGATCGATATAATCAGGAGCTTAATTCATTGCCTTTACGAACACCATGGCAACACCCAGATACATTTTCAAGCTACCATCTTTATATTATAAGACTTGATTTAGAGAAAATTACAAAGACTCAACCTCAAATTCATGATGAGTTATGTGATCTTGGGATAATGGTAAATCTTCATTATATACCTGTTTATAGACAGCCCTTTTATGAAAAAATGGGCTTTGAAGCAGGTTATTGCCTTGAATCTGAAGGTTATCATCGGGAAGCATTAAGTATTCCGATTTATCCAACTTTAACCCAAGAAGAACAAGATCACGTAATTAATACACTTAAAAAAATTATTGTTTAATTCATGACTGTGTTTAGTTATGCATTTAGAGTGGATGCCTCCACTGAAATAGGCCATGGCCATCTTATGCGGTGCTTAACCATTGCAGACATGTTAAGCAAAAAGTCTTTAAATTCTTGTTTTGTATCAAGGGAGCTGAGTGAGAGTTTACATTCTAAAGTTACCTCAATGGGTCATGAATTATTTATTTTACCAACCCCTATCAATGAATCTTTTGATTGGGAAAAGGACTCAGCATTAACAAAAGAAATTGTTGATTCATTAAATATTAAATGGTTAATTGTTGATCATTACTCTATAGATTACCTTTGGGAGCAAAAGCTAAAATCAAAAAATAAAAAATTAATGGTTATTGATGATCTTGCAAATAGGGCGCATGATTGCGATGTTTTATTGGATCAAAATTTAGGAAGGACAAATCTTGATTATGTAAATCTAGTACCTGAAAAATCTAACATATTAACAGGTTTAGATTATTGTTTAATTAGAGATGAGTTTATTAACATGAGATCTGCTTCTCTTCAATATAGAGAGAATACAGATTTAAAAAATATTCTCATTAGCATGGGTGGCAGTGACCCCAAAAATATTACAACTAAAATATTACAGAGGTTAAATAATTGCACTATTAGTATTGATGCTAAAATTTCAATTCTCTTAGGGGGAGCATCTCCTCATATTTCTTCAGTTAAGGAACAGTTATCTAAAATGCCTTGGGAAACTAAAATTTATGTAGATGTTCAGCACATGGCTGAACTTCTTGCAACTCAAGACCTTGTAATTGGTGCGGTGGGAACTTCTGCTTGGGAAAGGTGCTGTCTTGGAATTCCTTCAATTTCAGTAGTACTCGCTGAAAATCAAAAGCCTGGGGCAATAGCATTACATCAATCTAAAGGTTCAATTGTAATAGACCAAGAGTTTAGCGATGGTCATAATTTCGAAAGTGCAATAGCTTTTTTTGCTAATGCAAGAAACTTGATTGCAGCTTCCAAGGTATCTGCTGATTTAGTGGATGGATATGGAGCGAAAAGAGTTATAGAGCATATTCAAAAGTAATTATGGGCATTATTAGACCAATGGAGGAGAGTGACTTAGATAACGTTTTAAGATGGAGAAATCATCCATCTATTCGTCGAAGCATGCTAACACAGCATGAGATATCTTTATCTGAACATACTGATTGGTTTAAATCTATTCAATCAGATGTTAATAAATATCCAATGATTTATGAAGAGGATGGTGTTCCATTAGGATATGTAAATTTTAATATAATTCCTGAAAGCTCCTCGGCTAATTGGGGGTTTTATTCAGCCCCAGATTCTCCTAAAGGAACTGGCACAAGATTGGGGTTAAGCGCTCTTGATTATGCTTTTAAAAAATTAAATCTTGATAAAGTTTGTGGCCAAGCTCTAAGTTCTAATAAAGCATCTGTAAATTTTCATTTAAAATTGGGTTTTATTGAGGAGGGAGTTCTCAGAGAGCAATCTAAACAAGGCTTAAAATATCAAGATATAATTTGCTATAGTTTTTTGCGTGAAGATTGGATAAGAAAATTGGCTCATAAAGATGTCTGAACCTAAAATAGAAATTAATAAACGCATTATTTCTGCGAATCATTCTCCATATGTAATTGCTGAGCTTTCAGCAAATCACAATGGAAATATTGAAACTGCTATGAAAATAATAGAAGAAGCAAAGAAGGCTGGCGCTGATGCGGTGAAATTGCAGACCTATACAGCAGAAACAATTACATTAAATTCTAATGATTCAGATTTTCAAATCCATGGAGGATTATGGGATGGAAAAACTCTCTTTGATTTATATGATGAAGCGCATATGCCATGGGAATGGCACGAAATTCTTTTTAAACACGCACAGAAAGTTGGGATTTCAATTTTTAGTTCTCCTTTTGATAATACAGCAGTAGATTTATTAGAAGATCTCAATGCGCCTGCATATAAGATTGCTTCTTTTGAAGTAATTGATCTTCCTTTAATTGAATACGTTGCAAGCACCAATAAGCCAATGATAATTTCAACTGGCATGGCTAATGAAGAAGAAATTGAAGAGGCAATTGAAGCCGCTAGAAGTGGAGGCTGCTCTGAATTAGCAATTCTGCATTGTGTTAGCGGATATCCAGCTCCAGCAGAAGATTACAATTTAAAAACTATTTCACATATGAGAGATAAATTTGGATTGGTTATAGGCTTATCTGATCATACATTAGATAATAATACTGCAATTGCAAGCGTAGCTCTTGGCGCCTCTATCATTGAGAAGCATTTCACACTTGATCGAAAAGGCGGTGGCCCAGATGATAGTTTCTCTTTAGAGCCATCTGAAATGGCAGAGTTATGCAAAGGAGCTAATGTTGCTTGGAGCGCTTTAGGGGATATAAATTTTTCTAGAAAATCTAGCGAAGAAGCAAATGTTCAGTTCAGGAGATCTTTATATTTTGTTAAAGATATGAAGTCTGGTGATATCATTTCAGAGGATGCTGTAAGAAGTGTTAGGCCTGGATTTGGAATTCCACCAAAATATTTAAAAGACATTATTGGACAAAAGATTAAACATGATGTTTTAAAAAATACCCCAGTCAAAAATCAATCCCTAGAAAAACCAATTATTTAAATAATATGAAAAAATCTTCAGAAGGTCGAGATATGTACAAGTGGGCTCAAGACTTATATCCAATTTGTAGAAGTCTAACTGGTTCAGGTGTCCGGAAAACTCTTAATTATATAAAAGATCTGATACCAGATTTAACAGTTCATGCTATTGAAAGTGGAGAAAATGTTTTTGACTGGCAGGTGCCTCTCGAGTGGAATATAAAAGATGCTTACATAGAAGATGAAGATGGGCACAAGATAATTGATTTTAATTCCAATAATCTTCACGTTGTTGGATATTCTGAACCTGTAGATTTACTTTTAGATTTAGATGACTTACAAAAGCATCTTCATTCTATTCCTTCTCAGCCTAATGCTATTCCATATATTACTTCATACTATTCTCAAAACTGGGGTTTTTGCCTTACTGATAAACAAAGACAATCACTTAAAAAGTGTAAGTATCATGTTTTTATTGATTCTGAATTAAAAAACGGCGTATTGAATTATGCTGATTTAGTAATCAAAGGACAGAGTGAAGAAGAAGTTTTTTTATCTACTTATATTTGCCATCCATCCATGGGAAATAATGAGCTATCTGGCCCAGTTGTCTCAACTGCGCTTGCTCAGTGGGTTAAGGCATTAGAAAACCCTTATTACACATATAGATTCGTATTTCTTCCAGAAACAATTGGATCCATAGTCTATTTAAGTAAACATTTAGAGCATTTAAAAAAGAATATGATAGCTGGTTTTAATGTTACATGTGTTGGTGATGATAGATGTTACTCATTTATGCCTTCAAGAAATGGTAAAACCTTATCAGACAAAGTTGGAAAGCATATTTTAAAGTCTATTGATCCTGAGTTTAAAAAATATACATGGCTTGATAGGGGAAGTGACGAGCGTCAATATTGTGCTCCAGGTATCGATTTGCCAGTAACAAGTATTATGAGAAGCAAATATGATGAGTACCCAGAATATCATACCTCTCTTGATGACTTGTCATTAATATCCCAAAAAGGATTAGAAGGAGGGTTTAATGCATTATTGAGATGCCTTGAAGCAATAGAGTTTAATTGTTTTCCAAAAGCATTAATTCTTGGGGAGCCTCAGTTGGGAAAAAGAGGTTTATATCCTGATACATCAACAAAAGAATCTACAGATGCTGTTAGATCAATGATGGATTTACTTTCATACTCTGATGGGTCTTTAGATCTAGTTGAAATAGCAGAAATTATTAATACTCCAGTTTGGGAGTTATATGAAATTGTTAATAATTTAGTAACTCACGGGATTCTTGATTCACCCAAGGACCAAGTATGAAAGATATTAATATAATTCAATATTTGCCATTAACTCACCCAAGAGCAACCTTAAGATTTGTTAAAAAATTTGATGCTGCAGGGGTAATGTCAATATTAGATTTAGAAGATAGCGCTCAAGACCCATTTGATGAAGAAAAAACTAAAGATTTAAAACTAAATGCTAGGAATAATTTCTTTGAATTAGTGAATAGCAAGACATGGAATGGAGATGAATTTGTTAATCCTATTTATGTAAGAGTAAATTCAAGATCAACAGAATTTTTTAAAGAAGATATCGAAACTGTTCTAAAAATTTTTAGATTAGGTTTTCCGATATCAGGAATTTTTTTACCAAAAGTTGAATCATACGAGCAAGTTAAAGAAACGTACTCATTACTTAACGATCAAAAAAATCTTAATAATAAAAGAGGTTCATTAGAGATAGTACCGATGATTGAGACGATTGCTGGAATGGAGGGTTTAGAATTATTGCTAAAGAGTGATCAAAATGAAAATAGATTTTCAAAGGTTCATTATGGGCACTTTGATTACTGTTTAGACGCTAAATTATGGCCATTCCCAGATCCAGTGCATGATTCATTTTGGAATTTAATAGAACCTATGGTTCGTATAATCCTAGAGTATAATAAAACATATATACATACTCCTTTCCCATTCCCAAAAGACATTGATCTTTTTTGGGCCTCTTCTAGACATTTAACTGAACTATTTTCAATAAAAGATATTTGGATATGCACCCTTAACTCTGAGCTTTCTCTTTCGGATGAATTAATTGGTGAGCATCCTCTTAAAATACATACGCTAGATGCTTCGCTTGAATTTATGATAAACGAAGCAAGAATTATTCAAGAGAATTTCTTGGCTGGCAGAGCTAATAAAAGGTCATTTGGCATATCTAATAATCGCTTTATTCCTCCACATCAATATTTTGCTGCTGAGCAATACTTGAAAAATATTAAAAAGGGTTAATTTCTATGGTTACTCCAGACGAACTACAGTTAGACTTAAGTAAGACATTAAGTAAGATTGGATTAAAAAAAGAAGAAACCTGCTATGTGGCTGGTAATATTAGCGCACTTGCAAGAACTAGATTAAAAAAAGACATATTGTTGCCCATTGCCCTATCTTCCTTTCAAGATGTTATTGGTCCTACAGGAACTATCTTTTCACCTTCAGCATCTATGAATCTCTGTAATACTGATACTCCTTATGATATTAAAAAGACGCCGTCTTATGAAATGGGAGCCTTTGCAGAATATATTAGACAAGTTCGTGGATCGATAAGAAGTTTCCATCCTTTTTGGTCAATTTCAGGTATAGGTAAAAATGCAAATATACTTGAAACAGTGTCTAGGCATTCTTATGGGCTTGGATCACCATGGAGTAAATTTTTAGATTTAGATGTACGTCAGATTAATATAGGCCTTCATCCATCTAAAGCAGTCACACTTGTTCATCATGTAGAAGTTTCAATAGGAGTGCCGTATCGTTACACCAAAGAGTTTCTTCACCCAATAGTTAAATCAAATGGCTCTATCTCAATAGAGCCTTTCTATATGTCGGTTATGTATCGTGATTCAGATATTAAAAAAAGAGTTGCTTTGAATGAACATTATTTTAATGAAATGGAAAAAAGAAATTTATTACAATCAATTACTCATAGTTCAGGTTTAAAAATATGGTCATTTAAGATGAGAGATTTTTATGATACTGCAATAAATTTTTTTATAGAAGATATATACAATTATCTTGAATACCCACCAGAAATAAGGCCATATAAATTATAATTCTCATAGCATTTATTTACTTTTTTAATGCAATCTAATAAAAAAATTTTGGTTACTACCGCTCTAGAATCAACTTGGGGATCAAAGGAGCCTATAGTATTTTTGGGAGAGTGGTGCAAGAAATATTCAATGAGAAAAATTTGGAAACTTAGGGATTATGAAACATTTGATTATCATTGGAGAGATCGAAAAAAACTTACTAAGGACCACAAGTATCTCGAGACATTAAACGAAAGCTTGCTGCAAGAGATAACAATATTTCTTAATAATTACCATAATGTTAAAAAATCAACACATTACTGGAGAATTATTATTGGGCCATGGCTTGTAATATATATTTCTATAATCTGGGATAGATGGGAATCAATTTCACTGGCACTAGATAATAATGAGGAGTTAGAAACATTCCTTCTTGAGAATGCGCTTCCACGTAATATTGCTAATGATTTTGTTTCATTTAGAGCGGCTCTAGATTCTGATAGATGGAATCATGGGATTTTTGGAGATATTTTAAGAGAAAGAGCTAATTCTAAAATAAAAATAATTCCCATAAAAAGCCAACTACTCAATGAAACAATATTACCAAAACTAAAATTAACATTTAGCCAAAAATTCTTGCGTTTGCTTGCTAATATCACAGACACATTCATTAGGGTCATTTCAAGCAAAAATCAAAAAATTGTATTTTTCCATAGCTATTTTCGCAGAAAATACCTGTTACATTTTTATTTAAAATTGCAACTTTGGCCTAGATGGCATACTTCTTTAAAGGAGGGCATACATTATCCTAAAGCAAAAAATAGAGAACATCTTTCGCTCAAAAAAATAGATACTGATAATAAATTTGAAAAATATTTATTTCAGTCTATCTTAAGAGATATTCCTATATCTTACCTAGAGGGATATAAAGACTTGCGTATTGCAGCAAATAAATTAGTTAATGCAAAAACAATATTTACCGCTAATGCTTATGTAGGAAATGAATTATTCAAAGTTTGGTCTGCTGAGCAAGTTCACTCAGGCTCAAGGCTAATTATTTCTAGTCATGGAGGTGCTTTTTATCCTTTATACAATTGGTTTAATCATGAAGAAAAAATAGCCGATCCGAGCATAGTGTGGGGTAAAGAGTGGGATGACTCTCAGACCCGAATGCCAAGTAATAAAATCTATTTCAAAGTCAAAGATTATGATCAAGGCGGTAGATTATTATTTGTAGATTATGAGACTACTAGATATGGTTTTAGATGTGTTTCTGTACCTATGGGACCATTAGTGCTAGATGTGTTTAATCATAATAATCAGTTTCTAAAAAGTTTAGATCAATCTATTATCAACAATGTTAGGGTTAGGCCTAAGTCTTTAGGTAGTTGGGAAACTGAGCTTAGATATAAAGATAATTTCGGAGAAAATATAATCTCAAAAGTGCCCACAATACTTAAAGATATAGAACGCTCAAAAATTGTTGTTTGCTCATATCCCCAAACTTGTTTTACTGAATCAATGTTTGCAGGAATTCCAACAATCCTTTTATTAACAAAAGAAAATTGGGAATGTAAAGCAATTTATGATGATTTATTTTTAGAGCTTGAGAGGGCAAAGATATTGCACTTTAATCCAGTTGAAGCAGCAAGTCATGTCAAGGAAATATACTCAGATCCTATGCTTTGGTGGCAAAGTGAGAAAGTTTTATTGGCAAGAAAGAAATTTGATGAAATCTGCCTTACAATTGCTGACAATCCAATTAATGAATGGACGCAATTTTTTAAAAATATTAATTTGAGATAAGGTTATATAGCTACTCAAGCATTGGTATAAAAAATTACTTTAATTTATGATAACTAAAAATAAAAATCATGGTAAGAATGAAGCAAGAACTGCCAAATATCTTGAAAAATTTAGCAGAGAAAAGGTTATAAAATTTCTTATAAATAGGGATGATCCTGTCATTTTTGATGTGGGTGCAAACAATGGGAGCTCTTTAGATGAGTTTAAGGAATGGTGGCCAAACTCTTATGTTCATTGTTTTGAACCCCAGGAAGAGTGTTGGTTAGAATTAGATGAGAGCGCAACATCATTTCAAAACAATGGATCAGTTGTTGTAAATCGTATGGCAGCAGGTAGCGAATCTAAAGATAATGTAACTTTCTATACTCATGATATTAATTCAGGAGTATCTGGGTTTAATAGAATTAACATGAGCAGTAGAGACTCAATTGATTTAAATGAATTAGACAAGGAAGGCATAGATAAAAAAGAAGAATATGGAAACACCCTTAATCATGAAAGGGAAGTTTCTATTATTAGGCTAGATGACTATATTGAAGCTCAAGATCCTATGATAAATAATATTAATCTTTTAAAAATAGATACCCAAGGTTTTGAGCCTGAAGTTTTAGAGGGTTTTGGAGAGAAGTTAGAAATCGTAGATGTTGTTTTAACAGAATTGATGTTTTATGACTTTTATGAAAGAAGCTTATCTTTCTCTGACATCGAACATTTTCTACATAAAGCCAATCTTCAACTTTATGATATTAGTCATATTGCTAAAAACCCAATGAATGGAAGAACTGATTGGGTAGATGTCATTTATGTTAACAAACGATTGCTTGAGAAATAGATAAGATTAGCTCTCTCAAGAGAAATGCTTTGAATTATTTAGCAGAAAAATTTACAAGCTAATAAAATAGAATAAATTTAAACCTTGGAATCTAAACTATTAGTTACTACCGCCCTTGAAGAATCATGGGGATTCGATGAGGACATTATTTTTCTAGGAGAGTGGTGCAAACAGCATTCTCGTAAACATATATGGATAAAGAGGTCATTTGATGTTTGTGATTATCATTGGCGCGATAGAGAGAAACTGAAAGCAGACCATGATTATCTTGAGATACTAAATGAAGACTTTTTAAAGAATTTAAGTAATTTTTTAAATAAATTCCATGGTGTTAACAAAGATCCTGAATATTGGAGAATAATTATTGGCCCTTGGTTATTAACTTATATTCCAGTGCTTTGGGATAGGTGGGAGCTTTTATCGAGTGTTAGTCAGAAAGGTCACATATTAGAAACAAAGTTATTAAAACCCGATTCAACAAGAACAATTTCTAAAGATTATTCTAATGCTATTGCTTCCTTTGATGCGGACTGGTGGAATCATCAAATATTTAGTGAGATTCTTCTATATAGAGATGATTTAGATATCAAGATCACTAAGCTCAATACAGGTTTTATTGAAAACAGCTTTGTGCCCACTTATCCATTAAGTAAATGGCAAAAATTGATTACATTTGTAATCAATACAATAGATCAGATAATTGAATTATTTTCATTGAAGAAAAGAAAACTGGTTTTATTTCATAGTTACTTTCCTCGAAGATTTTTACTTAAATTATATTTTCGTTTAAGACTATTTCCACGATCTGAAACAAGATTTAATAAAGCAATTATTTATCCAAAGCCGTTAGATAGAAATAATCTTGACAAGGTAGAGTCTTCTCTATCTTCTGATCAGAGTAGACATTATTTCGAGAATTTTGTCATGGAAAATATTTTACGAGATCTTCCGATCAGCTATCTTGAAGGATATAAAACATTATTAAAAATGCAATCTAAATTCTGTGAAGCAGAAAATATTTTCACTGCAAATGCGCATTTTGCAAGTGAATTATTTAAGGTTTGGTCAGCTGAACAACAATTTAAAGGTTCAAATTTAATTATTTCCAGTCATGGCGGAGCTTTATACCCTCTTTATACAGTCTTTGATCATCAAGAGAAGATAGCTGATTATCGGATTGTATGGGGTTTAGAGTGGATGAGAGGGCAGACAAGGATGCCAGCTAATAAGCTAAATGCAAAAGTGCAGAGTTATAACTCTAATGGTGATATATCACTAATAGATTACGATGGGCTAAAGTATAGCTATAGATGTGCCGCTATCCCAATGGGTCCTCTTGCTGTTGAGGTTTATAATCAAAATAAAGATTTTATTAATTGTTTATCTCAAGATGTAAGAAAAAAAATGAAAGTTAGACCATTCCCCTTGGGTGGTTGGGAGACAAAGGATAGATATATAGATGATTTTGGATTTGATATTATTTCTTCTCAAGGTTCACTCTCTAATACTATATTGAATTCCAGATTAGTTATCTGTGCATATCCTCAAACTACATTTTCTGAAGCTATGTATTCAGGAATTCCAACCATGATTTTATTTCATGAGGAATTTTGGGAAGTGCAACCAATTTATAATGAATTAATTAGCTTACTGAAAGAAGCTGGAATTATGTATACGGATAAAATCTTAGCCGCTCAGCATGTTGAATCAATAGCTAGCGATCCTATGACATGGTGGAATGAGCCTAAAACAATATTGGCCAGAGAAAAATTTAATGACTTATGTCTTACAATTGAATCAAACCCAATGGACTCATGGGTAGAATTATTTCGAGCAATATCAGCAGGAGGTTCTAGCAAGAGATGACTAAATTAAAGGTTGGAATAGCAGGATACGGCATTGTCGGAAAACGAAGGAAAGATTGTATAGATAGAAGCAAATATGCTGATGTGATTGCTGTCTGTGATAGAACATTTGAGTCTTCTGGAATAACAGATGAAGGGCTGAAGTTTTTTACTACTTACTCGGATTTAATTCAGGAAGATTTAGATGTCTTGTTGGTTTGCATGCCAAATCAAATTGCTGCAGAAGTTACAATAGCTGGGTTAAATAAGGGCCTACATACATTTTGTGAAAAGCCACCAGGAAGAACGGTTGAAGATATAACTTCAGTTATTAAGGTTGAAAGAGATAATCCTTCTCTTAAACTGATGTATGGTTTTAATCATAGGTATCATGATTCTGTACAAGAGGCATTAAGACTAATTCGTTCAGAAGAGCTTGGGAAGATCATCAACATGCGAGGAGTGTATGGAAAATCCCAATTAATTACCTTTGATCAGCCTGATTGGAGGACAAAACGATCAATTGCAGGTGGAGGAGTCTTGTTAGATCAAGGGATTCATATGGTTGATTTGATGAGGTTATTTGCTGGGGATTTCACTGATGTACATAGCTTTATTTCAAATCGCCACTGGGGGTATGATGTTGAGGATAATGCGTACTGTCTCATGAAAACAAATGACGGCATAGTTGGCATGTTGCATTCCTCTGCTACTCAATGGCGTCATCGCTTTAATTTAGATATTAATCTTGAAAAAGGCAGTATTATTTTGGGTGGCATATTATCAGGTACCAAAAGTTATGGAGCAGAAACTCTTACTATTGCTATGGCTAATCCGGACCATGATGGTGGCGATCCTGAAGAGCACCATACTAGATATACTAATGATCCCTCATGGGATGAAGAGATTAAATGTTTTTTTGAATCCATCATATATGACAGGGCTCCTCAGAATGGGACATCTAAAGATGCATTAGAGACCATGAAATTAGTGTATAAAATTTATTGTGCAGACTCAGAGTGGAGAGATCAGTACGGAATATCTAATCCAGAAGATTATTAATTTCTAACTTGCTAACAATTTGTAACACTGCAGATCAAAAAACTATACAATTATTCTTAAGACTTTAAACATGAAAAATTTTTACAAACCATATTATGACGAATACTTTAGATTAATTTTCCCAGAGAATATTGAATCTCGATTTGAAAAGTTTAAAAATATTGCCCTGGATATTAAAAATAATGATGGAAAATTAATGTTTGCAGGCAATGGTGCGAGTGCTTCCATATCAGAGCATGGTGCCGTAGATTTCACCAAACAAGGTGGCGTACGAGCGGTTACTTTTAATGAGGCAAATCTTATTACTTGTTTTTCAAATGATTTTGGTTATGACCATTGGGTGAGCGAAGCAGTTAAATTTTATGGCAAAAAAGATGATGCTCTTGTTCTTATTAGTGTTAGCGGTGAATCTCCCAGTGTTATTAATGCGGCTAAAGTAGCTAAAGAACTGGAAATCCCAGTTATTACTTTTTCAGGAAGAGATTCCAATAATTCACTCAAAAGTCTTGGAGATCTTAATTTTTGGGTTGATTCTCATGCATACAATATTGTTGAGTGTATCCATATGATATGGGTTACTACTGTTATAGATGCCCTTATTGGAAAAGCTGTATATGAAGTTTCCTGATTAACCTTTCTTTTAGATCTTAATCTTGACGATTACAAGTTAGAGTCACCTTATAAAGTAATTATGAGAACAATTATAAAAAAAATTATTCAAGTTTTTTTGAAGGTAATTACATATGTTACTCCTAAACAAAATATGTCTAGCCATCTTTACAGAATTAGGCTGTATGTACTTGGAGAATTCCATAGAATGATAATGCGAAGAGTTCGAATGGTGGCTTATAAAGGGCACACCTTGAAGTTTGTTGTTCCCAATCACTTATCTGATTGGAGAGCGCAAACATTTGCTACAAAAGAACCAGAGACTTTAGAATGGATTGATTCCATGCTGGAAGAGAGTGTTTTATGGGATGTTGGAGCCAATGTTGGGATTTATTCCCTGTATGCTGCCAAGTCACAAGGGGCAAAAGTTTTTGCTTTTGAACCTTCTGTGTTTAATTTAGAGTTATTGGCTCGAAATGCATATGAAAATAAATTACAAGACAAAATATGTATTGTTCCAATAGCACTCAGTGATAAGACTAATTTTAGTTCTATGCATATTACAACTACTGATTGGGGTGCCGCTTTATCTACTTTTGGTGAAAAATTTGGATGGGATGGAAAGAAGATCAATGACAACTTTAGATTCAACACGATCGGGATCACCATGGATGATGCGGTTGCTCACTTGAATCTTCCATTACCTAATTTTATAAAAATGGATGTTGATGGTTTGGAGCACTTAATCCTTTTAGGGGGAGAGAAAGTATTGAGCCAGGTTGAGAGTGTTTTAATCGAGGTAAATGATAATTTTATTGAACAGGCGGATGGCGTTGACAAAATCTTAACCAATGCAGGTTTAAAACTTGTAGATAAAAAACTTTCGTTAGAAGAATATTCACAATATGGAATTATTCAAGCACAAGCAGCATTTAATCAGATCTGGAAAAGAACTTAGCTTACTACTACAACTATAAATGTTTGATTTGTTGATTTGGGATTCTAATAGTCCTGCACCAGAAAATCGGAGAGTTCTTCTTTGGCAAGGATTTAATGCAGAATCTAGAAAAGATATTTTCTCTATTTTAGATATAGTAGAAAAAGATAAATCTTTTATTAGGGATGAGTTTGTTTCTTGGTCTTATGAGTTGGGCGAAAAGAAGGTTGATAATATTTCTATTAAAGATCACTTGGAGATTCAACCTAATTTTAGCTATTGGTGGATGACTCTATTTGCTGAAAAATGTAATTTTAGTAAATCTCCTGAAATAGATAACGCTGTAAAGTTAATTGCTTTTAAAAGGTGGATGTTGTCAAATCCTCTTAAATCTATTGAAATAAAATCTAACAATAAACAATTAAAAAATGCATTTAATTTAATAGCCAAAAAAAATAATTTAAATTTTTCTTCTAATTATAGTTTTTCTAGTTTAGATAATTACTCGACTCTTCATTTTATTAAGGGAATAATTTGGCTTTGTCTTTACTTATTTAAAAGTAGACCCCTAAAAGGAATTGGTTTGGAGAGTTGGCAAAAAACTAAATCTTCATTAACGTTTTTTTCTTATTTATTTAATTTAGATAATGATCAGTTAAAATTAAATAATCACAAATCTAATTTTTGGGATAATCTGCCTGATAGGATAATAGATCAAGGTTATGGGCTTAATTGGCTCCATATATATAGTCCTAGCAAGCAAATTCCTAATACAAAAGTTGCAGCAAATATAGTAAAGAATTTTAATGAGAAAAACCCTGATCAGGTTCACGTATTCTTAGAATCATTTTTAAATTTTAAGGTTATTGCTAAATCTATATATGATTGGATAACCATTATTAGATTAAGCTTTAAGTTAAAGGGCTCTCTTAATAAAGAAGATGATATTTTTCAGATTTTATTTGATGATTGGAAAAAATCTTTTTATGGAATTTGTGCAATAAACAATTGTTTAAATTTAAATCTTTTTTTAGCCGCCATTAAGTCACTTCCAAATCAAAGCTTGGGATTATATCTTCAAGAAAATCAGAGCTGGGAGGTGGCATTAAATTATCTGTGGAAAGAATATAAGCATAGAAATATTGTAGGAGTTCCTCATTCAACTACTCGTTTTTGGGATTTAAGATATGCTCATGACCCTAGGGTTCATAGCACCAAAAATACGAACAATTATCCAAAGCCAAGTTTAGTTGCTATAAATGGGATGTCTCAAAGAAATTATTTTAAAGATATTTCATATCCGGAATCAGAGCTAGAATTAGTTGAAGCCCTTCGATATTTTCATCTAGAACCCCATACTGGGATGATTAAAAAATCCTCTATTTCTGAGAAGAAAGATTTAGTTTTAATTTTAGGCGATTATCTTTTAGAAAATAATCATAAATTAATTAATATGATTATTCGTTCAGCATTTTCTTTACCTAAAACGGTCAGATTTATTTTTAAACCGCATCCAGCTTGCACAATTTCACTAAAAGAATTTAAAGGATTAAATATTAGAATTTTAGATGAGCCATTGGAGGATCTTTTACAAGATTGTAGTATTGCTATTTCCAGTAACGTTACAACTGCTGCATTAGATGCTTATTTTAAAGGAGTCCCAGTAGCATGTATGATTGATTCTAGTAAATTAAATTTAAGCCCTATGCTTGAAATAGATGCAAATGTTTTTGTTAAAACTCCACACGAGTTGGCCGCAAAAATATTGGAGTCTTTTCAAGAAAGTGAAATAAAAAATATAGATGTAAGAAGCTTCTTTGAGCTTGATAGCTCATTACCAAGGTGGTTAAATTTGATAAAAAAAGGATTGAATTCAAAGCGGCCATATGAGGATAAGTTATGAGTATTTTAAATCAGTTTAATGGAGCAAAAGTTTTAGTTACAGGTCATACGGGCTTTAAAGGTGCTTGGCTTTCAGCATGGTTAAAAATATTGGGGGCAGAGTTAGTTGGTATTTCTTTAGATAAGTTAGATGAACCATCTCATTTTGATGTAGCAAGCATACAAAAAGGCATGAAAGATTTGCGTTTGGATGTCAGAGATCAAAAAGCTTTGAATGAAGTTTTCAAAAATGAAAAACCAGATTTTGTTTTTCATTTAGCAGCCCAAGCATTAGTAAGACAATCTTATGATAATCCTGTAGACACCTGGAGTACTAATGTAATGGGGACATTAAATGTATTAGAATCCTTAAGATTATTAGATAAGGTTTGTAATGCTGTCATTATCACAAGTGATAAATGTTATGACAATGTTGAATGGGTTTGGGGTTATAAAGAAACAGATGCGCTTGGTGGATCCGATCCATATAGCGCCTCTAAGGGTGCTGCTGAGTTCGCAATTCGTTCGCATATTAAATCCTTTTTTTCAAAAGGCAGTAAAGTGAGAATTGCTTCTGCCAGGGCAGGGAATGTAATTGGTGGAGGAGATTGGTCGACAGATCGGATTATTCCTGACTGTGTAAAGGCGTGGTCTAAAAATAAAACGGTAAAGTTACGAAATCCCAATGCAACAAGACCATGGCAACATGTTTTAGAGCCACTCAGTGGATATCTCAGATTGGGCATAGGACTTACTCAAAATGAATTATTGCATGGTGAATCTTTTAATTTTGGTCCTCCGGCGCATCAAAATCATAGTGTTTTGGAGTTAGTAGAACAAATGTCGCTTCATTGGGAGCAGGTAAAATGGGAAGATATTTCTGGTTCTGATTCTGGTCCATATGAATCGGGATTATTAAAGTTAAATTGTGATAAGGCACTGGCTTTATTAAATTGGAATGCAGTGATGGGGTTTGAAGATACAGTTCGTATGACTGCAAACTGGTACAGTGAATTTTATAAAAATCCGACAAATATTAGCCAAACAACTAATGTACAAATTAATGAGTATATGAAATCAGCTAAAGAAAAAGGTCTAGACTGGGCATTATGAGTATAAATAAAATAGGTATTATGCCTCTTAAAAGGATTAAAACTGAAGGTGGAGATGTTTTGCATGGACTAAAATCTACTGAATTGGATTATCAGGGATTTGGCGAAGTGTATTTTTCTTTAGTTGAACAAAATGCAATAAAAGCATGGAAGAGACATACTAAAATGACCATGAATTTAGTTGTTCCTGTTGGCTTGGTTAAATTCGTCTTTTTTGATGAAAATAGTAAGAAATTTATTACGCATGAAATTGGAGAGAAAAATTATGTGAGAATATCAGTTCCTCCATACTTATGGTTTGGTTTTCAAGGACTTGATTCGAACCCTAGCTTGGTAACAAATATTTCTAATATTCCACATGATCCAGAGGAAGTAGAAAGATTATTGCCTTCAGAAATTAAATATACTTGGGAGTTATTATGAAAGTAATTATTTTAGCAGGAGGTTTGGGAACTCGTTTGTCAGAGTATACGAACATTATACCTAAGCCAATGGTTACTATTGGAGGAAAACCTATGCTTTGGCATATCATGAAAACATATGCTCATTTTAATCATAAAGATTTTTATATAGCCCTTGGATATAAAGCAGAGTTAATTAAGGATTATTTTTTAAATTATCGAGCACTCAATGCAGATTTTACAGTTGACTTATCATCTGGAGATATTACCTCTCACCAAGTCGAGAGTGAAGATTGGAGGGTGACTCTTGTTAATACTGGTGAAGATTCAATGACAGGTGGACGTGTCAAACGAATGCAGTCATATATTGGCAATGAACCATTTTTATTAACATATGGAGATGGAGTTGCAGATATTGATTTAAAAGAGCTTGTAGCATTTCATAAAAATCATGGAAAGATGATTACCGTCTCTGCTGTAAGACCATCAGCCCGTTTTGGAGAGTTAAATCTTGACGGAAATAAAGTTTCAAGTTTTCAAGAAAAACCGCAACTGCATGAGGGATGGATTAATGGAGGTTACTTTGTAATCAACCCTGAATTCTTTGATCTGATAAATGGTGATAGCACTATGCTTGAAAGGGAACCATTAGAACAAGCTACTAATGCAGGAGAGTTAATGGCTTATCGTCATGACGGATTTTGGCATTGTATGGATACAAAAAGAGATCATGAGCTTTTAGAATCTTTATGGGAAAAAGGCGCGCCCTGGGCTGTATAGCTCATGAAAATATTAATCACGGGAGGCTTTGGGTTTTTAGGCGCTAGATTGGCAGAGTATCTTCTCAAGAAAGACTACAAAGTAACATTAGCATCTCGCTCTAAGAGGTCATTAAATAGAAGCCTTTTAAAGGCTCATAGCATTCAAGTTGATTGGCAGAGTGAATCAAGTTTAGAATCAATTAGCCAAAATCAAGACATTATTATTCATGCTGCTGGCATGAATGCAGACGATTGCAAAAATGATCCTGATCAAGCTCATTTGTTTAATGCAATTACAACCAAGAAACTTGCAAAATTAGCCTTAAAATCTGGCGTAAAGAAATTTATTTTTTTATCAACTGCTCATGTTTATGCAAATCCGCTTGAAGGATTATTAAATGAACAATCTATTCCTTCCAATTCCCATCCTTACGCAGCCTCCCATCTTGGTGGAGAAAATTTTTTAACTGATGTAGCGCAAACAGACAAAATGCAGGGAGTGATTGTTCGTTTATCAAATAATTTTGGTTATCCAGCGTTTGATAATCCAACATGTTGGTCTTTAGTTATTAACAACCTTTGTCTTCAAGCTATTAAAAGTAAGAAGATGGTCTTGATGGGTGATGGTTCAGAGATCAGGGATTTTATGCCCATAAGTTTGTTTTGTGTTGCAATGGAAAAAATTCTTAGCGATAGACTTCCATACTCCTTAAATGACAATATTTTTAATATAAGTTCATCAAGGACACTATCAATTATGGAAGTTGCGCAAAGAATTCAATCTTATTGCAAAGAAAAATTTAATTTAAATCCAGAAATCATTACTCGAGCGCCCGATTCAAAAAAATTAATTAAAGAATTTTGTATAGAGTCAAAGTTTTCAAAATTATTTGAGCCTTCTTATAATGAAGCATTTGAAAAAGAACTTTTTAAACTTTTAGATTTCTGTCAATCGGACAAATCACAACATATCTATATTTAAGAAACACCTTGTCTAATAAGCCTTTAATTTCTATTGTTATTCCTTCTTATAATCATGGCCATCTTATAGCTAGAGCCATAAAATCAGTTCTTGCACAGACTTATTCAAATTGGGAAGCAATTATTGTTGATAATCATTCTACTGATCAAACAAAAGAAGTTATTTCAAGGTTTAAAGATAATAGAATTAAATTTATTGAAATTAATAATGATGGGATTATTGCTTTATCTAGAAATAAAGGGATTAAAATTGCAGAAGGTCAATGGATAGCATTTCTGGATTCTGATGATTGGTGGAGCCCATCAAAGTTGCAGGCAACAATTGATCATGCTTTACAGGAGAATGCTGATCTTGTGTATCATAATTTAAAAATTGCAAGAAAACATAAACAAAAATTATTCCCTCAAACCATTCACAGTAACTATCTTCAAACTCCGGTATACGAAAGTCTCATAAAATCTGGAAATATCATCCCTAATTCTAGCGTTCTTGTTAGAAAATCAATTCTAGATAAGGTTGATGGTATATCTGAAGATAAGTCAAAAGTTACATGGGAAGATTATGATTGTTGGTTGAGAGTTGCGAAGGTCTCAAATAGTTTCTCTTATTTAAATAGTAATCTTGGTTTTTATTGGCTTGGCGGCGACAATACATCCAACCCTAATAGAACACTCAAGAACCTTAGTTCAATATATCGGTTATATTTATTAGATTCTAAAATTTCACTTCCTTTTTGGTTTACATATAGTCTAGGAACTGCTTTGATGCAATGCGGGCATTATCGCGATGGAATTAATGTTTTTTCAAAGACTATTATTAAAAATGAATCTTGGAGAAATAGATTAAAATACCTAATAAGATATATTCAATCATTTATGGGTGTATTTTTTTCCGATCAGCCATATTCAGATATAAATAAATTTAATTTTATGAAAGATGACTTAATCGATCAAAATGACCAAAGATAATTTTATTACATTTAGTTTAGTTGGCCTTTTTTTTGTTTTTATGGGGCAGGTTACACTTGGCGCAGCATTTTCTGGAAATTATTTATTTATTATTTTCCCATTACTTTTTTTATTAAAAGATCAAAAGATTAAAGTTCTTCCTGGTGATATTAAAATAGTTTTTTATATTTATTGTCTTATTTTCTTTATTGCATGGTTACTTCAATATTCCTATTGGCATCTTTCAATGAGAAAGCTAATAAGTTTTATTTTGTTCATGTCTATGTTTTCTTATGCCTTGATCAATATCAATGAGAGAATGATAGCTGCTTTTAAAATTGCAATAGTTGCTTTTACTCTCTATCTATCTTTAAGCAATCTTAATGAATTACGATCATTTGACTTAGCCACTCTTGGTTATGCCGCAAAAAATCAAGTGGGGAACCAAAGATTTGGTTTTTTATATATTATTGGATTTTGGTTGGTTTTCTTTTTTCAATCACAATCTTTACTTATGAGATTGGCAAAAATACCATTGCTTCTCATAATTTTTTTAGGTTTATTGCTAACTTTTTCAAGAGCATCAATTGTGGGATTGATTATTAGTGGCTTGGTATTTTTGATAGTTTTATTTGGACCTATGATAAAACTCACTACAAGAAATTTGGGAATTTTTTTATTGTATGGAATTGGGATTGGAATTGTGGTTGCTTTCTCAGGAATATATGAATATCTTGCTCTTCCATTTGAATATTTTGGAGAACGTTTATTTGCTTTTAGATTTAGTGATGGTTCATCTAACTTTGATTTAACTAATCCAGGTTCCTCGGAGGGCTATAGAATATTTCTCATGAAATCAATTTTAGAGTATGTGTTATCTAGCCCATTATTTGGCTCAGGTTTTCTTGGTATCTGGATAATTTTAGATGATGGAATTGGATCTGCGCATGGTCAATATAATGATGTTTTGTTTAGAACAGGATTTATCGGACTAGCTTTATATCTTTATGTCCTACAAAGACTTGGATCTTATCTTTACAAAGCAGATATTGGTTTGTTCATCGGTTTTATAGGTGTACTAGCATTTGGCTTATTTCATGAAACTTTCAAAGTTTCTCATGGTGCTTTTATTCTTGCTTTCTTAATCGGAATGTGGGCCACAGAATTACGAAGAAAAGCAATATGATTATTGGAATAGATGCTTCAAGGAATAGGTCTGGCGGAACTTTTGCGCATATGGTTGGATTAATTACGGAAGTTATGCCTGAACAATACGGTGTAAAAGAAATACATTTATGGTCTCATAAAAAATTACTTGACGAAATTCCAGATAAACCCTGGCTAATAAAACATAATCCAATTTATCTTGAAAAAAATATTTTTCAGCAATTGTTTTGGCAGCGTTTTATTTTTAAGCGAGAGCTAAAATTAAATAATTGTGAACTCGTATTTAATACTACAGCCGGTTCATTGGGAAAATTTCAACCTAATGTAACCTTAAGCCAAGACATGTTGCCATTTGAACCAGGTGAGATGCAAAGATATAAATTAAGTTTAGGGCGTTTAAGGTTAATTTTTTTAAAAAGTGCTTATATTAGAGCATTGCGACATTCAACTGCTGTAATTTTTTTAACCCGTTATGCATCTAATATGATTCAACAAATAACAGGACCTCTTTCAATTTCAAAGGTTATATCCCATGGTGTTAATGATGGTTTTAGAAATATTCAGTTATCAAGACAATGGAGCGAGGAGCCTATTGGAGAGATTAGATGTATTTACGTATCAAGCGCTGCTCCTTATAAGCATCAATGGCATGTTGTTAGGGCGATAAAACTTTTAAGGACACAAGGGATATCCATTTCTTTAACTTTGGTTGGTGGTGGTGATGGGGAGCCGCAGAGAAGGCTGGATGAAGAAATACGATTGTCTGATAGGGATAATGATTTTGTTACTCAACACCCATTTATACATATAGATGATATTCCTAATTTGCTTTCTGATTCTGATTTATTTATTTTTGCTTCAAGTTGTGAGAATATGCCGGTTACTCTTATCGAAGGTATGGCTTCAGGTCTCCCAATCGCATGTTCTAATAGAGGTCCAATGCCAGAAGTTCTTGGGAATGGAGGAGTTTTTTTTGATCCTGAAGATCCAGAATCAATTGCTGATGCTATTAAATTATTAATTAAAGATCCAAAACTTAGAAAAGAATGCATAGAGACTAGTTATGAAATTGCTTCAGAATATTTATGGTCAACCAACGCTAGAAAAACTTTTGAGTTTCTTGTTGAGACAATTAAAAATAGTCAGAAACCCTGAAGATGAACTTACTAATACTCTTTCCATACATTACCTTTTTCTTCTGCATTAAGCTTGCATTTGTTAATATAACAAAATGAAAATATTTAAGAACAAAATTTTACTTATCAGCGGGGGTACAGGATCTTTTGGTAATGCAGTTCTGCGTCGACTTTTAGATTCAGACTTAAAAGAAATAAGAATATTAAGTCGGGATGAAAAAAAGCAAGATGATATGCGTAAAAAATACAATAATAAAAAATTAAAATTTTATATTGGTGATGTTCGCGATTATGGCTCTGTCTTGAGCGCAGTAAGAGGAGTAAATTATATTTTTCATGCTGCAGCTCTTAAACAAGTCCCATCTTGTGAATTCCATCCGATCGAGGCAGTGAAAACAAATATTCTTGGAACAGAGAATGTATTAGAGGCAGCGATTGTTTGCTCAGTTGAGAGGGTTATTTGTTTGAGTACTGACAAAGCAGTCTACCCTATTAACGCAATGGGTATATCCAAAGCTATGATGGAAAAGGTTGTAGTGGCAAAATCACGCGCGAGCGAATCAACAATAATCTGCACTACACGTTATGGAAATGTAATGGCTTCTCGTGGGTCAGTTATACCATTATTTGTTGATCAAATTTATAGAGGGAATCCCATTACCGTTACCGATACTGAAATGACAAGATTTATGATGACTCTTGATGATGCTGTTAATCTTGTCTTGTTTGCATTTGAATCTGGTCAGTCTGGTGATATATATGTCCAAAAAGCTCCAGCAGCAACTATTGGCACTTTAGCTGAAGCATTAACGATATTAATGAAAAAGCCTGAGCATGCTATTGATATTATTGGTACGCGACATGGTGAGAAGCTATATGAAACACTTCTTAGTAGAGAGGAAATGGTCGCCGTAGAAGATTTGGGAGATTACTACAGGGTGCCTCCTGATTTAAGAGATTTAAATTATGCAAAATTTATGGATAAAGGAGAAGTAGCAATTTCTGCATCAGAGGATTATAACTCTCATAACACTAGACGCTTAGACGTTGAAGGAATGAAAGAATTGCTAATGAAATTAAATTTTATGCAACAAATTATTAGAGGCGAATACACGGATTCCGAAGAATAGTATGCATATTCTGGTCACAGGATCCCAAGGTTTCATAGGTAAAAATCTTGTTGTCACTTTAAACCAGCTTGAAGGATTTTCAGTTGATACATTTGATCGAACTAGTGATATAAAGTCTCTAGAATCAAAAATATCTTCAGTAGATGCAGTGGTTCATTTAGCAGGTGAAAATAGGTCTAAAAATGATGAAGATTTTGATATAGGAAATTACCAATTAACAAAATCAATTTGCCTTTCAATAGAAAACTTAGATAAAAGAATCCCAGTTATTTTCACTTCAACTACTCAAGCTGAAGAGGATAACCCTTACGGTAAAAGCAAACTCGCCGCTGAAATTGCACTTCAAGCGCTTCAAAAGAAAAAAAATAATCCGGTTATCATATATAGACTTCCTGGAGTCTTCGGTAAGTGGTCAAAACCTAATTACAATTCTGTTGTGGCAACATTCTGTCACAATATTGCTAATAAATTACCTATAAAAGTTAATGATCCTAGCAAGTCAATAAGATTGGTGTATATAGATGATGTAATTCAAAGTTTTGTAGAAGTTTTAAAGGCTCCAGATCAAATGGCTCAATGGGGTTCAGTTGAACCAGAGTATTCTATTACCCTTCAAGATTTAGCAGATCAAATTAAGCTTTTCTTTGATTCAAGAACCACTTTAATTTCAGAAAGAGTTGGTGAAGGGTTAACTAGAGCATTATATTCAACCTATCTTAGTTTTTTATCACCAGATCAATTTACTTATGAAATACCATTCTTCCCTGATGAACGAGGAATGTTTGTAGAGGTCTTAAAGACTAAAGATTCAGGCCAATTTTCTTTTTTTACAGTTCAATCAGGTATCACTAGAGGACAACATTTTCATCATTCTAAGTCTGAAAAATTTATTATTCTTAAGGGCAAAGCAAGATTTAAGTTTAGACATCTTATAACTGAAGAAAAATTTGAAATCTTTGCCTCAAGTGATGAATTGAAGATTATAGAAACAATTCCAGGATGGGTTCATGATATTACAAATGTCGGAGAAAATGAGATGATAGTTATGCTTTGGGCAAATGAAATATTTAATCGAAAGGAGCCTGATACCATTTCTAGTGAGGTCTAGTATGAAAAAATTAAAAGTTTTAACAGTTGTAGGGACTCGTCCAGAGATTATTCGACTTTCAAGGGTGATAGCATGTTTAGACATTCATTGTGACCATAAACTTGTTCATACTGGGCAAAATTATGACTATGAGTTGAATGAAATCTTTTTTAATGAACTTGGTATAAGAAAGCCAAGTTATTTTTTAGGAGCTGCTGGTAAGAATGCTTCAACTACTATTGGTCAGGTAATTTCATCAGTTGATACTATCTTAGAAAGAGAAAAACCTGATGCTGTATTAGTTTTAGGGGATACAAATAGTTGCTTATCAATTATCCCAGCTAAATTAAGAAAAATACCTACTTTTCATATGGAGGCTGGAAATAGGTGTTTTGATATGAGGGTTCCCGAAGAAATCAATAGAAGGATTGTGGATCATACTGCGGATGTAAATTTAACATATAGTAGTATTGCCAGAGAGTATTTACTGGCCGAAGGTTTATCTCCTGATTTAGTTATTAAAACTGGCAGTCCAATGAATGAAGTTTTAAATTTCTATAAAGAAGACATCGAAAACTCAGATATATTAAAGAAACTTAAGTTGAAACATAGAAATTATTTTGTTGTTAGCGCGCATCGACAGGAAAATATAGAGTCTGAAAAAAACTTTAAAGAATTAGTTCGTACTTTAAATGGCATGAGCACAAAATATAAATTACCCATAATTGTTTCCACCCATCCAAGAACAAAAAAAATGATAGCTAAAACTAAAGTTAAGCTAAATAAAAATGTAAAGCTTGTTAAACCATTAGGCTTTATGGATTATGTTTATTTACAAAAGAACGCAAAAGTTACTCTTTCAGATAGTGGAACAATTAATGAAGAGTCATCTATTCTTAATTTCCCAGCTTTAAATATTCGTGAAGCCCATGAAAGACCTGAGGGAATGGAGGAGGGAGCAGTTATGATGGTTGGCCTTAATTTTGAGAGGATTCAACAGGCAATTAATATATTAAAATCTCAAACATATGGCGATGAAAGGGCTCTGAACATAGTATCAGATTACAATATATCAAATGTATCTCAAAAAGTTGTAAGAATCCTTCATAGTTATACAGACTATGTTCAAAGAGTGGTTTGGAAAAAATATAATTAAATTTTTTGAAAATTCTAATTGTCAGTCAGTATTTTTGGCCCGAAAATTTTAGGATTAATGATTTTATTCCTGAGTTAATAAAAAGAGGTCATACGGTTTCAGTTCTGACGGGCATTCCAAATTATCCAGCTGGAAAAATTTTTTCTGAATATAAAGATGAACCAAGCAAATTTTTAGCTTACAAGGAGGCAGAAATTTTTAGGGTACCCATCATTACTAGAGGAAGCGGCTCTATTAGGTTATTTATAAATTATATTAGTTTTATTATTAGTGGGTGTATTCTTGGTTCATGGAAGCTTAGAAAATTTAAACCAGATTTAATATTTGTCTATGAACCATCACCTATTACTGTCGGAATTCCCGCGATATTAATTGGGAAATTAAAAAGAGTACCTATAGTTTTTTGGACTTTAGACTTATGGCCAGAAACTCTTATAGCAGTAGGCGGCATTAAATCAAAATCAATTTTATGGTTTATTGAGAAAGTTGTTCGTTATATTTACAACAATTGCACACTTATTTTAGGACAGTCTCGAAGTTTTATTTCAAGCATTCAGAATCATTGTGATTACCCAGAAAGGGTGCATTATTTTCCGAGTTGGGCTGAAGTCCTTCCAAGCCCTGTAAATGATTCATCAATACAATATGCTGATGAAATTGAAAGAAATGATGAGCATTTTAATATTCTGTTTGCTGGAAACGTTGCAGATGCCCAGGATATGCCATCTATTTTAAATGCAGCAATTCTCTTGAAACATAAGCCTAAGATTAAATGGATTATTGTAGGAGATGGAAGAAGGTTTGACTGGCTAAAATCACAAGTTAAGAAATTGCAATTAGAAGAGACTGTCTTTTTGCTGGGTAGATATCCATTAGAGAGAATGCCATCTTTTTTTGCACATGCTGATGCCTTACTTGTATCTCTTAAAAAAGATCCTGTTTTTAGTATGACTATCCCAGCAAAACTCCAAACATATTTAATGACTGGAATTCCTGTTTTAGGAATGTTAGATGGAGAAGGTGCCAAAATTATTGACGAGTCTAAAGCAGGGTTATGTTGTTCATCTGGAGATTCGAGAGGTTTAGCATTAGCGGCAGAAGAAATGTCAACGTATACAATTGAAAAGAAAAATTTACTTGGAAAAAATGGAATTAATTTTTCTAAAAAAGAGTTTGACAGAACTAAGTTAATGAATAGGCTAGAAGAGCTTTTTTTTATGGCTGCAAAACGACAAAATATAAAAATTAATGAATAAAGTGAAAATTACAATTGTTGGAGCGGGGTATGTTGGCATGTCTTTAGCTGTGTTATTAGCAAAACATCATGAAATTAAAGTATTAGATATTGATAAGGAAAAAGTACAAATGATTAATGCTAAGAAGTCTCCTCTTGCTGATAAAGATATAAAAGAAGCTTTTAAGAAGGAAGATTTAAATTTATTTGCTACTGCGGATTCTTTAGATGCTTTTGTTGAGGCAGATTATATTATCATTGCCACACCAACACATTTTGAAGAAGATACAAATTCTTTTGATTCAACGTCTGTTGAAACAGTTATAGATATCGCAATGAAGGAAAATAAAAAAGCTTTGATTGTTATTAAATCTACTGTTGGTATAGGTTTTACCGAATCTCAAGCTTCAAAACATAAGACTGAAAGGATTATTTTTTCTCCAGAGTTTTTAAGAGAAGGGAAAGCTCTTCACGATAATTTAAATCCTTCTAGGTTGGTGATAGGAGGAAGCGAGAATAAATTAACGATATCATTTTCAGACATCATGAAAGAAGCTGCAATTAATAAGGAGTTCGACACTTTATTTATGAGCTATAGAGAGGCTGAATCTGTAAAACTATTTTCAAACACATACCTTGCTATGAGAGTTGCCTTTTTTAATGAACTTGATAGTTTTTCAATGCAAAATGATATGGATTCACTCAATATCATTCACGGGGTTTCTTCAGATTCTAGGATTGGCAACTATTACAATAATCCTTCATTTGGATATGGGGGCTACTGTTTACCAAAAGACACAAAGCAACTGTTAGCAGATTTTAAAGATACTCCACAAAGCCTAATAAAATCCATTATTGAATCTAATGAAATTAGAAAGCAGTTTATATCAAAAAAGATTCAGGACATAAAAGCAAATACTATCGGTATCTATCGATTGATCATGAAAGATGGTTCTGATAATTTTAGAGCCTCTTCTGTATTATCTATAATTGATTCTTTGAAAGAGAATGGGCTTGAAATTGTCATCTATGAGCCAATTATTAATTCAAGCTCTTATCAGGAAATCCCAGTGATTAAAGAACTTAACAGTTTTATTAGAACAGCAGATATTATAATTGCTAATAGGGTTACTGATGAATTAAGTGAGGTAAAACATAAAACTTTTACACGAGATATATTTAATAGTGACCTATGATAGAAATAAGTAATCTAAGCGCTGAGAAGCCTTATAAATATTTTGATAGATTTTATAAAGCTGCAATTGATTCTAAACAAGAATTTATAGAAGCGATATCGATAGCATCATTTAATGAAGACAGCAATGAGGTTGAATCAAGGTATGTAAATTTAAAATATATTAAAAAGGATGAATGGATTTTTTTTACTAACTATAATTCACCAAAAGCTAGACAATTTAAAAAGCATGATCAGATTTCAATATTATTTTATTGGGATAAAACAAATGTTCAAATTAGAATGAAGGCTAGAATTTCAAAATCTCCTGCTTCTTTTTCTGATAAGCATTTTGAAAAAAGATCAATTGAGAAAAACGCATTAGCAATTAGTTCAATGCAGTCTCAGGAAATTGAATCTCATCAGAAAGTAGAAGATAACTATAAAAAAGTTTTAAATTCAACGGATAAGAGATTGCACCGACCAAAAAGCTGGGGCGGGTTCTCATTTACTCCCTATTACTTTGAATTCTGGGAAGGCCGCGAAAATCGTCTTAATAGGAGATATATATTTTTACAGAGGGATGGTGAATGGCATGAAAAATATCTTCAGCCATGAGATTATTTGCTTTTTATAGATAATGTTTTAAAATTCTCATCAATGAATCATCATTGTTACATCTTAATACTTCCATCAAATTAACTTTGATTAATTATTCTTCTTTTTAGAGTTTCTCCTTATCGTTTCTAATAAAAAAAATTCGACCCCAATAAATAACAAGATTTACGCCAAGGAAGTTATGCTGATTGATAATTCAGGTGTAAAGCTTGGTTTATATAGTATTGAAGATGCTCTGAGCGAGGCTCAAAAGAAATCTTTAGATTTGGTCCAAGTTTCTCCTTCTGACGGAAATCCAGTTGTATGTAAACTCCTAGATTTTGGTAAATTTCAATTTGAAAAGAAAAAGAGTACAGTCGGGGCTAAAAAACCTAGAAAACAATCTTTGAAAGAGATTAAATTTAGACCTACCACAGATGTAGCAGACTATAATATTAAGTTAAAGAAGATAAAAAGCTTTATTAATTATGGAGATAAGACTAAAATCAGCGTTCGATTTAGAGGAAGAGAGATCCTAAATAGCAATTTAGGCCTTGAGCTTTTAAATCGTGTCAGAGAAGACCTTATAGATATAGCTCAAGTTGATCAAGAGCCATCTCTTGAAGGAAGACAGCTTTTGATGGTGCTTTCAAAAATTAGAAAAAAATAATTATGGGATATAAATTAAAAACACATTCAAGCGCAAAGAAGCGTTTTAAGCCTACTGGAAAAGGTTTAAAAAGAAGAAGTGCAAGTCGTGCGCATATTCTTGCTAAACAAACAACAAAAAGAAAACGTCATAATCGTGGAATGATCAAAATGTCTGATGAAACAAAGAAAATAGCACAAAAACTCCTTAATAATATTTAATCGTCATGCCAAGAGTAACTAAAGCATTAACAGCTAAAGCAAAACATAAGAAAGTTCTTAAAACGACGAAGGGTCATTATGGAGCCAGGAGTAGACTCTTTAGAACTGCTAAACAATCTAATATAAAAGCTTTGCAATATGCTTTTAGGGATAGAAAAAATAAGAAAAGAACTTTTCGTTCTTTGTGGATTTCAAGAATATCAGCAGCATTAAAACCTTCAGAATTATCATATAGTAGATTTATAAGTCTGATGAGAGAAGCAAATATTAGATTAAATAGGAAATCTTTATCTAATATAGCTTTTTCAGACCCAGAAACTTTTAAGAAGATAGTAGAAAAAGTCAAGGTATAATGTTCTCATGCAAATCCATCAGGATTTAATTGAAACAGCCACATTAGAATTAAAATCCATTAAATCAGAGGCTGAATTTTTCCAACTGAGATCCAAGTTCCTTGGCAAAAAATCTTTCGTAATTTCAGCATTTTCAGAACTGAAATCTTTGAATTCAAAACAAAGAGTTGCTACTGCAAAAGAGTTAAATGTTCTAAAAAACAAATTAATTAAATTATTTGAAGATTTTCAAAAAGATTTTAATGATTTAGTGAGCCAAGTTAAATTAGATGTTTCACTTCCAGCTGAGCCTTATTTTCTTGGTTCAGAGCATCCCATCACAAGAATTTCTGATAAAGTCATAGAGTATTTTTTGCCTCTTAATTATCAAGTATTTTCTGGAAACGAAATTGAAACCGATTTTTATAATTTTGAAGCTTTAAATTTCCCCTTAAATCATCCTGCTAGGCAAATGCATGATACTTTTTATTTAGATTCAAAGTCTAGGGATGAGTACCTACTTAGAACTCATACATCGAATACCCAAATTCATGCAATGTTAAATGAGCCATTACCTTTGTATATGCTCTCACCTGGAAGAGTATATAGATGTGATTCAGATAATACGCATTTACCTATGTTTACTCAAATAGAGGGATTGGTGGTTGATGAAGATGTAACATTTGGAGATCTCAAAGGCGTCATCATTGATTTTTTAGAGAACTTCTTTAATGAAAAAATGGAAGTTAGATTTAGACCATCTTACTTTCCTTTTACAGAACCTTCTGTAGAGGTAGATATTAAATTTGGAAAAAAAGGATGGTTAGAGATTATTGGGTGTGGAATGGTGCATCCTAATGTGCTGAAGGGATGCAATATTAATGTGAGAAAATATCGTGGATTTGCATTTGGAATGGGGATTGAGCGGCTTGCTATGTTGTATTATGGAGTGGAAGATATTAGAGACTTTTATTCTTCCAATCTAGACTTCTTAAATCAGTTTCCATCATGAAAATACCATACTCATATTTACGAAATTTTTTATCTTCTGAGCTTAGTCAGTCAAAATTAGCTAAAACTTTTACTCAAGTTGGTCTTGAATGTGATCTTGATGGCCCTCTTATAGATTTTGATATCACGCCCAATAGAGGTGATGCGCTCTCTCTGAAAGGTCTTCATAGAGAGTTTTATGCTAGCCAGTCTAAAAAACCTAAAGATTCAATTCCGTATGCAAAATTAAAATTTCAAACAGACCGCTCGATAATAAATAAAATTGATACTTCAGGATGTGGAAATTACCATCTTGCAATATTCAAAGGCTTGAAATCTATTAAAGAATTAGATGCTAAAAAAAGAAATTTATTAACCTCTTCTGGTGTCCCCCTAATTCATCCTTTGGTAGATTTAGGAAATTATGTGATGCTTGAAATTGGTACCCCTATGCATGTCTTTGATTTAGATAAGCTAAATTTGCCAATCAATGTTGTTTTTCCTTCTAGCGATGGAACAAAACTGAAGATAATAGGGGGGGATATCAAAGATGTTCAATCTAATACATTAACTATTCAAGATCAATCTGAAATTCAAGCAATTGCTGGGGTTATTGGTGCCCAAGAAAGTTCCGTTTCAAGCCAAACTTGTAACATAGCCGTAGAAGCAGCTTTTTTTTATCCTGAAAAAATTGCAAATCAAGCTAGAAAATATGGCTTAGTAACGGATGCATCTCATAGATTTGAGAGAGGAGTTGATCCCAAGATGCAAAAAAAAGCCTTAGAGCGATTTACTTATCTTCTTAGACAAACTATGGAATTTGATTCAGTGGATTGCTATTCGTCTAATTTTAAGGAATCCAAGGAAAAGATCATTCATTTTAATGTGAAAAAATTTAATAATTTTTCTGGATTAACTCTTTCAATCAATAAAATTAAGATGTTGTTAAAAAACCTTGGTTTTAATCTTAGCTCCTCAAAACATCATAATTTAAAATTTACTATCCCTAGCCATAGGTTTGATGTTGTCATTGAAGAGGATTTATATGAAGAGGTTCTTCGGTGTTATGGATATGATAAAGTCGCAAGTAATCCCCCTAAAGCTGGTCCGCAAATAAAAAACAGAAAAAGTACTCTATCTTCTAGAATGAGAGAAGGGTTAGTTTATTTAGGATTTAAGGAGTTTATGCATATGCCATTTGTTTCGGAGGCAACATATGAGAAATTAAATTTAGAGTCACAGATACCAGCAAAATTATTAAATCCAATTAATGAAAAAGAGCCTTTATTACGTGGTAGTTTATTTGGAGCCTTGCTAGACGCTGTTAATTTAAATATTAAAAAAGGTTATTCTGCAATTAAGATATTCGAGCTTGGAAATACTTTTAGAAAACAAAAGAATTCATATGTTCAAGAAACTCATATTGCAGGTCTTATTTATCTTAATGAGCCCATAAAAGATTGGCGCTCAAAAGAGTATCAATATGATTTCTATTCGTTGAAATCAGAGGTACTGAAGTTATGTCAAACTCTTGGTATTAGAGATATCAACCTCAAATCTAATTCATTATCAAGAGTCTTCAATATGAACTCAGTAGATATTATGTTGGCATCGACAAAAATTGGCTGTTTTGGTGAAATTGATCTAATTCATACTAATTCAATATTAAAACATCAAGTTTATGGGTTTGAATTTTATCCAGAGATAATTAATGAAACATTTAAACCCATAAAACTAAAGAAGTTAAGCAAGTTTCCTTTATCTGCTCGTGATTTAAATATTATTGTGAATGATGCTATTCATTACGGATTGATAGAAAATGCTATTGCAAGTCTTAAGCTTAAAAATCTTAAATCAATGACTCTAATTGATACCTTTTCTGGCAAGGGCATCCCTCAAGATTCTATTAGTATGACAATACGGTTTGTATATCAAAGTAATACCCGTTCATTACTTGATTTAGATGTTTCGTCATCAATGGAGAAAATTGTAAAAATAATGAGTAAGTCTTTTAAAGCAAAAATACGAGACTAAAAAATCCTATGGCTCCCTCTAGATAGTCGTAGAGGTTCATTTGCAATACAAAGACTGGTAAACTGAACAACTTATTTAAATATGGAATAAATTTATTATGAAAAAAATCTTTTATTTTCCTTCATTATTAGCGTTATTTGTAAGTACATTTGCTCTAGCTCAAGAACAATTAGATGAAGATTTCTTAAAAAGTTTACCTGAGGAGATCAGAAATGATTTTATCCGAGAGATGGGTGAAAATAATGAGGTTAAGGACGAGATATATAATGCTCCAAGAACCTCTATTGATACACTGGAATCAAATCTTCAAAAAATACAATTACAATTAAATCAAATTGAAAGAAGTATAGAAATTGAGCAAGATTCTGGTGAGTTAAAAAGATTTGGTCCAGATTTCTTCAATTCTACCCAATCCACATTTATGCCTGTGAATGAACCCAATTTTGCAAGTGATTATGTGGTGGATAGAGGCGATACACTTAAAATCCAGATGGTTGGACAAAGAAATGAAGTAATCAGCTCTATAATTCAAAAAGATGGAACTATTAACATTCCTGAAGTAGCGGCAATAAATGTTGCAGGTTTGACCCTCAAAGACGCAGGCGATGTAATTCAGGCCAGCCTTGCAGAATCATTTATCGGTATCAAATCATTCACAACGCTTACCCATATGAGAAATATTAATGTATTGGTGATTGGCAATACTGTAAGCCCAGGTGTTTATACTTTTAACGGTGGATCAAATGTTTTGTCTGTTCTCAATGCCTCTGGAGGAGTTAATGAGCAGGGTTCTTTTAGATCTGTTCAGATTAAAAGAAATAATAAAATAATTGACGATATAGATCTCTATGACGTATTAATTAATGGAAATCTAAAATTTACGCATGGTTTAAGAAGTGGTGATGCTGTCATAGTTCAGTCAAAAGGTCCTGAGGTGAGTATATCTGGCGGAGTTAATAATCCAGGAATTTATGAGCTTAAGAAGTCAGGTGACAGCGCAGATACTATGATTAAATTTGCAGGCGGGCTCATTCCAGGAAATATTGAAAAAGTTCTAGTGGAGAGAAAAAATAGTGGAAAGAAAGATGTGATTGAAATAAATATCAGTGAATTATCTAAATTTAATCTCACCAACGGTGATGATGTAAAAGTTCCCAGTTATTCATCAGCATCTAATCCAATTCATACTGTAGAGATTACTGGAGAAGTCGTGCTTCCTGGAAAATATACAATAGCTGACGGAGAAACACTTACAAGCGTTGTTAAACGAGCTGGAGGTTATACAAATAATGCTTATGCATACGGGGGCGTATTAACACGCCAGACAGCAAAGAAGATAGAAAAAATTATCAATGAAAGAATATATCAAGACATGATTAAATTTATTGCAACCTCTGCAAATGCAAAAGAGATTGTTTCAGGTGGAGGTAATACACTGCCATTAATTTTGAGTGAGTTTAAAAACTTTCAACCTGTGGGTCGTGTAACTGCAGAATTTGATTTAACAAAATTAAAAAATAATCAATCATTAGATACTAGACTGCAAAATGATGACGTGATCCATATACCTGCTTTTTCTCAAGAAATATATGTACTTGGAGAAGTTATTACTCCAGGTGCAAGATTATATGATCCGGCTTCAAAAGCTAAAGACTACATCAATAAATCAGGCGGTCTTGGAATTTATGGAGATAAGAATAGAATTGTCATTATTGCCCCCAATGGAGACTCCTATCTTTGGGAGGACACATTATTTTCATTTCAACAATCTAAATTTGATATTATTCCAGGAACTGTAATTTATATTCCTAGAGAGATTGGTAAGTTGGATGGGTTAAACTATGCTTCTGCCGTAGCTCCAATATTTAGTTCATTAGCTCTAAGCCTAGCATCTTTAAATTCAATTAATAATTAAGATTATTTATAGATTTGAATAGATACTAAACGTGACATCGTAGTTAATTGAAAAAGTATTTGTAACTTTATCTGCTGTGAATCTTAAAACTCCTAAATTATTTTTATTTTTGTTTTTAACATCTTTAAATATTAATCTTGAAGCATCACTTCAGGACTATATTTATCCAAATCAAAAACCATCTTTCTCCAATTATGGTTCTTTAGGTTTAATGCAAAATCCTAATGCTCGTTTTCATGAGGAAGGAACCTTGGGTTTCTCATATACAGTCATGCAGCCTTATTTGAGAGGATCTATTGTTGCTTACCCATTTAACTGGTTAGAAGCTTCTTATCAATATGCAGATATTAACAATCAACTGTATAGTACTGTTTTTGCATTTAGTGGTAATCAGACATTTAAAGATAAGGGATTTGATGTCAAGATAAGAATGTTAAAAGAATCAGAATTAATACCTCAAATTGCTGTTGGATTTAGGGATTTAGCAGGAACCGGAATATTTTCATCTGAATATATAGTTGGATCTAAATTAATTAGTGATGTTTCCCTCCCATTCCGAGGCACAGAAATCCCTATTGGGCATATTGATGTATCTTTAGGTCTAGGTTGGGGGAAGCTAAACGGAAATGATGTAGATAGAAATCCGTTTACAAGAATTAGTGAAGACTTTAGGGTCAGGGAGGGCGTGGAGGGAACTCAAGGAGGAGAGCTTTCACTTCAAACCTTTTTCAGTGGAAAAATGGGAACTTTCGGAGGGATTGAATTATATCTACCATATCTTAATGGAGCTAGGTTAAAACTTGAATATGATGGTGTAAATTATAAAGAAGAAGGATTCCCACCTGTTAAACAAAATAGCAAAGTAAACTTTGGGTTTACTTATCCAGTCACTGAAAATTTACATTTAAAAATTGGATTGGTAAGAGGGAATACATTAAATTTCGGATTCTCATATAGTGGAACTTATGCTAAAAAAGACCCTTTTATTCCTAAGAATGAGCCTCATATTCCAGTTCCAAATGCTAATATTGAAAAAAGGGTTAATACTGACTTCCCTGAATTTCTATACATTTCTTCGCTTCGACATTTACAGGCCAGAAATCTAAATGTCCAAGCAGCAACATTAGATGAGGAAAGTAATTCTTATGAAGTAGTTTATGCTCAAAGCAGACATTCAAGTTATACAAGGTCTGCAGGAAGAGTTGCAAGAGTTCTTGATGAGATTTCTCCTGATTATATCGATACTTTTAAGATTACAAATATTAATGCAAATATGGGTTTACATACCATTAGCTTGTCTAGAGATAAACTTGTTAGACATAATCCTGTCCCTATTAAAAATGTAACTATTCAAGAAACTGAAATTACACCTATCAAATATGATTTTAATAATTATGATTTTCAGCCTAAAACTTATTTTCCAGCCCATTTTTGGAGCATTGTACCTAATCTAAGAAGTCAGATTGGTGGGCCTGATGGATTTTACTTTGGGGATTTTAGAATTGGGTTAAAATCAGAGCTATTGTTTCAAAAAAATATTTCCTTATTATCTAGTTTTTCAGTAGGAGTAGTTGATAATTATGGAGAGTTAAAATTGGCATCTGACAGTGTCCTGCCCCATGTAAGATCTGATATTGTTCAATATCTTAAACAAAGTAAAAAGATTGCTATGGAAAGAAGCCAGTTAAGTTTCTTTTATAACCCGCTGCCAGAGGTTTATGTAAAAACTTCAGTTGGATATTTTGAACCAATGTTTGGAGGTTTTGGAGGAGAAGTGCTATATAGACCTTTTTATAAAACTTGGTCACTTGGTGCAGAACTTTGGAGAGCGAAGCAAAGAGCATATGATCAAAGATTAAAATTTCAAGATTACGAAACTACAACAGGCTACATAAATTTTAATTATTTTGAACCAAGATCTAGAATACTTCTTCAAGTTAAAGGAGGGAGATTCCTTGCTGAGGATTCAGGTTTGCATTTTGATGTTTCTAGGCGATTTAAATCCGGTATGAGAACAGGCATTTATGTTGCTAAGACAGATATTAGTAGAGCAGAATTTGGTGAGGGGAGTTACGAAAAAGGTTTTTACTTCTTTATTCCAGTAGAAGCATTTTTTACTAATTATAGTAAAGGCTCTGTTGGTTTTGGTCTAAGACCTGTTACGAGGGATGGCGCACAAATTCTAATTCATGGGCATGATCTTTGGGGAGTGACAGATCAAGCGACTTCTCATAGCATCCTTCGAGATTGGGATGATTTATATGATTAATAAAATTTTTATTGGCTCTTCATTCTTTTTACTATGTAGCTGCACTACATTTGGTACTGCATTTACTTATACTGATGCAGCAAAGTTTATTCAGGGTTATGTAGGCGGTTTTCCAGAGGATACAATTTCCTCTGAGCAGTTAGATAATTTTGAAGTATCTTTTGCCAATATTAAGATAGGACGTGGGCCTAGCTCTTTAGTTGTCTTGGCATATACGTCGAATGGCTCCCATGAATGGGCTTCTAACGATGGGGTGCAGGTTTTTACAAATAAAGGTCATTTATACAAAACCATGGGTCTATCATCTGATGTTACTTATGAGCCTGTTAATTATCTTGATTCTAATTTATTAAATACTTCCTTTACGACTTCAGCGACGTTTTACAAGCCTGATTTATTCTTAATGTCAGTAGAAAACTTTATTACAAAGTCTGATACTAAAATTTTATTAAATAGGCCTGAAGATGATATTGAGGCAACGGTTTATATACATGAGTTTTACGTACCCTCTATTAAATGGAGGGGTGAGAATAGGTATTTTGTTAATAGTGCCGGTTTAATTATGCGTTCTGAGCAATATGTACATCCAAATCTATCAAAATTTAAAATTGATTTTTTCTATAAGTTCTAGAAAGGTTATTAATTAGTTATGTTTCTTCTGTAAGGTTTTTAATTCTTCAGATATGAACGCTTAGAGCCTACTATTGAAACTGAAACAATTGTTCTCGGTGTTACAATAACTAATTTTAATTGCATTAGGTTAGTATAACTATTGGTGTGATACACATGAATTATATAAAAACTATCTCTATTAATTTCATTGTATTGTTTTGCATGCTGTTTGCTCTAGAGATTGGTGCAAGAATATTCTTTCCTGAATTTAAAGATCATATTTTTTCATCTGAGAGATCTATGAATGTAAGGTATCACGATGGTAATTTCTATAATTATCAAATTAGAAAGCCTAATAATAAAAAGTTTGTACCTTCAGATAAACCTTTAGTTTTAATTTTTGGGGATTCGATTAGTGGCGGATTTGGCACAGCTTTTGAAGATATCTGGTGGCATAGACTTCAACGCTTGTTATTGGCCAAGGGTATAGAAGTTAATGTTATCTCTATATCTGGATACGGTAACAATATGGGTGATTCAACCTCAAATATAATTAAGGCTATTAAAGATCTATCTTCAAAAAGGGATATTGAGATTGAGAGAATAATTTATCAATTTAACTTTAATGATATTATGCCCTTTACAAGTGCAGACTTGGAATCCTCATCCAAAGTAAATTCAATCTTATTTAGTAAGTTGGCAAAATGGAGATATGAATATGCCAATAAATCTGTTTTCTTAAGAACTGCTCAACATTTTGCGGGAAAAATAATTCGTAAAACATCCGGGACATGTGAAGAAAGAGAATGGAGCGCAATGGGGCCATACACTTGGACTTTTGGTTCAACGCAGTACGCCAAGGAAGCGGAAGAATATTGGTCATTATTTAAAGAGAATCTAAAAAATATTAAACAAATAACCAGAGAACTTGATATCGAATTTGAAATTTTTCTCTCTCCCATTCTTTATGATGTTGATTTGTTAGAGAAACATCTACATTATAATTACCTAAATTATGATTTTAGTTGTTCAACAATAGATCCAAGAGCAAGATTTTCAAATTTTGAAAAAAATCTAGATATTAAAATCTATGATCCAGCTCCAGAATTAAAAAGAAGTTTTGAATCTAGGCTTGAAGAAGGTAATTTTACCCCATATTTTTTTACAGCAGATGACAACCATTTCACTCCAATAGCAGCCTCATACATAGCAGAAGTAATTGCTGAAAACTGGTAAAAATCTACAAGACATTTATAAGGATTTATATTTACAATAAAGAATGAACTTTAAAGAGCTGCAATTACCATCAAATAAGAAATTTGGTAGATTTTTCTCTACCGTATTCTTGCTATTAACAATTTACTTCTACTTTGTTGGTTATATTACATTTTTAGTAGTTTCTATAAGCCTATTTTTACTTACAGTAATAATCACCCTAACCAAACCATCATTATTAAGTCCATTTAATAGATTCTGGATGTTAATAGGGTTTATTATTGGTAGAGTTGTAAGCCCGATTGTTTTGGGAATAATCTTTTTTTTAGTGTTCTCTCCAATCGCTATTATAATGAGACTATTTGGAAGGGATGAACTTAATTTAAAGTCAAAAAATGCTGATACATTTTGGAAAAATAGGAGTGACAAGATTAAACCAGAATCTTTTAAAAATCAGTTCTAGCCATAGTTAGTTGCTTAAAAATAGGCATGATAAAATAAATAATGGTCAATACACTTAAAGAGCTCTGGGTATTCCTAAAATACAGAAAAAAGCTTTGGCTTGGACCAGTTATTTTTATACTCTTTATAATTGGAAGCTTATTAATTTTTGCTCAAAGCTCAGTTATAGCACCATTTATTTATACTATATTCTAGTTAATGTACATCCTAGGTATATCCGCTTTTTATCACGATAGTGCTAGCTGTTTAATATCTAATGGCAAAATAATTGCTGCAGCACAAGAAGAAAGGTTTACTAGAAAAAAGCATGATAGTGGATTTCCAAAGAATTCTATAAGTTATTGTCTTGATGAAGCAAATATTGATCCAAAGAAACTAGATTACATAGTATTTTATGAAAAACCTTTCCTAAAATTTGAGAGACTTTTAGAGACTTATCTAGCTTTTGCGCCTAAAGGCTTCAAAAGTTTTTCTGCATCTATGCCTATATGGATAAAGGAAAAGCTTTTTCAAAAAGTAATGCTCATAAATTCTTTAAAAGAAATTTTTAAAAATGAAATTGAGCTTGAGGATAAAATACTTTTCTCAGAGCATCATCTTTCTCATGCTGCAAGCGCATTTTACCCTTCACCTTTTGAGAGTGCTGCGGTTCTAACAATGGATGGTGTTGGGGAATGGACTACTACTTCTTTGGCGCTTGGTAGGGGTAGCGAATTAGAAGTCCTTAAAGAAATTCATTTTCCTCATTCATTAGGGTTACTATATTCTGCATTTACATACTATACGGGCTTCAGGGTGAATTCTGGTGAATATAAAATTATGGGTCTCGCTCCATATGGTAAGCCAGTATATGTTGATGCCATTAAGAATAATTTAATACAAATTAATGATGATGGGAGTTTTAATTTAAATATGCATTACTTTGATTATTGCACCGGACTTACCATGACAAATAAAAACTTTAATAAGTTATTTGGTGGTCCGCCCAGAAAACCTGAAAGTGAAATTACTCAAAAAGAAATGGATCTTGCTGCATCAATTCAAGCAATAGCAGAAGAAGTTGTGTTAAAACTTGCAAAAGATATTCAAAAAAATACTAATGAAAAAAACTTATGTCTTGCTGGCGGAGTAGCTCTAAATTGTGTTGCAAATGGAATTTTATTAAAAGAAAAAATTTTTGAAAATATATGGATACAACCTGCAGCCGGTGATGCTGGAGGTTCATTGGGTGCTGCATTAACAATTTGGTATAAGATGCTAAAAAATACAAGAGAGTTGCCAGCTAACCCCTCAAAAATGAATGGAGCATATTTAGGTCCAAGCTATCAAAATGAAGAAGTAAAATTATTGTTGGATTCATGTGGTGCTACTTATCATCAGTATGATAAAAAAGAGTTGATAGAGCTAGTCGCTCAACAATTGTCTCAGGAGAAAGCTGTTGGTTGGATGCGAGGCCGCATGGAATTTGGTCCTAGGGCTCTTGGAAATAGAAGTATTATTGGTGATCCCAGGTCTCCTAAAATGCAAAAACAACTCAATCTTAAAGTTAAATACAGAGAAAGTTTTAGGCCCTTTGCTCCAAGCGTTCTAAGAGAACATGTATCCAACTGGTTTGATTTAGATGTAGATAGTCCATATATGTTATTAGTTGCTAATGTGCTGAAAGAAAAGTGTTATGAAATGTCTGAAGAAGACAACAGTCTATTTGGGATAGAAAAGCTCAACATCCCAAGATCAGATATCCCTGCAATTACGCATATTGATTATAGCGCTAGAGTACAAACGGTTCATTCTGAGACAAACCCTACATACCATTCTTTGATTAATAAGTTCTATGAGATAACAGGATGCCCTGTATTAGTTAATACTTCTTTTAATGTCAGAGGGGAACCAATTGTATGCTCACCTGAAGATGCTTTTAAATGCTTTATGGGAACAGAGCTTGATTTGCTTGTTATTGAAGATTTTGTTCTTTTAAAAAATGAACAAAACCAAAACTTAAAAGAAGATTATAAGGACAAATATAAATTAGATTGATCAATAGAACTATTGATGTTCATAGTATTGGATACAAAAAAAGGAGAACTAAGTTCTCCTTTTTTTTGATAAAAAGCTTCTTACTACTTAAGTATTATTCTACCGTTCTTGTAGCAGTGCTGGTAACAGTATGTGTTGATGCAACAACGTCTACTTCAACCTGAACTGGTACAACAGTTGTCTCTGTTTCTTCATTGGTTAAAATAATCTCTTCGTAGATAACATATTCTTCAACCGCAGGAACACCACCTTCAACGGCAATAACGACTGTGTCAGTATTAACTTGTTCGTTATCGTATTTAACCGCAGTGGCTGTTGTGCCCGTATCTCCAGAAGTATAGGTTGTACTATAAGTACTTGTAGATGTCTGAGTACCTGTAGTGGTTGCTGTTTGAGTAGCTGTTGCTGACTCTCTTGTAGCAGTTCCTATTGGTACTGATGAAGTACTAGTAGAGGTTGATGTTGTAGTTTGAGTTTCAGTGGCTCCACTATTAGTAAGCACAGTTTCCATTACTGATACTTCGTCAGTCTTAGTATAGACCTCTGTTGGTGCAGGAGTCGGTGCAGGAGTCGGTGCAGGAGTCGGTGCAGGTGTAGGTGCAGGTGTAGGTGTAGGTGTTGCATCTCCTCCGCTACCTGAGTCTGATGCAGCAGCAATTGCAGCAGCAGCAGCAACAGCAGCGGCTATAGCGCCAGCACTTAACGATCCAGAAGCTTTGTCTGCAGCTTCTTCTCCAGCAGCTTTTGGTTCATCGTCAGCAACGACGGTAGTTGAAGCCAATCCGGCAATGGACGCCATTACTACAGAAAACATTCTAACCAAATTCATTTTTAATTTTGCCATTTATTTCACCATTCCTGTTACTAGATCGAGTATTATGCCTCAATTATTAACTAAATTCCAAACTTTTTAATAACCTATAACATTCAAAATATAGCGTTATTACTTATTTATCAAGTTATTTTAACTTAAAAATAATCTTTATATTTAATTGCATTATACAAAGTATTTTAAAAAAGCATACTATTTTAACTTTTTTTTATGAGAGTCTATTATATAAAGTTGCATATGGTTTAATTTTTTAAAACGGGATGTGGCGCAGTCTGGTAGCGCACCTCGCTGGGGGTGAGGTGGTCGTCGGTTCAAATCCGGCCATCCCGACCATTATTTTTTAAGTTGATTTACTAATAATTTCTTTTGCATACCAGTTTATTTCAGCAATCATCCCCTCTAATGTTCTTTCATCTGGACCACCTTCATAAGCATTCCTAAAAGCTACAATTACTTCAGTTGCACCTAGATCTTCTAGGTGTTTTATTCCGTCAAGGCTATATGCAGCTTCACCCATAACTTGAAATTGATAGTTTGGATGGTTCAAAGTTCCATATTCGTTTCTATATGTATTAATTTGCTCTATCAAGGCTTTTGTCTCTTCTAAACTCAAACCAGCACTTATCCATCCATCACCAATTCTTGCAGCTCTTCTTAAAGCAGGTTTGGAGTGTCCTCCAATTAAAATAGGAACTGGTTTTGTTGGGGCTGGGCATATTTTTAATTCTGGAATATCATAAAATTCACCCTTGTATGAGAAGTATTCTCCATTCATCAGACCTTTTAAAATATCAATTTGCTCATCCATTCTTTTCCCTCTTTTTTCCCATCGCTCGCCGGTAGCTAGGAAGTCTTCATACCATGGGCTAACTCCAACACCAAAATGAAATCTGTTATTTGTCATGACGCCCAAGGTGGTAACAAATTTAGCAGTTGTTACAGTTTGTCTTGGGGCTAATTTGTACACAGAAGTAGAAAATTCTAATTTTTCTGTTACTGCAGCAATAGCAGGAATTATTGAAAATGGCTCAAGAAAGGGGACACCTTCTAGGAAATCACGGCTTCCATCATCATTATATGGATAAGTTGAATCACATTCTTTTGGGTAGCAGATGCTGTCTGGAAAAGTTATTACATCAAAACCTGCTGCTTCAGCTGCTTTTCCAAGCTCTAAATAGAATGAAGGGTTGCACATTGAGGGGTGATAAGAAAAACGCATATTTTTACCTTTAGGTGAAATTTAGATCAAATCATATAATAACAATAATAAGACTATGGTTATATTACAATGTTGTTGTTAATAGATTCTCTAAGGCACAATTTTTGAAAGATAGTTTAAATAACAACCAATTTAATGACCCTGAGTTAAGAGAGTGGCTTGATGCTATAGAAAATATTATTAATGAACATGGCAATGAAAGAGCCTCGTTTATTTTAGAAAAACTTGCATCTAAGTTAACAGAATCAGGGACTATACCTAATTATAATTTAACAACTCCGTTCAGAAATTCTATTCCAATTAGCGAAGAAGCAAAAATGCCAGGGGATCTTTTTATGGAAAGAAGGATTCGATCTCTTATTAGATGGAATGCTTTAGTGATGGTTTTGCGAGCCAATAAATCGAATGATGATTTGGGTGGTCATATTGCAACATTTTCATCTGCTGCAACATTATATGACGTTGGTTTTAATTATTTCTTTCAAGGATCAAATAATGATCAAGAGGATCTAATTTATTTCCAAGGCCATTCATCTCCTGGGATTTATGCAAGGAGCTTCTTAGAGGGCTATCTATCTGAGGAAGATTTAGATAATTTTAGACGAGAAGTAGATAAACCAGGTATTTCTTCTTATCCGCATCCATGGTTGATGCCAGAATATTGGCAATTCCCAACAGTTTCGATGGGGTTAGGGCCAATTATGGGGATTTATCAAGCAAATATAATGAGATATCTTTCTGCTAGGGGTCTTGCCCCAAGAAACAATCGAA
>CACLMT010000002.1 GCA_902608115.1 uncultured SAR86 cluster bacterium | reverse complement strand
CAAGGAATAAGTGTTTTTTTGGTAAAAATGGATGACCCAGGTATTGAAGTCCACCCAATTGAAACAGTTGGTGAGCATGCAACTAATAGTGTTTTTTTAACTGATGTATATGTCTCAGATGAATATATAGTAGGGGAAGTAAACAAAGGTTGGATATATATATGTGAGGCATTAAATTATGAAAGGTTTACTTTTTATACAATAGCTCCTTTAGAACAAAAATTTAAAGAATTAGTTGATTTAATAAATTCATTATCCAGGGATGGTATTCCTTTGAATAAAATACCTGAAATTAGAAAAAAAATTATATATCTTTCTGTTGATGTTGAAAAAGCAAAGGTTCTTCAAAGAAAAGTATTATCTGTAGCAATTCAAGACCAAGTACCTCAAACTGAAGCAGCTATTTTTAAGTTATTTAGTACAAAACTTCATCAGCGACTAGCAAATGTTGCTATGGATATACTAGGAAGAGAAGGATTGTTTACAAAAGAATATGACAAATCACATGCAAATGGTAAATGGGAGTGGTCTTATAGAAGCACCCTTGTAGACACAATTGGTGCGGGAACAACTGAAATTCAAAAAAATACAATTGCTAAAAAATCCTTAAAACTTCCCTTATAAATCATTATGTCTTCTAATTTACCTGTTGAAGTTCAAAAATTAATTGGTAAGACAGCTATAAAAGATCTTAGCCCTTTAAAAGTAGAAACTGGATTATGGCAAAACTTTTGTTCAGCAATTAAAGATAGCAATTCTTTATATTGGGATAAATCAGAAGCGACTATACATACAGGAGATTTAATATCACATCCCGCATTATTACCTTCTTGGGTACATGATTTTGAATGGCATCCAGAAAGAGAAAGAAAACAACCAATGGAATTACATTTTATGATTAAAGATCTATTAAGTTTACCATTAGGAATTGTTACAGAAGTTGAAATTGAGTTTTATGATCCTGTTAAAAATGGAGACAATATATCTTCTGAACAAAAGTTAATAAGTGTGAGCGACATAGTAGACACAAATTTAGGCAAAGGTAGATATTGGATAATCGAAGTTAAATACCTAAATCAGTTAGATATTTTGGTTGGTAAACAGAATATACAATTTTTAGGATATAAAAAATGAATTCAAATAAATTATTGCCTGTTACAAAACATATGATTTCTGTTAAGGATATACAAAATGGTGCTATTAGCAGTAGAGACTGGGCACCCCTGCATTCAGACCAGGACTGGGCTATCAATGAAGGTAATCTACCTAATATTATAATGAATAATTACACCTTAAATGGTTGGATTATTAAATATATGACTGACATATTTGGACCTTCTACTAGAGTGGGTAAAGTAGGTTTTAAAATTAAAAAACCAATATGCCCAAATAACTTATTAGAATTTCATGGACAGCAAATTAATGAAAATATAATTAGTAATAATTTGTCATTAATGCAATTAAAAATAGAAATTAAAGTTAACGAAGAAATCGTTGCCTCTGCAGATGCAACTATAGGAATTAATAAATCAAATAACCATGACTATTCACCATGGAAAATTAATTCTGATAAATGGATGTCCTATCTACAATCTTAATTAATTGTGCATGACATATCTTGACCACAACATAATGGTGATTTAATTTTTCCATGATCATTTGGACATTTTGATATTTGAACTTCCGTTCCATCATCAAGTTTAAGCAAATCATTTACCAATGATTCATCACATTTACCACAAGTTGCATTAACAGACATTCCGCACTTATTACATTCGTATGTTGCCATAATTATTTATATATATGATATTAGTTCTATTATGCCAAAATTAATTGCTCTTATTTGTAAAAAACAAGAAATTTCAGAAGAAGATTTTCAATCATATTATGAAGATAAACATGTTCCATTAATAAAATCTATCTTTCCATCACTAACAGGATACAAAAGAACGTATCTTCTAGAATCTAAGTTACTTCATGGAGAGTTTTCATTAGATCCTATAAATCAAAATAATAGATTTAATGTAATTACAGAATTATCTTTTGATAATGATGAGGGGTTAAATCAATTTTTTGAAATAGCAGCAAAAGACAACATAGTGAAGAGAATCAGAAAAGATGAAAAAAAATTTCTTGATAGCATAAAAACAATTATGTTTAGAATCGATTAATTTTGTACTTGACGGTTTATTACTTCCTTACTGAAGACAATTTCAGTTTTAAAAGTGACAACCGACAAATCTTATTCGTAATTTTTCCGTATCTTTAGAAATTGCAAAGTAAGCGCTGAGGACTGCGGAATACTGTACCACAGGGTTTTGAGCCTTCAGGGTCGATTAATCGCAAATTAGGTAGCCTTTCTATTAATAAATCGAGGGTTACACTTAGCTCTTTTCTAGCTAGATGCATTCCCGGACACATCCTTGGGCCGGGTCCAAAAGTCATCATAGCTTCAACGTTGCGACCTATCTGATAGTCATGGGGATCATTAAACACCGAAGCATCGTGGTTGGCAGCACAAATACCAAATAGTACAAAGGTATTGGGTTCTATTGTTACTCCACCAAACTCAATTGCCTCTTCAGAGCGAGACATCCGCGGTAATATTGAGACCGCAGGTTCCCAGCGAAGAGTTTCTTCTATGGAGAGCGCCCTGAGTTCGGGATTTTTCTTTACCCGTTGCCAGTTGTCATTGTTTACCAGAAGTGCATAAAGAATATTGCCAAGAGAATCGTGGGTGGTAGAGGAGCCGGCGGTAAACATAATAGCAACATGAGATTTAACCTGTTCATCAGTCATCTGAATGTCATCCAGTTCATGGTGAATTAGTTGGCTGATGACATCTTCTTTTGGATACTTCCTGCGATCGGCTATTACTGGATCGAGGTACTTCCACAACTCATCACGACAGGTCATCGCTTTTTCTGGGTTAGAGCGAAAGCGCAAAATGGCCATGGCCCAACGATGGAACTGTTCCTCCTCCTCTTTGGGAATTCCCAATAGGCGAGCGATGACTACAAAGGGGTAGCGTTCTGTGAACACTGAAATAAGATCAACCTCACCTTGATTAATAAAGCTATCAATTAGTTCATTAGCCACGCTGGTTAGCATGTCATTGTCAATCTGTTCAACCGAGCGAGGTCTGAATGTAGGAGTTGCCAGTTTGCGAAATATGCGGTGCCGATCTCCGGCCATGCTCTGAAATGTTTCACCAATAACAGGTTCAATGCCAATTTTGTAGGGTGTATGAGGTGGAAAAATATTATTGTCCCTAAAGCCCGCTGCTACATGGGCATGATCAGTGATTAACCAAACTCTCTCTCCTAAAAAGCTAACCGGTACTACCGGTGCCTGTGCACGAAGATCATCCATTAATTGGTGTAGTTCTATTCCAGGCAGCTGCCAAGTATCAAAATCTACCGACAGGCTTTCCGTAGTAAGTTTGCTGGTTGATGACACTATTTTAAAACTTAATCGGCATATTCCTATAGCCCTGCAAAAATTCACCGAATGTTCTTACCATTTCATCATGTTGAAGTGAATATTCAGGAATAGCTTTAAAAATTTCTTCCAAAATCACCCTTCCCTCCAATCTTGCTAAATGTTGTCCTAAGCATTTATGTGGACCATGTCCAAAACTTATGCTGCGTTTTGGAGTGGGCCTTGTAATATCAAATTTATCTGAATTATCAAATTCTCTCTCATCTCTTCCAGCCGATTGATACAAATAAATTACAGAGTCACCTTTTTTCATCTTTTTACCATGTAATTCCATATCTTTATTTAGTTTTCTACCCAAAATATTAGTTGGATGATCAAATCTAACTGTCTCTTCAAAAGCTGCAGGTATTAATGAGAGATCATTTTTTAAAATCTGTTGTTGATCTGGATTTTGATCTAGATAATAAAATAAATTTGCAATCGTATAAGGAACTGTATCGGCACCAGTAATTATCAACATACTTGTGTTGCCCATAATTTGCTCGTCTGACATCCACAAGCCCTCTCTTACTTTTTTTGTTATCCATGTATTTATGTGAGTAGGAGAAGGAGGTGTGTCTTTCCTCCATTCTGAAGCTAATTGAAGCATCAGCCCCATACATTCACCAAAAGCTTCTTGACCTCTTGGAGTTACACCCATTACATCTGGATCTCTTTCATAAAATATATCTATAAGTTCACGTGCTTTTAGAGCAACGTCTCTATCCAAACCAATCATGTCAGTAATAGTAAACAAAGAAACTTTTCTAGCTATCTCATGAACATCAATCTTACCTTTTTTTAAAGCTGGCTTAAGCTCATCAATAGTTAGTTGACGAATTTTTTCTTCTAATTCTGAAATAGAAGATTGTGTATATCTATCAGAAATTGTATTTCTGTAATCCCTATGATCTGTACCATCATTTGTTGGAATTGAAATATGTCCAGGACCCGAATCATCGCCTAGTAATAATGGAGGTGGAGATGTTCCTTCAATAGATGTGTAATCTTTATAAGACCCTAAATGGGCATTCCATATATCTTCAAATCTGCTTAATGCCCATGCACCTCCAAAATCTTCCATGCAATGAACTGGATCATTGTCCCTAAGATCTTTATATATAGACCAAGAATTATCCCAAAAGTCTTTAGAATATGGATTGTAATTAATTTTCATATCATCTCTCCCCTTTGATGTTAATAAATATTAATTATTTTTTTACCCAATAAGGTAAAGATATTTCATTATTAATTTTTTTAAAATCAATTGTTAATGTATCACCTATCTTAATTGAATCTATGTTTGAATTTGTTTGAATTTGGCCAATAATTCTTATATTTTCATATTCTACAAGCTCAACTAAACCAACTACATAAGGAGATTGTTTATCAAATACAGGCAGTAATGGAGGTCTTGGTATTACAAAAGACCATAACACAGCATCTCCTGAAACCTCTTTCCAATCATGAGAGATAGATTGACAAATAGGACACATATGTCGAGGTGGAAATCGAGCCTCATTGCAATCACCACAGTGCTGAATGGTTAATTTATTTTTGGAACAATTTTCCCAATAAACTTTATCAAAATCCTCAATGCCGGGAATTGGTATAGTTTCAATCATTTATTCACCTTTTAACAATATAGCAGCGTTAGGTGTTGCATCACAGGTTGTAATAAGTGCTAATTTTGCATTATTTACCTGTGAGGTTGCTGAGCCACGAATTTGTCTAACTGCCTCTGTAACTAAATTCATTCCGTGTAAATAGACCTCAGAAAGACTACCTCCAGATGTATTAACTGGAAGTTCGCCATCAATATTAATCAGCCCATCATTAATTAATTTTAAAGCCTCTCCTTTTGAACAAAAATTATAAGCCTCAAGGGAAAATGGAATCATAGGAGAAAATGCATCATATATTTGTGCAACATCAATTTCCTTGGGTGAATAATCAGATAGATTCCATAAATTCGAAGCTGTTACATAAGAAGAGCTTTCGAGAGGGTCACCCCCATGATAATGAGTCATCAATTGATGTTCTTTATTCATTCCTTGTGAATATGCATGAATAATTGCTGGTTTGTTTTGTAGTTTTTTTGCTATATCCAAATTAGTAATAACAATTGCAATAGCGCCATCACTTTCTAAACAATTGTCAAATAGGCATAAGGGATCAGAAATCATTCTTGCTTCCATATAATCCTCTAAATTTAAGAATTTATGTTGCATGAGTGCTTCATGATTTGCATTAGCATATTTTCTTAAAGAGATAGCTACAGCTCCGAGGCTCTCTCTGGAATAATCATACTGATGCATATAACGGCGAATAAGCATGGAAGATTCATCAACAGGTCTAACTAAACCCGATGGTCTAGACCATTTCCAATGATCAAAAATTTTTTCATCTGTATGAGACCACATCCTAGAGCTTGGATCTCCCCTTTTGCGCGATCTCCATACAACTCCTACATTTGCTATTCCTGAGGCAATAGCCATAGCAACTTGCCCAATTGCTGCGCAACTTGCTCCTCCTCCGTATGGTGCTTGACTCCAATAAGTTAAATTACCAAAACCTAGATTTCTAGCAATTTCAAATTCAGGAGTTTCTTCATAGGTAAAGCTACCTAATGCATCAACTTGGTCAGGACTAATGCCGGCGTCACCTAAAGCATTTTTTATAGCTTTACATGCTAGATTAAGCTCAGTTGAATCAATTGATTTTGAAAACTCTGTTTGCCCTATACCAACAATTGCCGTTTTATCTTTTAGCATAAGAAATTTATTTAGGTAAATTCAACCTGTTTGCAATATTATTCTTTTGAATTGCTGAGGATCCACCAAGAATTGGCATTGCTAATATATCCCGAACATATCTTTCCATATCAAAATCTCTAACATATCCATATGCACCTAATATTCTTTGACATGTTAAAACTATTTCTAGAGCTGTTTCTGTTACAAATAATTTCGTCATTGACATTTCAACAGTTGCAACAATATCTTGATCTGCTAACCAGGCACCTTGATAAGTCATAACTCTACATGCCTCTAGCTTTGTTTTGACATCAGCAAGCATATGTCTAACAGATTGATTATGACAAATAGGTTTCCCAAATTGAATTCTTTCTTGAGAATATTGCCATGCATCATCTACTGCTGCACGAGCAATACCTAAGGCCATAGCAGCAACTTCTATTTTCTCAACATCTAAGCCAGTGCTTACAATTTTACTCCATCCATTATTCCAGCCCTCTTCGCCACCAACAATATTTTCAATTGGAACACTGACGTCTTCAAAAATTACATCACATGTACCTCCAACGCCTTTTTGACCAAGAGTTTCTTGAGGTTCAATCGTAATGCCTTTTGCAGATGGCGGTATTAAAATTAAAGATAAATTCCTATATCGATCTTCTACAGGCCCACTTCTAACAATGGTATATATATAATCTGTAACATTAGGGCCAGAACACCATCGTTTTGTTCCGTTAATTATAATTTGATCTCCATCTTTGACAGCTTTGGTTTTTACGCTTGCTACATCTGCCCCAACATCAGGTTCACTAATACCATAAGAAAAAAGAAGTTTTCCTTTAGCTACTTTTGGTAATAATTCTTTTTTTTGTTTTTCGCTAGCAACTTCTGAGATATTTAAACCTGCATAACATGCACAAAATATATATCCAGAAGCAATACCCAAACTTCTACTGCATAATTCTTCAATAGTAGCTATTGTTGCTAACATGTCCCTGCCAGTTCCACCATATTCAACTGGTACGGTTAAAGATGTAACTCCTAATTCACATAATTTATCAAACACATCTCTGGGAAAATAATCATCTTTATCCCATTGATTGACTTTATCTCTGGGCATCTCTTTATCGATAAATTGTCTAAGAGTATTCCTCAGCATAGTAATATGCTCAGGTTCTTTATATGAACTCATGTTTCTTGAATTCCTAAATTAGCATGAATGATCGATCCGTTTATAACAGAATTATGAGCACAAAATAACAACGTTCTAGCAATTTCTTCAGGTAAGATTAATCTATTTTCACTTAATGTTTGAGCCATCATTGTTAATGCCTCTTTATTACCTTGAACATATTCCACTAACATCTCAGTTTCTGTAGCTCCAGGGCATATACATGCTGTATGAATAAATCTTCCAAATAAATCCTGACATGTACTTCTCATTAGACCTACCATCCCATGTTTTGTTGTTACGTATGATGACATTTGAGGGACAGCTTTTTCAGAGAGAGTAGATCCAACATATAAAATAGATGATCCTTTATTCATATAAGGAATAATCATTTTATTTAAAATTGATGGTCCTACTAAATTTACTTCTAAAACTTCTCTTAAATTATCTAGATCAATATTTTCAACATTATCGCTTTGCATTTTACTTGCATTATGTATAAGACAGATTTGATCAACTGAATTTAATAATTTTTTAAAAGTTGCTAGCAGAGATGAATGCCATTCTGAATTAGACAAATCAACTGGTATATGCGTTGCGTTGTCAAGAGGTATTTCTGATCTAGAAAGATTTATTATCTTATACGAATTATTTTGAAATAGCTTTGCAGTAGCAAAACCTATGCCGCTACTACCACCAGTGATTATAAGAATTTTATTCAGAAAAACACCTTAGTTATTTTTGTTTAAATTTAGGATTTTCTTTTCTTGCAAATGCTTCAAGAGCAATTTTATGATCTTCCATAAGTTGAGTAACATTTTCATAAGCTGCGGCACGATCAATTATCGAATTAGCCATAACCTTTAAGCCAGCATTAATGGATGTTTTTGTCCAACGGATTGAATATTTAGCTCCATCTCTTAATTTTTCTGCAAGTTTTTGAACTTCTTGATCTATAACTTCCTCTTCTACAACTTCAGCTATTAAGCCCATTTCATGTGCATCGTTAGCTTGAATCATTTCACCTGTTAAAAGATATTTCTTAGCTCTAGCATAACCAATTAATTGAGGCCAAATAACACAACCACCATCCCCTGCAACCAATCCCACTGAAACATGAGGATCTGCAAATTTTGATCTAGGTGTTGCATAAACAAAATCACAAAAAAGAGCTAAAGAACAACCCAAACCGACAGCAGGTCCATTAACTTTAGCAATTATTGGTTTTTCCATATCAAGCATTGTGTTTTGTATTTTTCTATCGTGATTTATATGATATGCAGTCTCTACTGGATCACCATGAATTCTTAGCAACCACTTTAGATCGCCCCCTGCACAAAAAGATTTACCAGCACCTGTAAGAATAATAATATCTACATCATCATCATGTTCAGCGTCAATAAAAATTGTTGAAAACTCAACATGTAACTGTTCATTAACAGCATTCATATCTTCAGGTCGATTAATAGTTATCGTAAGGATACGATTTTTTTTATTAATCTGAAGTTCTTTATATTTTTTATAATCCATTTATAAATTATATAATTAATATTAATTTTTTAATATCACACCCATTTAAAGTTTGAATAAATATAATCAAAAGTAGATAGATTTATTTAAGATTTTTAACTCATGGAAAGATCTTTAATATATTTTTCTTGTAATTTATATTTTTGTATTTTCCCAGATGGTGTTACTGGAAATGAATCAGTAAAAAATATATATCTAGGAATTTTCCATCTTGAAATTCTTTCTTTGCACCATTCTCTCAAATCCTCTGGATCATTTAAAATAGTTTCATCAACTCTTACAACTGCACAGCACTCTTCATCATATTTTTCATCTGGAAGTCCAAATACAGCAACTTCTAATACCCCTGAATGTTCAAGTAAATAATTTTCTATTTCAATTGGATAAAGGTTTTCTCCACCTCTAATAATCATCTCTTTTGCTCTACCAACAATATTTATATATCCATCTTTATTCATTGTTGCTAAGTCGCCAGTTGGAAACCAACCATCATCATTTATACCTGAGCTACCATCTGGTAAATTTCCATAACCTTTCATTAAACCAGGCCCTTTATAAAGTAATTCTCCAGGGACATCATTTTTAACTATTTCATAATTTTGATTCACTACTCTTAAAGAAACTCCAGGCAATGCAAGTCCTGCTATAGCTTTTAATTCTGGCGGGTCTTTTGGTAATGCAGTACAAGTTAAACCACATGTTTCAGTCATACCATAACCATTAATAACATCAGCATTAAATTCTTTAGAGAATTTTTTTAATAATTCTACGGGTGGGTTTGAGCCACCGACCACAAGACATTCTAAAGTACTTAAATCATAATTTTTAAAATTAGGATCTTCCAACATAGCTGTTAGTAAAACTGGAGCTCCAATAAAAATGGAGCATTTTTCATTTTGAATAATATCTAAAGTTATATTGGTTTTAAAAATATACAAAGGTAGTGATACGGCTCCTGTGGCTGCAGCTCCTAAAGTCATGCATGCAGAACCACCAATATGAAATAAAGGAAAACCATGACAAACTCTCTGATTTGCCGTTATTTGCCACCTAATGTGGCTGTTTTTTGAGGAAGTTACCAAAGCTTCATGAGTCATTTGAGCTGCTTTTGGAACACCAGTAGTTCCAGAAGTATATTGGATCATAAAAACGTCTTTAGGGTTAATTAATGGTAATTGTGTAGAACTACCCTCACCTCCTTTCATCAAACCTTTTAAACCTGAATTAAACGAATAAATATGTTTTAAAGAAGATATCTCTGATTTTATTTTACTAATAACATCTATACCTTTAATTCCACCAATTTCATCAGCGTGAATTAATCCCGTTGCATTTACTGTATTTAATGCAAATATTAATTCTTTTTCTTTATATAAAGGATTTAAAGTGACTAATTTTAGGCCAGCCTTTGCTAATGCATATTCTGTTAAAATCCATTCGGGATGATTTGGTCCCCAGACACCAACAGTATCCCCAGAAATAAAACCTGCATCAAGAAACCCTTTTGCAAGATTTGTTGACATTTGACTTAAGAATTTATAAGTCCATCTAATATCATTTACATCTGGTTGATTTGAATATACCAAAGCCTCCGTTTCTGGAAAATCTTTTGCTGTCGAATCTATTAATTCACCCAAACTCATAGAAACTAAATCCGACTCATCAATTAAATCAACCCATTCCGATAAATTTTTATCTAGTTTAGACATTTAAAATTAGACACCTCCAGGAATTATATATATTTCTGATCTACCACCTGTCATTCTTAAATCTTTAAGGGACTGATATTTTGGATCTTGATACCAATTTTGAGCTGAAGCTAAATCAGGAAATTCTAATAATACATATGCACTAGGCTGTTCATTCCCTTCTTTCATATCAGGTTTAACTCCTGAGGCTAAATATTTACCTCCATACTCATCAATTAATTTAGCAGTTGCAGGATAATATTTTTCATACCAATCCCAGTTATCCATATAAAGTAATCCTAATACATAACTTTTCATTTGATGTCTCCTAATGGTTTAAGTAATATAAAAATACTTAATTGATTAATTTTTAATCATACTAGTAAATATGTCTAATCAGAATAAAGAATTATTACCTGCAACTAATTTTATCAACAAAGATAATAATGGTGATTATTACCTATCAGGCTCTAAATGTGATCAATGTAACTCTATATTTATCGGTGATAGAAACTCATGTGGTAAATGTTTTAGAATTGGAGACATGGAAGAAATAAGGTTAGCTAATTCTGGTAAATTATATTCATATTCAATTGTTCATAGATCATTTCCAGGAATTGATGTTCCCTACATATCCGCAATTGTTGACTTAGATGAAGGCGGAACGATCAAAGGTAATCTAATAAATATTAAACCAGATCCAGATAAAATTAAATTTGATATGAAAGTTAAAGTTATTTTTAAAGATGCCCTTGGAAGAAAAGATAAAGAAGGTAATTCATATATAAGTTATTTTTTCGAACCAGAATAATTACCTCAATCATTATTGATAATATAAGCATTGCATATGTGGATTAGAAAATAGTAAGTGTAAAACTTGCTATATGGCAAAGTTTTTTATTTCTGTAGCAACTTAATTAAACTAGATGTATCAAAATCTCCGTAACCTAATTTAGATAAGCTTTTATACTTTTTTAAGATTAATTTACTAATATTAAGGTTTAAGTTCATTGAGTTCGCATGTTTTAATGAGATTTTTAAATCTTTAATCATAAGATCTACCGCAAATCCAAAATTAAATTTCTTATCAATCATTGAATGAAATCTATTATCCATTTGCCAAGATTGAGCAGCACCATCTGAAATGGCTTTAAAAACTTTATCCATTTCTAAATTTGATTTACTTCCAAGAGCTATTCCTTCTGATAGACCTTGTAAAAGACCTGCTATACACAATTGATTAACCATTTTTGTTAATTGCCCATGACCGTTAGGTCCTATATAGGTAACTGTATTAGAGTAACTATTAATTAGTGGTTTAATTTTAGGAAATTTAGACTTGGATCCACCAACCATGATAGATAATCTTCCATTAATTGCTCCTAATTGCCCCCCAGTAACTGGAGCATCAAAATATAAATTTTTTTGAGATTTAAATAATTTATTGGTAGTAATTTTTTTAATAAGATCTAGAGAGGTAGTTGAATGATCTATTATAAAACCATTGTTCTTAATAGATTTAATTAATTTATCTTTTAATAAAACAGATTCAATTACCAAATCATCTTTCAAACAAATAATTAAACCATCAAATTTAATTTGATTAGTTTCTAATGATCCAATTTTAGTAGCCGAATATTTTTTTAACCATTTATTAAGAACTGAAAGAGTTCTGTTATGAACATATAAATCTATATTTTTTAATTTTGATAGATGTCCTGCCATGGGAAATCCCATGGTCCCTAATCCTACAAATAAGTATTTCTTTTTTAAATTATTCAATAAAAAGATTATTTATTGATTATGTAGCTTGTTACTTGCTCTTTCATTTCTTTTCGGAGAATAAATAAAGCTATTAGATTTGGTATTGAGACCAATGCAACAACAACATAAGCAATTCTCCAAACGATTGTGGTATCTATAACTGCAGCAAGAATGAAACAAAAAACATAAAACAATCTATATATTGGAACGGCACGCTCACCAAAAATATAAGCTGTTGATCTATCACCATAGTAACACCAAGCAATAGCTGTAGAGAAAGCAAATAATAACAACCCAATGGCTACAATATATTCTCCGTACTTACCAAGCACACCTGAACCAAATGCTTTTGAAGTTAAAGTAGCGGAGTGCACCAATGACTCACCTCGAATTTTAAGACCTTTGCTTGAGACATTATCTATAATCTCTCCATTAGCATTTACCTCAATTTGACCATTAAATCGAAGAATTTCATCTTCATCATCCAGAGGAATATAAAAAAGTACATTCTCTGCAATTGAATTATTATGAAAGATAGTTAAATCATTATTCTCTAGGTTGCCGTCTAAAATAGTTAAATTACCGCTGAAGTTTTTAACTTTTGAGGAATCTTTGGTAAATTTTCTCTTATCAGAAACAAATTTTGCTAACTCCTTCTGATCGTTAGCATTTGAGTCTTCGTATGATCCAGATATAAAAAATAATGATGATCTCTCAAATTCATTTTCAAATTTTTCAGTCCAAACATTGCTTGATAAAATAACAAGTGCTGTAACACTACAAACAACAATCGTGTCAATAAATGGTTCTAATATAGAAACCATTCCCTGTTCCACGGAATGTTTAGTTTTAGCAGAAGCATGAGCAATGGGTGAAGATCCTTGACCGGCCTCATTCGAATAAAGTCCTCTCGCTAAACCTAATTTCAGACTCATGGCAAAACTTGCACCTAGGAAGCCACCTGCTGCTGCTGAACCAGAGAAAACTTGTGAAAAAATTTGATAAAAGGATGCTGGAATATTTTGATAATTTTCTCCCACAACGACTATAGCTCCACCGAAATATATGATTCCCATAATTGGCACTAATTTACTGGCAACCTTAGCAATTCTTGTTATTCCACCAACAATAATTAACCACAACAAAGCACCCAGGATCAATCCAGTATTTAATTTATCAATACTAAATGTGTCATCAAGTACTTGAGCTATATTATTTATTTGAGGCATATTTCCTGAGCCAATAGCACAGATCATCATTAATGCAGCAAATAAGATTCCTGCCCATCTCTTATTAAAACTTTTTTCAATGTAGTACATGGGACCACCTGATATAGATCCATCATTTAGCGTTGTCCTATATTTATGAGCCAAAGTCACTTCAACAAATTTAGTTGTCATTCCAAAAATTGCAGTGATCCACATCCAAAATATAGCTGCTGGACCTCCAACCCAAATTGCCAAAGCTACTCCACCAATATTACCGGTACCTACAGCTCCAGACATGGCTGTTGTTAATGCCTCAAAAGGACTTGTCTCGCCTTTGGCCTCTTCTTTTTTATATTTTCCAGTGACAATTCTATAACCATGAGTAAAAAATTTAAATTGCGGAAAGCCTAAGTAAATAGTGAAATAAACACCTGTACCGATTAACAAAGCAGGAAACCACCATGAGCCACTAAGGTTTGCATCCAAAACCAATAAAAAATCGCTAAAAGCTTTCATGCTAAATAAAAATCGTATACATAATTAGTCCCTATATTAACTTTTTAACCACTCAACTAAATCGGTATATCCGCCTATCAATTCATTGTCTATAAAAATTTGAGGCATAGTTCTGGCATTTGGATTTCTTTGCATTAAGGAATCAAAAATCTCTTGAATTTCTACGTTATGCTCCGTAAATGGAATATTATTTTGATTAAAGTAATTTTTTGCTTTATCACAAAACACACAATTTGATTTAGAATATATTTCTACATTAGTAAACATTCAAAGATTATAAGGCAAATGTCATTATTTAATTTAAAAAATAAATCATTTTTAATTACTGGTTCATCTAAGGGCATTGGAAAAGCTATAGCTTTTGAAGCTGCTAAAGCAGGAGCAAAAGTAATTATATCTAGCAGAAAGATCGATATTTGTAATAAAACAGTAAATGAAATAAACGAGCATGTTGGTACAGAAGTTGCATTTCCAATTACAGCAAACATAGGAGATGAATCTCAATTAAAAAATTTAGTATCTGAAACAAATAAGATATTAGGCAAAATTGATGTTTTAGTTTGTAATGCTGCTACCAATCCATTTATGGGATCAATGGAAGATATACCTTCAGAAGCATTTGATAAAATTATGCACAATAATGTGAAATCTAATCATATTCTGACAAACTTAGTGTTGCCACAAATGAAGGAAAGAAATGATGGAGTTATTATTATTGTTTCTAGTGTTGGTGGTCTAAAAGGAAGCTCCATACTTGGAGCTTATAACATGAGCAAAGCAGCAGATATTATGATGGTTAAAAACTTAGCGTCGGAATATGGTCAATTTAATATTCGAGCAAATGCGATAGCGCCTGGCTTAATAAAAACAGATTTTGCTAAAGCTCTTTGGGAAAATCCTGAGATTTTAAAGAGAGTGACTAGCACCGTTCCCATGCGGAGAATAGGCATGCCTAATGAGATAGCAGGGATAGCATTGATGCTTGCTTCAGAAGCAGGCTCTTATATAAATGGTCAAACTCTAGTCGTAGATGGCGGTATGACGATAGTTTAGTTTTGATTATTTAAATACACATTTAAACTGAGAGAAAAAATAATTTAACCCAATTTGTTCATTTAAAGTGGGTACTTCATTAAGTGAAACTTTATAATTAACTAATTCTTCTACCAAATCATTTAGTAATTCAATATCAACATCTTTTTTCTTTATAGACGTTATTAAAGGGTGTTCATTATAAAATTTAGTCAAAATTCCTAGACAAATTTTTAAGTAAGTAATTATTGAATTAATTTTTAATTCATAAGAAATATTCAGATCTTTAAAGAATTTAATCAAATCAATTATGTCGATTTCATTTATACAAAATAAATTTAACTTAGAGGTTATATTTTGATAATAATCAACTCTATTTTCATTGATAAGATTTTCAATATTTAAAGGAGTTGTATCAGGCGAAAAATTTAAAGTTGAATAATCTATATATCCTTGATCTTTTATCCATGTATCAATTTGAGAAGAGTTAGGATTTTTTATCGAAATTAAAGATGCCCTACTATATATCGTTGGAAGGAAGAATTTTCTTTTACTTGAAACAATAATTATAAATTTATTTTTAGATGATTCTTCTAATATTTTGAGTAAGGCATTTTGACTATGTAAATTCATTTTTTCACCATCGAAAATAATACCTACTCTTTTGAGTGAAACCGAATTAGTCCTCGACATAAATTGATTAAACGATCTTATACCATGAACGCTCGTTGTATTTAGTTTCTCTTTTTTTGTAGAAGAGCTAGCTAAAATATTGTTTGAAGCTGAATTTGAAGTTAAGTAACAATAATCAGGATGTGATTGAGCTTCAAAATAAGAACATGAATTACAACCAGAACATGGTTTAGAAGATTTCAAACAAAGCAATTGTTTTGCAAAATATAAAGCAAGTTGTAATTTAGCGAGACCTACTTCTCCTTCTATGACAGAGGCTGGTGGAAAATTATTAATTGAATTTTGATTAATACAATCTTCTAACCAAGGATATTTATCTATGATCATTTGTTGATCAAGATTGTTACTAAATTTTTTGTTTCTTCGTGGATCATATCTTGAGATTTATTTGCATCAATCAAATGAACTTCATTTCGTTTTGTGGCTAAGTCTATATAACCGGTTCTAACTTTTTTAAAAAAACTTTCTCCAGATGATTCTATACGATCAATGGTATCTTGTGTTTTACGTTGAAATCCCTTTTCTACAGTTAAATCATAAATAATAGTTAATTCTGGAATTGGACATTTAATTAAATCAACCAAGCTATCAATAAATTCAAGTGATAACCCTCTTCCGTAGCCTTGATAAGCAATAGAAGCATGATAAAAACGATCACATAAGATAAAGTCTTCTTTTGCTTGTGTTAAATGATTCTTAATCATTTCCGATCGAGCAGCAAACATTAATAATAATTCTGTTTCATAGGTAATCTTTGATTCCTTGGATAGGAGCAAAGATCTTATTTTCTCACCAAAATTAGTTGACCCAGGTTCTCTTAAAAGTTTTACTGAATATCCTAATGAAATTAACCATTCGTTTAATAGATTAATTTGAGTTGATTTTCCTACTCCTTCAATACCTTCAAAAGTAATTAATTTCATTATTTATTTAATTGATATTTTTTTACTGAATTAAGATGCTCATTATAATCCTTAGAAAAATAATGAGTTCCATCACCTTTAGCTACAAAATATAAATATTCATTAGCTTGACCTAATATTACTGCCTCTAAAGAAGTTTTGCTAATAGTTGAAATAGGAGTCGGTGGCAAGCCCATTATTTGATAAGTGTTATATGGGTTATTTTTATCATTAATATTCGCTTTGGTTATATTCCCATTAAAATCTGGCATCAATCCATAGATTATTGTTGGGTCTGCTTGTAACTTCATGTTTAAATTTATTCTATGAAGGAAGACTCCAGCGATGATAGGCTTTTCAAGATCATTGCCTGCTTCTTTTTCCACAATCGATGCAAGGATAATTGCTTGTGAAAGGTTTTTTAATGGGTTTTTTAAATTTCTGTTTATCCAAAGATTTCTTGTATAAATAAAAAAATCATTCTGTGATTGAACTAAAATTGATGCTAAAGAAGATTGAAATTTATAAAAGTAGGTATCTGGCATTAAAGTACCTTCATAAAAACCAAATTGCTTATCAAGGCAAATAAAATTAGGACAATCTAATTCTAAATAAGAGTTTTCAATTATATTTTTAATATCATATAAATTACTACCCTCAGGTATCTGAAGTAAAAATTCTTTTATAAATCCATTCGATAGATTATCAATAAAAGTTCTCCAATTTTTATTAACTAAATCATAATGACCTGCTTGAATGATATTTATATTATTAAACTTTAAATACAGTTTAATCATAACTTTCTCAACAAAATTTAAACCAACATCATCAAAAATTTTATTAATAGTGTCCCCTTGATTTATTGTGTAGGTGTCATGATCTTTTGTTACTCTTGAGTAACTATAGGATTCAACAGAACCATATAAAATTATTAGAAATATAAATACAAGAAAAAGAGAAATAAATAAATTATATTTTTTGAAAAACAAGTGTTGAATTAGTCCCTCCAAAACCAAAAGAATTATTTATTGCAATTGATACATTTTTTTCAACTGCATTAATTGGAGTGTAATCTAAATTACATTTTGGATCAGGCATTAATAAATTTATTGTTGGGGGAATTATTCCATCGTTAATTGATTTAATCGAAAATATTGATTCAATTGCGCCTGCTGCCCCAAGTGTATGTCCTGTCATAGATTTTGTTGAACTGATGCTTGGAACCGAAGAACTAAATACCTTCTTTAAAGCTATTGTTTCTGCTAGATCTCCTAAAAGTGTTGAGGTGCCATGCGCATTTATATAATTAACATCCTCACTATTAATTTTTGCATCATCTAATGCATTAAGCATACATAATTCAGCACCTCTTCCATCCTCAGGTGGAGCAGTCATATGATAAGCATCAGAACTCATTCCAAAACCAATTATTTCAGCATAAATATTAGCATTTCTTTTTTTAGCATGATCGTATTCTTCTAAAACCAAAGAGCCTGCTCCATCTGATAATACAAATCCATCTCTATTTAAATCCCAAGGTCTACTTGCAGTTTTAGGATCTTGGTTTTTTGTAAGTGCTCTTGCAGCAAGGAATCCCGCAATAGAAAGAGGTGTTGATGCCATTTCAGCACCTCCAGCAATCATTACATCTGCATCTCCATAAGAAATAAATCGTGCTGCATTTCCAATACAATGATTTCCTGTAGAGCAAGCAGTTACTGCTGAAATATTGGGACCCATAAATCCATGTTTTATAGACACAAGTCCTGAAATCATATTTATAATTGAACCAGGAACAAAAAATGGAGATACTTTTTTAAAACTTTTTAATTCAAGTAATATCTTATTCTTTTCTATAGTGTCAATTCCGCCAATTCCTGCCCCAAAATTTACACCTACGCGAGAATGATCTAAGCCAGTAAATTCTAAAATCCCTGAATCATTAATTGATTGATTTGCTGCAATAACACCATATTGTATAAAAGGATCAATTCTTCGAACTTCTTTAGGATCAAGATATTGTTCTGGATTAAAATCTTTTAAACGACCACCAACAGATATTGGACATTTTTTTAAATCTATATCGACTGTAGTAATTCCTGATTCACCATTTATGCATGATGACCAAGCATCCTGCACAGTATTTCCAATTGGAGATAAAATTCCTAGACCAGTAACTACAACTCGTTTGTGTAGTTGGTTCATTTAAATATTAGTTAGCTATTTGTATTTATATAGTTTACGGCTTCGTCAACGGTTGAAATTTTTTCAGCTTCTTCATCCGCTATTTCAAGATCAAACTCTTCTTCTAGAGCCATTACAAGCTCTACGGTATCAAGTGAATCAGCACCTAAATCATCAACAAAAGATGAATCTTTATTCACCTCATCATTAGACACTCCAAGTTGTTCGCAAACAATTTTTCTTACTCTATCTTCGACACTCACAGGTCTCCTCCGTGTTAAAAAATGTATTCTACAACATTTATATTAAAAAAAGTAAATCATTAGTTCATAAATAAGCCGCCATCAACAGAAATGGTTTGGCCATTTATATACGAAGCCTCATTTGAAGCTAAAAATAATGCTAGGAAAGCTATATCATTAGGATTCCCAAATTTCTGTGCCGGAATTTCATCTAAAATTTTATTTTTCATTGAATCGTCCAAACCTTCAGTCATAGAGCTAGAAATAAAACCAGGTGCTATACAGTTTACTGTTATATTCCTTGAAGCGACTTCTTTTGCTAACGATCTAGTAAAACCTCCAATACCCGCTTTACTAGCAGAATAATTAACCTGACCCGCATTTCCCATTAATCCTGCAACACTTGAAATATTAATAATCCTACCTAGTTTTGCTTTCACCATAGATTTAATAAATATTCTTGAGATATTAAAAACACTTGTTAGATTGTTATCAATAACTTTATCCCATTCATCATCTTTCATTCTTAAAAACAATTGATCTCTTGTAATGCCGGCATTATTAATCAAAACGGATGGAATTAAATTTTTTTTAGTTAATACTTTATGAGATTCTTTAACAGCATTACGATTGGTTGCATCAAGTTTTAAATGCAGGCAATTTTCATTACCAATTGCAGCACGAAGGTCAAAGTCACTCCTAGAAGTTCCGATTACAAAATAATTATTTTCTACAAATAGTTTTGCTATCTCAAGACCTATGCCTTTAGATGTGCCTGTGATAAAAGCAATTTTATTTTTCATATTTATTCATTTTCTCATAAAAATCTACATCAGATGAAGAAAGATAAGTATGTGGGAGATTGTTGGCTTTACAAAGACCTGTTAGAACTTTACCTGGACCACACTCAATAATTGGATACTTATGATCATGTAACAAAATTTTATTACATGTATCTACCCACCTAACTGGTAAGTGAAGCTGTTGAGCTAAAGAATCTTTAAGTTCATCCACAGATTGTGCAGTCCTACAAGTTGTATTGTGATATAGAGGAACTTCAGGTAATGAAAAATTTATTTCATTCAAGTATTTAGAGAATTCATTAGTGATGGGTTTCATTAAGGAGCTATGAGATGCAATGCTAACCTTAAGCTTAATAGCTCGTTTAGCTCCATTGTCTAGACATAGTGTTTGAACTTCCTCTACAGCTTCATTGTTGCCTGAAATAACTGTTTGAAGTGGTGAATTTAAATTAGCACATTGCACATCTAAGTTATCCTTCATTGATACTGTTTTGCAAATTTCATCAATTAAATCAGCATTCATTCCAAGAATAGCCGCCATAGAACCAGAAGGAGATGTTTCCATTAATACTCCTCTTTTATGAACTAATTTTAAAGCTGAAATTATTGATAATGAATTGGCTGCAACTAAAGCAGTATATTCACCAAGTGAATGACCAGCCATACAGCGAGGATTTAAATTAAGTTTTTGTTTTATTTTATGGTAATGAAGATAAGAGCATAATAACAAAACTGGTTGAGTAATTGAGGTTTGATCTAGAAGTTCTTTGGGTCCCTCTTCTATTAATTTAATAACATCATTTTCTATTAGATCGCTACAATAATTAACTACATCAGAATGATCAGAACTCAATGCAGAATCATAGATTCTACCTTTAGATAACATATTAAGATGTTGAGATCCCTGACCTGGGAAAACAAAAATAGCAGAACAAGACATAGTTAGTCTTGAGGTTCGTTATCCTCTATTGGCTTTTCAGGTTTTCTTAAGTCCTTAATTAATCTACCTTTATAAAACCCATCTAAGGTCATTTGATGCCGCAAATGTCTTTCACCAGATACTGGATCAGTAGATATGGTAGGTTTAGATAGATGGTCGTGGGAACGAACCATCCCTGTTTTTGACCTCGTTTTTTTGCTCTTTTGTACTGCCATAATTTTATAAAAAATGCATCCTATCAGATTAGACTAACTTTGAATAGTTAACTTATGTAGGTTATTCAAAAGTATTTCAAAATCTTTGTTAATTGGCGCTTCATATATAACTATTTTACCATTTCTATTTAAAAAACTTATTGATGCAGAATGAAGAGCTAATCTACTAATACCCGTCTGCTTTCTTATTGATTTATTAAGATAAATATCCCCATATTTTTTATCATTAACTACTGGTAAACCTAAATTAGCACTTTGAACTCTAATTTGGTGCTTTCTCCCAGTTAAAATCTTAATTTCAGTATATGAAAAATTTCCTAATTTTTTTATTAACAAAAATTCAGTTATTGATTTCTTACCAGAAGAGGATATTTCAACTTTATGTTGATCAGGCTGGGTTGATATTTTGATATTGGATTTTGTGTTAATTTTACCTTCAAATGATCCAGCTAAAATAGCTTTATAGGTTTTCTTAACAGAGTTATTTTTTAATTGCATATGAAAATTTATTAAAAATTTTTTATTTTTAGATAAAACAATACAACCAGATGTTGATTTATCAATACGATGACATAAATCTATATCTAGATTTGGATTAATAACTCTTACAATATCAATTAAACCAAATGAATTTTTTGATCCTGAATGGACAGGTAATTCTGCTTCTTTATTGATAACTACATAGTTATGGTTTTCAAATAATACAGATTTTTTATATATATCAATTCTTTTTTGTGGAATTTTTACTTGTTTTAAATGCTCCCTGTAATTTATTAAATATGGTGGAATTCTAATTTCATCTTCAGATTTAAGTTTATATGAAGGTTTGATACGTTTTGAATTAACCCTTACCTCGCCTTTTCTGATCATGCTATAAATTTTAGATTTTGGTAATGACTTATATATTGAAAATAAATAATTATCTAGTCGTCTTTCACTATTGTCATTATCAATTTTTAGGTTTTTACTGTTCATTGATGTAGAATACTTGAAATTAATTATTATTATTAATCATAAAAACTAAAACGAAGATACTTTAGTTTAATTAATAATTAGATAAATATTAAAAATTACTCAATATATAGTAATTAAAGAGACAGTTTAGAGTTTAGATAAGCGAATAGTCGCAACTAAGATAAAAATACAGTTTAATATAATGCTTCATTTAATGAGGCACGTTTAAGAGCACTGATCGGGTAAGACTCTTCAAACTCAAAAGATGCATTTCTGCTCTTCTCTTTCTCTATATGGAGAAAAAAATGAAAAGAATTTTAATAAATCGCTCATTTTCAGATGAGTTAAGAGTTGCATTAGTAGATGGAGCAAAATTATTTGATTTAGAAAATGAGTCTGATGCTCAATCAATTCTCAAGGGTAGTATCTTTAAAGCTAAGGTTTCTAGAGTAGAAACAAGTTTAGATGCTGCATTTGTAAATTTTGGATCTGAGCGTCATGGATTTTTACCTTTAAAAGAATTATCAAGTCAAAATTTTACATCTAAAAAAGATAGTAATAAAAAACCCTTTATAAAAGAAAATGATGAAATTCTAGTGCAAGTTGTAAAAGAAGAAAGGAGCACCAAAGGAGCTGCATTAACAAATCAGATTTCTTTGGCAGGAAGGTTTGTTGTGCTTATTCCAAATTCTGAAAAATCGGGTGGTGTTTCTAGGCGTATATCTGGAGATGAAAGAAATGATATTAAAAACATAATTAACAAGCTTAATATCCCCGAAGGAATGAGCGTAATTGTAAGAACTGCGGGCCTAGGAAGGTCAATAGAAGAACTTAAATGGGACGTTGATTATCTCATGAACCTTTGGAATCAAATTCAAGAAACTGCACCAAACGCCTTAAGTCCAAGTTTAATTTATAAAGATGATAAATTAATCTTAAGAGTTTTTAGAGATTATTTTCGAGATAATATTGGAGAAATATTAATTGATGATAAAGATGTATATAACGAAGCCATAGAGTTTGCAACGTCAGTTATACCAAATCATGTAGATAAAGTTATTTTTTACGATGAAGATATTCCTTTGTTTAATAGATATCAGATCGAAAGCCAAATAGAGCTTGCATTTAAAAGAGAGGTCTCTTTGCCATCAGGAGGATCAATTATAATTGACCCAACAGAAGCAATGGTGTCTATTGATGTAAATTCAGCCCGCTCAACTAAAGGTAAAGATATCGAATCAACGGCTTTTGCCACCAACATGGAAGCTGCAAAAGAAATTGCTAGACAATTAAGACTAAGGGATTTAGGTGGACTGATTGTTATTGATTTTATTGATATGCAAGAAGAAAAGCACCAACAAAAAGTTGAAAATGCCTTCAGATCTGCTGTTCAATCAGATAGAGCAAGAGTTCAGATAGCAAATATTTCTAGATTTGGTTTATTGGAACTATCTAGACAAAGATTAAGACCTTCTCTTGATGAGACTTATGACATTGAGCATAAACAAATAAGAGGTACCAGATCATTAGGACAATCTATTATGCGCATTATTAGTGAAGATGCTGCCAAAGAAAATACTGGAGAAATTCATGTATATGTTCCTACAGATGTTTCAAGCTATCTACTAAATGAAAAGCGTAGAGATATTGTTAATATAGAAAATACATACGAAGTTAATATTATTATCATTGCAGATCCGTATAAATTGCGCCCATATTATAAAGTTGCCCGAATAAAAGCTCCTGCAAATAAAAAAATATTTTCACACGAAATGACGCCCAGTAGTCCTGAACCTTCTTTAGAATGGAAAGATTCTAATAATCCTCAAAAAAATCTTAAACCTTTAGTTAAGGTTGGTGTTCCACCTAAAAAACCAAAAAGAGGTAAATCATTAGGAATAATTAGTTTCTTAAAATCAATATTCTCGGTTTCGCATAAAAAAAAGATGAGTACAAAAAATAACAAAAGAAATAAATACAAAAAATCATCAATAAAAAAATATCAAAAAAATGTAAATGATAAATCAAAACATACAAAAAAATCTCAAAATAATAAAGCACAAAATTTAAAAACTCATAAACCATCAAAACCATCTCCAAAACCTAAAAATAAATCTACTAATAAAAAACCTCAATCGCCAAACAAAGAAAAAGTTACTAATGAATTTAATAAAAAGAAATCTAAATTTAAGTCTTCTGTTGTTAAAGATCAAGAATCTAAGATAGAGTCATCAGCAAATAAAGAAGCTGAATCTAAGTCAATATCAACTTCTGCACCAAAACCAACTAGAGCTTTGAATGATCCAAGATATAAGAACGAATAAGCTGTCCGGAGATTGAAGTTTCAGGTGGAATTATAGGTAAATCATTTAATTCAAACCAGTTAGCATCCTCAAGTTCACCATCATTTAATTTTATTTCTCCTTGTGTATATTTACAAAAATATCCAAGCATTAACTGTGAAGGGAATGGCCATGATTGTGATTGAAAATACTTTATATCTGTAACAGTTATGTTTACTTCTTCTTTAATCTCTCGAAGTAAAGCTTCCTCAGCACTTTCTCCAGCCTCTATAAATCCTGCCAAGGTGCTATACATATTAGTTGGGAAAAATTTACTTCTACCTAATAATATTTGATTATCATTGTGAATTAATGTAATAACACAAGGTGAGATCGAGGGATAAATTAACTGTGAACTGCAATTACAATCAAATGCTCCTTCACTATGATTAAATTTATTTTTTATACCGCAAACAGCACAAAATTTATTATATTTTTTCCAATTATTTAATATTAAGGCTCTTGCAGCTAATTGAAATTTTCTTGGTTCTAAAAACCCAAGCATATGTCTAAAATCTACAAATTCAATATTTCTAGGATCCATAAATAAACCAAGAACTTGATCTAATTTTGACACCTCAATAACATAGATATATACAGATTTATCATTGGCTATGGATAAATATGGTGAATAATTATCTAGTGGATTTAGATCATTTATATCAAAAGAGTAATCATTTTGTGTATGATCGTATAAAATCTTACCATCACAAAAAATAATCAATTTTGATTTGGGTTTTAATGAGTCATGAAGTTTTCTAATTAATTCCATATAACTTAGGTTTTTAATATGATTGGAAATTTATATAGTTTGTTTTTAGGTTCTTCACCTAATTGGTATAAAAATACCATCATAGCGTTTTTAATATTTAATCCCATTTGTTTCTTTCTATTGAATCAACTAAATTTCAATGGAGGATTTATTATAGGTTGGTTTATCCTACTTGAGTTTATTTTTACCCTTGCGTTAGCTTTAAAATGTTACCCCTTGCAACCAGGAGGTCTTTTAACAATTCAAGCGATCCTTATTAATTTAACAAATCCATATTCATTGCTGCATGAAATAGAAAATAATTTAGAGGTTATTCTGCTTTTAGTATTTATGGTTGCAGGCATTTATTTTATGAAAAATTTAATGTTAACAATTTTTACAAAGTTATTACTTAAAATTCATTCCAAAACAAAACTCTCGCTTTTGTTTTGTTTTGTCGCAGCATTCTTGTCAGCCTTTTTAGACGCTCTGACTGTCACTGCTGTATTGATAGCAGTGACAATAGGTTTTTATAGAATCTTTCATATTGCAAATTCTGGATTAAGCTATTCAACAACTGATCACAATATATATGACGACAGTACCTTATCATCTGATGGTAAAGATGATATAGAAAATTTTAAATCTTTTTTAAGAGATCTTGTTATGCATGGAATTGTTGGTACTGCATTAGGTGGCGTCTGTACTATTGTGGGTGAACCTCAAAATCTATTAATTGCTAATGTTGCTGGGTGGGAATTTATTGAATTCTTTTTAAAAATGGCACCAATTACCTTTCCGGTTTTCGTTGCGGGCATGATTACATGTTTTACTGTAGAAAAACTTCATATAGCAGGGTTTGGAACTCATCTACCTCTTAGAATCAAGAAAATTTTTCATGAATATAATACATATGATGTAAACCAACGTACTGACATTTTAAAATTAGAGCTTTTTATAGAAATGTTTGTTGGTATTTTATTAATTATAGCTCTCGCATTACATCTTGCTGCTGTAGGAATAGTTGGATTGGGTGTCATAATTTTATTAACTGCATTCAAAGGCATTACAAAGGAACATGATCTGGGAGATGCTTTTAAAGAAGCTCTGCCATTTACTGCTCTGCTAGTGGTCTTTTTTGGTGTGGTAAGCGTGATTGCTGATCAAGAATTGTTTGCTCCAATCATTAATTATGTTCTTAGTAAAAGTACTGATATTCAACCTCAAATTTTCTTTTTAGCAAATGGAATTTTATCTGCAATAAGTGATAATGTTTTTGTAGCTACTGTTTATATTAATGAAATTAAAGAAGCTCTAGATATGAATAAAATAACAAGATCTCAATTCGATAATCTTGCAATAGCCATTAATACAGGAACAAACATTCCTAGTATTGCAACACCTAATGGACAAGCTGCTTTTTTATTTCTTCTAACCTCATCTTTAGCGCCTTTAATAAATTTATCATATATTAGAATGGTTCTTATGGCCCTTCCCTATACGATAGTTTTAAGTATTGTGGGCTATTTATCTGTAGTAAATTTCTTATAATAAGTGGATAAACTTAATCATCGGTTCTGCATTGCACCAATGATGCAATGCACAGATATCCATGATAGATTTTTGTTCAGATTAATTACAAAAAAAGCAGTTTTATATACTGAAATGATAACAACTGGAGCCATTCTCCATGGTGATTGTATAAAACAATTAAAATTTAATTCCTCTGTAGAGCATCCTGTAGCCATTCAACTAGGTGGTTCTAATCCTGAAGAATTATCAAGATGTACAAAAATCTGTAGTGACATGGGTTATGACGAAATCAATCTAAATGTAGGTTGTCCATCAAATAGAGTTCAAAAAGGATTATTTGGAGCATGTTTAATGCAAGACCCTCAGTTATTATCAGAATGTATTTTGGCTATGCAAGAATCAACAATGCTTCCTGTCACAGTAAAATGCAGAATAGGAATAAATAATGAAGACAAATACGAATATTTAGAAAATTTTGTTAATAAAATTATTAATGACAAAATGACGACTCTTATTATCCACGCAAGGGTTGCTATTTTAAATGGTTTATCTCCAAGACAAAATAGACAAATTCCACCATTAAAATATGAAAATGTTTATAAATTAAAAAACTCATTCCCTGATCTAGAAGTAGTAATTAATGGAGGAATACGAAATTTAAATGAGTGTTTAAACCATCTAAAAGAAGTGGATGGCGTCATGTTAGGAAGAGCAGCATATGATAATCCCATGATTACATCAAATGTTGACTCTATATTATTTAATGCAAATGATTCTTTTCGTAGTCGCAAAGAAATACTGAAAATTTATTTAGAGTATTGCTTACAACAAAATGAAAATGGTCATCCTTTTTCAAAAACTCTCAAACATATTTTTGGTATGAATAAAGGGATGAACAATGCTAAGAAATATCGCAGATTATTATTAGATACTATTCAAACAAATAATTTAAAAAATAATATTGATAATCTAATTTCAATGGTATGAAATTATTCATCTAATAAAAAATCGTCCATGTCATCTACAAAATCATCGACTTGATCTTCACCATTTAATGTTTCAAATTCTTGGTATTGCATGTATGAATCTCTAATAAATGAATAACGATCACCAATAATTAAAGTCTCTACATCTAAATATCTAGCTCTTGTTTCTAAAGCATCTAGAGCAGTTAAAGCAAGTCGAGCTTCAGTTTCCTCTATTGCAAATGTACCACCTAATACAGAGCTGACGCTTTGTCCTGCTAAATCTCTAGGAGTTGATGGTCCCAAGATAGGCAACATTAAAAATGGACCGGTTGAAACTCCCCAATATCCAAGAGTTTGACCAAAGTCTTCATCGTGTCTCTCCAAACCAATGTTTGATCCTACATCTATAAATCCAGCAATACCAATTGTAGAGTTGACTATAAATCTAGAAAAATCATTTAAGGCAAGCATTGGCTTTCCTTGTAATAATTGGTTGGCAGTATTATCTAATTCATTTAAATTTCTAAAAAAATTAGTCACGCCATGTTCAATAAATTGAGGTGTGATTGATGTATAGATTTCAGCTGTTGGTTTTGCAATATTATCATCAAGAAATTCATTAAAGGCCCAAATTGTTCTATTGAAATCTTCAAAAGGATCGTGATTGCTAGCAATGGAATGAAAGCTAATAAATAAAGTTAATAATAATAAATTTTTTTTATTTAATAATTTCATACAAATTTCAATAATTCATTATAGATTGGATCAAAGTAGATAGAAGAACCTATAAAATCATTATTAGCTAGTTCGTTACACCTTGGCAATAAACCTAATTCAATAAGATCAAGTTTTTCTGAAATGTTAAGTTCATCATAATCAGCCATTTTTTCTCCACATTTGGGACAAAGCGAATACGACATATTATTGATATATCCAATTATAGGTATTTTTAAGTGGTTAAATAAAATTTTAGATTTAATAGTATCTTGTATGGATAATGGACTAGAAGATGTAACAAGAATAACTGAATCTGGTTTTATATCTTTTGCTACAGTTAGATAAGCGTCGCCTGTACCAGGAGGCATATCAATAAATAAATAATCTAAATCGCCCCATTCAGTTAAATCAACTAGTTGTTTTATAGCGCCACTAAGCATTGGCCCTCTCCACATGGCAGCTTTATCTGGTTCCAAGATAAATCCCATGCCATTAATCTTAATATCGTTAGATATGATAGGTAGAAAATTTTTTTTCTCTCCTATCATTTTAACTTCAGGCTTTTGATCTTCTAATTTAAATATTATGTGCTGATTTGGTCCATAAATATCAGCATCCAAAATACCAACATTAAATTCTTTAGAAAATCTATTTGCTAAATTTGCGCAAATTGTTGATTTGCCCACGCCGCCTTTTGCAGATGCTATAGCAATAATTCTTTTGATACCCATGGATAATATTTTTTGACTTATAATACTCGATTACAAGATATATATGGTCTCTAAAATTAAAAAAATTAAAAAAATTAAAAAATTTATCGTAACAAGCGCCCTACCATATGCTAATGGTGATGTGCATGTGGGCCATTTGCTTGAACATATTCAAACAGATATCTGGGTTAGGCATCTCAGGTCATCGAATCATGAGGTATTAAGTTTTTGTGCTGATGATGCCCATGGAGCTCCCGTGATGATGAAAGCAGAAGAAATGGGTATAAAACCAATCGAATTAATAGATAAGGTAAGACTAGATCATATAGCTTCATTCAAAAAATTTGGGATTCATTACACCAATTATCACTCAACCCATGCAGAAGAAAATAAGAAACTTTCTATTGAAATCTATAAAGCCGCAAAAGATAAAGGGTTTATTTATAAAAAAGAAATAAAACAATGCTTTGATGAAAAAAAAGGAATGTTTTTAGCGGACAGGTATATTAGTGGCGAATGTCCAAAATGTTCTGCATTAAATCAGTATGGTGATGGTTGCGATTCATGTGGATCAACATATTCTGCAACAGAATTAATCAATCCGATATCATCCTTAACAAATACCACGCCAAGTCTTAAAGTTTCAGAACATATATTTTTTGATCTTAATAAAGCAAAAGATAAATTAAAATCATTCCTTAAATCTGCTTCAATTCAAAAACCAATAGTCTCTAAACTTTCTGAATGGGTAGACGGTGAATTAAAAAGTTGGAATATTTCTAGAGATGCACCTTATTTTGGTTTTTCTATACCTGATGAAAAAGATAAATTCTTCTATGTTTGGGTAGACGCACCAATAGGCTACCTTGCTTCAGCTAAAAACTGGGCTTCTAAAAACAATATTGATATTAAAACCCTGTGGGGAAAAAACTCTGAATATGAAATACATCATTTCATTGGAAAAGATATAACATATTTTCATGGTTTATTTTGGCCTGCTCTTTTAAATACAAGCCAATACAAACTCCCTGATAGCATTCATGTTCATGGCTTTATTACTGTAAATGGACAAAAAATGTCAAAATCAAAAGGAACGTTCATTACCGCAGATCAATTTGCAAAGGTTTGCGATCCAGAATTACTCCGTTATTACTATGCCAGTAAATTAAATTCAAAAATTGAAGACATTGATCTAAATTTAGATGATTTATCAAAAAAAATTAATTCTGATTTAGTTGGAAAATTTTCAAATATTTTTAGCAGATCGGCTCCATTTATATCAAAAAATAAAAATTTTCTTGGTGAAAATCTAGATAATCAAATTTTTAATAAATCAATTATTAAAGCTTCTGAGGTTCTCAAATTAGTTGAAATTAAGGAATTTTCTAAAGCATTAAAATTGATTATGGAAATAGCAGATAATACAAATAAATATATAAATGAAAAAAAACCATGGAAATTAGATAACAAAGAAGCTGTTATTATTGCAACAACCGCAATTAATATTTTTAAAAATTTATGCATCCTTTTACATCCGATAATTCCTAATATTTGTTCTAAAATGTTAAAAATGCTGAGAATTAAATCATATGAACATAACCAAATTAATAACAAAATGCTAAACATAGAAATAAATGAGTTTAATCCTGTCATTTCTAATATAAAATCTCTAAATATTCAGCAATTTATAGTGGAATAATGTCATGAAGGATGAGAACGATAGCATCATAAATATTGATGATTTTATTAAAATTGATTTAAGGGTAGGAAAAATTATCGAAGCTTCTCATATTGAAGGCGCAGATAAATTATTATCTTTAAAACTCGATCTAGGGCATTTAGGAGAAAAAAATGTTTTTGCAGGCATTAAATCGGTTTATGAGCCTGATAAATTAGTTGGAAAGCTTGCTGTAATGGTCTATAACTTAGCGCCACGCAAAATGAAATTTGGTACCTCAGAAGGCATGATTCTTGCATCAAGTGATTCTGATGGAGGAATCTTTTTAATCTCACCAGACGATGGTGCTCAACCAGGACAAAGAATTAAGTGAAAGTAGAGACCGATATATTAATAATTGGAGCAGGTCCAGTAGGATTATTTACAGTATTTGAGGCTGGTTTATTAGGATTAAAATGTACATTAATTGACAATCTAGACAAAGTAGGCGGTCAATGCTCTGAGCTATACCCTGATAAACCTATTTACGATATACCAGGGGTGCCCGTTCAAACTGCAGAACAACATGTTGATGCATTAGTCAAACAAATTGAACCATTTAAATATAATTTACATCTCTCTCAAAGAGTTGAAACCATTACAGAAATAGAAACCATAGATAATATTACAACTTGGAATATTAAAACTAATAAAGGTCTTGAATGCATATCAAAAAATATATTTATTGCAGCAGGAGCTGGATCTTTTGAGCCAAGAAGACCTCCCAATATTGAAAATCCTGATCAATATTTAAATAAAGGTGTTAGCTATAATGTTAAATCTATTGATCGATTCAAAGATAAAAACTTATTTATTTTTGGTGGTGGGGATTCTGCATTAGATTGGACTGTTGAATTATCTAAAATAGCAAAATCTACAAATTTAGTGCATAGAAGAGATGCATTTAGAGGATCTCAACATACTGAGGAACTAATGAGATCTTTAGTAGAGTCTGGTGATATTAACCTCTTAACTCCCTTTCAAATTGAATCAATTAAAGGAAAAAATAAAGTTGAAGCGGTAACATTAAAAAATTTTGATACCAAGGAAATTGTGAACCATTCTGCAGATGAATTGCTCTTTCTGTTTGGTTTAAATAAAAAATTAGGACCCATTCTGCAATGGGACTTAACGTTATCTCAAAATAAAATTTCAGTTAATACTGAAAATTTTCAAACAAATAAAAATGGTATTTTTGCTGTAGGCGATATTAACGATTATCCTGGGAAGCTTGATCTAATATTATGTGGTTATCATGAAACTACTTTAGCAGTTCAAAAGGCATATCAAAGAATTCATCCTGGTGAGAGAGTGCCATTTGGTTATACAACATCAAATAAAAAGCTTCAAAAGAAATTAGGTGTAGGCAAATAATTCACATGAACGATCTTATTGAATCTATTAATGTTGAATTACCTCAATATCAGTGTGGGAGATGTGACACCCCAGGATGTAAACCTTATGCAACTGAAATTGCTAATGGAACCCCTCCTAATAGATGTGTTCCAGGTGGTCAAGAAACTTTAGATAAGATTACAAAAATCCTAGGTCAAAAAAGATCGGTTCTCAATGAGAATTATGGGCCACCTTTAAATCATCAAGTTGCTAAAGTAATTGAAGATGATTGTATAGGGTGTAAAAAATGTATTGATGCATGTCCTGTTGATGCAATTATTGGTTCTGCAAACCTTATGCATACAATTATTGAAGATTTATGTACCGGATGTGAATTATGCATTGAGCCTTGTCCCGTCGATTGTATTGAACTCTTACCAATAACCAATGAAAGATCAAGTGAAATTAGAAAAAAGTCTGAAAAATTTTTTATTCTTAAAAATTTTATACAAGATGGAAAAACCAAAAGAAAACAGTTAAATAAAAATATTCATCTTAATACTGAGCTTTCAATGCAAATCAATGCCAAAATTAATAAAAGATCACTTAATAAAAACAAGGCTCTTAAAAAAATGCAAATTGGATTACTTCAAGCAAATAAAAATGAGAAATACGTTAATTCAAAAGATATTGATAAATTAATCTCAACCCTTAAAAAATAATCCTCCCATAGCGTCTAGAACAGTTTTAGATTCTTTTTTAGCAATTTTCATATATTCTAAAGCTCTATCAGCTATGGCAACAAGATCGCTCTCAATTTCTAAATCGTTTTTATTAAGATAATCCTGGGTCAGCCCTATCACTCCTCCAGAGTTTATTAAAACATCTGGAATGTAATTTATCCCTAATTGATATAGTTTTGTATCAATAGTTTTATTTGAAAGTTGATTGTTCGCACCACCAGCAATAATTTTGCATTTTAGCTCATTAATAGAAGTGTCATTTAGAATCCCGCCTACTGCACATGGTGCAAATAGATCGCACTCTTGAATTAAGGCATTTTTAACTGGGATAATATTTTTAGAAGTAATTGATTGAACTTTTTTTGTATCAATGTCTTGAATATAAACAATGGCACCTGAATTAGATAAATGATAAGCAAGCTTAAGACCAACACTACCGGCTCCCTGTATAGAAATTTTTCTGCCAACTAAATCACTTTGATAGTAAAATTTTATTGCTGCTTCAATAGAATAAAAAATTCCTTTGGCTGTATATGGACCTGGATCAACATTATCAAAAATATATGGTGTAAATTTTCTAATAAATTTTGTATCTTCATGGGAGATGCCGATATCTTGGGCTGAGATATACATTCCATCAAGTAAATTTAAAAAATTTGCAAACGACTCTAACATCTTTTTAGATTTACGGTTTTCTAAAAAAATAATTGCTTTACCACCTCCAAATGGAATATTTGCAGCAATATTTTTTTCTGTCATGCCTTTAGAGAGTCTTAAAACATCTGTTAGGCCTTCTACATAAGATCTATAGGCTTTATATCGACAACCCCCAATCCCAGGACCTTTGGTTGTATCGTGAACAGCAATTAATGATTTTAATCCTACTTTAGCATCCTCATAATAAAAAACTTTCTCGTGATTAAAATCTGAATGAGATGAGGTTTCAATATCAGAAAAAATTGTATGGGTAATATCTTTATATATCATAATTAATGATTTTTCCTTGATATTATAAGTGCATAATAGGTCTGTTAAATGTTAAAAGATAGATTTAGAAAATTTTTACCAGTTGTTGTTGACCTTGAAACTGGTGGTTTTAACTCAAAAAAAAATGCAATTTTAGAAATTGCTATCCAATTAATAGACTTTAAAAACGATAAACTGATTCTTGGTGATTCTTTGAGATATCATATTCAACCATCATCAGACCTCCTAGTTGAACAAGAATCCTTGGATTTCTTAAAACTTGATTTAAATAACCCTTTAAGAATGCCTGTTAACGAAGGATTTGCACTCAAGGAACTATTTAAATTTATTAACAAACAAAAGAAAAAATATGAATGTACTAGAGCTATATTAGTAGGACATAATGCATTTTTTGATCATAACTTTCTTTTCGAAGCATGCAAAAGAAACAATATTAAAAAATCTCCTTTTCACCCCTTTTCTTTAATAGACACTGTTAGTTTAGGCGTTTTAGCTACTCGACAAACTGTTTTAGCTAGAATTTGTAAAGAATTGAATATCCCATATGATGACAATGAGGCTCATAGTGCTAGATATGATGCAAATGTTACTGCTCAAGTTTTTTGTAAAATTTTTAATCAATATGATTCATAAAAATAGTTTTATAATATCAAGCTGTCACCAACATTTTTACAGGCACATGGCAGATGATCAGATAAATTATAATTTTCTTTAATAGCTAATAAATAACTAATAAGTCCATGAGTTTTTTTGGGAGCTATTCCAGTAGGTAATATGTAAGAAGCACTTAATTTAGTTAATGCTTTTGATGACTGGTTGATATCCATAGAGACTTGGACCAAGTTCAGAACCTTAACTTTATCAAGGGTTAAAATACAAGCGTCAATATTATTAAATTTCATATCACTATTAAACATATGTGGCTCATGGAATACTTTAGAGTTTTTTTCGCTTAATAAATATGCAAATGTTGTTGTTTCATAAGGTTTTCCTGCTTTTAAAACCTCAAGTGAAAATGAACCGACTTTATAAGAATTACCAGGTTGAACTACTGTAATATTTAAAAAGCCGTTTTTACTTAAAAGGTTAAAAGATTTTATAGTTGTAAATATAGGTATATTTTTTGGAAATAATTTCAGTGATGGCAAGTCTAAATGATCTGAGAAATGTGCAGTAATAATAATATGACTAACTTGAGATATTAAGTTGTGTTTCAAAATATGAGGTTCTTCATTCGCTTCCCTATAAAGAAGCCAATTTAATCCCGGGAAAACTTGTTTATCTGTCAGCCATGGATCAACAACTACTAAATCTGAACGATTTGAGTAAATCCAAGACTGATAACTATCGCCTCTTATTATCTGCATTTATATATCATTTCATAAATGATAATAAATACCATAATAAGAATGATTATCAATAAATAAATACCTTAAATCAATAGTTTACACTTACTTCAAATTAACTTATATTGTATTTATCATAAATATAAAAATTGTGAATTATATGGAAATAAAAGAAATTAATGTAAGTTTAGTATGCGATATTCTTAATGAAATAATGGAATATGAGCTTGCTGGAGTTGTTAGATACACACATTCATCTTTAATGGTTAGCGGCCCTTATAGAATACCTATTGTTACTTTCTTAAAAGAACAAGCTAGTGAATCTTTGAAGCATGCACAACAAGCTGGTGAATTGATAGTTGGATTAGACGGACACCCAAGTCTAAAAACTGCAAAAATTCAAGAAACTCATAGGCATTCAATCAAAGATATTTTAGAGGAAGGATTAGAACATGAATTAACAGCTTTAAGTCTTTATAAAAAATTACTTGGGAGTGTAACTGATGCTTCAGTTTATTTAGAAGAATATGCTAGAACTATGATTGGAGAAGAAGAGCAACATTCTCTTGAGCTAAAAGCAATGTTAAAAGATTTTGGCTAAATTGATTAAAAATCTATGGACTTGCTTTATCAATAATGCTTTGTAGATCCCCCGCTTCGTGCAACTCAGAAACAATATCACAACCACCGATTAACTCACCATTTACAAAAAGCTGCGGAAAAGTTGGCCAATCAGAAACTTCTGGTAATGTTTGTCTAATTTCTTGATTCTCCAAGATATCAACATATGAAAATTTAGCTCCACAATCAATTAAAGCTTGTACTGTTTTAGCTGAAAAACCACATCTTGGTTCATACGGGGAACCTTTCATATATATTAAAATAGAGTTTTCTTTAATTTGTTCTTTAATTTTTTCTTCTATGGTCATTAATTTGTAGTGATAGTATTTATATATTTTATTATGGTGTCATGAAAGCCATATTTCAATGCATCTATAATAATTGCATGACCTATTGAAACTTCATCAATTTCACCACAATCAATTAGATGAGGTAAATTTTGTAAATTTAAATCATGCCCCGCATTAACTCCTAGTCCAAGTTCTCGTGCACGAGTAATAATTAATGAAATGGTTGTTTTAATTTCCTTGATATTTATGCTTTGTATTGAATTAGCGAATGGTCCTGTATAGATTTCAATTCTATCAAGCCCAAGATTAGCGGCAAATTCAACAGATTCTATTTCAGGGTTAATAAACAAACTAATCCTTGAATCAAGATGTTTTATTTTTGTAAGAAAGTTTTTTAATTTATTTTCTTTATAATTTGGAGACCATCCACAATCAGAGGTGATTTGATCTATTGAATCAGGTACAAGAGTTATTTGTTCTGGTTTTGTAATATCACATAATTCATAAAATCCAATAAAATCATCTTTAGGTAATGAAAACGGGTTTCCTTCAAGATTAAATTCAAGTGAATTTTTTTTACATATAGAAGATATTTCTATCGCGTCATTACAAGTTGCATGACGAGAATCTTGACGTGGATGAAGAGTTAATCCATGAACGCCAAGTGATATTGCCTCATATGCAAAATCCTCCACAGACGGGTAATTATTCCCTCTAGCATTTCTAAGTAAAGCAATCTTATTTAAATTGACACTGAGTCTCATTGATGATTGTGATACTAACCGCGATCTTTAAAATCATTAATATTGATATCAAAAGATTCTAGATCATCAGGTATTGTCATAGTTGACTCATCCCAAAAAGCTCTACCACTTAAAATTTTTCCTTCTTTATTTACTACAAAATGATCAACTATTTGAATATCCATTCCGGTATTATTAGATGAATTTCTTACTTTCATTGTTGCTTGTAGAATAGCCTCATTAGCGCATACCGTGATTTTTATATCATTAGGATTAATTGACTGACCCTCTGGGTGAGCAAAATCCCAAAATGCTGAAATAGCATCTATTCCTTTACACGGTTCTGATCCAACTGGATCTTCAAATATTGCATCTTTATCCCAAATACTTAAAAACAGTTCCTTGTCATCATTTTTATATGCTTCAGTATATTTTTTAACTGCATTATAAACTTTATCTTTCATACTCATTTTTTAATTTTATCTCCTTTCTCAGACAATAATACCTTAGTAAATTTAGTTTCTGGATTTATTGGTGATACCTCTTCCCAAATTCGATCATATTCAGAAAAGCCTATTCTCCACTTACCGTCAATTTTTTGATACTTATCATCATATAAAGCAGAACCCATAGTTACTATATTCTCGTCAAAATTATAAAAAATATCATGAAGATACCATTTACCAGTTGCTTTTGTTTGGCTATTAATAATTATTTCTGGATGATGGCCATTATGCATACCGCAAGCCTTGCTATGAAATGAATATCTGAGATTGGTAATAATTTCTTCTTTTCCAGATGCTTGCCATCTATATGACCCACCTCTGTAATCAACAGATATATCTTCCGCAAATATATCTTCTAAAAGATCAAAATCTGCCATATCTATAGCTCTAAAATATCGATGTTTTAAATTTTTAATCTCTTCTATATCAAGTAATTCTTGTAATTTATCCATAAGTTATCTATTTTAAATATGCTTGTCCACCATCTAACATAATAGTTGAACCTGTAATATAAGACATTCCATCGCTTAATAAGTGACAAACAGCCTCTCCTATATCTTCTTTGCAATCACCAACTTTTTCAAGGGGTATCGATTTAATAAATTCACTGGCTTCATCAGGATATTCATTCATCCACCATTCCATTCCAGTTGATTTAGCTAATGGCATGATACAGTTTACTAAAATATTATCGTGGCCCCACTCAACAGCCGCAGTTCTAGATAAAGATCTAATAGCCTCTTTGACAGCTGCATAAGCCCCATACCCTGCTGAATCTGGTCTTAAGGCAGATGAGCTAGCTAAATTAATAATTTTTCCATCTCCTTTTAAATAGGGGTAACAAAGTCTCATAAAACGAAATGTTGCTAATGGACCAGAGTTCCATCCATTAATAAATGACTCTTCAGAAACATCTAGAATATTTCCCAGTGGAACTTCTTGCGCATTATTAATTAGAAAATTAATATTAGAAAATTTTGAAATAGTTAAATCAATGGCGTTTTGTATAGAATTTAAATTTTTAACATCACATTCAATTGCAATAGCAGAACCTCCTTGAGATATGATTCTATTCGCAACCTTTTCAACCTTTGAGTATGTTCTTCCTGCAAGCGCTAGATTAGCTCCATATGAAGCTATAGCTTCAGCAATACCCTCACCAACTCCCTGACCAGCACCGGTGACCAAAGCTGTCTTGTTAGAAAAATCCATTAGAAATTTGTACCAGTTATATGTTTTGCAGCTAAATATCCAAATGTCATTGCTGGACCTAAGGTTGAACCAGGGCCTGGATATTTTGGTAAAAGAGCGGTTGTACAATTTCCACATGCATATAATCCTGGAATGGCAACTCCATCAGCTTTTAAGACTCTTGCATTAACATCAATAACTAAACCGCCTGCTGTTCCCATTTCACCTGGATATAGGACCATACAATAAAATGGACCTTTGTCTAAACTAGCAAGACAAGGGTTTGGAGTTACTGAAGGATCGCCATAATAACGATCATAGACACTATCACCTCTTTTTAAATCTAAATCTTTTCCAGTTTTAGAAAATTTATTTACTTTAGCCTGAGTTTTAAGTAACCCTCGGGGGTCTATACCTACTATCTCGGCTAATTTTTCTAAAGTATCTGCTTTTGAAAGAAATGATGGAGTCCACCACTCTTTCGGTACAGAAGAATCTGGTTGCATTGTTCCTTGTAATAAGGGCCCACAAGGTCTATTTTTTCTAAAATTGCTATCAAATATCATATAACATGGAGCACAAGGATTTCCTTCAGCATACTGTTTAAACATATCATCAACAAAACTTACATAGTTTTGTGATTCATTTGAGAATCGTTCACCATTTTTATTAACGGTATAGTTTCCTGGCATAGATTTATCGACCATGGACAACCAACCCTTTTCTTGATTTGGTACCTTCATAACTGTTGACCACCACCCTGTATCCATTTGATGTGTATCAGCGCCAAGCTTTAATGCTACCTTTAAAGCATCCCCAGTATTATAAATATTACCAGCACTCCAATCTGAATTAGTTGGTTGAGGAAGATATTGTTCGCGTAAATTTTGATCTTTCTCGAATCCTCCAGAAGCTAAAATAACTCCTTTATTTGCTTTGATATTAATTTCACTTCCATATTTATTTGCCTTGATTCCTATTACCTTACCTTTATTTTCTATAAGATCAGTCATTCCTGTATCTATCCATAAATCAACATCTCTATCTTTTAAAGATAAAATTAACCTAGCAACACCTGCATTGCCCATGGTAAGTCGCCTATCTTTCCATCCCCATTTAAATCGCATAGGAATATCAAAAATATATTTAGTTATAAGTTTTGCAAATAAAGATTTCCATCCAGGCAATGCGCCCAATAAAAGTTGACCTTCAACTTGAGTAAAATTCATATTAATTGGTCCCATGGTAAAAGCAGTTTGTGGATGTTGTTCTCTTAACTTGGCTAAATCATTCCCTAATTTAGTTCCACTAATAGGCTCTGGTTCCATAGATCTATTTCCTCCTTTACCTCCTGGGTTATCTGGAAAATAATCTGGATAATAAGAAAGATTTCTATATTTAACTATTGAATTCTCATGAAGATAATCAATCATTCTTGGACCTTCAATAATATAAGTTTCAATTAAATCCTCATTAATTTTTCCTTTTGGAGATACGCTATTTATGTAATCTCTAGCATCTTGATCTGAATCATCAACATTCTCAGCTTTAGCATAACGATTGTTAGGTATCCATACTCCACCTCCAGATGTAGCAGATGTCCCCCCAAATTGATCGCTTTTTTCGATTACTAATGTTTTTGCCCCACCATCATGAGCGCAAAGAGCAGAAGTTAGAGCACCATTTCCTGAGCCCACCACCACAACATCATATTCATAATCCCAATTCATAATTTTATACAAGTTATTAAAAGATTAAGTTTTTAACTATAACCTATTGAAATTATTTAAAGAATAAGAATTTTTTTATTACATACATTGATAAAATTTATTAATTTAAAAGGTTAGGACCAACAATAAGTTTGTATAATCCATAAAACAATAAATTCAAATTAAATATATGAAAACAGAAATCTGTAAAAAACTTGGAATAGAATATCCTATTTTTGCCTTCACACATTGCAGAGATGTTGTAGTTGCTGTAAGTAAAGCCGGAGGGATTGGTGTTCTTGGAGCTGTTGGATACACCCCAGAGCAATTAAAAGAGGAATTAGATTGGATAGACCAGCATATTGGAGATCACCCATATGGTGTTGATACTGTAATACCTCAAAAATATGAAGGAATGGATGAAAAAAACCCTGAACAATTACTTGAACAGCTTCAAAAAATGATTCCTGATGAACATAGAAAATTTGTAAATACCCTCTTATCAGAAAATGGAGTTCCTGAAGCACCAGAAACAAACGGACCTAAAGGTGGTTTATTAGGATGGACAGAGGCAACCGCTGAACCTCAGATAGAAGAAGCTTTGAAACATACAAAAGTAAAACTTATAGCTAATGCGCTAGGAACACCTCCTGCAAGTATGATAAAAAAGATACAAAATAAAGGGGTTTTGATAGGCGCGCTATGTGGAAAAATTAAACAGGCACTTGCACATAAAAAAGCAGGATTAGATTTTATTATTGCTCAAGGCGGTGAAGGCGGCGGACACACAGGTAAAATTGGAAGTATAGTTCTTTGGCCACAAATAGTTGATGCTGTTGGGGATTTACCAGTTTTAGCTGCCGGAGGAATAGGAAATGGAAGACAAATGGCTGCTGCAATGTCTACTGGAGCCCAAGGTATTTGGTGTGGATCTCTATGGTTGACAGTTGAAGAAGCTGCCGCTCAACCAGCTGAAAAAGAATTATATTTAAATGCAACAAGTGAAGATACTATAAGAAGTAAAGCGTGGACAGGTAAACCAGCAAGAATGTTAAAAAATAAGTGGACTGAAGCATGGGAGAACCCTGATAATCCAGATCCTCTTCCTATGCCTTTACAAGGTATGATCACTTTTGATGCTATGAGAAGAACTTCAATGTATGCTGGTACGGGAAACACTCAAGATGTCTCGTTTAATGCAGCTGGTCAAGTTATTGGTCAAGTCAACCAAATAGAAACAGTTAAAGATGTAATGTATCGACTAATCAATGAATATTTAGATTCAATTGACAGATTACATTCTTTGCTACCAAAAGAATAAAGAATTAAATTATGATATCTGAAGTCTTTTTAGAACTTAAAGACTTGTTATGGGGTGTAGGAATTACCTCAGCCGTAATTGCTATTTTGATACTCTTACCTAAAAAATACTCAATAAAACTTGGACAAAGACCAATACTATTAGTCCTAATTTTTAGTGGGATAATTTACCTTTTAATATATATATTTAATAATTAATTATTCTCCTATAAATTAATTGACTTGATTAAAGTCTGCAGAAAAATCTTCAACAAGATTTATAAATCCCTTAATGCCTGTATCCAACGCTTTATCATCTACATAAAAATAAGGAGAATGATTTGTTGGACTATCTTCAACACCAGGAGCATTAACCCCAAGGAAGAAAAATAATCCAGGCACTTGTTGCGCATAAAAAGAAAAATCTTCTGCCCCTGTTCGTGGAACAAGCAATTCATAGTAGTTCCCTTCAGCAGCTTCAGATAAAGAATCTGCATATTTAGCTGATAGATCTAAATCATTAAAAGTTACCGGATACCCTCCATAAACTCTAAATTCAACATTTGCATTTGTATGATGAGCTTTAGCAACATTCTCGGCAATTGTTTTAATTTCATCCCTAATTTGAGTTATATATGAATCTTTAAAAGTTCTAATAGTTCCCTCTAACATTGCTGTTTGAGGAATAATATTATTTCTAGTTCCAGCTTTCATTATTCCAACAGAAATTACTGCCTGACTTTCTAATAAATTTAACCGTCTACTAATTATGGTTTGAAGTGCTGATCCTATATTAAAAGCAGCAACAATTGGATCAGCTCCTTCCCAAGGTCTAGACCCATGTGTTTGTTCACCCTCAATAGTAATTCGAAAAGCTTCAGCAGATGCCATAGCTGGTCCAGGTTTTAACATTATTCCGCCATGTAAAGCATTTGAAACATGCAGACCAAATATAGCATCCGGTTTTTCAATTTCAAAAAGCCCTTCTTTTAACATTAACTCAGCCCCACCCTCTTCTCCTTGGGGTGCTCCTTCTTCTGCTGGTTGAAAAATAAGAAGTATATCTCCATTTAATTTATCTGTGTTTTGAGAAAGGAAACTTGCTACTCCAAGAAGAATTGCAATGTGAGCATCATGACCGCAAGCATGCATAATTCCAACATCATTTCCTTGGTATGTAGTTCTTTCTTTAGAAGAAAACGGTAAATTTAGTTTTTCCGTTACTGGTAGACCATCAATATCAGCTCGCAAAGCTATTAGAGGTCCTGAATTTTGTCCTCTTATAAAAGCAATAACACCTGTCTTACCATAATTTGTATTTGCTTCAAGGCCCATATTTGTAAGAGCAGTTACTATAGATTCTTGAGTTTTAAATTCTCTATTAGATAATTCGGGATATTGATGAAAGTAGTGTCTCCAATTTATAACTTTAGTCATGACCCCATCAAGATCGCGTTCAAGCTGATCTCTTAGGTCCCCTGAATAAATAGGAAAAATTGTAAATATTGAAAACAGTGAAATTAATAAATATTTCATTAAACTTACCTCTTAAAAGGGTTCAAAAATAATGCAGGTGTTGAATCCATGTAGTGTTTAAAATCTGGTCTTTTAGACAATGATCTTTTATCCATCATAGATACTGAGCCTTTAGCTATCAAAGCATACATTATCATGGTGCCTATAAAAAGCCATGGCGCATTCGTATGCGCTGAAATAGCAAAAATAAACAAACTAAACCAAAAAAGCATTTCTCCAAAATAATTAGGATGTCGAGAGTAATACCATAGGCCGGTATTTTTTGTTTGTGGTTCTTGTATCGATTTTCTAAAATTGTACATTTGCTGATCAGAAATAATTTGAATAATAACTGCCGAAATACCTATGATGCTTGCCGCCCAATCTAACCATGAAACATCAGAGCCAAAATAAAAAAGAGCATAATTCATTGGAAGCAAAGCCATGTATACACATAAAGTTGGAATTAAATGAATAGCACCGAAATCATTAATAAAATATTGGAATGTATTAGTTGTTTTTCCTTTCATCATTACATAACGCCAGTCTTCATGAGAAAAGCCATCCCATGATCTAATCCAATTATAAGTAAGCCTTATCGCCCAAAATAAAAGACAAGTAAACATCAATAATGCTCTTAATCCATTTCCAGCAGCATTTACATCACTCCAACAAAAAATACCTAAAACAACAGGAATAACAGACCAAAATGCATCATACCAACTAGAATTTTTAAACAGGACGCTAAGCACATAAATAAAAATAGTTCCCTCAACATGACAAATCAAAAGCCTTAAAAATATATTGAAGTTTTCAAAGAGATTCCATGTTAAGTACATAGAACATATACAACCAACGTATCCAATTAATACAATTAATAAATGTAATATTTTTTTATTCATCTTCCCGCCTTAATTCCGTAATTCAATATTTAGATGATCTTTAATTTCAAATTTAGTCAATTTTTAAGATAGCTAATTAGTTTGAAGTAATCTTCTTCCGAGTCAAGGTCTTGTTCTATTGCTTTACAATTATGTTTAGTAAATTTAATACCTTGATCTTGAAATTCATTAATAAATAATTGGTAACTATTTAATCCAAAACATAGATTAAAATGACAATTAGAATCATAGATTAAACAATTGGTTCCAAATTCAAGTGAATCTGAAACTATCAATAATTGATTTGACTTAGCATATTTTAGTAAATTTTTTATATCTTTAAAGTTAATCATTGGAAGGTCTGAATGCATGATCATAACCTTATCTACTTGGGGTAAATTTTCAATCGCCTCTTGAAGAGCTTTGTTTAATGGAGAGTAACTTTTAAAAGAATTTGTCCCATTAATATTTAATTCTGGATCATTTGTAACAATAGTTATCGAGTGAAACATATTTGATTTTATTAATTCAGAAACAGTTCTCTCAGCCATTAATTTTGAAATTAAAGTGCGCTTATCCTTAGAAAGTATATTTTGAAGTCGAACTTTTGATTCAGTATATTTTTTTACCGGAATTAAGGCAGCAATTTTCACTTTAATTCTTTTCTAAGTAATTAATAACAGATTTTGCAAGCGCAATTTTTGATTCTAAATTATTCATAATTAAATCACTCTCAAAAACCTTAAAGCCTAGACTTTCTATATCTTTACGTTGATGGCTATCTGCTCTATCAATAAATAAAGTATCAGCAAATTCTTGATAAAAACTTGCTATTGTCTTCACAGAAACATCCAAACCTAATTCATTCATAATTTTTGAAGTTGGACCTTTTAAAGATTTAGCTTCAACAATTGGGCTGATAACGCTCACTCGATTAGAGTTTTCTTTTAAAAATTTATTTAACTCACTCAATTGAATAATTGGATTAATGCTAACGAATGGATTTGAGGGACAGATAATTATCTCATTAAAAGAACTTAAATTAATTAATGGATTAAATTTTGCATTATCTAATCCTTTAAAAACAAAATCAGATACAGGTGGCTCACATCGAAGTTTTACAAAATATTCTTGAAATGAAAGAAGTTTATTTTTAGTTTGAACATAAGTTTCAACTAAATCGTCTGTCATTGGTAAAATAAAATGATCTACATTAAATCGTTTACATAATTCTTGACTAACAAAGCTTAATGAAGCTCCTTTTTTTATTAAGTCTGTTCTTAAAAAATGGGTTGCTAGATCTTTATCGCCTAATTGAAACCAAGTATCACCACCCAAATCACCTAATGTCTTTAGCATTGTCCATGATTCGTCTGCCCTACCCCAACCCTTTAACGAATCAGATTCACCGCTTAGTGTGTAAATAACCGTATCTAAATCTGGGCAGATTTTTAGATTTAAATATTCAAAATCATCTCCTGTATTTACAACTATTGTCATATTAGATGGTTCTAATACTTTTGAAAATCCAAGCGCTAATTTAGCTCCTCCAACACCTCCACATAATAATAAATAATTCTTCATCGAAACAAATCCTCATTTTCGCTTCTAATTAAATCTTTTGCGGTACTTGATGTATTTAAATTTAAGTTACAACCCTTGATAACTACAATTGGTTTTTTTTGTGTAGCTTGGCCCATCAATAATGATGCTGCTGCTGCGAGCTCATCTGCTACTCCAATTTGTGTAAGCTTAAGCTCATTATTGTATAAATCCTTCTTACCTCTTTCATCTAAGATACATGGAATATTAAAACTACCAATTGCGAATCCTACAATGCCATTTCTAAATGGTCTTCCCATAGTATCTGTAATAATTAATCCAATTTCTTTATTAAAATACTCCATAATTGAATTACAAATTTTCTTAGCAGATAAATCTGGATTCTCTGGAAGCAAAAGAACATTATTCTTAGATTGATCTATATTAGATCTATCAATTCCAGCATTTGCATGAATAAAACCTAATTTATGTTCGACAATTAATACATCCATTCTGTGTCTTACCACTTGTTTGGATTCATTCAAGACTGCTTGAATAAATTGAGGATCCTTTTGAATTTTTTTTGCGAGTTTTTCTGCTTCTTTGCTAGGGATCAATGAAGAGATATCAAGATATCTGTTTTCTGATTTTGAAATAATTTTTTGTGCAATTGCAATAATATCGCCATCTTCAAGTTTAATCCCTTGATCTTCTAAGCCTTTAATAATAATTTCACTAATATTATTCCCTGGCTCAATAAGGGGGATATTATCTATAGCAGTTAAATTTATTGAGTTAATCTTATTTCTCTTAAATACCGGTAATTTTTATACCAGAATGATCGATAGAATGGTTCTTATTAATTGAAATTAATACAGAAGTTAATGCTTCTGCTGCAACTGAATTACATAATGGACCTGCATGCCAACCTTTTAGTCCAGCATCATTAACAAGACTTATGACTGTAGACCTTGCCTCAAAATTATTACCAGTTACCAAAACATCACAATCAACCTCTTGAGTAGATTGTAATAGTTCAGCAGAAATATTTTGAAATGCAGATATGACTTTTGTAGATTCTCCAAGTATCAATTGAGCTTTTAATGCAGCTGACCCTTCTTGGGGCAATTGAACTCTCATTATCTTTGGTGGAATTAACGGAACAGTGGCATCAATAAGGATTTTCTTCTTCAGCGAATCTTCAATACTTCGCAAGATATCTTCCTGATGAGTATAAGGAACTGTTAAACATGCAATTTCACATTTTTTAGCAGCATCAATATTTAACATGCCGGATGATTTATCCAACCCTAAACTTTGAGCTATGTGTTGAGCTTTATCAAATTTCCTGCTACCAATAATAATTTCATGATTCGATTTGATCCATCTAGTTGCCAGCCCTTTACCTAAAGCTCCAGTTCCTCCAAGAATTGCAATTTTCATAGAATTACTCCAAATTATTTTTCTGTTTAGACATACAGATTATACAAAGTTATTAACGAATCAATGGATATCAATTGCATAAAATTTACTCTCACTAAGAAGCTTTATGACCGAATTACTATAATATAGTTGTTACATGGTTATAATTAAATCAATCATTAATTCTAGATTTTAATCTATGAGAAATATAAATTTTAAAAATAAATCTGTCGTAATTACTGGCGGAACTAGAGGAATTGGTGCCCATATAGCAAAAACTTTCTTAAAATTAGACGCAAAGGTAATAGTTCTAGCTCGAAATAGACCAAAAAAATTAATTCAAGCAAAAGGCAATAAAGCAATATTTATAAAGTGTGATATTAAAGATTTAGAGTCATTAGATGGAGCAATAAGCATTATTAAATCTAAATTTAAATCAATAGATATATTAATTAATAATGCAGGAGGATCTCCATTGGCTAAAACCATTACTGCCTCTCCTAAATTCCATCAATCAATTATTGATTTAAATTTTACAGCACCATTAAATGTTAGTCAGAAAATTGCAAAAATTATGATTAAACAAAAAACTGTTTCAAATATTATTAATATTTCTAGTGTTACAGCAACTAGGCCAACTCCTGGTAGTGCAGCTTATGGCGCATCGAAAGGAGCGTTAGTAAATTTAAGTAAAACTCTTGCCGTGGAATGGGCGCCAAAAATTAAAGTAAATTCAATAATCGTAGGTTATATTGAGACTGAAAATTCAATTCTTCACTATGGAGGTAAGAGAGAGCTCGCTAAAGTAGCAAAAAAAATACCTTTAAAAAGAATGGGTCGACCCCAAGATGTAGCTGATGCATGCGTTTTCTTTGCTTCAGATCTTGCAAAATGGGTAACTGGTTCCTCTTTAGAGGTTCATGGCGGTGGAGAAATCCCCTCATATTTAGAAGTCGCTAAACCAAAATAATATTATCCAAATATTTTTCTAACTAATTTATTACCCCAAAAAATCTTTAAAGCGCTTCTAAGTTGATCTAATGATTTATCAGTATAGGGATATGCTGATGCAGATTTTTTGCCAACAATGATTGGCATAGCGTGAGCATACCCTAGTAATCCTTCTTTCCCATTAACCACCCCTAAACCACTTTCTTTTACTCCGCCAAATGGAACTTCGTTAACACCATAACTCATTGCCATATCGTTCACTGAACACGCGCCTGTTTCAATTGATTTAGCAATTTTCTTACCCTTAACTAAATCTTTTGTCCAAACATTACCATTAAGACCATAATGTGACTGATTCGCTAAAGTCAAAGCTTCTTCTTCAGAAGAGACTTTCATAATCGAGATAATTGGACCAAAAGTCTCATCTTTCATCACCTTCATTTCATGAGAAACCTCTACCAAAACTGTAGGTTCAAAATATAAGCCTTTAAATGATGGATTTCGATTACCGCCTACTAATACTTTAGCTCCTTTATCAATTGCATCTTTAACATGGTCTTCAATTATTTCAATTTGCTTATCCCAAAAAGTAGGACCGATATCCCCTTTCCCATCATTGCTTTGAACGAGAGATTTAGTAATAGAAACAACTTCAGCAACAAATTCATCATAAATATCCTCCATGACATAAATTCTTTCTGTTCCGCAACAATATTGACCTGCATTCATGCATGATCCAACTACAGCTCCACTCGCTGCATCTTTTATATCAGCATCTGAGCAAACAATCATGGCATCTTTACCGCCTAGCTCTAGGCTAAACGGAATTAGCATTTCTCCACATTTAGAAGCAATTTTTTTTCCAGTAGACACACTACCTGTAAACGATACTTTATCTGGAACTTGATCAATTAACTCAGCTCCAGTCTCTCCATCACCAATAACTGTTTGTACAAGGTGTTTTGGCGCTCCAGCTAAAGCAAATATTTCTTCAACTAAAGCTCCAGACATAGGTGTAATTTCTGAAGGCTTAATAATGGCGCTATTTCCACATAGCAAAGCCTGAATAACAGGATTGATAGATAAAATAAATGGGCCATTCCAAGGAGTAATAACAACAACCACCCCCCTAGGTTTATAGGTAATAAATGTTTTTTTTATAAATCTCATAGGACCATGCATTTTTATTTTTTTATCTGAAAGCCATTTTTCAGCTCGATTAGCATAAAAAATTAATGAATCAACTGATGAAAAAACTTCCATTGACATAGCCTCTTGTTGGGGTTTACCGGTTTCTCTCATAACAACTTCCATAATTTGATTTTGTTGATCAATAACCACATCAGCAACTTTATGCATTAACTCAACGCGATCTTTGAGGGTGCTCGTTTTCCATTTAGCCTGAGCAACCTTAGCCTGAGTCATTATTTTAGATATTTCATCTTTATTAGCGCAGTCATAAGTACCTATGTGCGATAAATCAACAGGGCTTTTTAAAGATAGTTGCTTGCGACCATCATTAGAATGAGAAATTGAAAAAATTGCCATATTTAAAACTCCTTTAATTTTGCATCTAACATAGCAGTTACATGATTATTTATATGAGCATCAAGACCCATAGGCATCATTTCATAATGTTCTACTTTACGTATAACTCTAACCATAATTACTGTAAATTTATATAAAGCAAGTGTGTAATAATAATTAAAATTATCAGCGCTATAGCCAGTTAATTCCTCCCACTTAGCAATTGTTACATCTGTTCCTGGAAAACCACTTAACCTCTCAACTCCCAAACCTTTGCTATTACAATCATCAATTGCAATTCCCCATGCTAAATCCATACATGGGTCTCCAAGTGATGCCATCTCCCAATCAAGGACTGCTGAAATTTCACCATTTGGTAAATACATAATATTTGCACACCTACAATCTCCCCAAATAATAGAAGATTGACTGGGAACTGGTTTATTGTCCTTTAACCACTTAGCGGCAAAATCAGCAACTGGATGAGCTTCTCCCTTCATAGCCCATTCATGAAAATTAAAATAATAATTAAGCTCTTGATCTAAATAATCATTAGCTATCTCAGGTCTATTAAGAAAATTAAAATTGCCTCCTGTGATATCAACTTTATGTATTTTTGACATTTCATTTACCCACCCCCACCAAATCTTTTTTCTTACATCTTCAGAGGAATCTACCACCCATCCTTCTTGATGAAATGGCGGGTTATCAGATGGCGCCTCACCCTTAGCCATCTCCATAACATAAAATGAAGTACCAAAAACTTCAGTGCTTGACTCATACCACAACACATTCGGAACCTTGATATTATAGGTTGAAAGTTTTTGCATAATTAAGAACTGTTTATAAATGTCATAATCAGGGAAAACAAAAAAGCCTTCTGGATAAAACCTTAAAACCATACCTTGGGATACATCCTGACCATCATGAGAATACGAAACATTAAAACTTAAAGTTTCATTTGAAAAGCCAGTATTTTCTGGTCCGCCTAATATCTCTATACTAATATTTGAAGCATTAGCAAGTTTTTTATCTAACCATGATTGAAAAATTACTTTAGTTTCCTCTTGGTTTCTTTCTTGTGGCTTTGGCATCTTAAAATTTATATGATTTACTAATAACCATAATATAAATTTATTGAATAAAGAAGAACAAATATGGCTGATTTATTAAAGCAAAAATGGGATAGTTTTTGTGATGAATTGAAAACTGCTGGAGATATTATCTCAGAGCAAGTTAATTTATCTGAAACTGATAAAACAGAAGGATATAGATATCTATTAAGACTTCTAAGACTTTCTCTAGAGATGAATTTTGAACATTCAAATTCAATGCATCCATCTTTTTACAACCTCTCTCATGAAACAGCAAAAATTGGTGCAGATAACCCTGATAACATTTACCTCAATGCAAATATTAATGGTTCTGAATCATATGAAATTGCAGGAAATATTGGCGAGGTTGAATATTTAAGTTTTGGTTTAAAGGAAAACAGATACAGTATAGATGGAAAAATGCGATCACTTGGTGAGCTAGATATGTCAGAGATGGATATTGATGAAATTGGAAATTTTAAATTAGTTTTAGGTCCAAATTCCAACAGTAGAAATTATCTAAATCTTCCAAAAGACACAAATATGATAATTGTCAGACAAACTTATACAGATCGATTTAATCAAAAACATGCTTCTATGAATATCAAAAAATTAGGAAATATTGACATTCCACCTCTTCTGAATATCCAAGAACTAGAATTTCACCTTGATAACTCAATAGCTTTTGTAAAGGGTACTGCAAATACTTTTTTAAATTGGGTAAAAGATTTCGAAAAAAATCATAAAAATTCACTTCCACTAGGTGATCAAGCATTTTTTCAAGCTGCTGGCGGTGATCCAAAAATTTTTTATTTACATGGCTATTATGAATTTAACTCTGATGAATATATGGAAATTAATACGCCTATCCCTGATTGTGATTATTGGAATTTTCAATTAGAGAATTATTGGATGGAATCTTTAGATTATAGGCATTACCCAATTCATCTAAACTCTAAATCAGCAACAATTGATAATCATGATTTAAAAATTATTGTTACTCATCATCCTATAAATATTAAAAATAATCTAATTACAGAAGGAAGAAAAAATGGAGCTATGTTACTAAGATGGATTGGTGCGGATTCATGTCCCATCCCAGATGTAAAAATTAAAAAATTAGATACTTTGGAGAGTATCTAATGTTAAATTCAAACCAAATTTTATCTAATGCTAAGAAAATAACTGGTTTAAGTTCACTTGGAAACCCTCTATTTATTGAAGGTTTTGAAACCTTAATTAAATCAATTAACGAAGAGGCTGATTTAAATGAAATTGGAATTCAGGCTCAACAACATCGTTTGACTGGACTGCTAACTAATCTTCTACTTATAGATGAAGCAATAAAGAAAAATAATGAAATTTTAAAAGAAAAAATCATTTCCCCTGTTGTGATTGTCGGCCTACCAAGAACTGGCAGCACTATGACCCACCGTCTTTTAGCAGCTGATCCAAATCACACTGCCATGCTCTGGTGGGAAGGCAGAAATCCAGCAATGCTAAAAAATGAGATTAGAGGAAATCCAGAAGAAAGAATGGCTCTTGGTAAAGCCGAAGTTGATACAGTCGTAGCAGCTTCCCCAGATGCTTTAAAAATACATCCTTGGGATTACAAGGGAGCTGATGAAGAAGTTTTACTTTTAGAACATACATTTTTTAGTACAGTTCCTGAATCATTCATGCGACTTCCTTCTTACTCTAAATGGATAGAAAAACAAGATCATATCCATGCCTACAAGCAGCTAAAGATTATATTGCAATACTTACAATGGCAAAATCCTGGAAGAGAGAAAAAAAGATGGATATTAAAATCACCTCACCATTTAGGCTTTATAGATAAATTGCTCCAAGTTTTTCCTGATTCTAAAGTGATTCAAACACACCGTGATCCACATAAAACTGTCCCCTCTTTTTGTTCAATGTGTGCAAACCTTTTTGAGCCTCTTACTAACACATATGATAAAAATATGATTGGAAATCACTGGGCTAATAAATTAGCTAAAGTTTTAGAACATTGTATGAATATTAGTAAAGCTAATCCAAATCATTTCTTAAATCTTGAATTTAATAAAATGATCAAAGATCCTTTAACTGAAATGAAGGCAGTATATGACTTTATAAATGAAGATTTTAATAATCAAACTGAAAATGCAATGAAAGCTTGGAAAGAAGAAAATAAACATGAAATGGGTGCTCATCATTATTCACTTGAAGAATTTGGTCTAGAAAGCTCTTTCATTGACGATCACTTCAAGGACTACATAAATCAATATATAAAATAGGAATTAAAATGTTATTAAAAGATAAAGTTGTAATTATTTCTGGTATTGGCCCTGGTTTGGGTCAAGAGTTGGCATATGGCGCAGCTAGAGAGGGTGCAAAAATAGCCATTGCAGCAAGATCCACTGGTCTATTAAATCAACTAAAGGAAGAAATTGGAAAAAAATCAGATGTTATAGCCATCCCCTGTGATATTACTAACTCCAAAGATTGCAAAAATTTGGTTCAAGAAACAGTAAAACAATATGGAAAACTTGATGGATTGATTAACAGCGCATACCGGGCTGGTGACTTCAAAGAAATTGAGGATTCTGATTTTGCTGATTGGCAAGAAACTATGAATACAAATTTTTTCGGAACCATGAACTTAACCATGGCGGCTGTAAAAGAGATGACTCCAAATAAAAGTGGTGCAATTGTTATGATTAACAGCTTAATTACAAAAAAACCATTGCCTACTCAGGGGGGTTACGCTGCTTCTAAAGGAGCATTGACTACCGCAACAAAGATACTTGCTAAAGAACTCGGTCCAAAAGGTATTAGAGTTAATTCAGTATTTATGGGTTGGATGTGGGGTCCTCCAGTTGAAATGTATATTAATTTTACGGCTGAATCTATGGGAGTAAAACCTCAAGATATTATTGATAATGTAACTAAAGATATTCCTCTGGGAATTATTCCTGACGATAGCGATTGTGCAAATGCTGCATTATTTTTAATTTCAGATTTAGCTAAAGTTATTACGGGTGCAAACCTTGATGTTAACGGTGGAGAATTTATGTCTTAATGAGTAACATTAAAATATTATTCGTCAAGGATATTTTAAGTATTCTCTCTTTTTTTGATTTCTATCAACTTAAAGATAAATTATTGTTTAAACTTTAGTCATGGCATTTAATAAAGACATACTAACAATTGATCTAATGCTTGGGATTCCTGAACAGGAAGATAGATCTGATTGGTATAAATTTATGGAACCTCTTCTTAGAGATGAAGAATCTAGATCAATGTTTAAAATGCCTGCTCAATATATGTTTAAAGAAATACCTGAAACTGGATCACATGATGATTTTATTCAATTCACAATTAATGAAATGGATAGATATTTTATCAACATGGCTATGGTTGGCTTCCATGAAAAATCTGATATAAAAATTAAAGCAGCTAAAAATCATGCAGATAGATTTATCTTTGATTTACCAATAAATCCAAACATTAAAGATGAAGCAATAAATATTAAGAGAATATATGAAACCTACGGGATAAAAGCAGTCAGTGCATTTCCATCTGGGATGCACCCACAAATACCAATCAATGATCAAAAATGGCATCCCATCTATAAAATGTGTATTGAGTTAGATATTCCATTCTTTTGTTGTGTTGGAGTTCCAGGCCCTAGAATCCCAATGGCTCCACAAAAAGTAGAATTAATTGACGAAGTCTGCTGGTATTTCCCAGATCTTAAATTTGTTATGAGGCACGGAGCTGAGCCTTGGACAGCCTTGGCATGTAAGTTAATGCTGAAATATCCGAACCTTTATTATTCTACAAGCGCATTTTCTCCAAAACATTATCCTGAAGATATTCTGCATTTTGCTAATACTCGAGGTAAAGAAAAAGTTATGTATGCTGGTTATTACCCAATGGGTTTATCTTTAAAAAAAATATTTACTGAGCTAGAGCATATTCCTCTAAAAAAGGAAGTATTGCCTAGGTTCTTAGGTGAAAATGCAAAAAAATTACTAAAGTTATAAAATAATTAAAAATATGAATAATAGAAAAAGATACCCTATGCCAATACCTTTTGGTTGGTATGTTGTTGATTATTCAGATGATTTAAAACCTGGAGATGTAAAACCTGTCAGATATTTTGCACAAGACCAGGTACTCTTTAGAACCAAATCGGGTGAAGTAACAATGTTAGATGCCTACTGCCCACACCTAGGAGCTCACTTAGGCCATGGTGGACTAGTAAAAGATGAATGCATCGAGTGCCCTTTTCATGCTTGGCAATGGGGTGCTGATGGTAAAATAGATAACATTCCATATGCCAAAAAAATTCCACCTAAAGCAAAAGAAACACAAATTTTTAAATACCCAACAGTTGAAAAAAACAACTTAATTTATGCTTGGTATCATCCTAATGGAAATAATCCACATTATGAAGTTGAATCATATCCAGAAATTAGCGACCCCGAATGGGCTGATAAATTTGAAAAATTTGAATATACAATCAATTGCCACATTCAAGATATGGCTGAGAATGCCGTAGATGCAGCCCATTTTATGTATGTTCATGGGGTAGTTAGCTACCCTGAATTTGAAGTTACTTATGACGAACAAAAAAGATATTTTATTCAAGAAGCTAATATGGAAACTCCTAAGGGTACCGTTAAAGGAAAGATATCAGGCTTCTCTAATGGTCCTGGAGATAATGTAACAAAATTTGAAGGTATATGTGATACCCTCCTTCTAGGGTCCACTACCCCTATAGAGAATGAAAAAGTAATCACCCGATTTTCATTTTTGCAAAAAAAAATAAATGGTAAAGTTCCTAAAGGCGGTGTAGGCGCTGCCATAATTGCAGATATAAATAAACAAGTAAATGAAGATATACCTGTTTGGGAAAATAAAAAATATGCTTATAAACCAGTCCTATGTGATAAGGATGGACCAATTGCAAAATTTCGAAGACATTTTGCAACTTTTTATACTGACTACGATGAGGCAAAACGTATTGCTGAGATGAATCTTAAATAAAAGAAATAAATTTAATTAAGATTTCAAAATATTCGATAGATCTTTTTCCAAACTCATCGAGGGTCGTTCAATAATTCTCCCTATTTCAATATTATTTTTAAACACAATGAATGTTGGGGTATTTATAACTTTTAATTTTTTTGCACGATTCTTTGGCTCGTCTTTTTTAGAAGTAAGGCCGATTAAAGAAATTTGATGAGGTGGGATATTTAATTCATGCAAAATTCTAAGCATGCGTGGTACCTCTCTTTGGCTATCATGGCACCAAATACCAAAAAAAATAAATACTTCAGTATCTTTTATACTTGTTAAATCAATCTTATTATCTATTTCATATTTATCGTACTCTAGCTTAAATATTTGCTTTTTCTTTAAAAGCTCTTCGATTGGAATATCGCCAACAAAAGCAATATTTAAATTAGCAGATTGAGTTGGGGTACATAAAGAAAATATAAAAGTTAGGAAATAAACATCTAATCTAGTTATCATTTTATTCCATTAATTCATAATCAAATTTACTTACCCCGCAGTCTGGACAAACCCAATCATCAGGAATATCTTCCCATCTAGTTCCTGGTAAAATTCCATCATCAGGCTCACCAAACTCTTCATCATAAATATGACCACAAATCACACATTCATATTTCCTATATTCCATTTTTATTGTCTCAAACTTTCTTTAATTTGTTTATGCTCATTCCTGCCAAGAGAATGAGTAAATAACATAAACGCAGCTATTCCATAGCTTAATATTGGCACAAAAATCCAAATATAAAAAATTGCCATTTTTGAAGACTCGGTATTTGCAATACCCAACGAAATATCGAAACCCCACAGTAACTCTAAAGCAAGATATGGGACCATTGCTGCCAAGGCAAAACCAAGCTTAATGATTGCAGTAAGATATGAAAAAACTGTTCCTGAAATATTCTTATCATAGTCTAATGACAACTTATCTGAAATATCAGCAATAATTGCATTAATTAATGGGAATGGTCCTGAAAATGAAAATCCATACAGGATAATAAATAAGCCAACTGATATTAATTTTGTAAAGTCATCTAATTCTCTAATAAAACCATAACCAATAAAACCTATAACTAATATAACCACTGCATAAACACATGCTGCTGCTGCAGCGTAATGCTTATTTGTTTTAATGCTTAATTGTCTCCAAGCCCATAAACCTAATATGCTAACTAAATAATAAGCAAGCATTAATCTTGAAGAATATTCTGGTAATTCAATCACAACTTCCATCCAAATAAGATAAAGAGCTCCATTTAAACCCATACAGAAAGCTATTAGAAAAGCAGCAAAAATAATCTTATTTAACATTAAGTTTTTAAATAAACTAAAAAATATTCTAAAAGGATTTTCAGTGATAGATTGATCATTTGCTTTTTGCGAATCTGGGACATGTTTTAGCGCATTGACTGTCATTATTGGGATACTAAAGAAAACAAATATGCCAATTGCTAATACTTTAGCTTCAAGAGACGTATTAAATAATTCTACAATTGCCGGGATTGCAATCACACATAACATTCCAATTAATGCCATTAATTCTCTTAAAGTTAATAATCTAGTCCTATCGTCATAGTCAGGCACAAGAAACGATGACCAAGATAACTGAGTTATAGAACTTAAAGTAAATCCTGAATAAAGTAAAAATAAAGCTAGAAAGAAATAATAAGTTGACGCTGAGGAAACAGGTGGGGAAAAAATTAAATAAGTTGCCAGCATTAAAACTGGAGCAGATAAAAAAATCCAATGTTTATGTTTACCCCATTTTGAAGGAAATTTATCAATCAAGACACCCATAATAGGATCTGTAAATATGTCTGTTATTCTCCCAAGAAAAAAAATAATACCAACCAAAGAAAGTCCAAGACCTAAATCACCTGCATAGTAAGGAAGGATAAATATAAAAATAGGCATCCCTGCTGCTGAGGTAGGAAAATTTAATGCAGCATAAGATAAACGTTGAAAAAATGTCATGTAAAAAAATTAAATCAGGATCTAAATACATCCCTCATAGAAATTATTCCCACAAGATGTTCGTCTGAAAAAACAGGAAGATGTCGAATTTGATTTTCAAGCATCAATTGCTTGGCTTCCGAGTTAGATGTTTCTGGACAGGTATAAATAAGCTTTTTTGTCATTACATCAAACACTGTTTTGGATTGAAGACTTTTATTACCACCTGATAACGCATAAACAATATCTCTTTCTGTTAATATGCCAACAACAGATGATTTGCAAAGAAGATCAATTGAATCAGCTTTTACAATCATAAGTGCTCCAATCTTATTTTTATGCATTAACTTTGATGCTTCAAATAAATCAGATTCTTCTGATATTGTAAAAATATCCCAGTATCTTTGCTCATTTAAGTGATCTTTAACTTTTTTCATAAATATTTAAATATCTATCTTTTTTTTACGACAATTGTGAAAAGATATTAACACCATAAGTCATTTCTTGGTATTATATTGCGGTATTGGATGTGTTTAAAATAATTGCATATCTTAAACTAATGTTTAACTAATAATATTATGAAAAAATTTAATTCTTTTTTGATCATAATTTTTACTTTTGTATTAGCCCAACCAATTTTTGCTGGAGATAAGGGTTACGTAGGAGATGATGGAATCGAAATTGAAGTAACTAGAATATCTAGTCCTGTTCCAACATATCCTAGACGAGCTATTAGACTTGGGGTTGAAGGATCTGTTCGACTTGAATTTGATGTTGATACGGATGGTTCAGTATTAGACCCTTATGTTGTGGAAAGTAACCCTGCAGGCGTATTTGATAGAGCTGCTATTAAAGCTGTAAGAAAATTTCTTTACGACCCACCTATGTATAACAATACATCAGTAAAAGTTAATAACGTACAAATTCATCTAACTTTTCAACTGGCTGACTAGAGCTGCATTAACAAAATATAACTTATGCCAATAAGACTCCAATTGTTACTTTTTGGAGTTCTTGGTAATGTCTTGGTTGCTGCCATATTTATATTTTCTTTTGGCTATAGAGAAAATATTCAAGAAAACTCATCTAACGAATCTTTGCTAACTCTGTATGAGTCAGCATGGTACCAAACCTATAATAAATCATTTGACGTTATGTCTAAGTGGCTTCCTATAACTGGTGAAAATGCATCTTATTGGGAGCCTGATACAGAGATATACATGGATGAAGTATCTCCCAGTAATAATTTTACAAACCCTTTCTTAGATACGATCAGCGCTAAAAGAATTGGAGACGCTCAATACCTGATTGAACTATTTTTTGAAGAAGAGTTAGATTATGGAAATTTAAGTTATGTAATGGTGTATTTCCCATCAGGTGAAAGAATATATTGTGGAAGTGCATTAGATCTTCTAGGAATTGATCCTTGCTCACCAAACGCAAGACCTGATTTTTTTAGTTATCTGGATTCCTTTTTAAATGAAGCTTCAACAAGACCAAGACAATCAATTATTAAAATTATTGATAAAGATAAAGAGCAATCTTCAACACTAAATCAAGCATTAAGTTTTCCAGTAAAGATTGAAGGTGAAACCTTAGCAGTCATTGCTTTAGGTGTTGATATTAGAAAAGGTTTGGAAGTATTTGAAGATGAGTTTGAAGTTCGTACTGCAATTAATACTGAATCGGGTTTAATTTCTTTGAATGATTATTATCAACAATTTGGTAATACAGATGATGATCTTTTTGATGTGAAGAATTTTGATAAATTAACAAATAAGGCTGGAACTTTTAAAGATTCTTTCGGATCTAGATATTCTGCAAAAGACACCGATCTCGGAACCTCAATAACCCTTCTCCCTCTTAGTTCATACTTATCAGCTGATGAAGCTCAACTATATATTTTTAAAGATGAAAGAGAAAATATTCTTAGAGCTGCAAATGTGCTTAATATAACTTATATAGGTGCTCTTGCTTTTGTAATTTTAATTATTTCTCTAATAGCTTTTATTACCACTAGAACTTTTGGTGGTATTACTAAGGCAATTGAGGTATTAGAGGGCTTAACAAAAGGTGATCACTCCCAAGAAATGCCAGCAAGAAAAGGGATACTAGCTTCAAAAAATGATGAAGTTGGCCAACTATCAACAGCTCTCCACAGCTATAAATCACATTTAGTAGAAATGGAATCCATCCGTGAAGAACAGGCTAATCGACGCCATGAAAGAGATGAAGTAATTATTGAAAAGATGACAGCTTTAGCTGATCAACTAGATGGGAATGCAAGAACTCTTATTTTAAATGATATTAAAAAGATGAATGAGTTAGCAGAAAGTTCAGATAGAAATTCCAGTGAAGAAGCTTCTGTCGAATTAATGTTAGTTGCATTCTCAAGAATGTCAGATGAAGTAAATGGTCTTATTGATGCAAGAACTAGTGAAATGGAACTAGCAAGAGATGAAGCAAGAAGCGCCAGTGATCAAAAAACAAAATTCTTTGCAAATATGAGTCATGAATTGCGAACACCTTTAAATGCAATCTTGGGTTATGGAGAAATGCTATATGAAGATTGCGAGGATTTAGGATATGACGACTTATTACCAGATTTAAAAAAGATTACTTCAGCTGGAACTCATCTGCTTTCATTAATTAATAATATCCTTGATCTATCAAAAATTGAAGCTGGAAAAATGGAGTTATTTATAACAAATTTTGAAATTGAAAATATGATTCAAACAATTAAGGATGTTTCAGAACCTTTAGCTGCAAAAAATAATAATGGATTTGTTATAAATCTTGATGGAGCTATGGGTTCAATGTCTCAGGATGAAACTAAACTGAGACAATGTCTAGCTAACTTCCTTAGTAATGGCTTTAAATTTACAAAAAATGGCACAGTAACATTAGATGTAAAATCTCGAATGGATGGTGATGTAGAATTTGTAGATTTTGCAGTTATAGATACTGGAGCAGGAATGAGTCAAGAAGGAGTTGATAAAGTGTTCGAAGAATACACTCAAGCTGAAAGATCTACTGCAGCAAATTATGGAGGAACAGGATTAGGCCTTCCTATTTCTAAAAAATTTGCAGAAATAATGGGAGGAGATGTTAAGGTAACTAGCATTGAAGGAACTGGGTCTACTTTTACCCTCTCTGTTCCTCGTGAATGTCCTGAATATAATGAAGATGATGTTGATAGCAATGTAATTAATCTCGACGATCAGGATAATTTAGTTGTTCTTGTAGATGATGATGTTGCTATGCATGATTTAATTAAAAGAACAATTTCAAAACTTAATCTAACTCTTTTAGGAGCTACTAATAGTGAAAAAGGCATGGAATTAATTCGTGAAGTTAAACCAAAACTAATTCTTTTAGATGTCTTGATGCCCGGAAGAGATGGATGGTCTCTACTTAAGGAATGTAAAACTGATTCTCAGTTAAAAAATATACCCGTAATAATGATTAGTCAGCTCAATCAATCAAACCTTGCTGCATCCCTTGGAGCAAATGATTATTTAACCAAACCCATCGACAGAACCCTCTTTATCAATATTATTAAAAAATATTTGGGAACTAAATCTAGTAATCAAAAAGTATTGGTAATTGATGACGATAAAGATATAAGAGAGTTACTATCACGACTATTAAAAGATGCTGGATATAGACCTATTGATGCTAGAGATGGAAAGGAAGGTCTAGAACGAACCAAGGATAATCCTGCATTAATAATCCTAGATTTAGAAATGCCGAGGATGGATGGATTTGAATTTTTAGATAACTACATAAAAGATGTGCCAGAAGAAAAAAGAGCGCCTGTGCTTGTGTTTTCAGGAAAAGATTTAACAGACGTTCAAGAGGACCTCTTGAAAGAAAGAGTTGTTGGGCTAGTTAAGAAAGATGAAGTATCTATGGATAACTTATCAAAAATGATTCAAGGAATTGTTCAAGGCAATTAAGAAGCAACAAGCGATTCAATCTTTTCTAATAACCTCTTAAAGTCAATTGGCTTAGTATCAAAATCGTCCGCGCCACACTCTAATGCTTTTTGTTTATCAGATTCTAATGCATGAGCAGTTAATGCAATAATTGGAATTGAATTAATAGAATCATCTGCTTTTGCTTGAACAGTAGCCTCCCAACCATCTAATACTGGTAAACCCATGTCCATAAGAACTATATCTGGAGCTTCGCTTCTCATCATATCTATTCCTGCTTGACCATCAACAGCCATAATAACTTCATAACCTCTTCTCGATAATCGACGAGATAACATATCACGATTCATTTCATTATCTTCAACGTATAAAATCTTAGCCATTATTTAGTCTCCAAGTAATTCTATATCAATTAATTTAAATCTATTCCTACCTTCTTTTTTCGCTTCATAAAGCCTTTCATCTGCTTTGTTCGTCAAGTCAGCTGATGTTTCAGTTTCGTTTGAAAATGCAACACCTCCACTAGAAGTAATCTTTATATCAATTCCATCAAAATTAACAACATTTTTATTAATTTTTTTAATCAATTTTTTACAAAATTCAACAGCTTGATCTTTACTCAGATAGAGAATAGCTAAAAACTCTTCACCTCCAATCCTGCCAACAATATTTGGTGAAGATATTTCTGTTTGTAATAATTGAGCAAAAGATATCAAAACAGCATCGCCACCCGCATGACCATATGTATCATTAACTTTTTTAAAGAAGTCTATATCGAAAATAATAATTGAGAAATCCCTATCTTTAGATTTCTTGGAATTATCCATTGCCTCATCTAAAGCTTCAAAAATTACACGACGATTATATATACCTGTTAATTGATCGGTTGTTGCTTGAATATGCAATTTGTCTACTAGCTTTTTTTCACGCTCTCTCCAAAACTTCCTTTCCAAAGCGGCAACAACTTTAGCTAATAAAATTGTTCCATTTATTGGTTTAGGTAAGTAATCCTGAGCGCCTAATTGAATACATTTAGAAATGCTATCAACATCATCAAAGGCTGAAACCATTATCACTGGAAGCGATTCTGAATTGTGCTCCTTTCTAAATGTTTTTAGAAGTTCCAATCCATTTATATCTGGAAGAATTACATCCAATAATATTAAATCAGGAGTCTTCTTAAAGACTTCTGCAATTGCTGAGTTTCCATCATAAGAAGTTCTGCAGCTCAAACCTTGCATTGAGAGACGTCTTTGTAAAACTTCACAATTCGTTTTGTTGTCATCAACTATTAATATATCTGATTGCTTAATGTCGTCGTCTAGAATTATTGAATATTCAATATCCCCTAAGGATTTAAATAATGCTTCTGCGCTTTCTAATTGATTGGATGATGCATCATTATTAGCATTAATTGATTCGCCTCTTATGTAATCAACAAATATTTCAATAGCCTTTTCAGTTTCGCGAGCTAAATTAATAATTTGTTCAAAATCTTCAATTGTCCCCTTTTCTAAACTATCTTCAAAATCTTCTATTAAAATTTCACTGTAACCAATAATTGCATTTAATGGAGTACGTAAATTATGTCTAAGCTCAGAATATTCTTCTGAAGATTTTTTAATGGATTCAGCATTGACGCCAGTATTCTCTACAAAAGCTTCTTCATATTGATTAATTAGCTTGGTGCATGATGATTTAATTTGATCTATTTCATCATTAAATATTAAATCTTTTTGGTGAAGAGCCTTTTCAACCATATCAACATAATCAAATATTGCATTAGCAGGTGTAATAAAATCCTGTTTTATTTGAGTTAAGACAATTTCTTCTGCGCCCTTTGATGATTCTTTGGGTCTCAATTTATCCATGTTATTACTTGTCCTTATCAATAAATGAATCTAAAAAATCTGGTCTATGCATTAGATAACCTTGTCCAATTTTGCAACCCAGATCTAACATTGCCTGCTTATCCTCTTCAGTTTCAATGCCTTCTCCAATCATCTCTAAATCAAGATCATTGCATACTTCTGTTACAAAACTAATTAGCCTTGCAGTAGAAGGATCTGAAACATTAAAAGTAAAATGTTTGTCGAGCTTTACAACATCTATTGGTAGATCGCGCACATATTTCAATGATGCATATCCAGCTCCAAAATCATCTAACGAAATTTTAATGCCTTTCTTTTTAAGAGCATTAAGGGACGCAGATGCAACGTTCATATCCGCAAGTTCAGCTGTTTCAGTAACTTCTAACCCAAACTGATTAGGTGCGAGGCTATGTTTCTCCACAAAATCAGTAAAAATTTTACAAAATTCTGGATGCATAATTGTGTGAGCTGATACATTAAGATACAAAGTAGCGTCACCAAAACCAATTTCTTGCTTTATAGCGAAAAATTTCTCCAGTTGAACAAGAGACTCTAAAACGACCAAAGAAAAAAGACTTTCCCCTTCAATCTGCGGAATAATTTCATCATTGGCTAAATAGCCTCCCTCTCCGTCTTGTAATCTTAGCAACGCTTCAACACCAGTCACTTCATCGGTTTCTAAATTAACCTGTTTTTGATAAGCCAATTCAATTCGATTGTGCTCAATACAATCAATTGTTTTTCTTAATGCATCAAGTCCAGAACGAGAAGAACACAAAAGTTCAATCAACATAATCCCGCTAGAAATATCAACTGGAATCATATGTACCCTAGTTCTCATAAAGAAATTTATCTCTCTCAATGAAATTTCTATAGGTGTATCGTAATAAAGCGCTATTGAGCCTAGATCACCAAAGTTCTTTGTAATCTGATCATCTATTTTAACAACGCCTAATTCATCTAACTTAGATAAATTAAATATATATTTAGCTGCAATATTTGCCCAAGCAATTGATCCATCTAACTCATAAATAATGTATGGGCTTGGGTGATGAAGTAATGATTTAGTTAAATAATTAAGCTCTTGGTCAGTATGCATAATTATCCATATAGCTTGGTTTGATTAATTTGCTCATCAACCAAAGCAACAAAATCATCTGAAAAAGTAATTTTAATAAAATCCCAAATTTCTAAGTGTTTTGGTTCTTTAAATAAAGTTTTAAATGAAGTCAACATTGATTCCCATTCACCTTCATCTAACATGCCTATTTTAAATTGATAATGTTGGTTTTCTCTAGCCCTCAGCATTAAGCTAAAATAAGTTAAATATTGAGCATTTTCTTCTTTATTGAGTTCTTCGTCATTTCTTAGTTTAAGTTTTGCTTGTACTAAAATTGTTTTCATACCTGCCAATGCAAGTTTTTGATGGGAGTCAGCAATATTTTGACGGGCATTTGCTCTAGCAACTCTGTTTTGTTCCCTAAGCTCAGTTACTAAGAAATAAACAGTTACAAGAACAGTAAACGGTCCTAAAGTTTGCAGGATAAGAATGATGGTTTCAAAGTTTGGCATTCAACAAATATGTGTATATTTAATATAGTTTTAATATAAAGTTTTTTTATATATCGGTAAAGAAAGTAACACTATTAAAGAGGCCTAATTATTAATATGGTTTATTGCCATCTATGGTTATTCTTTCAAGCATTCTATGTGAAGGAAAATAGTCATTAACTGGTTTGTGTTGTGTACTCCTATTATCCCAAAATGCAATACTGTTTGGCTCCCAACTAAATCTACAAGTAAATTCTGGAGTTTTTATATAATCGTATAAGAAATTTAAAATAGAATTACTTTCATCTGCTGATAATTCAATGATTTTAGTGGTAAAAAGTGTATTTACAAAAATTACTTTTTTACCACTTTCTGGATGAGTTTGAATTACTGGATGAATAACTGGGGGATTATCTTTAATCGCATCTTTTAGTCTTTCTCGACCTCCCGGTTCAGCTAGACTTTCTTTGAAGCCATGAGAAAAGTCATGCTCAGCATTAAGATTATCTAAAAAATCTTTCATAGGTTGAGATAAAGCTTCATACGCGCTGGTCATACTAGACCATAATGTATCTCCACCACTAGGCGGGCAAATTTTGGATCTTAAGATAGAACCCATCGGCGGATGTTCTCTGAATGTCATATCAGTGTGCCATTTTTCAATTTTTGTAGGTTTTTCAGCTGTGCTTTCTAAAATAGTTATTTCAGGAAAATCTGGAACCGTTCCATATGCTGGATGAGTCTGAAGGGGCCCAAAGAAATGAGCTATTTGTTTATGCTGTTCATGAGAAATATCTTGATCTCGAAAAAAAATAACTTCATGCTCAACAAGCAATCTTCTCATTTCTTTTAAAACATCATTTGAAAGATCTTTTGCAAGATTGACTCCATACAACTCTGCTCCAAGAGCTCCACTTAGTAATTTAAGTTCAAACATTGCTCATTAGTTTATTTTTATAATTAACTATAGATAGTACTATTTTTTATAATTAATACACAAATTAGATAAGCAGAAAAAATTAAATAAACATATAATCATGTTTATATGCGCCCGTAGCTCAGCTGGATAGAGTACTTGGCTACGAACCAAGGGGTCGGGAGTTCGAATCTCTCCGGGTGCGCCAACTTACTTAATCTAATAAAGTTTTATTCGTAAATACTTTTATTGTTGGAGTAAGCTTATCTGGAGTAGATCCATGAATAATGATATTGTCAGCTACAGCTAGATAATCATCGAGACGAGATGCACAGTGCTCCTTGCTACCTACAGCACCTCCAGATAATAACCACTCTTTTGGTAAAACACGGCTTACTTCAGCTAGCTCTTCGTTAGTAAAAGTTTGGTCTGCATTGCTTTTAAGATTTTTAAGAAGGGGATGCTCCCATAATTTCCTTAAAATATTTTTATCCCATCCATTAAAGCCCACTAATATGTCTGCATAACTTTGATTTTGAAAATAACTAACTGCCCTCCCGCCAACCACTTCTTCTTCCTTGTCAGGAGTTAGGTCCGCTGCAAGAACAACTGTTGCATAAATTTTGATATTATCAGGATCTCGTCCTGCTGCGGTGGCTGCATTCTTAACAATCTTACTACATCGATTAACCCCATCAGGAGTTAAGAATGGATGAAGTATTACGCCATCAAAGTGAGTCCCGGCTACCTGCAATGCTTTTGGCCCAATTGCCCCTAAAATAATGGGAGGTTGTTTTACATCTGGCAAATCAATTAACTGCATACCATTATATTCACCCAATACACCTTTATAGTTTACTAACTCTCCTTTACAAAGTTTTTTATGAATAGCCACACTATCAATTAAGTGTTTAAAAGAAATATTGGGCAATCCTATAGCCCGAAACATTTCTGGGACACCGCGACCTATACCAAGTAAAAACTTTCCTCCGCTCAATGACTGCAAGGTCATTGCCATTGATGCTAAAACTGCAGGATGTCTAGTAAGAAAATGGGTTGTACCTGCAGCAATATATGTAGATGGTGCGGCTTGACTAACAGCACCACATATTGCTCCAATATCTTTATTTCCCCATCTTTCGCTAAGCCATAGAGTTCCAAGACCTAATTCTTCACCTTTTGCTGCTTGAGCTATTACATCAGTTGGATTTTTAATTCTTCCAGGTAATAAATATGCTCCAAGTCTAGTTCTGTCTCGTTTATAAGTATTCATCAAAGGACCTTTTCTAAAGCATTTGAAATACGTATTACGGCCACATCATAATAATCACCTGCAATTCCTATAGAGGAAGCAATTCCAGTTTCTTGATTATTAAGAAATGCACTTCTTACTTGGCAAACCATTACACCCACCCTAGTGGCTCCAAGCAAAACACTATAATTAATTTGATCTTCATTCGGCATAGGTGCGCCTGTATTGGCATAAGCATCAAGAAATAAGGACCATGAAGCTAATGTCTCTGCCATTGGATGAAAATAGCCAAGATCGTATGACGGATTACCGACATGCGAATGTTCCCAGTCAAGAATCCCAGTTACGCACTCATCTTCAATCAATAAATTATTCAAACCATAATCCCCATGAACTAAAGATCGAGGCCCATTATCATATAGTTTTACATTATGCCGAAGCCATTCAAAAGCTGCAGAAAATGCTGGTGAAGGAAGATTCAATGGTAGCCATGAAGTCTCTGATGAAGATATCCAGCTGAGAGCTTTATCGCTAGAAAGACAATCTACACCATTGGTTGTTTTATTTAACATTTTTAAAGGAATGCTATGTATTGAAGAGAGTTTCTTAGCAATATCTTGAACCAAAGAATCAGAACGAATAGGTGGAATGTCATACATATGCCCTATACAAGTTCCAGACATTTTCTCCATCAACATAAAAGGAGAGCCAAATACATCATCATTTTTTGCTATAGCCAATGGCTTGGGTGCACAAACTCCATTCTCATAAACGGTTTCTATTAATTGATACTCATCAACTACTGACATACCTCCAAATGCATCATCTGAATCTCCACGTAAGATTATATTTTTTGGAAGTGATGTGGTTTTCGCTAAACTTATGTCTGCTGTGAATTTAGAATATCCGCCTGCAACAAATGAGACATTTGCGATAATGGTTTCTGTCTCTTCAGGAAATTGATCACGAATAAAAGCAGTCATGTCATGAGTACTAAAACTACGTGCATTTCGTGCTGAAGTTGACTCTTTGCTGTTACTGTTTAAATTATTTTGGGCAAAAATTGCATCAGAAATTTGTTGGCAGTAGTCTTTTTCGATACCAAAAAGTAACTTGGATAACTCTAGAGCTTTCGTAGTATTCAGCTGTATAAGTTCTCGCTGGATTTTACTAGAAATTTCCAAAAATTGATCATAAGCCTTTACAGTCTTCGCATCACAAATCTTTTGTAAGTCCATTAAAAGTAATTTATTCTTATCTGATTGTGGTAATAGCTTTTCTAATCTAATAACTATTTCAGAAAGCCTATCAATACAATCATCTTTGAAAGAGTGGGATGCCTCTAATTGAACAATCAGAAGATCAACTAAGCGTTTTGATAGATCAATCCGCATAGATACGTCTTCAGTATCATTCTGTGAGCTTGAAATAGACGATAAAAGACTGTGAAGACTGCGCAAATAAGGTAATGCATCATTATTCATTTGCATTATAAAAACGTAAGGTAGAATCTTTGATAGAAAACATTCTAACTAAAAATATATCAATTAAATAATTTTGATAATTTCTCCATGGAGCCTTCATTCCTTGTTTAGGTAATCTGTTACGACCTCTTTGGACATATCCTGAAGTAAAATCAATGTACTCATCGTCAGCTTCAGCCTTGGGGTCTTCTTCGGGACAACATGCAGTAGCGCCCTCTTTTTCCATTTGATTTAACAATCGGCAAACATATTCACAAGTTAAATCAGCTCTAAGAGTCCATGATGCATTTACATATCCAAATGAAAATGCAAGATTAGGAACACCACTTAACATCATCCCCTTATATGAAAGCTTGTTATTTGCTTCTACTTTAATACCATCCAGTGATACTGCTATACCATTTAGAGCAATTAGCTCAAACCCTGTTGCAGTAACAATGATATCTGCTTTTAATGTCTTTCCTGATTTTAATAAAATGCCATCTTCTGTAAATTTGTCTATTACATCAGTAACAACAGAGGCAGTGCCTTTATTAATTGAGTTAAAAAAATCGCTGTCAGGAACAAGACACATTCGTTGATCCCATGGATTATATTTAGGAGTAAAATGCTTCTCTATATCAAAATCATCCCCCAGTTCCTCTCGAACTGAATTTATAATTTTTTCTTTTATTCTATTTGGAAATCTTCTGGATAAATAAAATAATAAACTGACTGCTAAAATATTTTTCCATCGAACCAAAAAATAACTTAATTTAATAGGAAGAATTTTATTCAGCCTCTTACTCCAAGCATCTTCAGCTGGGGCAGAGACAAGATAGCTAGGAGAGCGTTGAAGCATAACAACATGTTTAGCTTTATCGGTTAACGCTGGCACAATAGTTACAGCAGTTGCTCCACTGCCTATAACCACCACTTGTTTATTAGAATAATCTAATGTTTCATCCCAAAATTGTGGATGAATAATAGGTCCTTGAAAATTTTTTTGGCCATGAAATTGAGGCTGATATGCATTGTCATAACTATAATAACCGCCACATAAAAATAGAAAATTACACGTTATTCTTTTATTCTGAAGATTATCTAAAACTTCAAGCTCCCAAATTGATTTTTTAGAAATCCAATTCGCTGAAATAACTTTATGCTTATACATAATCTTATCTCTTAATGAAGATTCATCTACGGTTTCATTTAAATAATCCATAATGGATGGTGCGTCTGCAATAGATTTTCTATGAATCCATGGTTTAAAACGAAATCCTAGCGTATGCATATCGGAATCGGATCTTATACCTGGATACTTGAACAAGTCCCACGTCCCGCCAATTGAATTTCTTCCTTCAAGAATAGCAAATGATTTAGATGGACAGCTTTTTTGTAAATTATGTCCAGCAGCAATTCCTGATATACCGGCACCCACAACAATAACGTCCTTATGCATCACTTGATTCATTCAAATTGTCTAGATTGATCTCTAATTGCTTTAAATTCATTTCCGTCATACCAATTTGGCCATTGTGAATTATTTGCAAGTTCTAAGCTAATTGCATATATAACATCAATTGATTGATTAAGGCCTGTTAAGTCCCAAGACTCAGAATATTCATCAGCAACGCCATGGTAGGCATCAACTCTGTATCCATCTTCTATTACAAAACCAGCAGCCTTACCACCATTAACAAGATCAAATCCCCCATCGGCATACAACATAGGAACACCTCGTTTAGCAAAACTAATATGATCAGATCGATAAAAATACCCTTTTTCAGGATTTGGATCTGGATTTACATATCTACCTTCTTTAGAAAGCTCTTCTTCTAATAGATCTTCGAGTTCAGATGCTCCATAACCAACTACAACCATATCATTAGTTAAGCCTGTCGGAAGAATCGCATCAAAATTAAACCCAGATACAACATGGGATAAATCTATTGGTGGATATTTTGCAAAATACTCTGAACCAAGCAATCCAGATTCTTCCAATGTTACAGCTAAAAATATAACAGATCGTTCAGTATCAATTTCTGAATAGCGTTTTGCAAGTTCCAGTATAGATGCTACCCCAGTAGCATTATCCACAGCACCATTAAAAATAATATCATCACCAGGTTTAATAGCTTTAACCTTTCCTAGATGATCCCAATGAGCCATAAATAAAATATATTCATTTGGTTTAGTTCTTCCATGTTTAATTGCGCCTATATTATGTGATTGTAAATACCTAACTTTATTAAATATTTCTGAACTAAGAGTCAAACCCCTAAAAGGAAAAGGTGAAAATGTTTTTTCTAAAGCAATTTCTTTTAAAGCTAAATAGTTAAATCCTGTAAATTTTAAAACATCGTCCAAAACATGGTCTCTAATCCAGCTCTCTAAGATAACTCGCTCAGCTCCTAAATCATCTCTTTGTAAGTCTAATTGAGGGCCTTGCCAACTATTTTCAACAACACTCCATGGATATGCTGCCGGTTCTTCTTCATGAACAATGATAGCTGCAGCAGCACCTTGTCTTGCAGCTTCTTCAAATTTATAAGTCCATCTTCCATAATAAGTCATTGATCTACCGTTGAAGAGTCTTAATTTTCCAGTAGCAAAACCAGGATCATTTACCAATATCAGAACGGTTTTTCCTGTAACATCTATTCCTTCGTAATCATTCCAATCGTACTCGGGCGCAACAATTCCATACCCAACAAATACAACTTCGCTATCTCTTATTTTTCTATAATCCCTTGCATGTTTTGTCCAAAAAACAACTTCCTCACCGGTTATCATTTTCCTATCATCACCTCTAAATGAGAGAGTTAAATAAGATGAATCTTTTAAAGTAATTTCCGATGTAGGAACATCAAGAAAATAATCATTAGTTATAGGTTGAAGATCAAAATCTTGGAAAGATTGAGAAATAAAATTCTTTGTTAATTGTCCTCCAGGTGTTCCTGGCGCACGACCTTCAAACTCATCCGAAGATAGAGTTGAAATCCAATATCTTAATCTCCCATCAGTTGTATCACTTAAAGTATCTGAGCAACTAGTAATAAATAAAGCTACGATCAAAGATAGAGATATTAAAGTTAATTGATTAAATTTTTTTGAACTATTTAATTTCATTTATATCTATATACATATTCTACTAACTAAAGTATAAAATATATTCAACAATCATAGGGGCAGAAATTCATGAAAAAATTTTTTCAATTATTAACATTAAATATTACTTTAACCGTTTTAACTCAAGCTTCATTATTGGATGATTTGCCTGAAATTAAATATGAGAGTTTTACCCTTAATAATGGCCTAACGGTTGTTGTTCATGAAGATCATAAAGTACCTATGGTCGCTATTAACGTTTGGTATCACGTTGGATCAAAAAATGAAAAATTTGGTAAAACTGGTTTTGCTCATTTATTTGAACATTTAATGTTTAATGGAACTGAAAATTACAATAGTGAATATTTTGAACCTTTTGAAAAAATAGGTTCAACTGATCAGAATGGAACTACAAATTCTGATAGAACTAATTATTTTCAAAATGTTCCCACTAATGCTCTTGACCTAGCTTTATGGATGGAATCTGATCGAATGGGTCATTTACTTGGCGTTGTTGATCAAGAAAAACTAGATGAACAAAGAGGCGTAGTACAGAATGAGAAGCGACAAGGAGAAAATCAACCTTACGGAAGAGCTTTTTCTAAAATTAGTGAATCGGCTTTTCCAAAAGGACATCCTTATTCATGGTCAACTATTGGTTCTATGGAAGATTTAGATGCGGCTTCTCTTGAAGATGTGCAAGATTGGTTTAAAACTTACTATGGTCCAAATAATGCAGTTTTAGCATTGGCTGGTGATATAGATTTAGAGACTGCAAAAGAAAAGGTAACCAAATTTTTTGGTGATATCCCTGCGGGTCCTCCTCTAACAAAACCAGAAAAATGGATAGCTAAAAGATCCGAAGAAAAGCGCGAAATAATGTTTGATAATGTCCCCCAAGCTAGAATTTATAAGATATGGAATGTGCCTGAAAGAGATACAGAAGCAGCTGCTCACTTTGATCTAGCTTCAAGCGTTTTAACTGGTGGGAAAAATTCACCTTTATATAAAGAACTAGTTTATAAAAACCAAATAGCCACAAATGTAACTGCATTTTATTATGATCGTGAAATTGCAGGACTTTTTATTATTATTGTAGATGTAGTGTCTGGTGAAGATCCTCTAATGGTTGAGAATGCATTAGATGATGTGATGAACTCATTTATTAAAAAAGGTCCTGATACTAAATTACTAAAAACTGAAAAAACTAAAGCTCTAGCAGGATTTATAAGAGGAATTCAGCGTATTGGAGGTTTTGGAGGTAAATCAGACCTACTCGCCACATGTCAGACATTTACAGGGAATCCAGGTTGTTATAGAGAAAATGCTGCTTTTATTGATAAGGCAACAACATCTAAAATAAAGGCAACATTTGCAAAGTGGATTGATGATACTCCTTATGTCTTAACAATATTACCTTCTGATAAATATAATATTAATCCAACAGATATAGACCGCTCAAAAGGAATACCCTACCCATCAGATAAAGTTTCATTTAAATTTCCAGATCTCCAAACAGCGACGCTTTCCAATGGAGCAAAGGTTGTTTTAGCTCAACGCTCTGGGGTCCCGTTAGTAGAAATGAATTTTCAATTTAACTTTGGATATGCACAAGAAAATCCTAAAGAGCTTGGTTATACAAACTTTATGATGGATATGTTAAATGAAGGTACTAAAAAATACTCTTCTCTCAAGTTTGATGAAGCCTTGGATTCGCTAGGTTCAAATTTGAGTTTTGGTTCAGGCTTAGATACTTCATTTGTTTCCTTGTCATCATTAAACTCTAATCTTTCAAAAACTTTAGATCTTGCTAAAGAAGCTTTAATCCACCCAACCTTCCCTGTTGATGAAATAAATAGGATTAAGAAACAAACGCTTGCATCTATTATCCAAGAGGAAAATAGACCCGTTTCAATAGCTTATAGAAATATAGGTAAATTGCTTTATGGAGAGGATCACCCTTATGGAAAACCTTTAACTGGAAGTGGTGTCTCATCAACAATTGAAGCAATTGTTCGAGATAACATTGTTGATATTCATAAAAGAGCTATCAATCCAAATAACCTTACTTTTGTAGTAGCTGGTGATATTGCTCTAGATAAGATTGTAGAAATGCTAGAAGAAAAATTTGGGGATTGGACAGATATTTCAAGCAATCCTCTAAAAACTTTATCAAAGGTCCCTCTTCCAATAACTAGGGTCGTATATCTGATAGACAAACCAAATGCTCAACAATCGTATATTGTGGCTGGCCAACTTTTACCTCCCACAGCCACAAATGAAGAAATTGAACTGGATTATATGAATTATGCAATTGGAGGCAGTTTTACAGCTAGACTGAATATGAACCTTAGAGAAGATAAAAGTTGGTCGTATGGCGTAAGAACTCGATTAAGTGATGCTAAAGGTCAAAGAGCTATGCTAGTAACAGCTCCTGTTCAAACAGATAAAACTTCAGAATCAATATCTGAAATTATAAAAGAGTATGACGCATATCTTTCAACAAACATGGTAACGGATGAGGAGTTAGCTAAAGGAAAAGCTTCAAAAACCTTAAGACTTCCTGGTCGGTTTGAGACTTTAGGAGCCTTAAAAAGTGGCGTTTCAGATATAGTAATTTACAACAGAGATTTAAATTATTTAAATCAATTACCTCAATTGCTAGACAAGCCTACATTAGAACAAGTTCAAGCCAAAGCACAAAAATACATTAAACCAAATCAATGGACTTGGTTGATTGTTGGGGACCTAGAAAAAATTGAAGAACCAATTAGAAATCTAAATCTTGGACAAATAGTAATCATTAAATAATGAATCAACCAATTTCGATTAGCAAAGAGGTTATCAAAACTCAATTCAATCCAAACAAGTACCCTCTTATTTATAACTATAAAGCTGAAATAAATTTTTCAGATTTAAATATTTTTACAAAAGGTCCGCCTTACGAACACTTTGAAAAAATGCGTAAATTAGCGCCTATATATTTTCACCCAGCTTTTTTAGCTGATGTGGAACCAGGTTTTTGGTCTTTAACACGCTATAAAGATATTATAAAAGTGTCATCAGATCCTAAAACTTTCTCTTCACAAATTGGTACTGCAACTCTAATGACTCTTGGAAGTGAAGAAAGACGCCACCCAAAGTTATGGCCATCATCAATTGACCACATGCTCAACCTTGATGGTGATTTACATATAAATCTAAGACGAGAGCATATGCCTTTTTTTAAGCCAGATTATATCGCTGATTTAAGAACTAAAGTTCAAACAAAAGTTACTATTCTCCTTGATGCTATGGAAACTAAAAAAGAATTTAATTTTGTTCATGAGTTTTCACAACAACTACCTATCTTTACATTGTCTGAAATACTCGGCATCCCCGATGAAGATCGACCAAAGCTAGTAACATGGATGGAGTTTTTAGAGTTAGCCCAATACATGCAAATTGAACAACTAAAATTACGAGCCAATAAAACCCCTAACACTGACATGATTAACATGTTTAATAACATGGTTGATGAGATGTTTGAATATGGTAGAGATATTCTAAATTCTAAAAGAAAAAATCCAGCAAATGATTTATTGTCAGCAATTGCTAACGCTGAACTAGAAGGTCAAAAACTTAGTCCAGAATTTCTTGATGGTTCTTGGTTATTAATTATTTTTGCTGGCAATGATACAACTAGAAATACATTAAGCGGTGCTATAAAGCTCCTTACTGAGAATCCTGATCAAAAAGAAAAGTTATTAAAGAATAAAGATTTAATGCCTAATTTTTTACAAGAATGTATTCGGATGGTATCACCTGTTATGCACATGCGAAGGACTTCAACGTGTGAAACACAAATTGGTGAACAGCGAATTGGTAAAGGAGAAAAAATTATTATGTGGTATGGAGCAGCTAACAGGGATCCATCAGTTTTTATGAATCCAAATCAATTTGATATTGAAAGGGAGAATGCTGATAAACATTTAGCATTTGGAATTGGGAGACATACTTGCATCGGTAAACCTGTTGCTCTAATGCAATTAGAAGAAGCTTATAAACAAATTTTATCTCGTTTTCCTGATATTCACATGAATGGAGAATGGAAGGTTGCTCCCAACAACTTTGTTCATGCCATTCAAGAAATGCCAGTAAAAATTTAATACTCTTCTGTAGATATTACACAATAGTTTAATTAGCTTTTATAATTTTAACTATGGACTATGTGCCTTATGCGGTTCCTTTTTTTCTATTAGCTATATTAATTGAGTTGGCTTATGGTGTGATTAAGAAAAATAATACCTATAGATTAAACGATGCTATTAGTAGCTTGTTTATGGGATCTCTTAGATCAGCAAATAATCTTATCTTTATAGGTCTTGGTGGTTATGTCTTTTACTTAACAGAAACTTATTTTGCATTATGGCGAATGGATGCCTCTTCTCCGTTAACATGGGTTTTTGCATTTGTTGTTTATGATTTTTTTTATTACTGGTTTCATCGGATAAGCCATGAAAGACAAATCTTTTGGGCATCACATGTTGCTCACCATCAAAGTGAAGATTACAACTTAAGTACAGCTCTAAGACAAACTGGAACAGGGGCGCTGCTTACTTGGGTTTTTTATATCCCAGTATTTTGGATTGGAGTGCCCTCTTACGTTTTTGTGAGCGTTGCCTCCATTAATCTTATTTATCAATTTTGGGTGCACAGCGAGCATATTCCTAAATTAGGTTGGTATGAGTTATTGTTTGTAACACCTTCGAATCATAGAGTTCATCATGCACAAAATGAAAACTATATTGATAAAAATTATGGTGGAGTTTTTATTGTTTGGGATCGGATGTTTGGAACCTTTAAAGAAGAAGATGAAAATGAAGCTTGTATTTATGGGATTAGGGGAACCTTAAACACCTTTAATCCTATTTGGGCTAACCTACATATTTATGTAAGTATCTTTAAAGATATGTGGAATGCACAAAATTGGAAAGAAAAAATTCATGTTCCCTTTGCAAGAACTGGTTGGAAACCTAGCAGCCTCCCATACCCTGAATCAAATGATAATTTTAATCCAGAGACATTTAAGAAGTACAACCCAGTAGTTCCTTCAAAGATTAAAATTTATGCATTCTTTCAATTTATATCTATGACTTATGTGGGTCTTGTGTTACTTGAGAGCGGAGAATTAAATTATCAACAACTTTGCATCACCATTGCTATGATGGCTTTTACAATGTATTGCACATCTTTATGGCTTGATAATAAAACAGGTTATTTAGCAGAAACGATAAGGATAAGCTTATGTTTATTGATTTATCTTGTCACTTATCAAGAATCAGTAATGACTCAAATTTCTTCAGGATTATTAATTTACTCTATCCTAAACCTAGGAGTTCTTCCCTTTATCAATAGAGCTAAAATATAAAATGATTATTTTCAAAAAATTGATATAATACACAAGCATCAAGAGCAGGATTAAATTCCTCTCCAACCTGCCGACTCCGGCAAGGTGGAAAAATGATGTGGTTATTCAACAACTAATGGAGAAAAAATGAATAAAAACGACAAAAAAACTATTTATCATGTAACCCTGAATACTGGTTCATGCGCATACTATTTCACATTTAAGCAAGACCCATACCTTAGATTTTCCAGTGCCTGGGTAAGAGTTGGTAGTTGCGGATCAGTAGGTTTTCCAAATGACTTGAAACAAAAACATCAACAAGACTTATGGGAACGATTTTTTAATTTGCTTAACGCTTCTAAAATAGAGGTATCTGGACCTATTTTTTTTTAGATCTCTAGGACCTAGTTAATTTATCTCATTAAGTAAATAAATCGTATAATCTTTTAATGGATCAGTTAAATGTTTTTGGAGAAGTAATGACAGTTTGCTGTGAAAATCCAATCACAGGTTTTACCCGCAGTGGTTATTGCGAAACTTATGAATCCGATCATGGCATACACACAGTTTGCGTTAACATGACTGAGGAATTTTTAGCTTTTTCTAAATACAAGGGTAATGATCTTTCAACACCCGTGACAGAATATGGTTTTCCAGGTCTTAAAGCAGGAGATGATTGGTGTTTGTGTGCTCCAAGATGGGTGGAAGCCTTTGAAGCAAATTGCGCTCCAAAAATTTATCTCACTAAGACGCATATCAAAACCTTAGAATTAGTTCCTCTCAAAATTCTTAGAGAGTACGCATTGGATATAAACTAAACTTTGAAATGGATATTTATAAATTCTTCAAGGATTAATAATTATATTATAAGAATGATTGTATGCACTTGGTAAGCATTTAACTCTTACAATTTTGTTCATAGAAGATCTCTGAGATATTTAAACTCTTTGGAATTAAAAATCTCTTCAGGCTCATTAGGAGGATAAAATAGATCAACTTCTCGAAGTTCACACCCCGCTACATCAAATATCTTTTTAATAATGATGAGAAATATTTGTGTTTTAGCAGCTGAAGCCTCCATGTAATCGGTGCTTATCGATTCACAAAACCCTATCAAAACATCAACCTCTTGCTCAGATAATTGTTCTGCATCAACAATTAAACTTTTAAATATTTTTGCAGATAAATGACTCTGGCGATAACTCCACGCTATAGAGACTAAATGCAGACCAAGAAACTTATTAAAATCTTCTTGATCATCGCTGGTATCCTTGTTCAATATTTTCAGTGAAGCATATTCATCAACTAGATAAGTGTTTTGAGTGATAGAAATATATATCTTTTCTAATTCATCCATTGATTTCATGGATAACTCTTCGCCAATTTTGTAACAAGACTCGTCCTTGAATCCCTCTAAAAAAGCACGAGTTGAAAAAATAGCTGCATCTAAAAAGCCAATCTCATAATGATCGCTAGGTAAAAGAGTTTTATAAAGATCCCATTTTTTTATACAAGTTGTAAAAAAGTGTATGTCAGCAGCATTAATATCATCAGACTTTTTACTGGCATTCAAACAATTTTTTACTTGATTGTTGATGTAATTGTAAAAATTTATTGTGTGAGCAATCAACAAATCAAAGGCATCTTTAGATATCTCGCTTGTAAAATCTCTAAATTGATAGGCGTTAGAAATTGATTCGTCTAAATTAATCAATCGTTCTTGCAATTGACCATATTTTGCAGCTCGTTCTACAATTGGAACAAAAGACGTAAATAAGTCTAAGTCAGCTAGCTGCCATTGAATATATTCCAAGTATGACTTTGCAAGCAGGTAATTTTTTAATTCTGTGCTGGTTTCGTTTAATGGTATTTTTGACATGTAATTTCTTTGTTTAAATTTTTTTATCCCACCGAAACAGCGAGCTATAACAGGTAGGAGAAATAGTGTTATAAATCTAGCTCGCTATTTATCTGGAATTTCACCAGCCCTTGAGTCGATTAGTGGGAGGTTAATTTCTAACCAACTACCTAATTATTACGATTGATAAATAAGTTTGTTACAAATAATTATTTAATTTGCTAAAAATTTAATAATCTCTTTGACGCTGACTGCATAATTCAAACCCTGTTTATTCTGATAGCCAAATGAATTAATGCCGACAATATTTCCAAATTTGTTCAATAAAGGTCCTCCTGAATTACCTTCATAGATAGGAGCATCCATCTGGTATACATCAGCAGTGAAAATTTCATCAGAATCTTTGTAACTCCATTCATAGTTATCTCTGTGTTGACTGATATAACCGTGGCCATATGTCCAGATCTCACCCTGAGGATGACCAATAGCATGAACTGCTGATCCAATTTGAGGAATAACTTTGCTTAATCTAAGGACATTAAGATTTCTGGGTGGGTTTATTATTTTTAATAGTGCTAAATCTTGTGATTGGCTCAGTTTTAAAACTTGAGCTTGATAGGTATTATCTTCAACCTCACCCACTCCTAGAATAAAAATATTCATATTTTCATTCCCATAAACAGCATGCCAATTTGTAAGAATATGACCTTCTTTGCTAATAATTGCACCCGAGGCTAAACCACCCTCTCCAAGAATTAAAACTACTCCATCAACCTTAGCATTATAAATCTGCGTACCATCAGCAAAGCCTTGAACTGCAAGAAGAAATACAAAGCTAAGTAAAAAATATTTTTTTAAATTTTGCATTTTGATTTGGCATCTAATAATTCTTGATACTCTATTTTTAGAAATTTTGATAAATTCTGTGTAATTGGGAGTTCGTGCCTACCTTTAGAAGTATCTCTTATGAAATAAATTGAATCGTAAATATCCTTAGACTTTGGAACTTTGAAATAACAATATTTTTCTATCAGCGGCCCACCGGGTTCATTAAACTTCCTTCCAACTATTACTGTTTTAATAGACTTACCGTCAAAGGGAATTCGATCAAAAACCGTATAATGTCTAATAGTATCTTCTTCTGGTGGTGCAATATTATTTTTATTATCCATTTCATGCTCTTGAGTAGTTTTCAATTCTGGATTGCTTTGAATTGATTGTTGTGACTCTGTATTCGATGAGCTTTGACTATTATCATGATCCAATGATGGCCCAGAAAAAGAACTATCAATACCAGACTCAATAACATCTGAAGCAGGCCCATTACTATCTTGAACGTTACCTTGTTCAACTGATGTTATTGGCAACGGACTGTCTTTGGTAATCTCCGCTGGATTTGATATTGATCCCCTACTTTGATTATTTCCGTTAGTTCCTGAAAGGATTGCTTCCACATCAAATACAGTATCCTCTTTGCTGATTGCATCTGTTTGATATCCGGTATGAACAGAAGGAGATGGGTAAGAATTAATAGTTTCATCAATATGATGCCAGCTGAGAGCTAATTTAATTGCATATCCAATACAAAGGACTAATAAACCAATTGCTAATAGCCGACCACCCCAGAGTAATAGTAAAAAAGGAGCCTCTTTAGCAAAGTTTTCTATTGATCGAGTTCTGGTGATTTCTTGCTCCCTTTTAATTTGCTCTAGGATGTATACATCAACGGCACTTGAATCATAAATTGCCGCATTCATGCTGCTTCCCCTTGATCTAATAAGTTATTGACCTTCTCGACGTCTATTTCTGGCGGCGAAGGAAGATCTTTAGGATCAGTGGGTACAGGAACACCGACAAATTTAGTAACCTCAAATGGTGTTGGCACCTCTACCTTTTCATAAACAACCTTTTCAACTGGTATTTCTTTAATAATTTCTTTTTCAACTTCAACCTCATTAATTTTGGTAATAACTTTAGGCTTAAGCAGTCTTCTTCTTAAAGCTACAGCAGCCTTTCTAATTGCCAAAGCTGTTTTATTAGGCTTAGGTGCATCTCCCTCAACGTAATTTCTAAGAGATATAAAAGCAATAAGGGGGCCTGCTACAGCGACCACAAATGCAATGCTAGCCATGAATATCAATGCGAAAATAGAAATATCTTCCTGTGAGAGGTCAGCCGGATTATCTATACCATAATACAAGGCAGCCAACCTATGAATGTTTGATTTATTTGAACGTGAAGCAATACTATCTCTAACAGAATTTAATTCTGCGCCCAACTCTACTTTGGACAATTGCAATTGATTGATTCTTAGTTTATTAGAAGATGTATTAGCAAGGGTTACATCTACTTCTTTATTGGCTTTATCAATTCTTAATTTGATTTCTTGTTGTAGTGCTAATATCTGTGCACTAACGATATTAAGATCAGCTATCACTTTAGGGTTTGGTTTACTGTAATCTGCAATTAGATTATCAGCAGTAGATATTTTTGTATCTATTGATTTAACTTTTGTATCAAGAGCCAATTTTAGAGCTGCTTTTTCTGCTTTTAACCCAGCTCTTTGATCTGAATATTTTTTTCTAATAGAATTTTTGAAGATGATAGTGTCTTTTAATTCATTTTGCTCATTTTTATTCAGTTGATTAAGCGCAGAATTCAAACTGTTTAATTCTTGTTGATATTGAACAAACAATCTATCTTTGTTTTTTTCAAGATTATTAATTTGCCTTTTTTGTTCTTCAATTTCTGCTGGATTCATTGAGATCTTTAATTCATTTTCACGAACTCGCAGTTCCGTAATTTGAGTTTCGAGTGGTTGTAATTGGATCTTTAGTCCATTGCTTGAGTGCTTTCTAATTTGTGCAAGCGATAATCCTGAGATTGACTCAACTTGACTATCAATAAGTTGCATTTTTTCAACTATTCGATTTTCATCCTCCTTCTCTACTTTGATTTGCTCTGTTCTTAAGGCAAAAGCTTGCTCCTGACCAGAAAACATAGTTTCAAAAGTGAGAATACACACCGCTAAGAGAAAAAATCCTGCTATTAACTTTGTTTTTAAAGACTTTGCATAGACAAATCCTGTTACTGCTGGAATCTTTAATAGCTCAGTTAAGGCAATAGCAAAAAGCGGTAAAAAAGCAATCCCCATAGTTAAATACTGGGCTTGGGAAAATTGTTGATCACCTTCTAAGCTGACCATACCAAGGTATGACAAAGTAAATGCAATTAAAATACCACATAGGCATAAGATTATTTCTAAAGACCATGCAAATACATATAGCATGTGTGAAGAAGATTGTTTTGTTAAAAATTTCATATTTAATACTCCATGTATAGGCTTACTACGATTAAAGAGTGAGTTTGTTACTTAAACTTTCGTTGCAATCCTCTGTTTACATGAGTTGAACGGTTGTTAAGTATGAATGTTACAGAAGTTTATAAAATGCTATAAGCAATGTATCTCCTTAAACAACAAAATGATTAATGTAACGATTATCAGCTATAGGTAAAGCCTCTTGAAAAGTAAGGAGGTGTGAATACGAAAAACTAATTAATAAAAATAAGAGAAGTGTCCTGCTGGGATTCGCAGAAAATGAATTCTTGGTTTTCTCCCGCAATAAAATACTGGCCTGCATAACAATTTAAAGAATCTGTTTCAATGGTTTTATCTTCAAGAAATATAGCATAAACACTCGAACCATAGGTTAAATTACCTTCAGGAGAATTGTTTTGAACCATTTCATAGATCATTGCATGTATTTCATCTTTGAGGCCAACATTAACACTTACGCCCCTTGTAATAAAAACTTGTTTTTCATAAATATCACCATTCAAATCAAATAATATTTCTTTATAGGTAAGATCTTGAAAAAATAAACCTACTACTAAAAAAAGTGCAGCTGTAAATGAGTAGCTTAGAGCTTGTTTGGGAGTAAAGAAGCCTGCAAGAACATTGCTAAAATTTACAAAAGATGCTGCTTGTTTCGGTTTAAAGCTTTCAACAAATTCAGATATAGAAGCATCTAGTAGCTTCATATCATCAGAGTTAAAAAACGCATCCACCTCATTATTGGTCATTTTAAGTTGATTGAGATAATCTTGAGCATCTGAATCGCTAGCAATTAATAATTCAATCTCAGAGATTTCTTTCGCATCAAGCTCATTATCCAAATAGGACATGATTAAAATTTTATCTTGATCAGTCATTATCAAAATCCATACAAATCATAAATTTTTCTTTTGCTCGCAATAGCTTTACTCGCACTGAACTTGCTTTTATTTGAAGAAAATCAGCAATTTCCTTATAACTCATTGTTTGTTTCATGGCAATGACATCCCTTTCTACCTCATCAAGTTTTTCAAAGCACATATCACGGTCTCTCTCTAGTAAGGTGTTTTCCTGATCGCCATCTTCTGTCAGTTCTGGTAGATCATCACCCGGAAGATCCGGTTTTTTCTTGCGTGTTGAATCAATAAATGTATTTTTCAAGATAGTAACAATCCAGGGATCTATCTTTTCACCAGAAAACTGATCTTGTTTCTCAATTGCTTTGAGGTACGTGGTTTGCACAAGGTCCTCAGCATCGAATCGATTGAAAGTTCTAGACATGGCAATATTCATAAGCTTAACCCTCAGACCGTCTGAAAAAAGCATACTTTCGAAATTTGTCATTAAGGTATTCTTGCATATTTATCTATCTATTTGAAATATACATACCCTCGAGTAATCAAGGGCATGTATAAAAAATTAATTAGTCTATAGTCCACCAAGAATTTGTTGAATTCCCGTAAGTAGAACTTTGGCCATTAATTCTAGAAGATCCTACATTGCCATATGTGGATGTAGTGTTGCCATAGCTGTTGCTATAAATATTTACAGAGCTGCTACCAATACTTCCATAGGTAGATATATTATTTCCATATCTAGAGGTTGATAAGTTGACACTGTTACCACCAACTTGACCGTAGGTACTTGTATTATTTCCATAGGTGTATGAGTTTAAGTAGTTATAGCTTGCTTGAGCCCCCATTGATCCAAAAGCGATCATGGTTGTTAAAAGTAGTTTTTTCATAGAATTTTCCTTTTTACATACAAAGCGTAATTGCCTTATATAAATACTACGAGCAAGAGAGAGTTTTGTTACAAAGAAAATTAATCTTCTATAAAATAAAAATTACCTGATAAAGTAGTGGATGTGTAAGGAACTTGTTTATTATTTGTTAAAGTTTTAACTGCTCTTGTAGTTTCCTTAAAAACTTCTTCAATAGTTCTCCCAGGAACATTCATAGCACTTATTAAATTTCCAGTATAAATTCCATAACCGTTTATTTCTCCATCTAGGGATACTTTGCCTGGACTGGTGGAGTAGCCAATAATTGTTCCGTCTGGAGCAGTCATTTGTGCTAATCCAGTTGATGCTGACCTGATAAAACTAGGATATGGGTTATTTCGACAAGCGTCTAAAATAACAATTTTTACCCTATCAACATGTTCTGAAACGACGGAGAAAATATCATTCATATTTATAGCTTTTGTATATAGTTCAAATTTACTAGATATCTCAGAATCAATAGGGTTAAGATAATTTATTCCATCAACTTGAGCAGCATGTCCAGCGTAATAAAAAAGAGCAGTTGTTGTTGGACCCATTAATTCTAATCTATTTCTAAATTCGCTAATTGCCTTTTGAAATAATTCATAAGTAGCATTGGAAACATAAATCACTTCAAATCCTGACTTTTTAAGTTGATCCGATATTCCAATAGAATCCGAAACAGCATTATTTAAGGGACTGCTTAAATAATTATCATTACCTATTACTAAAGCTAATCTATCATTTATGGGTACTGGGGGATCCTGTAATTCTTCCAGCTCCCCTTGATACTCACCATCAATATATCTAGCATAAAAAGTTGAACCATCATTGAAAGTAACTAGTCCACGCCCATGCTTCTCTCCATTAAGAAAGTTAATTTCTAAAACAAATGCAGAACTTCCATCTGCATTAAATACCTCTTCCTTTCCCATGCCATTTAGTTCGCCATTCGAAAAAATCCCTGTACTAACTGTGCTTATAATTGGATCAATCAAAACTCCAAGACCACTTCGTTGTCCTTCTGAATAATTGCCTTCAAATGTTGCTCCATCTGAATAATGTATTTTCCCAAAACCGTTAAGAAGATCATCTTTATAGTTACCACTATGTGAAAAAAGCCTACCCTCCTCATCTTGCAAAAAAGTTGTGCCTGCACCATGCCTGGAACCTTCCAGGAGATTTCCTTGATAAATAATTCTTTTTTCAAAATCTAAAAAAACACCTTGACCAGTCATTTCTCCATCTTTGTATTGACCAACGTGATATTTAATAAGACGATCACCGTAACCAGGTATTCCATCTCCAGACCACATAGTTTCACCAGGGCCATGTTGTTTATTATCTATGTAATATCCCTTGTAGTGCGATAGTTTTGACCCCTCTTCATAAAAATATTCCCCATATCCTCTTCTGGAATCATAAGCAAACGTTCCTGTATAGATCGCGCCATGATTATATCGGTAAACACCCTCGCCATGGAAAAACCCATCCTCAAAGTCGCCTTGATATGTTGTTCCAGTATCGAAGTAATATTTTCCTGTTTGGCATTCATCTTCTTTATAAATACACTCTGTAAATTCTGGATTTTCTTGTCCATCAAGCAAAGCAAAAGTATATACGCCCAATCCTTCTCGAAGATTATCTTTTATCCTTCCTTTAAAGGTATCTCCATTATCATAGAAAATATCTGCCTCACCCGTCATTCCAGATCCTACAAGCTCAGCATCAGTCCTTGAAAAGTTTTTTCTAACCAAGGTGCCAAAAATTCTTTTATTTTTAATTTTGCCAAAAAATGATTCATCATCATTCATGGAAATTTTAATGTTGGATTGATTGACCTCAACTTCCCAGGTATCACCATCATCAGGAAATGTTATAGAGGCATTATAGGTTGAGCCTAGTTGAGTTAATTTTGAAACCGTTGAATATTTCTTATCAGATGAAATACAAACAAGCCCAGTTAAGTCATCATCAACAGCATCACACTGATAATTCTCATTAGAGAATACCCATACTGAAAATAGACTTAAAACTATAAAAAAGGAATACTTTTTCATTTATTTCAATTAATAGAGTAGTATTAATTATGCAATATATGCTATCAAAAAACAAAATCTTTAAAAAAACTCTTGCTTTTTCACTGTTTATAATTTTATTAATTCCTTTTTCAGAGCTAATTAAAGCTGATATTAAAGAGCTAACCTTAGAAGAAATTGGAGAGATAATGGAAAATCCAATATCAAGAAAAGAAATGCAGACTTTTGTATTAATTTTTCAAAAAGCAGTAGATGCTGTTGCTTACCAAAATACTCTTCAGTATGAAATTAATTATCTTCTTACAAATGATTTTTATAGCGACAAGATATCTGAACAACAGATGTTTGAAAGTCTTGAGATACTACAAGATAGAATTTATAGAGAACAAAATAAATTTCAAAAAGAATTTAATAACATAAAATTAAAATCTTCTTCAGGCATTAAAGTTTATATGCCGCTATATAAAGCAAGCTATCAGCTAATTCAGAAGCTTGATGACCATATGAAACAACTTGCAGAAATATCTGAAAATCAAATAAAGATAATTATCGAGCAAGATTACTATCAATATGATCAACTCTCAGCTAAATCATACTTCCTGAGTGCTGACTTTGTATTATTGATTGCAGAAAACCTTGAATTAAATAAACTATATTTGCCAGATTTTAACTTATCTAAAATTATTATTGATATTGAAATTTATGGAGCAAAATTTCTTGCAGACACAACAAGACTTCAAGCTTTTCATTTAAGTACTGAAAAATTAAATCCAGATATTGTTTCAAAGATTCACCAAGGAGTAACAGTTAAATATGAAGAATATAATCAAATAAAACGTGAGATTTTTATAAATCTAAAATCTTTTATAGAAACCTTGAATCAGCTTGTTGCTCTTGATGATTCAATAAGTCATTTCTCTCCAAAAATCTCTGCAATAGAATATCTTGCAAAAAGTTATATAAATAATACAACTGATGTCATACAGCTTCACCTAGATATAGCTGATTTATACTTATTATATCGAGACGATCTAGATAGCATTCCTCAAAACGAACTAGACCGCATCAATAGAAAATTAGAAATAACTCAAACAGAAAGTGGTGAGATAATGTCAGATTTAAATACAGCATTATTTGAAGTAACAGAGCTCGCTTTTGGGACGGTTCAATAAAGAGCTAGAGCATACTCTCTTAATCTATTAATATGGGCTGGCTTTAATAATTTAATTCTGAGTGGCTCTTTGCAACACATTTCCAAAACTTCAACCAACATATCTAATTAATTCATAAAAAGATTGTATTGGTTTAATTGCTTAATTTAAGTAATTCACCAGGTTTTGGAGATCTAAAAAAACTAGTCTCAAAACCTTGATCTTTTAAAGTCACCTCAATTCTCTTTGGAGGTTCAGTCACTGGCTCATCAGTTAAAATAAATGTACCCCAATGCATACCAAATGAGTAAGAGCTTTTTAAATCTATCGCAATTTGTACTGCCTCTTCAGGATTTACATGCGCATGTTTCATAAACCATCTAGGATCATACCCGCCTATAGGTATAAAAGAATAATCTGGAGATCCTAACTGATCTCTAGTAGTTACAAAATCATTCGAGTAGCCTGTATCACCCGCATGATAAAGTTTTAAGTCCTTAGCTTGCATAAACCAACCACCCCAAAGACTTTTATTTCGATCATATAATCCTCTCTTTGACCAATGCTGTACCGGTGTAAAGGTAAAAGTTGTATCTTGAATTTGAATATTTTCCCACCATAAAAATTCATGCACATACGTTATACCAGCCCTCTTTAACCGTCTTTTATCTCCTTGAGGAACTAAAAAAATTGTTTCAGAATTCAGCTCATATAATTTCTTCAGAGATGGTATATCAAAGTGATCGTAATGATTGTGACTAATAACCACCACATCAATTTTTGGAAGATCTTTTAATGGAATTGCTGGAGGTATCATTCTCTTTGGGCCTAGCCATGAAAAAGGTGATGCACGTTCTGAAAAAATAGGATCTGTCAGAATGTTAAGGTCACCGTTATTAATAAGGTAAGTTGCATGCCCTACCCAAACTGCATAATTAGTATCTTCGAAAGTCAGTAGCTGCCATTGGTTTGAAGTTTCAATTTGTATTTTTTCAGGATCATTCTTTCCATCTAAAGTCCATTTCAAAAAATCTCCAAAACTCTTGTCATTAGGAACATGGTTGGTATTAGTAAAAGTTTCAGAAACTAGAGTGATTGAAAAAAATAATACAACTACTGCTAAGCATTGTCGCTGAGGCTTAAAAATACTACTCAATTGACTAAGGAATATAATGAATTGGTGATGACCAAGCTCGCTCTTGAATAGTTTTTGGCATATCAGATCTAGGGTCAAGATTATTTCTTATTGCATCCCAAGTACTCCATCTACAGGTTGGATTTTCAAGTGCTCTAACATAATAAAAAGCACGTTGATCAACCTTAAACGTAGGATCACTCCAAAAAGACTTTAATTCTGTAGCTCCAATATCTTGTGAGAAGGCGCAATTAGAAATATCAACTTTTGCATTATTATCTGGGCATCTATGACTTATTGGATCTGGAGTTCCTTCATCAGAACAAGTCACATCAAAGACCTCTTCTTGAGGATTCCCACTTACATCAATAAATCCTTTAATAATCTGAATTCGTTGTAATGGAGCTGAATATGAATCTCTAACAGCCCAAACAAAAAATAGAGGTGTTTGTTTTGCTATACCATCAAGGTCTGAACCCATGGATTTACCCTTTGCATAAAGATGTTCAACTAAATCAATATCATTAAGTTTAGTATTATCTAAATCAAACCCTGCAAAAAAACGAATGGTCATTCTTGGGCCTGATGTAGCAAATGATTCTTTGCGACGAAGGGCATTGTATATGCTCTCTCTAGTATTCTCTTCAGCCCAAACACCCGCAAGACCTGATGCCCCCCAGGTGATAGATGATGAATTCATATATATTTCTCCATTCACCTCTTGTGCTGTTACACAATATTCCACAACACCATCTTCAGTTGGTTGGCTGATCTCAAAACAACCCCCTTCAGCAGCGCTTGGGTTTTCTTCACTAAAAGAATTATTTATAGGTATTGAGCCTCTCATCTCAGGCGTTGAATCTAATAACCCAATCTTTGAATAAAAATTGCTCTCGTCTTGAGACGAAGCTCCTGTATGAGTATCACTAGAGCCAATTAATCCAAACTTGTAAGGGTTAAAGCCTTTTTGAATTTCCAGTCTCAAACCTTCTAAAAATGCATCCCTAACATAACTACCTTTAGGCTCTGAGTACTCTAATGTAGCTACTTTGTAGGGCATGATTTCAAAATCAGCCCATTCATCATTTTTAGATAATGCTGGGTGTGTGTCGGATGTTCCTTTAACTTGAGTTATTTCAACTATGGGTTCATTTCTTGATCGCAGATCTGAATACTCCTTGGTGAAAGGTTTATCATTTGAATCTACTAAAGCAAACATATTGCCACCGGAACCATTTGAATTATGTGGAATTGCCATACTCTCAATACCATCTTCTCTTAAACGATCCATCCAATTCCATAGACCTTCAGGAGAATTAGAATTAGCTCTCCCATATGGTACAGATGGAATTCTATTTCCATCTCCTCTAAAAATAACATTTCTATGTAAGTTACCCATATCTGGCGTTGAGGCTGTATATTCAAAACCAATAAAAGTTGTAAACTTTCCAGGATCATTATGTCTTTCAGCTGCCGCTACAATGTCTGCCCACGCAGTTCTACTAACTTTATCCACATACCGAATATCAAGCTTCCCCTCTCTTAGGGCAGTAGTTGTTTTTAATAAAAATCCACCAAATGCTTCTCTCCTAGCATCAAATGTTGATAAATTAAGATTTTCAACTGAATTAATATCTCGAACTTGAATACTTGAAGGTGCTTCATAATAAACAGTTCCAGGTGTAGCTGCTTCTTCAACTTGACCTAAAAATGTTCCATGATCTGTAACTCCATAAAAATCTAAAGGTCTTTTTAATTGCATGTCAAATCCTGCTGGATGACGTAATGGCGCTCCTTTAGCAAATTCATAAGCATCATCAGGACTAGCAAGCGTTCCAAAAATATAAGCATCGAAGGAATATTTTGTATGGACATGTAAATCACCAAACAAAGGAACTCTAGAGGAGCTTATTTTTGAATTAACATCCATATAAGGGTCAACTGCTTGAAAATCCCAATCAATTTCTGGTTGAGATGCAAGACCAATTCTTGCACCAGCAATATTTAAAAATCCATCTTGTGAATCATCCAATGATCCAGGCAAAGCTGAAGAATTTTCAGAAGGTTTTGAACAGCCAATAATTAAGCCAATTAATAAATACAAGATAAATTTTTTATTCACTTTTTGTTCCTAAATGATAATCAAACTTTATTATGGTAACCAATGCATATTCTTTCAACATTTATTTTTACAATTAAATTACATTGATTGACAGGCCTAAAGTAAATAGAATGCATAATCTATACAAGCGCCCGTAGCTCAGCTGGATAGAGTACTTGGCTTCGAACCAAGGGGTCGGGAGTTCGAATCTCTCCGGGCGTGCCAGTTTAATAAAAAAAATCTATTTAATTTACGCTAATCTTTTGAGTGCGCAAATTTTATTACCTGATGGATCTTGTAAATAAGCAAGATACATTTTTACGCCCATGCCCTCTCTGACACCAGGAGGATCTTCGCAATCAGTACCACCATTCTCTAGGCCTACTTCATACCAAGTATCTCCGGTAACTTCATCGGGCACATTAAAACCAATAGTTGATCCATTGCCATGCGTGGAAGGATTTCCGTCTATTGGTTCAGTAATTAAAAACGTACTGCCGTCCAAGAAATACATGTACCGTTTTTGACCTGTTAAATTTTCTGATAATAATCCAGGCTCACATCCAAGGACACCTAAAACTTTGTCATAAAAAATTTTAGATGCTTCTATATCATTTGCTCCAACCATAATATGACTAAACATAATTTTTATACTCCTTTATTAAGAAACACTTTCAATCTCAGCGCCTTGATCAAGGATATCTTGAAAACCAATAAGATTAAAAACATTTTTATATCCAATTTTTTTTAAATTGTATCCTGCTAATGCAGATCTAATACCAATAGCACAAAATACATAAATAGATGTATCTTCATGTACATCCTTATTATTATTCATTCTAAATTCAATAACTCCTTTTGGAATATGTAGCGCGCCTTTTACTGTTCCAGATGCTTGCAATTCCTCTAACTGTCTTACATCTACCATTATTTTTCTATTGTTATCATTTTTATAATTTGTAAGGCTCACTCTTGGTATTACCTCATCAGCTTTAGCTAATTCTTGTTCGGTGTAACTCATATTATTTCTCCACTGTAGTTTGAAAATTTGAATTAGCTAAATATATGCCAATCATGATAAAAACAAAACCACCCAATATAATCCATGTAATAAGTTCGTTTAAAAATATATAACCCCACAAAATACCAAAAACTGGTATTAAATATGTCACTGTTGATGTTCTAACTGCTCCTATATTCTCAATTAATTTAACAAACACGAGATATGCCATTCCTGTGGCAATAATTGAAAGCCATAAAAGAGAAAGTATAGACTTTGTGCTTGGTAAATGATCAGGTAGATTTGTAATAGCTAATGGGATCATCAATAAACCACCAAATAACATAGCCCATCCTACTAAAACGAATTTATTTGAATCTAAGTGATGCTTCTGAATGTAATTTGCACCAAACGCATAACATGATGCTCCTATTAAAGCTGCAAAACTTGCCATAATAGTTGCGGAACTATTTAAAGGATTGACCAAAATAATTATCCCTATAAAACCAAGTATAAGGCCTAAAAACTGCTTGAATGATATGGCTTCTTTTAACCAAAAGAATGCTATTACCATTGTTATTAATGCAGTAGCTCCATTAAGAATAGCAAGCATATTAGAAGTTGCTCCAAGAGAGGCATAAGAAAACATTGTAAAAGGTAATGCATTATTAAAAATAGCTAAAATCAAAATCCCAGGCAAATAAGATTTAAAGTAAATTCTATTTTTTTTCTGAAGCAAAAAAGGTGTAAAAATAATTCCAGCTAAAAGCAATCTAAGAGCAACCAAAAGATTTGGGCCAAAGTCTTCTGTTGAGATTTTAATGAACATAAATGCACTGCCCCATATTGCAGCTAGAACAATTAATAGTATCCAATTTTTAAGTTCCATATAAATAATAATGAATTAGAAAGTTAAAAAATGAGAATTATAATGTTTATTCTCGTGATAAAGGGTTTATTTATTAAAAAAGAAGCCTCCCTAAGGAGGCTTCAAACTACTAGAGTTAGATAAGTCTAGTAGACGAATTCAGAAATTTAGCCTGTGTCAGAAGATAAAACCTCCGATTTCTAATTTAATATAAATACTAATAAGATCACCTCCTGTGCAAGGGTACCAAAACAAGCATATACAAATCCCCTTAGTAATCTAAATATGCGACAACTATATAAAATTATATAGAGAATTTAGTAGATGAAAAGTAACCCTTTAATTATCTAAAAACTTAAAACGATAGTTCTGGCTGATAAAATTCTTGAAAATTACCAACTTGAAATTGGTCAATTTTATCAGTTGATTTTAAACTTCCAAGCCTTTCGATATTAAGATAATCAGCAGCTTTATCACTATCAGCACCAAAGTATTTAAAAGCAATGGTCTTTAATCCAGCTGTTTTATCAACAAATGCTTCAAACTCATCAATAATTGGATCTGTAAATTGTAAATGTATTATATTATCCATAATTTTAATTATACTGTATATATATACAGTATTTAATAATAATATCTCTCATAAGTCAATGCTCAATGCGATTATTTATATAATAATGAATAGAACATGAATTTATCTCAATCGATAAACACACGAATAACTCATTTAGAAGATTGTGAAGCAATCAAAAACCTTAAGTATCGCTACTTTGATGCCTGTGATACAAAGGATACTCAATCAATGATTGAATGCTTTAGTCACAATGCTGTTCATATTGACTATGAAGATTTTGGAATATTTAATACAGCAAAAAAAATGGTTAATGAATTTAAAGTATTTTCCTGTTTTGACCATCTACTTGAACACCACTCTGGAAAAAATCCAATAATTAAAATTACAAAAAACAATGCATCCGCTCATTGGTCATTAAGCTATTTTTTAGTAGATACCAACAAAAAAATCACTCTAAATTTAACTGGCTTTTATAAGGATATTTATATAAAAGAATCTGGGAAATGGTTAATAAAAGAAAGTGTTTTTAAAAAAACCTCTAGCTTTTATCAAAAAATAGATAAAGGGGTTATGTCTAACCCAATAGCTGCTAGAAGTTTAGGATTTAAATAAATTATCTAAATTAGCAAAAGCTTTAAATTCAATTGCATTATTGCTTGGGTCTTTTAAAAACATAGTTCTCTGCTCACCAGACTTTCCTTTAAATCTAATTCTTGGTTCAATAATGAAAGATTGATTTGCCTCTATTAGTCGTTTTGCCAATACATCAAACTCATCGATATTAAGTATGACTCCAAAGTGTGGCACTGGAACATCATCACCATCTACTGGATTTGAATGATATGAGCTGGGTGTCTCTACATAATGACATACAAGCTGATGTCCAAATAAATCAAAGTCAATCCAATGCTTGGCCTCCCTGCCCCTTTTACAACCTATTACATTTTCATAGAATGCTGCTGCTTTATCTAAATCACTGACAGGTATTGCTAGGTGAAATGGATTAGTCATACGTAAAACTCTAGGTTAAATGGTAAAATAAATATACCACATGAAGTTGCAACCTTTTTAACTGAACAAAGGTATATACCTAGACAGAGTTAATTAAATCAGGATAAAAGAAATAAGGATTATTGTATGAAAAAATTATTTAAATATATTGGCTACCTCATTTTAGGTGGCCTAGCTTTTGTATCACTGTATATGGCTAATTTATTTTTGATGAAGCCGCACTCTTTAGATCATTATCTCGCCAAAGAACTAACCATGAGTCTTCTGGATTCTCCAGAATTTATGACCTACTTAGGAATTTTTGATCCATATAATGCAATTTTGAAACACAATCAAAAGCTCTCAATTGATACTTTAGAAGATGGTGAAAAAGATCACCTAGATAATATTAAACATCTTTCAATGCTTAAAAAATACAATCCTAATAATTTATCCGATGTTCAAAAGATAACTCAAAAGATTGCAATATTTGATACTGAAAATAGCATTAACCAATTTGAAAATTTTAGATACCACTCTTATCCATTCAATCAAATAAGCGGGAATCACCTAAACTTGGTCGAATTTATGACGGATACCCATCCAATTAGAAATTATAGAGAGGCTACGGATTATATTAAAAGAATAATGCTGTTTGATGATTCATTTAACTCGGATCTAGTTTGGCTTAAAGAACAAAAAAAATTAGGCATTTTTGCGCCTCAATATGTCTTTGATCATGTCATCAGGCAGTTAAAAGAATTTATTGCTTATGAGGATGCTGACAATCCTTTAATGCAAATATTTATTAAAAAAGTTGGTGAGTTAGATATTAGCTCGCAAAAAAAAGAAAGCCTTATAAATGAACTAAGCGCAGTGATTCAATCAGATGTGAAACCAGGGTACAAATCAATTTTAGAATTCATGGAAATGAATTATGAAAATGCTAATCAGCGTCACGGTGTTTGGTCTCTTCCAAATGGTGATGCTTTCTATGCAGCTAGACTAAGATCTTATACAACAACTGATTATACAGCTGAGGAGATTCATCAAATTGGACTTTTAGAAGTTGAACGGATTGGAAATAGAATGAAAGAAATCTTTTCTACTCTTGGTTATGAGGTTAATAAGCCACTTGGCGAGATGATGAATGATTTAAATGAAAATCCAGATTTCCTATATGAAGACACTCCTGATAGGAAAGAAATTGTAGTTGCTGATTATAATCAAATGGTTAAAGAAGCAGAAGAAGATGTGAGGCCCTATTTTGAAAGATTTCCAGCTAGCCCTGTAGAAGTAAGGGCTGTACCAGAATACTCAGAAAAAACAGCTGCAGGAGGTTACTATCAAGCCCCTAGCTTAGATGGTTCGCGTCCTGGAGTTTTTTATGCAAACTTATATGACATCAAACAAACCCCTACTTTTGGAATGAGGACATTGACATTCCATGAAGCAGTTCCTGGTCATCACTTCCAAATAGCGCTAAATCAAGAAAATAAAGATTTAACGCTCTATAGAAAAATGGGTTATAGAACTTCTGCCTTCACCGAGGGTTGGGCTCTTTACTCTGAACAATTAGCAGTTGAAGTTGGCATGACTAAAAATCTTTACGACGAACTTGGTGTCCTTCAAAGTGAAATGTTTAGAGCTAATAGATTGGTTGTTGATACAGGCATCCACTTTAAAAAATGGACCAGGGAAAAAGCCATGGAATATATGAAAAAAACAACAGGAATGTCTGATACAGAAGTGAGAGTAGAAATTGAACGTTACATTGTTTGGCCAGGCCAAGCCACTAGTTACAAAATGGGTATGTTAAAAATTCTTGAACTTAGAAAAAAAGCTCAAAATACGATGGGGGATAAGTTTGATTTAAAAACCTTTCACTCAATTGTTCTAGATCAAGGCATTGTTCCTTTATTTATTTTAGAAGAATTGATTGATAAATGGATCCAAACTAGTTAATAGAGATATCTTTTACCAAGAATTGGTTGAAGTATTAAATTATGATACCAATGGCGGAGAGACGGGGATTCGAACCCCGGAACCAGTTGCCCAGTTACTACCTTTCCAAGGTAGCGCAATCGACCACTCTGCCATCTCTCCTGCTTATAAGAAAGGGAATTGTACTTTAAGTTGATTATAAGAGCACAAATTGAAGCACAAAAATAAGCATAGGTTCTCACTATAACAAACACACATCGAGGTTGCGATTTCGTTTAATTCTTAGATTATGCTTTAATTAATCATACTAATTTTTAAAGGGGAGATTATGAAAAAACTAACAATACTATTAACAATGCTTATGGCCACAAGTGCTTTTGCAAAAGAGATTTTTTTTGAGTGTGAAATGGAAAATTTAGGTGACAACCCACCACCCAAGACAATAGATGGCAAGCCTTGGCTGTTTGAATATTCAATTGATACGAATGCAAAGACAGGAACTTTTACAGAAAACAGAACTGCTTGGATTGAACATTTAGAAGGTGCAGGCATGGCTACAATCAAAAAAGTAAAGACAGAAATGAGCAGTAGCACTTTATTTCTTTCCTATTGTTCCGTGAACGATGGTTGTCGAGAATATGCCGTTTACCACATCAATAGAGAAACTTTGGAACTTACTCGCGGTCCTCAAGAACATAGGGGCAACTGCAAGATTATTGAAAAAGATAATAAATTCTAGCTTCATCGACTCCATATGAAAAAGCTAATCGCCCTTCAAGATGTTATCGTTGATAGGTTATTTGATAACCTCCATGCCGTTGAAGATAACTTTACTCCTAATGAAAAGGAGGAAGTTATAGACAGGCTTTCTAATCTTTTAAAAAGAGCTAATGCTTAAAAAGAATGAGACGGTTGGATAGCTTGAATAATTAATATATGAAACAAACCCTTGCCTTAGTTTTGTTAGTTTTTGGAAGCTTTGAAGCTTTTGCAGATATGGATGAGGTTTTAGAAAGTGGAGATCCCTTTGAATAAACTCCTGCTGATAATTCCATTTTTACTATCTTTGACAGTTTATGGAGCCAAAGATTATTTTAATGAAGTTATAGACCATATTAATACAGGCTCTATTACGCCTGAAGTATTCGAAGAAATATCTATGGAGAAGCTATTTTATATAGATTGCTTTGTAGAGGCTGATGTCAGCATGAATTCGAAAGGGAAGAATGAGAAATACGATACAAAAAAAGTCTCAGTACTTTCAGCTTTTAACAATGATATTTGGCTCACTAAGTTTGATAATCATAAAGGCTGGACTCCATATTATTACTTTGATCCACAGCTAGATAGGACTGTTGATGCAGTAAATGAGCTGCAGTTATTAGATGATGATGTTCAAGAAGGAAGTTTTCAGAGGTACGACAATGTGATGAAGTATATTTTTTCAATCAAATTGCCTTATGGAAGTCAATATGATGAATATCAAACTCGTGTCGAACTAGAGCAAATGAATTGGAGCATTGATTTATCTAATATTCTTAATGGTGGAGACATGAATAATCTACCTATGAAATATTCACTCAAGAGATTTATAAAAAGTAAGACAAATATTACGGGAAGCACCTCTCAAGATGGAGAAGGGTCTTGCAAGGTGCTCTAAAAGACGCATGAAAAACACCCTTACCTTAGTTTTGATGGTCTTTATAAGCTTTGGAGCTTTTGCTGAAACATATTCTAATAGCGCTTACTGGAGCGGAAGCTCTGCAATGACACTGACTGAAAAAAATTTTTTTGGCCTGACAACATCTGTAAGCTGGGATGTTTCAACCAACAAAACTTCAATAACTGTTGGAGATGAAATTAAGGTTTATGACAATAAAAACAAGCTTTACAAAGTCTTCAAAGTGAATGTTATTGCAAAGGATAAAAATGGTGATGGAATAAACTCTTGTTGGATTTCTTGGTTGAATACCAAAAGGCCCTCAGAATATTTATCTATAGTGAATTGCAAATAAGCACCCTGCTGTAATACAACGAACGCCTAGCCGATAAGCCGATTCATTAACGGACATGACATGGGTTTTTCTGGCTTGTGGCTAGAAAGATGCTGGGGTGCGAATTAACCCTAGGTGTATAATGAGGAAGAACCTATCTATTTCTCACAGTAGGACATGTCTACTCTTTCACCCTCTTGAAAACAATATTTAATCTCTAACTGACCGTTATCGAAGTACTTCTCTATGATTCCGTCCGCTTTTCCATCATTGAAGACTCCTTTATATTGTAATTGACCGTTGTCGTGGTAACCCTCAAAAAGTCCGTCTTCTTCTCCATCTTTGTAATTTCCTTTAATTTCTAATTGCCCATTCTCATAGTAAGTCTCACTTAGTCCGTGTTGGTTTCCTTCTTTAGCTTTTCCTTTCCTCTTTAATTGACCATTCTCGAAATAAACCTCAGCAAGTCCGTTAGCCACTCCATCTTTGTAATTTCCTTTAATTTCTAATTGCCCATTCTCATAGTAAGTCTCATAAGGTCCGTTCAGGTCTCCGTCTTTATAATTTTCTTTGAACTTTACTTGACCGTTCTCGTAGTAAGAAACTGCTCTTCCACTAAACGGAGTTTGTGAATTAATTTCGTAGGTAATGCCATTTCTTTTAACCAGCTGGTCAGATGGAATTTCTAGTGTGGGTGAGCAAGAGCTCAGAATCAATAAACACAGAATGGGTAGAAGTTTTCTCATAGCTTCTAACTATAGCAAACACACACCGAGGGTTGTAGAGGATGTTTTTCATTTCGCTATCCCCTCTTTTTGTTGACTACTATTTATAGTTTATACTTTAAACATATTCAACTATCTATCGTTTATGTGTTCAAAGTAGGAAATTAACATGAAAATAAAAAACATTTTAATATTAGGAATTTTTACCCTTCAGACTGTAAATCTTGAAGCAACTGATAATAAGATCTCTGATAATTTAGTTGTTACAAAACATCCAAATCTTTGTCACGTAAAAAATATTAAAAAAATTCAGTTGAAACCTTCAAACAATAATGTGATGGGAAACTGTCAAGAGGGAGATGTGCTTTCAATTTATATGGGAGGAGTAAATCACAGACCAGAATGGTTTATTGCAACGGTTGCCAGATTGTGTGCAACTGGAACTATATCTATTAGTATTGCTACTAATCAAAATGTTGCCACATGTACTTATAGGGGCAAAATTTTAGATATCAGGGAATAAGATGAGTGCAAAACTGAACGCTGGTGGTAGACAACTTTTTAGAGAATACTTTATAGAGTGGAGCTCATGTAAATCAGAAGTTGAATGCAGAAGCTCAAGCTCCATTAGCAGTTACGTCCTTGAACGGACTGGATTAATTTTGACCAAAGGATTTTTTACCTACATTCGTCCTCAGGGAGGCATAAGAACTACAAGTAGGAAAATGCATAAATGTAATAGAGTAGAAGGACTGTAATAACATATGAAAAAGTTTTTATTGGCTATAATTATATTTTTAATATCTTATCTTCTAACAAAACATTTACTTTTCAATTCTTTAGTTGGTAATTATGATGTAAATATTGAATCAATAGACAGCGATGAATCTGATTATAATTTTCGATTAGGTTGGAAGACTGCTTTTGTAAACAATTGTCAGGTTGAGGAACCTTTATGTCAACAAAGAATATGTGTCGGAGACATTGCATTTAAAGAGGTAGCAACTTCAGAAATTTTGAAAGTACCAAAAGACTGGGCAAGTGAACCTTGGAAGGGAATCATAAATCGTTGTAATGAACTAGGTTCTTCTACAGAAGATACAAAGGGTTAATTCGCATCCCAGTCTTTTTGTAGACTCAGTCCTTTTTTAATTGGGTAATAAACTCTTGAGGGTAACTTTGGGGGTAACTCTTACCCATATCACCCTGTTTTACTAATTATCAGCAAATATCAGAATGTCCTAGAAAGGCTGTATTTAAGGGATATTTGGTATTAGGCGTAACAGGAAAATAAAGGCTTATAAGGTTTTCCAAGGTAGCGCAATCGACCACTCTGCCATCTCTCCTGTGGATGATGATTTTACATGATATTTATATAATATATATTGTTACTCAGGAGGAAAATATAATTCATGAAATTTTGGCAAATGCTTGTTTGGTCTGAAACTGATCAATATTCAGAAATTGCAAAAGCAGCTGAAGATAATAATTTCTATGGAGTTATGAATGCTGACCATGCATTCTTTCCAAAAACAATTAAGTCTATCTATCCCTACTCAGAAGACGGAACTGCACCAATGGGTGATGATAGAGATTATCCAGATCCTTGGGTAACTTTAGCTAATATGGCAGCTGTTACTTCAAAGCTCAGACTTTCTACTGCAGTGTACATTTTACCTTTAAGAAACCCTATTGAAGTCGCTAAAGCTACAGGAACATTAGCTATTCTCTCCAATGATAGATTTATGCTGGGAGCTGGCGTGGGATGGATGCAGGAAGAATATGAAGCTTATGGTCTTGATTTTAAGTTAAGAGGAAAAAGATATGATGAGTGTTTAGATGTGATTGAATTACTTTGGTCAGGTGAATGGTCTGAATATCAAGGACAATATATACAATTTAAAAAATTGCGTATTCTCCCCTCTCCAAAGAATCGTATACCTATTCTAATGGGAGGCTCTAGTGATGTTGCACTGAGGAGAATGGCAAAAAGAGCTGATGGTTTTATAGGTGTTGGAAATCATCCTGATGAGATCCCTGATTTATTAAATAAATTAAATACTTATCGTAAGAGAGCAGGTAGATCTGATCAACCATTTGAAACAATATTAGGATTAACTATAGAGCATGATCTCGATACACTCAAAAAGCTTTACGATCTTGGGGTGACAGCTACTGTTAATGCTCCGTTTGCATTCTCAATAGGTTGGGAATCCACTATTCAACAAAAAATTGATCAGATGCAACGTTACGCCGATGAAATTATTAGACCTATGCATGAATATGCACAAGGAAAAAATGGTTAATTTGCTTCTCTTTTTGCCAATCTAGTTACTCTGGCATAGTCCCATGATTTTCAAAAAACTCGATCAATAAAGGGTCATTATTCCTTTCGAGATAGGCCACAGCCAATCCTTCAGCAAATTTTCTGGTCCAGATAGGCTTAAATTTAAGTTTTTTTGCAGCAGTAACTGATTTATCTAAATCATCAACTATGAAACGGATATGATGTATACCCTCACGCCCAGCATCTAGAAATTCTTTATGAGGTGATTTGCCTGAGATGAGTTCAATGAGTTCAATTTCAATATTACCAGTTTTACCAAATGCTAATCGCATTTTGCAAGGTTCTTCAATCCCACGATAAAGATAAGTCATCTCATCAGGTTCCATCGTAGAAAAAGGACCGAATAAAGGATCATAAAGTTTGATAGAAGCCTCAATATCTTTAACGACGAATCCTATCTGATCAATAGGAGGAAGATTTAAAGCTTTTTCTATAAAATGATCCATATTGTTTTATATATCTTTTTTCAAATTCATGCAATTGAGAAATAATTGCCACATGATTCAACTTAATAGATTCAAGATTTGAAAATTTTGATGCAGCATCTATGGATATCTTCCTATGCCCCGCTTTCATCAATTGCCAGTACTTTTATTATTGAGACAAATCTCTGAAATTTGAAAAAAGTAACTTGCTTTGAGTTGACCTTAAAGGATTTATATCTATCCCACCTCTTCTAAGAAACCTTCCAAAAATAGTTACATTGGATAACTTAAAATCATCAAGGAGTAACAAAAAAATAGACTCTATACAAGTTTCATGGAAATCTCCATGTTCTCTATACGATTTCAGTAATCTATTTAATTTTTTTGCATCAATCCGATCGTCAGATGAGTGAATATAAATGTTTGCCCAGTCAGGCTGATTGGTAACTGGACAAATTGATCTAAACCCCTCAAACCTAATAATTTTATTTTTTGGAATTAAATTTTTTTTATTATTTACAAGCAAGGACTGTGGAGGCTCCGGGTGTTTTTTAACTTTGGTAACGGATACCTTTGTTTTAACTAATTTATATAAATCTTTCTCTATTAACTTAAGAGCATTTTGAATGTTACTAAATTTCTTATTGTAGAACGATGCTAAATATAGTTTTAAAGACTTAGATTCAACGGTATTTAATGAAGTCATTGGAATGATAATTTCTAAGGTTTCCAATACAGGTTGATTAGAACTATTTAAAAATGAAAACTCATAAGCATTCCAAAAATCACATCCAAAAAAGGAGCTCATTGATTGAATATTGGCTCGCTCAACCTTTTCTAAAATTTTTGGTGAGTATTTGCTAATTCCAGGAGTTTTTTTTCCAAGAAATCTAGTTTTCACTGACGTATTCCTGTGCCTTTATGTAATAGATAAAGACTTAAAGAGCCTAGTAAAATTATAAAAAATACAATCATTGAAAGAGCAAATGGTATAGACACATCACTAACACCCAACATTCCTTCTCTAAAAGTATTTACTACATAAAGCATAGGATTTCCCATTGAAATATTTCGCCAAAATTCAGGTAATATATTTATAGAATAAAAAACCCCTCCAAGATAAATCAAAGGTGTTAAAACAAAGGTTGGGATTACGGATATATCATCAAAACTGTCTGCAAAAACTGCATTTAAAAAACCCATCAATGAAAAAAGAATAGTTGTTAAAAGCAACACTGTAACGGTAAGACCAGGATTTACTACTGAAAAAGCTGGATAAAAAAATAAGCTCACACCAAAAACTATAAATCCTATTATGACTCCCCGACAAACACCTCCCATTACAAAACCCAATAAAATAGTCCAATTAGGCATAGGTGAAATAAGTAATTCTTCAATAGATTTTTGAAATTTAACAGCATAAAACGAGGAAACTACATTCGCATAAGAATTTGTAATAACTGCCATCATAATCAAGCCAGGTATCATAAATTGTATGTAATCAAGCCCGTCCATAGAGCCAATTCTTGGACCAATTAATGAACCAAAAATTACAAAATATAAAGACATGGTTACTGCTGGTGGGACAAGGGTTTGCACCCAGATTCTTAAAAACCGCTTTATTTCTTTTCTTATGAGAGTTGTTAATCCGGTTAAGATCTCATTATTTATTATCATTGATAACCCCTTTTAACCATTTCAATAAACATCTCTTCTAATCTGTTTGACTTATTTCTCATTGAAGTCACTTTGATTCCTATTGATGATAATTCATTAAATAAATCATTGATTGATTGATTTTTTTTGATTGTTACATTGAGAGTGGAGGGATCTTCTAATGAAATAGAATAATTATGTAATGATGGAGGACTATCAAGTGATTTATCTATATCTAGAACATAACCTTGAACATCGAGCTGACTTAGAAGATTTTTCATGCTGGTATTTTCAACCAAATCACCATGATCAATAATTGCAATATTTTTACATAATTGCTCTGCTTCTTCTAAATAATGAGTAGTTAATATAATGGTTGTCCCATTGGCATTTATTTCCTTTAGAAAATCCCACATTTCTCTTCTTAATTCAATATCAACACCGGCTGTAGGTTCATCTAGAATTAATAAATTTGGTTCATGAATTAATGCTTTTGCAATCATCAATCTTCTTTTAAAGCCACCGGATAAGTTTCGAGCTTGTTCATCTCTTTTTTCCCATAAACCTAATCGTTTTAATACAACTTCAGTTTTTTCTTTAGCAGCTTTTAAAGGTATTCCATAATATCCTGCCTGAGTAGTTACGATATCAAATACCTTCTCAAAATTATTAAAATTAATTTCTTGAGAAACAACCCCAAGCATTCGCTTAGCTTCAGGGAAATTTTGATCTATATCTATATCAAAAATTTTAACTTTCCCAGAAGATTTGGTTACAAGAGAAGCAATAATTCCAATTGTTGAAGACTTGCCTGCACCATTAGGACCAAGCAAAGCAAAAAAATCTCCTTCAGATACTTTTAGATCAATTCCTTTTAAGGCAACAACTCCTGAAGCATAGGTTTTATTTAGGTTTTTAATCTCTAAAGCATATTGACTCATAAAGTTTCTTCTTCAAGACCATCAACAAAAATTGAAAGCAAAAGACCAATAAGCAAACCAACCCATGCACTATAAAAAGTTATAAAAAATGCAACAAGTAATGCAGTGGCCATCTCTGAATTTTTCTTTGGTATAGCCATAGCTACATATGCACATGCAAAACCAGTAAGTATTAAAGTTAAAGTAAGCGCCATAACCATAAGAGGTTGCATGAGTGTCACAAAGGGTAAAGTGAAATATAGAAAAGGAATACCCATTAAGTAATAAGATCCTATGCCATCAAAAATAGAAGGCATGTTTTTTGGACCTTTTTTCCACTGTTCAGCAACTACTACATGAACACCCGTCCATAGAGCGCCCTGTGTTGGGAAAAACGGATTAATAAGTCCTCCAAGTAAATTTCTAATACCAACTGAAAGATGAGAACGATTTAAATCTATGGGTAGTTTCTCATCTTCTCTATATTTTTGTGCATCTTTCAGAACCTCGGTTGCTGTTACCAAATCACCAAATAACAACATATATCCAATAATCACTAATGGAAAAGCATCTTTATACATTTCAATTGTTGGTAACCCTATATAAAAAGGTGAAGTTCTCTCAATCAAACTTCCAATTGCAGGAATTTTGAATCCCCATTCAATATTAAAGTTAATCTCTCCGATCATAAATGCAGCGAAACCTGCTATTAAAAAACCCGGGAGAAGACCTAAAGATCCAACTATTTCAAAAAATTTATTCTTTGTAGCTATTTTTTTAAATGGATTAGAGAAAGTAGTAATAACACATAGAACGATTGCAATAGTCATTGAAATAGGTTGGACTAAATACGCTTCGAAATCGACATAAAATACCTGATAAAATGCTGCCAAAGCTGCACCTAAGATTATTCCTGCTTTTAAACCATTTGGTATTTTTTCAATTAAGAGTTTTCCCCAACCTGTTAAACCTAAAATTAGAATAAGGGCAGTAAACTCAAAACACATTGCAGCCATAAATTGGAATGTTTCTGGATTATATTTACAAACTCCATCAATACAGGTCTCTGCACCATCGGGTGGAACACCATAAAAACCAGCCGCAGCAAGAGCTCCCATTACAATAGGAACAGCAGGTGTAACCCAACCAGGAGCCATAGGTTCACCAAAAATTAAAGGGCCAGATGAAATTAAAGTTCCTGCAACTAAACTTAAAGCAACCGCTTCATCAAAAGTTAATCCTAACTTCATAGCAAGTGGAGCAGCGGCAAATGCAGTTGCTCCTGATATAACTAAACCCTGAAGAAATTCAGGTGCTCTTAATTTAATATGGATAAATGGAATACGAAGAGTGAAAGGCCCCCACTTGATTCCAGTACTTTGTGTCGTATTAGTAATATTATTAGTAATATTCATTTTGATAATTCAGACATCCCCTCCTCTAATCCCTTTAATGTAAGTGGATACATTCTGTGAGTTAATAAATCCCTTATGATACATAAAGATGAGGTATAGTCCCAATGATCATCAGGTACTGGGTTAAGCCAAGCCACATTATCAAAATGCTCACACAGGCGTTTAATTATTACGCCTCCTGGTTCCTCATTCCAATGCTCAATACTGCCACCAGAATTTGTAATTTCATATGGTGCCATAGTCGCATCACCAACAAAAATAACTTTATAATCAGAACCATATTTATTAATAATATTTTGAATTAAAAATCTTTCTTGGCTTCTTCTTCTATTATCCTCCCAAACAGACTCATATATACAATTATGAAAATAAAAATATTTCAAATGCTTAAATTCTGTCTTTATAGCTGAAAAAAGTTCTTCACATAATTTAATATAGGGATCCATAGAGCCTCCAACATCAAAGAATATTAAAACTTTTACATGGTTGGTTCTTTCTGGAATCATATTGATATCCAAAATACCAGCATTTTTTGCAGTGGATTTAATTGTGCCCTCCATATCTAATTCATAATCAAGACTCTGTCTTGCAAATTTACGAAGCCTTCTTAAGGCCATTTTTATATTTCTAGTTCCAATTTCTACAGAATCATCTAAATTTTGATATTGACGCTGCTCCCATACTTTTACTGCTTTTTTTTGACCTCCTTCTCCACCAACTCGTATCCCCTCAGGGTTTTGTCCATTATTGCCAAAAGGAGATGTTCCATTTGTGCCTATCCACTTATTTCCACCTTCGTGTCTCTCTTTTTGTTCTTCCATTCTTTTTTTAAATTCTTCTAAAAGTTTTTCTAACCCGCCTAAAGATTTAATTTTTTTTAGCTCTTCTGGATCAAGTTCTTTTTCAAAGGCTTTACGCAACCAATCATCAGGTATTAAAGCTTGAAAAATATCTTCTAAATTTTCAATACCCTTAAAATAGATTTCAAAGGCACGGTCAAATTTATCATAATTTTTTTCATCTTTAACAAGGATGGTCCGAGATAAAAAATAAAAATTATCCATGTCACCAAATACTAGTTTCTTTTCAAGCGCTCCCAATAAATCAAGCAACTCTCTGAGAGTGCATGGAACACCAGAAGCTCTAACTGTGTGAAAAAGGTTAATTAACATTTATTTAGATTTAGATTGATCTCGTCTTGACATAAAAGCTAGTCTTTGAAGCAATTGAACATCTTGTTCATTTTTTAATAATGCACCGTATAAAGGTGGAATAGCCTTTGAAGGATCAGCATTTTTTAAAATTTCATCAGGTAATTCATCGGACATAAGCAATTTTAACCAATCAATTAGTTCTGAAGTAGATGGTTTCTTTTTCATTCCAGGTATTTTTCTTATATCAAAAAATATATCTAAGGCTTCCTTAACAAGAGACTTTTTAATTCTAGGGTAATGAACTTTTATAATATCTATCATTGTTTTTCTATCTGGAAATTGTATGTAATGAAAGAAGCATCTTCTTAAAAATGCATCTGGTAACTCCTTCTCATTGTTAGAGGTAATAAATATGACGGGTCGGTGTTTGGCTTTAATTGTCTCACCTGTTTCATAACAAAAAAATTCCATGCGATCCAGCTCTTGAAGCAAGTCATTTGGAAATTCAATATCAGCTTTATCTATCTCATCAATCAAAAGGACCACTTGCTTGTCTGATTCAAAGGCATCCCATAATTTTCCTTTTTTAATATAATTCTTAACATCCTTAACTCTTTCATCGCCAAGTTGTGAATCTCTTAATCTAGTTACTGCATCATATTCATATAATCCTTGAGAAGCTTTAGTTGTTGATTTTATGTGCCATTCAATTAAGTCCATGCCTAAATTTTGAGCAACCTCAATTGCAAGAAGTGTTTTGCCAGTTCCTGGTTCACCTTTAATAATTAATGGTCTCTCAAGTGCAATAGTTGCATTTACAGCTAAGCTTAAGTCCTCTGTTGAAACATAGTTTTTAGTACCAGTAAATTTCATTTGGTTTCCTTATATTATGATGAAGAAATTTTTTCTTCTGATTTTAAGATTTTTGCTAATTGCCTGCTCGTAGCAACCAAATTAGCATTCAAATCCCAGATATTGCAATCTTGCTCAAAATATCCTTTATTTATGTCTTTTGCAATCCCATCAATAAAAAGTTTAGATGTGGTTGGCAATTGTCTAATGTTTGTAGTAAGTGATAATGTTGGAACCCAACCCAATGAACCATATTTATTTTGAACAACTGGAGGTAAGATATCTGATAAATAAGATAGTACATAGCCATCAGCAACCCCACCTTTTAATTCAAGGTATGCCGAACATCTTGCCTCAGCATTTTCAACAGATAATTCTCTGTCCCACCATGCATGATCTGGATAAACAGATATATCAAGCTGTTGAATAAATGATGGGGTATATCCTTTTTTTAAATTCTCGTAATTCATTACTTTAAATTTCTTTTCGTCTAGGGAATTCATAACATCTGGTAAAGGGGTTTTCAATCCATCATGTCCTTTCATAAATTCAAAGTCTGAACAGATAGCAGAAAATAAACAAGTTAAACGTTCGCCTTGAATCAGTTTAACCTGGCCCGCTGACGATCCTCTTGAAGATCTAACCATCTCTACATGTAATTCTGCTGGTGCTGCATCCGTTCTATCTAAATAATAAATATTTGAATTTAAAGCGCACGAGTGAGGTAAAACAGTAACTAATGCCTTATGCATTAAAGCCATTAAGTACCCTCCATGAGGGGTATTACCAACAAAATATTTTGAATCTGGATTAAATGAAAAAACTGACTCAGAAACTTGAGTCAGATCTAAAGCGGAATGAAATTGATCAAACTGGTTCATATTGATAGATAATTAGAATATTGTAATTGATAGAAAATAAAAATGGCTGAATTCATAGACATTGCGTGTAATTTTACCCACCCTTCATTAAGAGAAAATTTAGATGAAATCATGTTAAATGCTGAGAATGTAGACGTGAAAAAATTTGTATTAGTTTCTTCTAATTTAAGTGATCTAAAGCCGATTGAAGAATTAAAATTAAAAAATCCATTAAAATTTTATATTACTGGAGGAATCCACCCCCATCATGCAAAAGAAATAGAAAATTTAAATTATGACTCTTTACTAAAAATACTAACAAAAATAAGCCCAGATGCAATTGGAGAGACAGGATTAGATTATTTTAGAAATTTATCAAAGCCAGACATCCAAAGAGATTCTTTTAAAATGCATATAAAAATTGCACAGGAGCTTAATCTACCCCTGTATCTTCACCAAAGAGATGCGCATGAAGATTTTATAAACATTATTAAAAATATTAATGGTCCTTTTCCAAGATTTGTCGTCCATTGCTTTACAGGAAATCAAAAAGAATTAGATCATTATCTAGATCTTGGAGCTTATATCGGTTTAACTGGATGGATATGCGATGCAAAAAGGAATAAAAATCTTAGAGCATCCATTAAAAATATACCTCTAAATCGATTGTTGCTAGAAACTGATTCTCCTTATCTTATTCCTAAAAATTTACCTAAAAAACCAAAGAAAAATATCAATGAACCAAAGTATTTACCTCATATTGCCAAAGAAGTTAGCAAGCTAATGGGTATAAATATAGATACTTTAAAAGAATCTACCTATCAAAATACATTAAGATTTTTTAACTAAAACAAGATCTGTCTAGATCAAACTTTTTACAAATTTCATCATTATTTTGTCCGGCTTTTACAGGTGTATGTCTAATCTTTGCATTAGATTCAGAAAATCTAGGAGCTGGAGCAGGTTGCATAATTCCCTCAAACTCAATAAATGATTTTCTAGCCTTCATGTGATGATGTTCAGGAGCTTCAGACAACGTAAGCACTGGTGCCACACATGCATCAGTACCATCAAATATTTCAGCCCATTCATCTCTTGATTTTAATTTTATTTTTTCTTTCATTATTACCTTTAATTCAGGCCATTTTTCACGATTCATTTGTTCTTGAAAATCTGGATCAGATATCTCTAATTTTTCTAAAAGAACTGAATAAAACTGAGGTTCAATAGCTCCAACAGATAAAAATTTTCCATCTTTGCATTTATAAGTGTCATAAAAATGAGCGCCGCCATCAAGCATATTGGATTCACGTTCCTCTTTCCAATAACCAGAGGCTTTAAATGCATAAAACATTGACATTAAAACTGATGCACCATCAACCATTGCAGCATCAACAACCTGCCCCTTGCCACCATTTTTTATATTTAATAATGCAGAAACTATACCTAAGGCTAGGAACATTCCTCCTCCACCAAAATCTCCAACCAAATTTAAAGGAGGCGGAGGGGTTTCACCTTTTCGCCCCATGGCTTCGAGAGCTCCAGTTAAAGCAATATAATTAATATCATGGCCAGCAGTTTTTGCTAAAGGGCCTTCTTGGCCCCAACCTGTCATTCTTCCATAAACAAGATTTTTATTCATAGCTAAACAATCATCTGGCCCTAAACCTAACCTTTCCATAACCCCAGGACGAAAACCTTCTATTAGCCCATCAACTTTAGATAATAATTTTTTAATTTCCTGTACTGTATCAGGATTTTTTAAATCAGCTGTTAAAGAAGATTTAGAGCGATGTTGAAAATCAATTGTATTTCCGTGTCCATGTTGAGCAGATCGATCAATACGAATAATATCAGCACCTAGATCAGCTAAAACCATCCCACAAAAAGGGCCTGGTCCAATTCCTACAAATTCAACCAAAGTAATATCTTTTAAAGGTCCACTCATGCTAAGCCTCTCTTGGAATAAATAATCTAAAAAAATGTAACAAGAATGGTAGCAATGTTAAGGACGCAAAAAAAGAAACTATCAGGGCAAATGCTGTAAAGACTCCAAAAAGTACTGTTGGTGTAAAGTTAGAAAGCACAAAAATAGAAAACCCGGATGCTATCGTAGCAGCGGTATAAAAAACTGCTCGACCAACTGAATTATGCGCATTTATAACAACATCATCTGGCAAAATACCATTTTGAATCTCAGATCGATATCGAAACAAATAATGAATGGTATTATCCACTGCCATTCCTACACTTATAGCTGCCACAGTAATAGTCATTATATCGAGAGGAATAGATAACAATCCTAGCATCCCAAGTACTGAACCGGCAGTAATTAAATTAGGAATAAGAGCGATTATCATCACCTTAAAAGACCTAAAAAGAATAAGCAACATAATACCAATAGCGGTAAATACAACTCCCAAAGATTTAATTTGAGATGAAAAAAGTGATTGAAGCATATTATTATAAAGAACAGCTAACCCTGTAACTTTAAATTGATCGGGGGATAAATTAAATTTATTAACAAGGTCATGATTAATCTTTTCTAGCAAATCCTTTCTATTTAATGATTTTGCTGACTCTAATACTCTTGCAGAAATCCTAACTTTAGAATCATCCTTATTTATATAGGAATGTAATAAAGTTTGTTTAATATCTTCTGGTAAAACTGATCTTAGTAAAGCCAACTCTAAATCATTTAAATCATTTTCATCATTAATCATTCTTGCTAATTTAACTCCGCTAGCCACACTTAATACTTTACCAATTTCTGGAATGTTATCTAAATAATCATGAATAGCTTCAAGTTTATTAAGTGAAGAAGCATTCCACCAATAACCAGATGCTTGACTAGAATCATCTTCGAATAAATCATCTTCGAATAAATCATCATCACTCGATCCTGATTCATCCTCAAGGTTTTGTTTTGGCTGATCTATTAAGATCTCAAGAGTTGCTGTTCCTCCTAGTTCTTGATCTAACAAAAGCATTCCTTTATATATTTCAGTTTCTGGATCAAAGTAATCTATGAATCTATTTTCAACTTCTAACTTTGAGATCCCAAAAACCATAATCAATGAAAGTGCCGTAAATAATACAGCCATTGATTTTCCATGAATTAAAGTTAAATTTCCAAGCTTTGAAGGTATAGCATTTATCCAAGATGGAGTTTTATTAATTTCTTTTTTAAGAAGAAGTTTCATTGCAACTGGCAATAATGTGAAAGTAAAAATAAATGCAAAGAAAATTCCTACAGACATCATCTTTCCAAATTCTATAACGGGTTTGATATCACCTACTAATAACGAAAGAAAGGCTACTCCTGTAGTTAAAGCAGCAAACAAGCATGGCATAAGCATCTGATTTAATGTTTTATTTATAATTTCATCTAGATCTTGACTCTGTTTAGAAAGCTCAATAAATCTTACTAATATATGAACGGTAAGAGAGATTGTAAGGATCAACAATAATGCAATAAAATTAGATGAAATAACACTGATCTTCCAATTCATTAAACCTAAAATACTTGCTGTAAAAACAGTTGTCATAAACGCATTTGCAAGAGGCAAAATAACAAACAAAATATTCTGAAAGAACAGATAAAGCATTACACAAAATACAAAAGCAACACCAGCACCAAATACAGCTAAGTCGGATTTAATAAATGACATCATATCTGTAGCAATCATAGATGCCCCTCCAAGAAACAAAGTGCCTGAATTAGAGTGTTGATCTATAAGCATTCTTATATTTGTTATTAAAATATCTCTTTGTCTTGATTCTTCATCATTAATAGTTGAAATCTTTTTATTAACCTCTTTAAGAAGTAAGACATTCTCTTTATTTGTTAAATCAGAATCATGCAAAAGATATCTTTCTCTAATTAAATCTCTATAAGTAGCATTTTCTTTGAGGGTTACCTGGATAGCAGTTGTTTTTCCAGACGGGCTAATGATTAACTCTGAATATATAGGATTATTTAAAATCTCATCTTTAGCAGCAATAAGATCAATATCTTCAGTTTCAAGATTTTTAATATTATCAACTAAATCTGCTAAAGGAACCTTTGGTTGAAAAAAAATTGGAGCATCTAATATTGAAAGAACAGACTCGACTGAAGAAATTTTTTCTAATTCTATCTCAAGAGATTTAATCGTAGAAAGAGATTCTGAAGAAAAGAGATCTCCATGAGGTGAAAAAGTAATTATTAAAAAATCTGAATTGCCAAAAATCTCTCCTGTTTCTCTATAAATCTTGAAATCATCATCTCCCTCTAACACCAAAGCGTCTGATGATGCGTCTAACTTAAAATTTTGAAGACCAGGAGAGGTTATAAGAAAAACTCCAAAAATCAAGATCATAATTAATAATGGTCTTGAAGTAATAAATTGAAAAATTTTCTTCATAAAACTAATTATTTATTAGAGCAATCTGGGGAAATAAGTATTGATGGATTTTTTTCATACTCTTCAATTGTAAAGGCTTGAATAGATAAAGCATGAATATTGCGCATTATTTCATTTAAAGAAGAATATATATTCTTATGACGATCAACTTTACTTAGCCCATTAAAATCTTTAGAGACAATGATAAGTTTAAAGTGTGTTTCTGAATCAGCTGGAACATTGTGCATAGAGCTTTCATTTTCAAGGCGCAACTCTGTAACTTGAAATGCTCCATTTAAAGTAGAAATAATTTTATTATAAATACTCATAATCTCTCTAAATCTAGTAGAAATCTTTTATTATCCTTACCTAATCCAAATTCTCCAATGCTATTATCACTTTTCACAACTCTATGACATGGAATAAATAATGGGATAGGATTGAGTCTGCATGCTGTCCCGACAGCCCTAGCCGCACCAGGGGTACCAATTTTTCTAGCAACACTAGAGTATGATTCAGTTGTACCTCTAGGTATTTTAGATAAATAATCCCAGACTTTTTTTTGAAACTTAGTTCCTATCAATTCATATGTTGGCAAGTCTTGTAATCCATGTTGACTAAAAAATTGATTAATTAATATCTGCAAATTTTTATCGGCTGGCTGCTTAGACTTATTATGCTTGATATAGATTAATTTTTTTAAGCCTAGTTCACCATAAACTGAAGAAAAATTTCCTATAGGGCTATTAACAATTTTAATTTCCATTAACTATATTTTAACATCCGAGTGAATATTCTATATAAAACAAAAAAGGAGGCAAAAAACCTCCTTTTTATCTAATAAACCTTTATTTATGAATCGTTTGTATTATAAATAAATTCCATCGAATAAAGGTCCCATGGAGTGCAAGACTTTACGTTCTTCTTCCATCTTTCTCCAAACCCATGCTCAATTCTATAATCGCGAATTTTGGGCCAGGTTTTTGTAGCTTCTGCTCTTTTATTCCGGTTATAGTAATGTGTCATAGTGATCATATCAAAAGGGGTATTAGCATCAAATCCTCTATAAGGTCGAAGGTAATGTACACCGAAACCATCCCTTCCAAGTTTAATGTTAGCTTCTTCATTATCAGCAGCTAATTGAAGTATCTCTGACCATGAAGAGTTATCAGTAAATTTACACGCTCTAAATTCGACCATTTGCACTCGATCATACTCTTCAAATGGAATTCTTAAATGCAATGCACCTGTATTAAAAAATGCTACATTTGTATGGCAAATTCCTGGATTTTTAGATCCCATATTTTTATAGTCATTAAGATAAGCTCCATATTCTTTGTACATTTCTTCACCGTCTGGCCAAGTTCCCCACAGAACGTAGTCATGCTCAGTATTACCAGCTATAACAGGTACAAAAATAGACCGTGAATACTTTAAGCCATTTGCACGCAGAAACTTTTCATATTTCTTAGAATATTTAATAACGTCATCATAACTTTTGCCTTCTTTATATTTACAAAAACTTACTTCAGTTCGAACAACATATTGTTCAGAAGTAGCCAAAAGAGAAAAGCTTACAAAACTTAGTGAAATTAAAAATAAATATCGCATATTTTGCCTCCTTATTTTATACAATAATTACACAACACATTAACATGAATTGGTTGCTTAAATGTTACAAATGAGTAAATGGTGCGGCATCCGAGACTCGAACTCGGACCATCTGCTTGGAAGGCAGATATACTAGCCATTATACTAATGCCGCATACAAAGAAGAAAAGTATTCTACACCAACTTACTCCACAGTATAACTAGTTTCAAATCTCTATTAATATAAAACACCCATCACATAAAATTAAAAAATTAGTTTAAAATAAATATATGATCTTTGATTTACACCATCTAAAAAAATCAAACCTTAGTTACTTTCAACACGCTATTCGCGTGATTGTTATTTCTGTAAAACTTCTTCTTTTATCTATTGTAGGAATAATACATGCAATTTTTCCTGTAGTATTTCTAAAGACTGTGAGCAATGGTATTAAAAAATTATATGATCAGATTTCTAATATCTAATTATTAAAGTACTTTATAAGCTGCATAAATTTCTGATCCCCTACACTTAGACTGTTCTAATAATTGAGCCTGGATTTCTTTACCAATTACTGAGGATTGCCATAATTCAACAAAAGATTTCCTGCTATCTATTGATTCAAAACTATTTATCCAGCGAAAATTAACATTATCTAATGTGTTATCTGCATAACTAATACCAACCTTCTGATCATATTTATTAATCTCATTAATGACCTCATCAAATACAAGCTTCATAGTTGCAAAATTATAATTTTGTAAATATTCACATTCCAATATTTCTATTACAGTTGAATTATTCGTTGGTAACAATTCCAGAAAGTTTGTAGCTGATAAAGTAGGTATATTGGTATTACAATCTGCAATAGAAAAAAATTGCAAAGCAGCGAACGTTAAATTTACTTTATCAATAGAAGTATTTTCATCATGATTAAGTAGAATCTTAAATTTTGATGTTTCAACTTCAGCATTCTGAATTGGGAAAATAAAAAAGATTTCTTCTGAACTATCTCCTAGCTTTACAAAACTTTCTACAAAAGATGGGATAAACATCTCAATTGATGAAAGAGTCTGATTTGGTAATAAAGAGCAACTAAAGAATGATTGTTGTTTTGAATATTGCGGTTTAATTAAATCACTTAATCTGTTTAAATTATTTGATCTTTGATCACACCCTAAAAGTATTATTATTATGAAAAAAAAGTTTATAGTTTTCATTGTGTATGATTTCCTAACAATGAATATAATAATAACATTATGATTAAATCTTTAAGTAAACAAATAGCTCTTGTTTATATTTTATCCATATTTAGCCCTTCATTGTATGCATATAAATTAGGAGTAGGTTCATGTATTGATCAAAATTTAAAACAAGATATATGGATCACTATCAAGAAACATAATATAGATGGCTTTATTTTTTTAGGTGACAATGTTTATGGAGATACATCATCAGGAAACTTGGATAAAATGAAACGTGCTTATGCAAAACAAAAGAGTAATTTTCCTAGCTGGCTCAATAAAAAAGACATTATTGCAATTTGGGATGATCATGATTATGGGGTAAATGATGGTGGTGGAGATTATAAAAATAAAAACGAGGCTAAAAAACTATTTATAGATTTTTGGAAAATTCCAGTTAATGATATTCGAAGGGAAAGACAAGGATTATATTTTGAACGCTCTCAATTAATAGAGGACAAAAAAATTCAATATATTGTTTTAGATACAAGATATTTCAGATCTCCTTTGAATGGCAAAACAAATAATTATCAACCTAACAAGAGTCCTTATGCGACTGTTTTAGGTAACAAACAATGGAAATGGTTCAGGAAAACACTTAGAAATTCTGAGGCTGAAATAATTTTTATTCTCTCATCAATTCAAGTTTTAGCTACTAATCATCCATATGAAAAATGGGCTAACTTCCCCCATGAAAGAAAAAGACTTCTTAAAGAAATAAAATTAGCCTCACAAGATAAAACAATTATAGCTTTATCTGGTGATAGACATAGATCAGGAATTTACCAAAATAATTTTTTTTTAGAGCTAACATCTTCTTCACTAAATAAAGCTTCATCAATTGCGGTTGAATATGACCCGCTCTTAATAGGTCGCACGTATCCTGAAGTTAACTTTGGTCTTATTGAAATCGATTCTAAAAAAAATTTAATCTCTTTATCTATTCACAACAAATTAGGACAAGAGCTGCAATCAAAAATTATTAAGCTATAAAGCTTTTTATCAACTGTTTATATAAGACAAAGCTATTAAGTTTTTATAAAAAATAGTATTGTTAAATACTACATTTACAAGCCATAGAGGGATTATGAATAAAATAACTTTACTAGTTGCCTGTTTAATTTCTACTTTCACATTCTCGGATACCTTGCTTCATGTTGGGAATCTAATTGATGTGAGTTCAGGTGAAATATCTAAGGCGGTTACAATCCGTATCTCAGGAAATAAAATTGAATCAATAACAAAAGGTTATGCAAAAACAAAATCTGAAGATCAAGTAATTAATTTAAAACAATCTTTTGTCTTACCAGGCTTCATGGATATGCATGTTCATTTAGCAGGAGAATATGTGCCAAAAGCAGAAAGACCATCAAAAGTTGAGCCAGAATTTAGTGCTCTTTTCGCTGCAAATTCAGCAAAAAAAACTCTTATGGCTGGATTTACCACAGTTAGGAACTTGGGTGATGGAGGTATGGAAACAATAGCTTTAAGGAAAGCTATATCAGAAGGATTAATGGTAGGACCAAGAATATTTACATCAGGTAAAACAATTGCAACTACGGGAGGACATGGTGATCCAACTAATGGAATGTCTAAAGATAGCTATTCACCACCTACCCCTAAGCAAGGAGTTATAGATAGTCCTAATGATGCTATAAAAGCAGTTAGACAAAGATATAAAGATGGAACAGATGGAATAAAAATTACTGCAACAGGAGGTGTTCTGAGTGTTGCTAAATCAGGAGAAAACCCTCAATTCACTGATGAAGAACTTGCAGCAATAGTTAAAACTGCAAATGATTATGGTTTATGGACAGCAGCTCATGCCCATGGAAAAGAAGGTATGAAGCGAGCAGTTTTAGCTGGAATTAATTCAATAGAGCATGGAACTTTTATGGATGAGGAAGTTATGCAATTAATGAAAAAGAAAGGCACCTACTATGTTCCAACAATAATGGCTGGAAATTGGGTTGCAGAAAAAGCTAAAATCCCAAACTTTTTTCCTGAATTAGTTAGACCAAAAGCTGAAAAAATTGGCCCCCAAATACAATCAACATTTGAAGCTGCATATAAAGCTGGAGTTAAAATTGCATTTGGTACAGATTCAGGGGTATCTGCTCATGGAGATAACTGGCAGGAATTTATTTTAATGACTGATGCTGGTATGCCGTCAACAGCAGCCTTGAAAAGTGCAACAATTGAAACAGCGAAACTGCTTAGAATTGAAGATAAATTAGGTCAGATAAAACCTGGAATGCTTGCAGATATTATTGCCCTACCTGCAAATCCAATAATTAATATTAAAGTCGTAGAAAATGTAATTTTTGTTATGAAAGATGGGGTAATCTATAAAAATTCAATATGATTTAAAAAAGCAAAAAAATTATTTATAGAAATACTGAGTAATAAAATTAGGTCTAATTAAAGATCCTCTAGCAAAAAAGAAGATGCTGCAGCGCTCATACCTGAATTATCATGAGCAACTCCTTGAACAATGTGATACCGCCATCTAAAAGAGATATTCCTGTCTTTACCTAGTTTAATCAAATGATTAAAGAAATTATTTCCTCTTTGCAATCGATTTTTACCCTGTTTTCTTACTTTTCTCATTGCGGGCAAGTTTGATTGCCTAGCATCATTGTTTTGATCAGTTAAAAATACACCTGCCTTTAATCGTAAAAACCATTCAAGCCTATCGTCAGAAACTCGCATACCTTTTATACCAAATGGATACTTTTTTGAATCATCTACAAAAGTATAAAATTCCGCATTTGCCATAGCTACTTTATCTATTCTTAGTTCTTCACTAAAAAGTAGATAACGATGGATAAACTGAGAACCTCCTGAGTATCCATATAATCTAAATGATTTATTTGAAAGCTTTAATTTGGATGAAAAGAAATCAAATAATAGTCCTAAAGAATTTTCTAAATCAAGGAATGGATCTGAAATAGTTCTACCTTTTTCATTTGATTTCATTAAATATACATACTCTTTATAGAACTCTTTAGAAAATTTAGGAGCTATTAAAACTACGTTTCTATTTTCAGCTAACGGCAACCAATCGGTTATATACCTTTCAGCTGATCTTGAATCTCCATGCATAATAAATAAAATTTTAGTTTCTTCAGAGATTGTTTCAGGAACAGAATAAAATATATCTATATCAGGCTTATCCCAATAAGAAAAAATAGTTTTTTCAATTACTCTTGATGCTTCAAGTTGAAAAGATAAGAATATTATAGTTAATAGTATTTTATTCATCAGTGTTTATGCTGACCAGTATCTTTTGGAGCTTTGCACTTACCTCTTTCCCAGTCACCAGGCTCACAATCATAGATTATTCTTCCATGATCTTTGATTAAATAATCAAGTATTTGATGGGCATGCGCTCCAAAACCTAATGAAGCATCATCTTGAAGTTCGTTTACTGGAATAGTATAACTAGTCCAATCTTTTGGAGCTCTCCAGCCTGGGGGTGGAACTAACTGGGCTCTAATTCCTGAAATAGGATGTAAAGCTCGCCACTTTCTAATTTTTTCAGCCATAACTTCAACCAATTTTGGATATTGGCTAGCTAAATCATCATATTCATTGGGATCATTGTTTATATCGAATAATTTATTTTGAACTTTAATTTCCATTAATGTGCTCGAAATAACTTGAACAAGTTTCCACTTGTCATTAAAAACAGTTGTGTGGAACTCTCCATAAATTGGAGTTTCGGATGCAAAAAATACATCTTTGGAAAGAGAGATTTTTTGCTGCGCTTTAATTGCAGGCCACAAATTTCTACCCCATATTTGTTTACTATTAAGCATCGGTATTTTTGTAGCACCTGCTAAAGTAGGAAAAACATCCATAACAGTCATTATAGATGAGAAACTTTTTTCAGCTGGAAGATGCCCTTTCCATTTCATGGCGGCAATAACTCTAATACCACCCTCATAAGTATCACCCTTGCCTCCTCTCAAAGGAAAATTATCTGCTCCTCCACCAGCATATGCAGCACCACCATTATCACTACTAAATAAAATAATTGTTTCTTCTTCAATCCCTTCTGATTGCAAGATATTTAAAACCTGGGTGATAGCTTGATCTAAGGCATCAACTACAGCAGCATAAATAGGTCTAGCGCTTGATGAAAAGCCATTTAATTTTCTTGTTCTGTCGATTGCTTCACTTCTTGTAAGCTCTCTCGTATCTTTCAAATTAGCATATTTAGCCACTAAATCATCGGGCGCCTCTAATGGACTATGTGGAGCTATAAAAGGCATATACAAAAAAAATGGTTTACTTTTATCTCTTTGCTGAATCCATCTTGTTGCTTCATCTGCTAAAAGAAATGTCTCATAACCTTTATCATTAATTGTCTTACCGTTTCTTTGAAAATCAACACCGCCCTGATTTGCAAATGGGGGAAAATAACCAACCTCGGTATGCATATGACCATAAAAACTATCAAAACCTCGAGCATTAGGATGAAAAATTTCTTGAGAATGACCTAAGTGCCATTTCCCAACTATTGCTGTTTGATATCCTGCTGCCTTAAATGTTTCAGGCATAAAATGCTCATCAGGATGCACTCCATTATTCATCCATGGCATAACAACAGAATATGAAATACCTAGTCTTAAGGGGTCTCTTCCAGTCATTAAAGCTGCCCTTGTTGGACTACATATTGGAGTTGTATAAAATCTTTCTAAGGTAACGCCCTCTTGAAAGATTGAATCAATACCAGGAGTATCTATTGGTGCTCCTCGTAGAGATATATCAGCCCACCCTAGATCATCAACAAGAAAAATAATAACGTTTGGCTTATTTTCTTGCGCACTAATAGTTATGCTTAGTAAAAATAAACCTAACTGAAACAATCTAAAAATCATAGTCTTCGGGATTAAAATTATTTGTCCAATTCCAATATTCTAACAACCTCCAAGGAGAAGTAGTAACAACTTTGCCTTGAGAATTTTGGTACCAGCTATTTACCTTGGGGTGTTGCCAAACCGTTTTACTTAATTGCTCCTCTAAGCGAGATTGATATTCCTTTACTACCTGTTGTTTAACCTTAATCTGTGAATAATTATTTTTAATTAGATGGTCTATTGCTTGGCAAATATATCTGATCTGACATTCTGAATGAAAAATAATACTACCTGCATGAGCTAAATTAGTACCTGGTCCATACATAGCAAAGAAATTTGGTAAATTGCTAAATGTAATTCCTAAATATGATTCAGGCGAATCATCATAAATTGAATGAAAATCTCCATCCCCTCCATTAATCTTTATTGGTATAAAAAATTCTTGAGCTTTAAAACCGGTGGCAAAAATAATAATATCAAATTCCAATAGTTGATCTTTACTAACTATTCCACCTTCATGCAGACAATTCACCTCCTCATTAAGCAAAATAACATTATCTCTATGAAGTGCCTCTAACCAAGATCCATTATCTTGCAACATGCGTTTACCAAATGGAGGATAATTAGGAATAACTTTTTTAATTAATGAGTGATCTGAAATTTGAGCAAGCATAGCTTCTGTAAATAATTCTCTCATATATTCATTTTCTTGGTTGATAGAAGATTCATGTTGATCCCAATTCGGATCTATAATCAAAGATGATAATAATTGGTCGGAACCAGGCCAAAATAATAAAAATCTATACCAACGTGAGTAATAAGGAAGATTCTTTAATAGCCATTTTTTTTCTTCACTGACCTTTCTATGATAATCAGGATTTGGAAACATCCAAGGAGCTGATCTTTGAAAAATTGTTAATTCTTGGCAATCTGGTGCAATGGCTGGAACAATTTGAAATGCGCTTGCACCACTGCCAACTATAGCAACTTTTTTATTAGAAATAATATCCTTATCAGGCCACTTAGAAGAATGAAAAACCTCTCCCTTAAATTTATTAAAATTTTTTATGTTTGGAATTTTAGGTATGTTTAATTGCCCTACACATGACACGACCAAATCAAACTCTTCATAAACTATTTGATCCTCTTGAGATGATTTAACCTTCCAAGTAGCTGTATCTTCATTAAAATCCATAGCAATAACTTCTGTATTAAAATTTACATGATCTTTAAGACCGTATTTAATAAAACAATTATTAAAATACTCTTTTAATTCAGGTTGTTGAGAAAAATACTCAGACCATTCATGATTCTCTTCAAAAGAGTAACAATAAAAATGATTTGCTATATCTACTCTACTACCAGGGTAAGAATTATCATTCCAGGTCCCTCCCACATCATGATTTTTTTCATAAATCTTATAAGAAATATTTTTTTCAGAAAGTTTGATTGCAGTTAAAATTCCTGACATTCCACACCCAATTACTAGAACTCGTAAATTATTTTCATCACAAGAAAGGCTTTTATGTGATAAGGGTAATAAATTTAATTCTTGACTCATCATAGGAACATATTCTTTAGGCACAACATCACCAGATACATAATTCATAATTGTGTGTAAGTCATCTTCATTGGGAATATATATTTCTTGATGATTTGAATCTATAAGAAAATCATTAATTAATTTTATTGCCTTATCTTTAATAATCTTTTTTTCATCTTCAGTTAGAAAACCCTGAGTTTCTCCTAAAATTGCTTTTTTAGGTTTAGGTAAATCTTCAAGAAGAGAAATATCACCTGAGATATGAACAAGTATTGCTGCTAGTACAGGAAAGCTAGCATCATTAAGCGCCTCATCTATATATTTCTTATTTATTTTCACAGTATTTTAATTATGCACTTAAAATATAATGCAACCACTTGAATCATTAAAAAATGACAGATCAAATTGAAATTATAAAAAAAATTCATAATAGCCCATTTAGGTTTGTTATTGTTTCTAGCGGTGGTGGCACTAATGCCATTTCAAATATTTTAAAAGTACCTGGTGCTAGTCAATCTGTTCTAGAAGCCCACGTACCTTATGCAAAAGAATCAATTGACCATTACTTATTAAAGGAGCCTGATCATTATTGCAGCCTTGATACAACTTTAAGTATTGCGGCTAAAGCTTACAGCGCTGCAAAAAAAATTGATCAAAGCAGCCATCCAGGCATTTTTACCTAAAATGAAAGAATCGGGAGATGAATCGCATATTGTTGCAACTTGCTCGACATCGGGCTTTATTGCTTACCCAATGCTTAGTCTTTACTCGGCTTCAAAATTTGGAATTAGGGGTTTAATGACGGCCATGAGAGCAGAATTAACTCATTCTAATGTTGGAGTTAGTATTGTTTGCCCGGGTGAGGTAACAACGAATATCATAAATAGTACTTTTATCTCCCCCAATTCTTCAAAAGATACCCAAGCAGAGGATCAAGACCCAAATGATTTATTAGAAGAAGCTGCTGCGGATGCAAAAAATACTTTCCCTATTTCTCCGAATGAAGCTGCCGAAGCAATTTTTGCAGGAATTCAACAAAAAGAGTTTTATATTTTTACTCATAAAGGTTACAAGCGACAATTAGAAGAGATCTCAAATGAATATTTAGAAGCTTTTGATAGGGCAATGTTTCAATAAAGAAGTATGGATATAAATAAAGTACTAATTTTAATTCTTATTATTATCATAGGTATAGCAATATTTTACATTCCCCAAGCATTGAGAGTTTATAAAATGATCCATCTTTATGATGAAGATAAGATTGTTTTTAACTTTTTGAATATGGATAAAATCTTTCCAATTTCAAAAATTTCTGCCTCAAAAGTACCACATGTTTTTGAAACCAGAGAGTTTAAGCTTCCTGATGTTTATTTGTTTGACGGTAAAGAACATAATCTTTTAGAAGCTTTAGATTATTTTAGATCGGATGGAATGGTTGTACTTCATAACGGAGATTTAATTTATGAAAACTATTGGCTAGGAAATTCTGAAGATCAAAAACATGTCTCATGGTCTGTAGCCAAATCATTTCTTTCTGCTTTGATTGGAATAGCATTACATAAAGGCTTAATAGAGGATTTAAAAGATCCCATTACAAAATATTTAAATGACTTCAATGGAACAGGTTATGAAGGTATTCCTATAAAAGATATTTTACAAATGTCTTCAGGGGTAAAATTTAATGAGGATTATGCCGACTATAATTCAGATATTAATAGATTTGGAAGAATTATTGCTCAAGGAACTTCTATGAGAGATTTTGCTAAAACTTTAAAGAATGAAAAAAAGTCAGGTACTTATAATCATTATGTAAGTATTGATACTCAAATGCTTGCAATGTTACTTCAAGAGGTTACTGGAAAGTCAATTACGGAACTGCTACAAAAAAATATTTGGGATAAAATTGGAATGGAACATGACGCTTATTATATGTTGGATAGATCTGGAATGGAGGTTGCTTTAGGTGGCTTAAATGCAAGCTTAAGAGATTACGCAAAGTTTGGACTTTTGTATTTAAATAAAGGTAATTGGAAGGGCGAGCAAATTGTTCCTGCTGAATGGGTTAAAGCATCTCATACCCCTGACGGAAAACATCTATTGCCAGGAGAAAATGATCTTTCGTCTAATTCATGGGGCTATGGTTATCAATGGTGGATACCTGGTTTTCCTAGTACTGATTACACCGCTTCTGGAATTTATAATCAATATATTTATATTGATCCAGTTACCAATGTTGTAATTGCTAAGACTTCATCTAATCATAAATTTAATCAAGAACGTCAATATTCAAAAGATGCCCATGTAGCGATTTTTCGTGCTATAGCAAAGGCAGCAGATTCAAGAGGTAAAAATTGATTAAAAGATTTTTTTTATTTTTTTTATTTCTAGGATCTGTTGATGCGGGTGCTTGGTGGGATAGGGGCCATTCACTGGTTTGTGAAGAGGCGTACAAATTACTCTCATCAGAAGTAACAGATAAAATTGATCCATTGATAGACGAATTTGGTTCATTTGGTAGAGGTTGTTTATGGGCAGACTGGATTAAAGGAGAGAGAAAAGAAACTCGTTCATGGCATTACATAAATTTACCAAATGAAGAACAGGATGTATCTAAAGCAATTTGCCCTAAAAATGGATGTATTTTTGATGCCTTTTATTCTCAGATAAAAATTTTAAAAGATACTAAAACATCTTTTTTAAAGAAACAAGAAGCATTAATGTTTGTTGGACATTTTGTAGGTGATATTCATCAGCCAATGCATGCTGGATATCCTCATGATTTAGGTGGTAATTTACATAGACTTAAATTCTCAAATGGAAATAAAACAAATATGCATAAGATGTGGGATGGTCAAATTATAGAGCATATGGAATTGGTCATAGGATCAGATAGATTCGAAGAAGTTATTCAAGAGAAAATTCATACATTCTTATCAATAGATCATTCATCTAAAATTGAAAATTGGGCTCAAGAGAGCAGAGATATTGCAATGAGTCAATCAGTTGGATATCGGGACAATGATTTAGAGATAGCCACAGATGAATACATGGAAAGCCATTTTGACATTGTTCAGAATCGCATTGCATTGGCTGCTATCAGGTTGAGCAAAACTTTAAATAGTATTTATAAAACTAATCATTAAAGCTTAAGTATAATGCGTCGTTTTTTTAACTCCTTCATACAAATAAAACGAAAACCTAAATTAGTTTTATCTTTTGATGGGGGTGGAGTAAGAGCAATTGCTTCGATTGTTTTTTTGAAACAACTTGAAATTGCTTCAGGAAAAAAAGTTTTTGATGTATTTGATTTTTTTATTGGCACCAGCGCTGGGGGTATTAATGCATTAAATATTGCTGGGCGTGGGGTGAGTTGTTTTGATTTAGAGAAATTTTGGTCAAAGGAAAACTTGTCGAAAACTATGTCTAAATCTTTTTGGGATAATGCATCATTTTTACAAACAAAACCAAAATATGATGGTGAAGGCAAACGAGAGGTTTTTTTTGATTATTTCAAAGATAAGTCATTAGGAGAGTCAAAAAAACCTGTAGCTGTTTTAACCTATGATGTTGAAAATCGTCGACCTCGCTTGTTAAGTTCATATGATTCACCTGGAATTAAGATGGTTAGTGCTGCAAGCGCTACTAGTGCCGCACCAATTTACTACCCAACACATGAGATTGATGATGGTACTTGGTTGATCGATGGCGGAATTGTTGCAAACAACCCCTCATTGATAGGTTATTCAGAGGCAAAGAAAATGTTCTCTAATAGTGAAATTAAAATTTTAAGTATTGGCACTGGAATTAATCGAAGAAAAATTAATGGTCCAAGTTCAGCAAAATGGGGTGCTTTGAGTTGGTTTCGTCATGATATCTTGGGGGTGATGTTGGAATCAAGCATGTTTGATGAAATTTCGCGAGACCTAATCGGATCTAATTATTTAAGAATAAATTCTTCTACTGGGCTTGTTAATAGAAGAATGGATGATAATTCAGATGTTAATTTAAAACGAATTCATTTGATGGGTATGGAGTGGTGGTCAGAGTTTGGTGAAAAGACTTTAGATTTTTTAAATCTTTAATATATTAAGTTTTCTTGAAGAAAATACTGTACACTTCGTTTTTTATTTTCATTAAAAGGAAAGGGATTTTATGAATATTTATGTTGGAAACCTCCCATGGAGTATTGATGATGCAGGTCTAGAGCAAATTTTTGCTGAACATGGCACTGTTACTTCAGCTAAGGTCATCACAGATCGTCAGACCAATCGATCTCGTGGATTTGGTTTTGTTGAAATGTCAGATGGCGCTGAAAATGCCATTCAAGCATTAAATGAAGCCGAAGTTGATGGGAGAAAATTAGTCGTTAACGAGTCTCGTCCTAGAGATTAACTGTATGGGGCTGATTGGATTATTTGGTCTTATCGGTCTAACAGGTCTTCTTAACAAAGTTCATCCAAGTCAATCAGGTAGTTTAATAAGATTATTGGGCTTATTGGGTTTGTTTGGATTGGGTGGTTTTTGGATTAGCTCTTTAGGTGCTTGTGGTGCCTTTGGAGCGTTGGGTGTTTGGAATCATCAAAATCCTTCTATAGCTCGTTTGTCTTATTTAGGTGGGTTGGGAATTATTGGAGTAATCCAAACTATAGCTTTTTATCTATTTTAAAATATGAAAACCTCCTACCAATTATTCTCTAAATATATTTTTTTATTTGGACTTTTATCTAGTTCATTTGCATTTGCAGATGATCTTTTAAAGGCAGCAATTAACAATCCTGATAGAAATCCTTTATATGTAAAAAGAGATCAATTTAGGCATCCCTATGAAACTCTTTCATTTTTTCAAATTAATCCATCTATGAGTGTTTTGGAGTTAGCTGCTGGAGGCGGGTGGTATACAGAAATCCTTGGCCCTTATTTCAAAGATTCTGGAAAACTTGTAGTAACTCACTATAACCCTGATGCAGGTAAATACTTTAAACGTTCTAGAGATGCATATGAGAAAAAAGTATTAAATAATCCTCTTTTTCAAGGCATTAAAGTTGTTACAGGTAATATTCCTCCAACTGAACCTTATATTCAATCAGAATCAATTGACATGGTTTTAACTTTCAGAAATCTTCATAATTGGCTTGCTCGTGATTCAATGAAGGAAGTAATGAATGAAGCTTATCAAGCCTTAAAGCCTGGCGGGTATTTTGGAGTGGTTGAGCATCGTGCACCCGAAGGCTCAAGTCTCGCCTTTATGAAAACAAGCGGATATGTTACCCAATCTTTAGCTATTAAGGTTGCTGAGTCTATTGGTTTTGAATTAATTGCAACATCTGAAATTAATGCAAACAACAAGGATACTAAAGATCACCCTAAAGGAGTCTGGACTTTACCTCCATCATATAGATTAAAAGATAAAGATAGATCTAAATATGAGGCAATAGGTGAATCAGACAGAATGACTCTATTGTTTAAGAAGTAGATTTTCTACGAGATAGAAAAAATAAAAGAATACCTGAAGTTGCGCTAATTAAAGCAAGTATCGAAAATATTTTAATTAAAAAGTTATTGAAGTTGTCTCTGTCTATATAATCCATGATATGAAAACCCCATAGCAAATCCCAAAGTCGCCAAGAGGATGAGCGAATAGCTACTATTTCCCCAGACATCTCATCAATATAAACATTAACGTTATTTTTATGATCAGTTGTAACTTTATACATTGGTAGTTTTCTACCTCTGTATTCTGACCCTCTTTGGGGATTTGAAATCTTTTCGGCTTTTAAGGGATTAAGTAACGTTTTTTTTCGAACTATAGACATAGCTTCATCCTTAGTGAGAGGAGCAGCTTTGGAGCCATCAATATTAAAGAACTCTTCAGCAGTATTTGTCTTAATTTTAATAATTAATCGGCTTGGTCGTGATAAAACTTCAACGGATTCAGCTTTTGGCAAAGTGAGTGTTGAAAAATCTAGTTCTGTTACATAAGAGTCTGTTGATCTTAGGTGCTCTCCTCTAATTTGCTCAATCTTATTAAAAGAAAAATATATTCCAGAAATTGTCCACAATAACAATTGAACTGAAATAGCTAAACTAAGATATTTATGAAGTTTTCTCACACATGAAGACTATCTGCCCTTGAATTCTTTTTCAACTACTTTAAAAAAATATATTTAATGATTAAACTAATCTTATAAATAATTTATATAGGAGAAATTATTATGAAACACATTCTTTCATTTTGTGCTTTTGTTATCAGCTTAGGTTTATTTGCTGCTCATCATGAAGAGTTAGAAAATAATACAACCATGCATGAAAATAATTTTGTTTATATATCTACATATACACAGCCTGCAGGAGGAAACCCCGAAACTTTAAAAAAATCTTTATTAGGAAGTATTTCGACTTTAGAAAAAAATGGTTATAACTCTTGCGGAATGTTAAGACACCAATTTGGAGGTGATAGATCATTTCTTACTTATTGTTATTTTGATGATTGGGATCAATTTGCAAAAATTAATGATGATGGCGCCCCATTACCATCCACGTATAGACAACTTTATGGAGATCATACAGATAAATTAGCTGCTGTTGTCGTCAGAAATTTAACCAAAAGAACGCCTTATGTTTTAGAGGCTAAATATTCTTTCGGTTCATACTTAACTAATAATGAAAGCAGGGCAAATGCAAAAATATTATTTGATGCATACGATAAGGCTTTTGGTGGCTGTAACATGACAGAACATTTTTGGGGACCAGAACTTACATGGAATTTTTATTGTGGCTATGATAGTTATGCTGATTGGGGCAAAAAAGTGGATGCATTATCTACAATCCATGAAGCAGAGCTTGCTGATCTAAAACTAGATGTAAAAGATCACTCTGATCATTTAATGATTCGTGTCAATTAATTTTTATAATATGAGGTAAATAATGAAATTTTTTAAACTTGCTTTATTGGTATTACCGCTTTTTGTAATTGCAGATAATCCAGTTGACCCAGCAGATATAGATGTAGCTAAAGAGGTCTCAGAACCAGTAGCACAAAAAGAAGTAGCTCAAGTGGAACCTTCCAAAGCTGATTCAAAAGAAATAAAAGAATCTGTTTACAAAGAAGAAACTCCAAGTGACGCAGTTATGATCTTCTATATATTTGCAATGATGGTGTTATAGATTTATATAGAAAGTTTTAATTAAACTAATCAAAAAGAGAGCGAAAGCTCTCTTTTTTTTGATAAACTTCAAAGGTGAAAAATCTCTTTATTCTTGCTCTAGGTACCTTATTTGTAGGTTGTTTTTCTTCGGTTGCCGAGAAGCCATCCTATCTTCAAGAAAAAATATATTATCCTTCAAAAAATATATTAGGTTTTGAAAATATCTTTGGGGAGGGTTTGAGTGCTCAAAAAGATTTAGAGATTTTTGGAGTTATGCATTTTCCAGATGATTATGATTCCTCAAAGCCTTATTCTTTGATCATTGCATCTCATGGATCTTCGAATTGGAGAGCGCATCATTTGGAATATCTTGAACAAATGCGTAAAGCTGATTTTATAGTTTTTGCTATGCATCCTTTTGATTCTAGGGGGGTGAATAGCACAGTGGGTAATCAAATTAATGTTACTTCTGAAAGTGTAATTTATGATATGGCTATGAGTTTAAATCTATTATGGGATGATCCTAGAATCGATAATAATAAAATATATGCTGCAGGCTGGAGTTTAGGTGGTACTGCAACTCTTTTTAATGCTTGGGTGCCTTTGCAAGAATCTTTAAACAAACCTAACGCTTCTTTTTCTGGTTATCTTATGTGGTATCCAGGATGTTTAGCTCTCCCTGATCTAAATAAGTGGGATGAAGATTTTATGCAAATCTATATTGGAGAAGAAGATAATTGGACACCTCCTAAACCGTGTATAGAGTTAGTTGACGTTATAAATAGAAATGGAGGTAATGCTAATATCGAAGTATATCCAAATGCCTTTCATTCTTTTGATGGCCCCAATCCATTAAAGCTTTGGCCTGATGCATATAGTTGGGCAAATTGTAAATTAAAACTTAATGGAGATACTAAGAAAGTTTATGATCCAGAAAATATAGAATTAGATTTTTCTGATCCTAAAGCTAGAAGAGTGGCTTATGAAAGTTGCGCTGTAAAAGGTGAGGTCATGGCAGGCGCAAGTCCTGAGTATCAAAGAGCAGCATTTGATCATTTGGCAACTTTATTACCTGATCTTAATTAGCTAGAAAATTTTTTAAAGCCTCTAAAACCACCTTCTAAGTTTTGAACTGAGGTAAAACCAATTTCTTTTAGAGTTTTGCCGGCTAATGATGCTCTACTTCCTCCACCACAATAGACAACAATTGGAGTGTTAGAATTAAGATCATTTTCACCGGGCGTAAGTTTCATTTCAATTAATCCTCTAGGAATATTGATAGCACCTTCAATCATTCCAGTTTCCTGAATTTCACTAGCTTCTCTAACATCAATAATCAAGAATTTGTCTTTGTTGTTAGAGAATTCATTACAAGAAATTTTAGGTATTAAGGAATGAGCCTCTTGAATTAATTCTTTTAACGTTTCCATATTGTTATTATTATAAACAATGACTGATAGAGAATCACAATTCGCATCTTCCGTTCTAATGATTCGTCCGACATGTTTTTATGGCAATCCTTTAACAGGAACATCAAATCGTTTTCAGGTGAAAACTGATGCAAGCATCGCTGATCAGCTGGAAAAGGCATTAGAGGAATTTGAATTATTTACGATTGCACTTAAAAAGTGTGGAGTGGAAGTAATTGAATTTAATGATACACAAGAACCGCCTAAACCAGATGCAATATTTCCTAATAATTGGGTGAGTTTTCATGCTGATGGTACAGTTGTCCTTTATCCCATGGAAGCTGTTAATCGAAGGGCAGAACGTCGTCATGATATTATCGATCAGCTTGTTGACGAGTATAAATTTAGGGTGAGTAAGGTAGTTGATTTGTCTTATCATGAGAAAGAAGGTCATTACCTTGAGGGTACAGGTAGTTTAGTTCTTGATAGGGTTAATCGTATTGCTTATGCTTGCATTTCTTCAAGAACCCATTTGGATGTCCTTGATGATTTTTCTCAAAGGATGAACTTTACTATTGTTGCCTTTAATGCAGTAGATCAAAATGATATACCGATTTACCATACAAATGTTTTAATGTGTATCGGTGATTCTTTTGTTGTTATATGTGGTAAAGCGATACCTAATCCTGATGAGCGCAATACAGTTTTTGAGAGTTTCAAAAGAACAGGACATGAAATTGTAGAACTCACTATTGACCAAATGAATGCTTTTGCTGGAAATATGCTTGAACTCACGACAGCATCTACTAAAAATATAATTGTTATGTCTCAACGGGCAAAAAATTCATTAACTAAGGAGCAGATTCTTCGTCTTGAAAAGAAAGCTAGAATCTTAAGTGTGCCTATCGATAGTATTGAAAATGTTTCAGGTGGGAGTGTTCGTTGTATGATGGCAGAAATTTATTTACCACAAAAAAAAGGTAACCATCAAGGATAAAATATGTCATGAGTTCGAGATAAAATTTTGATGTGTGTATCTGGTTAAATAAACTTAGCAAATAATCATCTTCTTTTTTGCATTCTATTTTTCTATATGAGAATATTAAGAAAGAATGGATAAAGCTTTAAGAATTCAAAAATCTGAAGCTGCTAGAAAAAAACGTCATCTTACACGTAAATTCGTTGAGAAAAAGAAGTTAAATGAGTATCGACATTTACGAAAGTTAAGACAAAGAAAATAATATAGCAACTTCAAAATTTTAAAAAATTCTATTTTCAGGGCTTCGTATATCCTAATTTTTTCACATCTTCGCTGAATATTTTTAAGATTTATTATGAGAACAGATCAATATTTACAAAAATGGTTAGATAATTATCGGTCAGAAGATATTAGCTTCTTAGATGAAATTTTAGATGAGTCAGTAATTTTTTCTTCCCCAGTTATATTCAAATCAATTGAAGGTAAGGAGATGACAAAATTATATCTAATGTCAGCAGGAGAATCTTTTAACATGGATCGATTTGAATATGTAAAAACAATTGTTCAAGACTGTTATTGCGTTCTTGAGTTTGAAACTTTTATTGATGAAATTTCCGTTAATGGGGTAGATATAATTACATGGAATGATGAGGGTAAGATTATTGATTTTAAAGTCATGGTTAGACCTCTAAAAGCAATTGAAAAAGTTAAAGAGAAGATGATGGAATCTTTAGAGCAATTTAATAATAAGGAGGCTTAGCAATCATGCAAGATAAACCTTTAGAAGGAATAAAAATATTAGAACTTTCAAGTATAGTCACAGCTTCCTTGGCAACAATGATTCTGTGTGACCAAGGTTCTGAGGTTATCAAAGTTGAACCAACTGGGCTAGGTGATTCTATGCGCTATTTAGGAACTCAAAAAGGAGGTTTTTCAGCTATTTTTGCAAACTGTAACCGAGGGAAACAATCGCTTAACTTAAATCTTAAAGATAAGAAAGAACTTAAGATTTTATTAAAATTGGTTGAAGAGGCTGATGTATTTATTAGTAACTTTAGATTAGGTGTAAATGAGAAATTAGGGCTTGGAAGAGAAGCTTTAATAAAGATCAATCCAAACTTGATTTATGTATCCATTACTGGGTTTGGAGAAGAGGGTCCTTTGTCATCAGCGCCAGCATACGATCATGTAATCCAAGGCATGTCAGGGGCGACAAGCATTCAATCCAGTGATGACAAACCTGCCTATATAAAAACTTTGATTTTTGACAAAATCACTGCCTACACTGCTTGCCAAGCACTAACCGCTGCTCTGTATAAGCGGGAGAAAACAGGCAAAGCAAGTCATATTAAATTATCTATGTTGGATTCAGCAATTTTCTTCTTGTGGCCTGATGGAATGATGAATGAAACTTTGCTAGATAAAGATGTTAAAAAATTACCTCCACTATCATCCACATATTCAAGTCTAGTACCTGCAAAGGATGGGTTTTTTGTCATGGCTGCAATGACAGATGCCCAGTGGTTTGGAATTTTTGATGCTATTAAAAAGCCTGAATATAAAACCGATCCTCGTTTTGTTAACGCTTCAGCTAGAAGTGAAAATATGTCGGAGTTAGTTGCAAAAGCATTGTATTCATTTATGGATCTAACTGTTGAAGAGTCCATCAATGCATTAAGAGCTAATGATGTTCCTTGTGCTGAATCCACACCTAGAGAGGAAGTAATAAACCATCCACAGGTTAAAGCGAGTAAAACAATCTTTCAAATGACCAGTCCCCATCAAGGTAAACTTAATGCTGTTTCTCATCCAGCTATATTTGATGATGAGAGACTAAGTATAGATAAAACAGCTCCTTCCTTAGGAGAGGATACAAAAACTATTATTGAAAATTTAAGTAAAGAATAATTGCTTGAATGCTTATCCTCATAGGGTTATATTAATCTCCTCAAAAAAGGAATCAAAATGAAAAAAATATTACTACCAATCTCCCTTATTGTTATGGTATCAGGGTGCGCATCTAATCCGAGTGCATTGTCTGATGAAGTTAAATCTGATGAAGAAGAGGGTGAAAAGATTTGTCGACTAGAAAAAGTCTTAGGAACAAAGATTCCTGAAAAATATTGTTACACAAAAGAAGAATTGGACCACCTTCAAGAAGTGAGTGAAAAAACATTTGAAAAAGAGCAACGCCTTCGAGAAAGACAGCGAATACAAGAAGGATTAGGTACCCTCAATCCTGATTAAAGCTACTTGAATGCTAAATTCCTTGGATGTATATTAACCAACTCAAAAGCGGGAATAGCTCAGTTGGTAGAGCGCAACCTTGCCAAGGTTGAGGTCGCGAGTTCGAACCTCGTTTCCCGCTCCAGTAGACAGAAGAAGATGTAAGTCTATTTTTTAATCAGGTGTTGACATCTTCGATTAACATAATCAGGTGCTTGTCTTACTCCTCCATACTCTTTTTGTATTTGTTCATACTGTTCCCTGACACAAGTTTTATAGTCTGTATTGTGGGAGTAATAAATAACACCAATCAGAATTGATACTGCAATAATTAAAGCTATTTTTATAGTGTTGTTCATAAGTCTAAATATACATAAAATATGAAGAGTTGCTATGAATAAAAAATTTCTTATCGCGGTGCTGCTTATTATTATTGGTGTAGTTCTTGGTTATCAGGTACCGCGTGGTCCAGCCTTGTACTCAGCGCTCATGGGTTTTGGGGTAAGCTCCAATCAGAATTATTCAACTCTAGCATCACATCAAGCATTATTAGATTTTGAGGAGGCACTGGCTACTGCTCGGAGGATGGTGCTGAATGATGCCAGGACTGAACAGGAAGCAGCTGAGGGCATGCGCTGGTTATTGCGGGTGATAGCCATGAGCGTAGAAGTAGCTGCTGATGCAAATCCCCGAATGCCGCATTTTCAACGCATGGACACTCTGGTGCGCAAGGTGGGAGGCGATAATCCAGATGCTGAATACGAATTTGTTGCAATTGATGGGCAGTACGACTATAAAATTACTGGTAACGTGGGTAGCGTCCGCTACTTGGGGCTAACCTTCAATGCTGGTCAAGGTAATACACCTCGGCGCCAGTTTGCGTATCTTAGTGATAAAACACTAAACCTTGATGAAGCAGGAAACTTCACGTTGATTCTCAGTCAGGAAGCACCTGATATACCAGGCCAATGGGTGCAAACTCCGGTTGATGCATCAGGTATTTTGGTGCGGCAGTACATTGCCCAGCGCGAACATGAGGAACTGCCAAGCTTTCATATTGAAGTGCTGGGTGATGTACTTCCCTTCAGGCCAGTTACTGACCAAGAAGTGGCAGACGCCATTATAGGAACCAGCTATGCGTTTTTCAGTTTGACTACTTTACATCATAGGGTTTTACCGGAACTAATGGAGAAAACTAATTTTTTTATAGAGGCGACCTCAGAGAATTTGGGCGGAGCGATTAGTGGTAACGACAACCTTTATATGATTGGTAGTTACCAGCTTGCCGACGATGAGGTTTTGTTGATGCGGGTGCAGCCGCCCGATACTCGTTACTGGAATATTGCTTTGGAATCTCGCTGGCATGAAATTGCAGATTATCTGCACCGACCCACTTCTCTGACGTTAGATGAGGTGCAGTACTCTAAAGACGGCTCGGTGCAATTTGTTGTTGCCCATCAAGATCCTGGGCATCCTAATTGGTTGGATACAAGTGGACATAATTTCGGTTTCATTACCCTGCGATGGGTAGAAGCTAAAGGTTTAAAGGTTCCCTTGCCAGAGTTGCAAGTGATTAAGTGGAACGAGAAATGAAAAACATCCTCCTAGTTTTCCCGCTCCAGTTCTATACGGTCCAGTATGGATCTAGATTCATGTCTTCAGTTGGATTGAAATAAGTGTGACAACGGACAATTCTGCCACAATCACCAATCCAATAGATTTCGATAGATTCTAGATCAAAGGTATTACCATCAATATTCCCATGATTGATTAGATGTACGGCTACTTGATCGACATTAACAGACATAAAAACTAGTTCGCAATTCCAACTATGCCCGGGTTGGAAACCTTTATCCCATGTGTCTTCTCTGGCTCTTTTTCCATGCTTTTCTTTGCCGCCAACTGGGTCTTGAAAGACACAGTCAGGATGCCAAGCAGTTAGCCATTTATCTCTATCACCATAGTCTGGGCTATTTGCATTCCAGCCGGCTAAATGAGTAAGCACAGCTGTTTCAATTGGATTTTTCATAAAATTCTCCTAATACTATTTCTTAATGAGAGTATACATGACAAGAAAGCAGCAAAAATGTTATATGGTTTTGTCTTGAAAGAGACCAAGATAACGCATAACTCTTCCAAGGTTGAGGTCGCCAGTTCGAACCTTGTTCGCCCTCCAATTTTGTCACTTTATTCTTTATTTATAAAGATTTGTTTGCCATGAGAATATGTCGCCACAACTTTAAGATTAAGTAAATTTTCAGTTGCCATGTTTAATGGATCTTGAGAAAAAACAACTAAATCAGCTAATTTACCTACTTCAATAGTGCCTTTAATATCATCTTCAAAATGTTGATATGCTGCATTTATTGTCATTGCTTTTAGAGCATCATACGTAGAAATTTTTTGATCTTCTCCAAGTGTTTTTCCAGAGCGAGTTATTCGATTTGTTGTGGACCAAAGTAGTCTTATCATGTCTGGTGGAACCACAGGCGCATCATTGTGCACTGTAAAAGGCATATTTCTTGAAAGAGTTGAATGAGTTGGACTTATTCTCATAGCTCTATCTTTACCAAATACCGAATCTCTATGCCAATCTCCCCAATAAAAAGTATGTGTTGAGAAATAAGAAGGAATAATTCCAAGTTTTTTCATTGCATCTATTTGATCCTCTCTTACAGTTTGAGCATGAATCATAATAGTTCGATGATCATATTGTATATCCGCTTTATTTATTGCTTCTATCAGCATGTCTGCAGCCGCATCGCCATTAGCGTGAGCCATGATAGGAATCTTTGCCATTGAATATAAGTTAATTAATTGATTCACAGTCTTTTGTGGTATGAGGGGATAACCCTTGTAGTTCTTGTTTTGGTTATGAGGCGGTATGAAATAGGGTTTAGTTAAATAGGCTGTTTTTCCTTGAGGGGACCCATCTAGAATTAGTTTGATACCACCAATCTTTAATCGCCCATCATACTTACCAATATTTAGAGATCTTACATAGTCATCTGACTCATTTTGACCAATCGGATAGGCAATTACATCTATGTTTAATTTTCCTTGGTCATTTGCAGCTTGAAGTAATTCTATTGATTGAGGATTTGATGCGCCATCTTGTGCTGTGGTGATACCGTTTTTTGCATAAACTTCCATTGCTTTTATAACACTGCCAAGAGGATCCTTATGTGAGCTCATTACTTGCATTTGAAGAGGGTAGACCGCAGTTTCTTCTAAGACTCCATTAGGTTCAGATGAGTTTTTGTATCTTCTTATGACTCCGCCAGGCGGGTCTTGAGTTTCTGAGTTAATGTTTGTTAGAGATAGGGCAAGTGAACTAGCTGTGCCAAGATGGCTTGAGACATGAATTAAAAAGATAGGGTTTAAGGTACTTATTTCATCTAAATCTTTTTTCGTGGGATGTCGTTGTTCTTTTAACAATGAATCGTCATAACCTAGACCAATAACCCATTCACCTGGTTTAAGGTTTTTTATTTTAATAAATTGTTTTATCTCATTTTGTAAATCAGCAATTGTTTTAACCGGTCCAACCGGAGGTGATGCTACATTTGCAACTTGCGTAGCAAATGCTACATATGACGCATGACCATGAGCATCTATTAGCCCAGGTGCTATAGCTTTATTTCCATAATTTACATGTTTACCTTTAATTTTTTTGCTTTGATTAATATCGCCTACCCAAACAATTTTTTTGCCTACT
>CACLMT010000001.1 GCA_902608115.1 uncultured SAR86 cluster bacterium | reverse complement strand
GAGTTGACTAAAGGCACTGATGCATATGGACAATGTATTAATAAATTAATAGATGAAGTAACTAAATGAAACAAGCCCTTGCCCTAATCTTGATGGTTTTTTAAAGCATTGGAGGCAAAGGATAACTCACCCCCTTCATTACTGTCCCAACAACTGCAATGCCCTTAATGTCAGTGATTGGAACTGTTAAAGGATTTTTTTCAAGAATAGTAAAATTTGCATATTTACCTATTTCAATAGACCCATACATTTTCTCTAGTCGAAGAATATAAGCTGAATTTATTGTAACGGCCCTTAATGCTTCTAGAGCTGATATTCTTTGTTCGGGCCCCGCTACTTTATTAGCAAAATTTGTTCTATTGACAGCTGAATGCATTAACTGCAGGGGAGAAGCAGGCGCCATTGGCATATCAGAATGAAGAGAGACAATGATATTCTCTCTAACTACATCTCCAAGTCTGACCATTTCCTGAGATCTCTCATAGCCCACTCCTTGCCGACTATATAAATCTGATAATGTTGTTACATAATAAGGGTTTGCACTAACAACAACACCCAAATCTTTCATCCTTTGAAGTTGATCTTTTGCAGAATAACCAAAATGAACAACTGTTGTTCGATGATCTTTTCTAGGGTTGTTAATTAAATTTTCTTCTAGATTGTTTAATAATCTATCCAAAGCGGCATCTCCATTTTGATGAATATGAATTTGATAATTTGCATCCCAAAAAAGTTTAAATAGTTCCCTATAATTTTTGTTGTCCATTAACCAGACTCCCTGATGATTGTCCAAATATCCCTCTCTCATCATCATATTTTGAGAATACATAGCCCCATCCGTAAAAAGCTTTATGTGATTGGGTAAAAAATTAACTTTTCCTCCGCCCCAAGTAGTTTGCTCTTTGGCAGCATTAAGAATTTTATTTAATTCAAATTGCTCGGAAAGATTTAACCCACTAGGAAAAAAATATGACTCAAAGGGTGTATCTAAACTTCCAAGGATGTAGTTTTTTGCCATTTGAATTTCCCGGCTGTACATTGAACCAGGATTACCAATGATAGTGATGCCATTGCCATGAATGTAATCCTTTGTTTTTTGAAGGCCTAACATTAATTTCTTGGGAGCTGCCAGGACAGTCATTAAATTGGGTAAAACAACAATGGCTCCCCTTTCTGAAAAATGACCCTCTTCGAAATTTGCTAAATGCTTCTCTTCCTCAAGACCTGGAAATGCATTGCGGCTAATTCCCAATAATTTCATCGCCGGTGTATTCAAAATAAATTCATGAAAAGATCGATGCACAACAATAATTGGTCTGATCGTAGAAATATTATCTAAGTCATTTTTAGTTAAGCGACCATGAAAATAGTGATGAAAACCCCAAGAGACTAATGGTTGATCATTTGGGTGCCTTGCCTCAACTTCGCTTAGCCTATCCAAATAATCTTCTCTATTTTTAACACCCTTAGAGACTTTTTCCTGCAGAACCCAATCATCAATAGCAATAATCTCAGAATTCATTGTCACTGCAGCCAAGAAGGGGTGGATATGGTGCTCAATAAAACCAGGAACAATTACATGGTCTTGATAATCAAGGACAACATCTGCGTCTGGATAAGATGTTGATAATTTTTCTGCAGAACCAACATCAATAATTTTTGAATTCTGTACTGCTACTGCCTCTACCTCATCATTTTTTGTATTGAGCGTAACAATCTCACTGGCAATATAAATCTTAATTGCATGCTCTTCCTCAGAGACAATTAAAAATGAAATGAAAATAAAGATATATATAAAAGAAGTTTTCATAATTAGCCTCTTAAGAGCTCATCGATGGCAATCGGTTACTATTCCCAAACTCTCATTAGCCCCTCTTGAGAAGTAGACGCTATAAGTTTGCCTGACTTGGTATATATAGATCCTCTTGAGAATCCGCGCGCATTCTGAGATATGGGGCTATTAATATGATACAAAAGCCAGTTATTAAAATTAATCTTTCCATGGAACCACATGACGTGATCTAAACTAGCACTCTGAAAATTTTTAGACATAAAGTTTACCTCATGAGGGTTTACTGCAGCTCCAAGCAATCCCATATCAGAAACATACAAGAGCAATGCTTGGTGAATTCTCTCATCTTGAGGAAGTTTCCCTGTTGGCTTCATCCAAGTATTTCTATAAGGTGGCAATTTTTTGGGCTTAAATAAATCATATGATTCAACCTGCCTCATCTCTATCTCTCTTTCTCTAAGCCACATTGGTAGATACTTTTTTGCAATTTTAGATTTCATCTTATTGCGAATTTCCCATTCACTTTGAAGACCTTCAGGACCTAAAACATCAGGCATTTTAATTTGATGGCTCAAGCCTTTCTCTCGCTTTTGAAAAGAAATGGAGCAACTAAATATTGCTTCTCCATCTTGAATAGCATTTACTCTTCTTGTCGTAAAGCTCTTACCATCTCTAATTCTATCTACATCAAAAATAATGTTTTGGTTAAAATCACCGGGCCTAAGAAAATATGAATGAAAAGAATGTGCAGTTCTTTTCTTTTCAACTGTTTGGTAAGCTGCAACTAGGCATTGAGCCATAATTTGACCTCCAAAGATTCTTTGAAAACCTACACTTTTTCCATTCCAAGTATAAATATCACGATCAATCCTATTTAATTCAAGCAATTTAAGGGTTCTAGTAAGGGCTTTTGTCATAGCAATAAATGGCAATTAATATAAAATTTATCTTACATGTATTCAATAAAAACTAGAACTTTATCTCATCAAAAGTTAGCATAGACCCTCTCAAAACTAAAAACATAAGAAATGATAGATTCTGAAAAAATAAATCTGCCAAACAAGCCTGATCTAAAAATTAATGTTCAAAAGACATTTGGCATAGAGACAAAGCTTAATGTGCTTGGGTTTAAAGAAAAAACTCAATGGGTCCCTACCATTGATTCAAATTATGTATTTGATAAAAATACAACATTAGCTATATTGGCTGGATTTGAACACGATAGAAGAGTAATGATTCAAGGTTATCATGGGACAGGAAAATCAACTCATATCGAACAGGTTGCTGCCAGACTAAACTGGCCTTGTGTACGAATTAATCTTGATAGTCATATTAGCAGAATTGACTTGCTCGGAAAGGACGCAATTGTCTTAAAAGATGAAAAACAAGTTACTGAGTTTAAAGAAGGTATTTTACCCTGGTCAATTCAAAACCCCGTAGCACTTGTTTTCGATGAATATGACGCTGGTAGACCAGATGTTATGTTTGTAATCCAAAGGATACTTGAGGTAGATGGAAAACTTACTTTACTTGATCAAAATCGTGTAATCTCACCCCACCCATGCTTTAGGCTCTTTGCAACCACTAATACTGTGGGGATGGGAGATGTAACTGGTTTATATCATGGAACACAACAAATTCACCAAGGCCAAATGGATCGCTGGCATATATTATCAACTCTGAATTATCTTAAAAGAGATCATGAACTAAGTATTGTAATGGGAAAAGTTCCTGAACTTAAATCTATAAAGGATAAAACTCTTGTTATTAATATGATTCAGTTAGCAGATTTAACAAGACAGGGATTTATTAATGATGACATCTCGAATTTAATGTCTCCAAGAACAGTGATTACCTGGGCTCAGAATTTTATAATCTTTAAAGATATCAAACATTCTTTTCAAATAACTTTTTTAAATAAATGTGATGAATCAGAAAGACCTATTGTAGCTGAGTACTTTCAAAGATGTTTTGGAGAGGATTTGACTGAGAGCCATAATCCAGAAAACAATTAATGAGCTGGATTAAAGATCGCGAAGAATTTAAGCAAGCTGCTCTTTCTGCTGTTAAAGCTATATCTAAAGAAAAAGATCTCTTAACTAATTCAAAACCCTCTAATCGTCCACCTCTTACTTCAGAAATTTCTTTAAGCCACCCCCCTCGATCCTCTACCCAAATAAATGCATGGCGTGGTGAAGCAGACTTTCAAGCATTTTGGCATGTATTTCATAAAGATAATAATCATTTAGAAATGTCTAAACTTACTAGGGATTTCTTGGGAGAGCTCGAACTATCAAGAGTTGAAATCTTGGGAGGAAAAAATTTTCCTGGAGCTCAATTAAATATTCATCAATACTTGGATGTTGAAGCAAAAAAAACCATTGATAATAAAGTGCCTGCTATTAACCCTTTAGCAATCAATCTTTGGCTAAAAAGCATTAGCGGTCAAAAGCTTTTACAAAATAGCTCCAAATTGGTCAAAGCATTTCTAGCTACTGCCCCAAACAATATTGAAAGCTCTGGTAAAGACTTAATAAAAGCTCAAAAATCGCAACAAGATTTTCAAAATCATGCATTGAGGCTTCTGAAGAATTTAAAGCTCATACAAGAGCTTGATTCACATGGTGAGGGTTCTTCAATAGAAGACCCAAACACAGAAAATCAATCTGACATTGAAGATGATATAAATGAAACAATTGAAGACACTCAAGAAATTCAATCAGCTGAGTTTCAAAGTGAAGATCAACTTGATGATAATTCAGAGATTTTAGAAGAAACTCAAGTTTCAATAGACTCGAGTTCAATAGACGAAGAAATTGATTTAACAAGGAATTTTGATGAAGAAATGGATCAAACTAACTATGAAGACTATAAAATCTTTACATCTCAATTTGATGAAGTTATTAATGCTGTTGATATAGCAACTCCTGAGGAAACTCAAAGATTAAGACAACATTTAGACAAACTTATATCACCTCATTTAACAACTATCGGAAAACTCGCAAATAGGTTACAAAGGCTTTTGCAGGCACAACAAAATAGAAGCTGGAATTATAATCTTGAAGAAGGTCTATTAGATACATCTCATCTTCATAGAGTGATAACCAAACCAGGAAATTCGCTAAGCTTTAAACAAGAAAGTGAAAGCAAGTTTAAAGATACTGTAGTATCTCTATTAATAGATAGTTCTGGCTCGATGAGGGGCAGGTCGATGAGCTTAGCAGCAATCTGCGGAGATATTATTGGAAGCACTCTAGAACGATGTTATGTCAAGACAGAGATTCTTGGATTCACTACTAAGCATTGGAAAGGCGGGGAATCTAAAAAATCATGGGTTAATCAAGGCAGTCCACCCTCCCCAGGAAGATTAAATGATCTGCGTCATATAATTTTTAAATCTGCAGACGACAATTTTAGAAGAGCAAGAAAAAGTTTTGGTATTATGTTGAGAGAGGGACTTTTAAAAGAAAATGTAGATGGTGAAGCCTTGGCATGGGCGCATCAAAGACTGTCCAAACGGAATGAAGACAGAAAAATTTTAATTGTCATATCCGATGGTGCTCCTGTAGATGACAGCACACTTTCAACTAATCATAGCAATTTTCTTGACAACCACCTTCGTCAAATCATTCATACAATTGAAACTCAAAGCAATATAGAGCTTCTTGCAATTGGTATTGGTCATGATGTAACTAAATATTACGAAAGATCTATTACCATCAATAAAGCCGAAGAATTAGCTGAAGCCTTACTAGAAAAACTCACTGAACTTTTCAATAATTGAATAAAGGTTTATACTAGGTATGTTTACAGTGTAAACATCACTTACTTTTTAGGAATACGTAAATGAAAATTACTAAGACCGATGGCCCTCCAAAGGACATTTTACAATTTGAAAATTTTGACAACGAGCTAGACCTAAAACCAAAGCATATCGAAGATATTTGTGAGATATTTCAAACACCCCTTACAGGAGCATACAACTGGGATTACACGACAGCGGACACCAGAATAAAAAAGCTTTATGAACTAGGCAAAGAACTAAATTGGAATGGGTCGATAGATCTAAATTGGGACTATACTCATCCAGACGATGAATTTATTACCGAGGCTGATGAAGATCTTCCCCATCAAACTCTTGAAGCTTATGAGGCGCTATCAGAAAAAGAAAAGATAGAGTTTGATAGGCATGATAATGCTGAGCTTTTAAGTCAATTTCTCCATGGCGAACAAGGGGCTTTGTTAGTTGCATCCCAGCTTACTTCATGCGCACCCACATACAATGCAAAGTTATATGCAGCCTCCCAAACTTTTGATGAAGCTAGGCATGTTGAAGTTTTCAATCGTTACTTACAAGAAAAAATTGGTATGCATTACCCAATAAATCCAAATCTAAAAGCACTATTAGATAAAATTCTTACTGACGAACGCTGGGATCTAAAATTTATAGGGATGCAAATTATTATAGAAGGTCTTGCTTTGGCGGCTTTTCAAATGCTTAAAAAACTTTCTAAAGATCCCCTTCTTACCCAACTTTTACATTATGTCATCAGAGATGAGGCAAGGCATGTAACATTTGGTATCAACTATCTTGAAGACTTTATTAAAACTTTGAGCCCAGAAGAAATTGAAGACAGGGCTGAATTTGCATATGAAGCTTGTGTTATTTCTAGAGAGCGGTTGATTAATACCAAAACGTTACAAAAGTATCTAAAAATGACAGAAGAGGAAGCCAGAGAATTTGCATTATCAACATCTGCAAACGCAGCATTTAGGAATTTCCTATTCTCAAGAGTAATACCAAATCTTTCAAGAATAGGTCTTTTAACTGACTCTATAAGACCCAAATTTGAAGCACTAGGGCTCCTAGAATATGAGAATGAACCCAATGACTTTGAATGTGATTGGAATGAACTAGAGAAACCTCTAGAAAAATTTGGTGAAATTCCTCAAGCTATCTAAACAAATTTTAATATTGCCCCTCTTTTTAAGTGGCGCTGTATTTAGTTCAATTCAAATTATTCAACCCTCCTCTAATGCCTATGAAGAAATCCAAGAGGCTCTGATCTTAGCAGAACCGGGTGATGTAATTCGTCTTACTGCTGGAACTTTTATCCTCGAAGATTCGCTTTCATTGGATGTGGATAATGTCCAAATAGAGGGCGAAGGCATGCATCAAACAATACTAGACTTTAAAAACCAAAAAAGTGGTGCCCAGGGTCTTAGTGTTACATCTGATAATGTCACGCTGCAAGATTTTTCAATTCATGATGCTAACGGAGATGCTATTAAAGTAAAGGGCGTTGAAAATATTAAATTTCTTCGAGTAAAAACAGAATGGACTAATGGCCCAGATCCCCAAAATGGAGCATATGGGCTATATCCCGTAGAATCTAAAAATGTCTTAATTGATGGATGTGTTGCTATTGGAGCTTCAGATGCTGGGATCTATGTGGGTCAATCACAAAATATCATTATTAGAAATAGTAGAGCGGAATATAACGTAGCTGGAATTGAGGTAGAAAACTCTTACTATGCAGATGTTTATAATAATATTGCGACCCATAATACTGGGGGAATTTTGGTGTTTGACTTACCTGGATTACCTCAACAGGGAGGACATAATGTAAGGGTTTTTAATAATCAATCTATTAATAACAACACTCCAAACTTTGCTCCAGAAGGTAATATTGTAGGCGAAGTTCCAAGCGGAACTGGAATAATTATTCAGGCTAATTCAGACGTAGAAATTTTTGATAATCTTATAGGTGAGAATGGCACCGTCAATATTGCGATTGTTACCTATGGTTCTGATTTTGAGGATGAAAAATACTACCCTCATCCTAAATCAATTCAAATTCATAACAATCAATTTGGCAGAACTGGATTTAAACCAGATACGTCAAAAGGAGAATTAGCTCAAATTCTTTTTGATTTGTCTAATGGAGATATGCCAGATATTTTTTGGGATGGCATTGTCCCTCTTACACAAATCTTTTTTGGTCAACCAGAAGGTGAAAAATTAATTATCTCAAATAATGAAAACGCCTCAATCCTTGCAATCAACCCAATAAAATTTATGCTTCCTTTCTTTAACCCAGCTATTACAGACATAAGCGAATATGATGGAGTAATAAAACCGCTTCCAAAAGTAGTATTTAATGAGAATTTTTAAAAAACCTCTACTCCATACAATTATATTTTTGAGTTTTTCTATCCAAGTAAATGCTGGAGTCAATCAGGATCTTATCTTATCAGAGACAATCCCCCAACAGTTATCTGCTTATGGATTCTTTAAAGATATGACCAACCAAATACCTGCTGAGAATGTTCACCCTTATTCTCTTTCGAGTCCTTTGTTCTCAGATTACTCAGATAAATTACGTTTTGTGTATATTCCAGAAGGTAAAAAATTAGGTTATGAAAAAGATAAGGTTTTCCTTTTTCCGGTTGGATCAATCCTAATTAAAACCTTTGCTTATCTAAATACAAATGGATCCTTGAATCCACAGTTATTAGAAACCAGATTATTAATTCATGCCAATTCAGGCTGGAAAACAATTAGCTACATATGGAATAAAGAACAAACAGACGCTAAAAGAACAATTGCAGGAGCAACAATTCCTACATCATTTGTAAATTCAGAAGGTGAGATAGTTGATGTGCGTTATAGAGCCCCCAATCAAAACCAATGTAAAGAATGCCATCAAATTAATAAAGCTATTATTCCTTTAGGACCTAAAGTTAGAAATATGAATAAATTAGTTCAATATAAAAACAATGAAATGAACCAAATCCTTTATTGGGCAGCTCAAGGATGGATTGATCAAAGCTATGATGAAAACTACATACAGAGTTATTTAAATGAAGATGTATTACTGGAAGATCGAGCCAGGGCTTATCTGGACATTAATTGTGGGCATTGTCATATTCCCGGTGGCTCAGCTGATACTACCGGGCTCTATTTAAACCTCACTGAAAATTCAAAAGAAAAGCTGGGTATTTTTAAAAAACCCGTAGCAGCTGGTCGCGCAAGCGGTAATCTGAGATATTCAATCGTTCCTGGTCATGCCGATGAGTCTATTTTACTTTACCGAATGCTATCACTTGATCCAGGCATTATGATGCCTGAATCTGGACGAGCTCTTTCTGATGCGGAAGGAATTCTATTAATAGAAAAATGGATTAATCAACTTTAGTCTTTAAATTTGTCTATCAGACCATAAGTAATTCATAATGACTTTTTTACAGGAGAACAAAACATGTCAAAACATTCTGCCCTAAATACCTTTGGTCGATCTGGTAACCCAGCATTTACCAAAAATTTTAATAATATTAATTCAGACTCTATTCCTCTCGCAGAAAGAATGACATTAGATGGTGCAGTGAATAGAACGGCTATTTTACTTGCCTTGTGTTTTGGAGGAGCCTTCTTAGGATGGAATATACCAGCGCTAATATGGCCGGGGTTTCTTATTGGATTAATACTAGCACTTGTAACAATTTTTAGAAGTCCTGATAAAGCTGGCTCAACAGCACCTTTTTATGCTGCATTTGAAGGCATGGCCTTAGGTGGCATTACAGTATTTGCGGAAGCGGCCTACCCAGGAATTGCTATCCAAGCTATTGGCTTAACATTTGGAATCCTTGCATCTTTACTATTTTGCTATAAAAGTGGAATTATAAAGCCAACTGAAAATTTTAGGTTAATGATATTCTCAGCAACAATGGGGATTATGCTGCTGTACATAGTCAGCTTTATCATGTCTTTTTTTGGTTCAGGCATTGGCTTTATTCACTCCAATGGTCTTTTGGGGATAGGTTTCTCGTTGTTTGTAGTTGGTATAGCAGCCTTAAACCTAGTTCTAGATTTTGATTTTATTGAAGAAGGTGCTGAACAAGGCCTACCAAAATATATGGAATGGTATGGAGCATTTTCTTTGATGGTCACCTTGGTATGGCTGTATCTAGAAATCTTAAGATTATTAATGAAATTAAGAAGCAGATAATCAATTAAATGAATACGATTTTATTTAGTTTGTTGGCAATCGTCTCGTTAATGGTATTCATGAATTTAGGGAAAATTCGAGCATCAAAAAAGCAGACAGATCGAGACGACCGAATAAATTGGTTTAGATCTCGCAAACCAAATTTTTATCAAAAAAGGGATGGCTCAAAAATTATTGAAGGAGAGGCTGAAGAAGTTGATGATCAAAGCAATAAATAAAATTTTTATTTCAATATTTCTCTTAAGCTTTATTCAATTATCCTTAGCAGAAATTGATCAATCAAAAGGTTTGTTTGAAGACAAGTTCCGCCAATTGGATGAATCATTCCCTTCGCCAAACTTATCTAGGCCAGCAACAGGCGAGCCCGGTCCTGATTACTGGCAACAAAGGGCAGATTATAAGATCAAAATCAAGCTTGATGAAACTTCAAGAAGTGTTTCAGGTACAGAAACAATAAAGTATACAAATAACTCACCGTTAACATTAAATTATATTTGGATTCAATTAGATCAAAATATTTTTAAGCAAGATTCCATTAACAATCTTACTCGCCCATGGTGGGGAGAAAACAAGAGCGTAGATTTCTCTACCTTGAGAAGACAAAATTTTATGGATAACTTTAATGGGGGATTTAGAGATCTTTCTTTCAAAATAAATAATAAAGTTGCTCAAACATTTTTAGTAGGAACTCACATCCGTTTAAACCTTGAAAAACCATTAAAACCAAAGGAATCTACCGAAATTAATATTTCTTGGTCATATGCTTTAGTCGAAGAAAATGCTGTAAGAGCGAGGAATGGATATGAATCATTCGCTGATGGAAATGATATTTTTCTCTTAGCCCAATGGTATCCGAGAGTAACGGTTTTTAGTGATTATGAAGGCTGGCATAACAAAGAATTCATTGGAAATGGTGAATTTACTCTGGAATTTGGTAATTACGAGGTTGAGATAACTGTGCCATCAGATCACGTGGTTGCAGCTACTGGAGTCCTGATTAACGATAATGATGTATTAAGTGCAACGCAAAAGAAAAGAATGCTCAAAGCAAAGAAATCAGAAAAACCTATTTTTATAATTACACCAGAAGAAGCCCTCAAGAATGAGTTAGAAAAAAACACTCAAACAAAAACTTGGATTTTTAAAGCAGAAAATGTAAGAGATTTTGCTTGGACGAGCTCAAGAAAGTTTATTTGGGATGCCGCAGGATTTAGACAAGATTCCAAAGACAATCCATTAGTTATGGCAATGTCTTTTTATCCAAATGAAGGAGAACCATTGTGGTCAAAATATTCAACTGAAGCAGTAATGCATACTATGAAAGTTTATTCAAAATACTCTTTTGACTACCCTTACCCCACAGCTCAAAGTATTAATGGTCCCGTAGGCGGTATGGAATACCCTATGATCACTTTTAATGGTCCCAGAACGGAGTTAGAAGAAGATGGTACCCGTACATATTCAAGAAGTGAGAAGGAGTTTCTAATTGGGGTGGTCATACATGAGATTGGTCACATTTATTTTCCAATGATAGTTAATTCAGATGAACGACAATGGACATGGATGGATGAAGGTCTTAATACCTTTATTCAATATTTAGCTGAAAAAGAATGGGATATAAACTATCGCTCTGACAGAGGCGAACCTAGATGGATTACAGATTTTATGTCTAGTAGAAATCAAGTTCCAATAATGACAAATTCAGAATCTCTGCTTCAATTTGGTAATAATGCTTATGCTAAACCTGCTACTGCTTTAGTTGTATTAAGAGAAACAATACTTGGAAGGGAGTTATTTGATCAAGCATTTAAAGAATATGCAAATCGTTGGAAGTTTAAAAGGCCTACTCCATATGATTTCTTTAGAACTATGGAAGAGTCTTCTGGTGTAGATTTAGATTGGTTTTGGAGGGGTTGGTTTTACAGCACTGACCATGTAGATATTTCATTAAATAATATTCATATTGCAACTCTTGATACATTAGATCCTCAAGTAGATCTCACGAAAGATCGTATTGATTTAAAAAATGAACCGATAATTCTTCATGATCAGAGAAATGAAACAGCTGAAATTGAAACTAGAGTTGTTGTAAGACCTGAGCTCTTAGATATATATGATCAATATGATGAATTCACCCCCTCTGATAGAGAAATGCGAGATTATAAAGAAATTCTTGATGATCTTTATGATAAAAATGACAGTGACCCTGAATGGAAGAAAAAAGCTTTAGTTGAAGCATTAGAAAAAGAAGAAGATTATTATATCTTTGAGTTTTCTAATGAAGGAGGATTGATAATGCCTATTCCATTAGAAATTACCTATGAGGATGGCAACAAAGAACTAATAAGAATACCTGTAGAAATATGGAGAAAAAATCCCCGCAAAACAAAATGGTTAAAACGTTCTAAAATTAAAATCACTCAAGCTATTATTGATCCATTTTGGGAAATAGGTGATACAGAAATAGAGAATAATTATTACCCGACTCGTTTGATTCCGGCACGATTAAAGCCACGAGCCTCAAGAAGTAATCCAAAAAATCTGATGCAAGATTTACTAAAGAGGAATCAAAGTCTTTCCTCTCACAATTAATTAGCAAATCACAGATAAATCTTTCTTAATTTTTTTCGCTATACCAAAACCAAATTCTGCAAAAGCTTAGAGCAAATTAAGAATTTTTGATACACAAGAATCAATGCTTTCAGTATTGACTATAATGTGATCAGCATAATTGGCATATAGACTCTGTCTTTCAAGAAAAGCATCTTCAATACTTTGATTTGGCTCCTTTGCAAAACCTCTGTCTAAAAAACTTGAAACTCGCTCCATAATCTGATCAAAAGGAACTTCTAAAAAAATAATTAAAGAATTCATCTTTAAATATTCCATTGCTTTGGTGCTGTACACTGCACTGCCTCCAGTAGCTAAAACAACATGATCAATTTTAATAGATAGAATGGCATTTTCTTCAATTGCCCTTAAACCCATATAACCATCAGAATCTAAAATAGATTGAAGTGTTTTGCCATATTTTGTTTCTATAACATTATCGCTATCAGAAAAACTTAAATTTAAAATTTCTGATAATTTCAGACCTATTGTTGTTTTGCCTGATCCCGCCATCCCGATCAGTGAAATTGAATTTTTCATTGTTAATGCTTTATTATTATTACAGTAGGATAACTTAATAAATCAAGATGAAATATAAATTTATAGCCCTGTTATTAATTTCACCCATGGTGTTTTCATCTACCCAGCTAATTATATTGGGATCTGGAACTCCAAATCCAGATCCAGAAAGAGCAGGCTCTTCTTATGCAGTTCTAACTAATGGGGTACCCTATCTGGTCGATTTTGGCCCAGGAATAATTAGAAAAGCAGCATCATTATCGCCTGAATGGGGCGGTCAAATAAACGGCATGAATGTAATAAATTTTGAACATGCATTTTTAACTCATATTCACTCAGATCATTCTATGGGGTTATCAGACTTACTCTTAACTCCATGGATAATGGGTAGAGAGAAAAAATTAAAACTATTTGGACCAGCGGGACTAAAAGGAATGGCCCAATCTATTGTGAAAGCCTATAAACAAGATATTAACTATCGAATTCATGGAACTCAACCAGCCAATAAAACTGGGTACATGTATGAGTTTACAAAGCTAAAAGAGGGGCTTGTATACCAAGATGAGAATATAGAGGTTGAGGCATTTAAAGTAAGTCATGGAGATTTTAATGATGCTTTTGGGTTTAGATTTACTTCTACAGATAAAGTTATTGTATTCTCGGGCGATACCGGGCCATCTAAAACCCTAGAAAGGTATGCTGCTGGAGCAGATATATTAGTTCATGAAGTATATTCCCATGCAGGCTTTTTAAAAAAAACTAAAGCTTGGCAGAAATATCATAAAGCCCATCACACCTCCACATTTGAAATAGGAAAAATTGCTCAAAGAATAAAACCAAACTTATTAATCCTTTCACATATATTATTTTGGGGATCAAGTCCTGATGAAATACTTCAAGAAGTAAAGAGCGTCTATGACGGAAATGTCGTAATTGCAAATGATTTAATGGTGATCAATTCTGATAGAGAAATGCGAGATTATAAAGAAATTCTTGATGATCTTTATGATAAAAATGATAGTGACCCTGAATGGAAGAAAAAAGCTTTAGTTGAAGCATTTAATGGTAGATCTTCTGGTTAAAAATTGGAACCACATAAACTCAAAGTTTCTTTTCCTTCATGAATATCTAACCCAATAGGCAAATTAATCTAGGAGATTGAATTATTATTTGGAATTAAGGCTTGATATAACATACTCATAAGCTTCATCAACACTGCTCGTAAGAAGAAACAGATCTAAGTCCTTCCTGTCTATTGTTCCAAATTCAACCAAAGTTTCAAAATTAATTAACTTACTCCAATACTCTTTTCCAAAAAGAACTATGGGTAAATTTTTCTTCATTTTTTCAGTTTGGATAAGTGTAAGAATTTCAAAAAATTCATCTAAAGTTCCAAAGCCTCCAGGCATAATTACGAGAGCTTTTGCTAGATAAGAGAACCAAAATTTTCTAGTAAAAAAATAATGAAATTCAAACTCTAACTCTGGAGTAACATATGGATTGGGGATATTTTCAAAGGGCAAGGAAATTCTGAGGGCCATGCTTTTACCTTTGGCCTCACTTGCTCCACGATTAGCTGCAATCATGATACCCGGACCTCCACCTGAACAAATGACATATTCTTGGTCTTCCTGATTTAAATTCTTAGACCATTCTGTCAATCTTTTTGAGAGTATTCTTGTAGCATCGTAGTACTCAGCTAATTTATGGTTTTTACTTCTTCCTTCTTTGTTACTTAACTCCCCTGGTGATGGTGCTCTTGCTGATCCAAAAATTACTATAGTGTTCGTTACTTTTTCTTCTTCAAGTTGTTTTTTTGGATAAAGATATTCAGACAAAATCCTTAAAGTTCGAGCATCTTTGCTATTTAAAAAATCTAAATTTTTATAGGCTTTTTCTATTTGGGGTTTTTTTGTGTTTTTTGTTTTTTTCATGGGCTGGCTATACTACTTAAAGCATGTTCAAAGTCAATGCGAATATGAAAAAAGATATCAAAATACAAAAACTTGGTGGAGCTACGCGGGATCGAACCGCGGACCCCCTGCTTGCAAAGCAGGTGCTCTCCCAGCTGAGCTATAGCCCCACACGAGGGGACAATTGTACAAGATATATGTTTCTTATCAATATACTCTGTTAAGCAAGATAAAGGATAAAGGTTACTCTAGACCTTGTGTACTCACTTAGGACGAATCCTTGGGGATTGGGAAGAGCCTACCACAGCTTTGTTTTGTAACTCCCACCCAGAGATCAATTAGAATTTATAACTAAATCCTACTTTGAAGGTTTGAGGTTTTTGAGACCTAGCACCGTTTTTAGGGGCTCTAGCTGCAATGTCTTCATTGTCAGTTGCGTTTTCTAAAACCCCATATATGTCAAAATTAGAATTTATTGATTTTCTTAAGGTTAAATCAATATAACTATAATCATCTATCTTTTCATAAGTACTGCAAGCCGCAGTTGAACACGAGCCTCCATGATCAGCCATTCTTAAATAACCATTCCAGCCGCTTTCAGTTACAAAACCAGCACTAATTGCCAATACTGAACTTGGTATATATGGAACATCATCTCCTGCTGCCACAGTTCCCCAATAATCTTTATTAGAGAAACTATTTTCAAAAGTTGCATCAGTTGAAGTGTATACAATGGCTAGAGGATAACTAATTCCATCGCTACTAATAACCCATGAAGCACTTAACTCTAGCCCAGAGACATCAACCTCCCCACCGCTAAATGTTTCTCCGGCCTCACAATCGCTACCACTTGAGTTGGAACATGTTCCAACTAAATTTGCATAATCGCTAGCAAAGTAAATAGCCTCCACTGCAATTGTGCCTTGATTATATCTAAAACCAAGCTCTATATTGTCTGCTTCCTCAGCGTCACCACTAAAGACTGGAGACATTCCTTGATAAAAACCAGCAATAAGCTTTAGGCTTTCGTTAACATCAAATGTGGCTCCAATACCTGTGGTTGTATAATCACCGCTTGATTTTTTATTAATATAACTAGGATCTGGAACCGTTCTTGTTGGAGCGCCATCTTTCCATCTGCTCTCAACTTTATCATAGTCTTCAGATCTATAACCAAGTGTTAGAACAAGCTTACCTATTGTGATTTTATCTTGAATATAAAATGAGGTTGCATCGGTTTCTCTGAGTCTGTTGTTACTGCCTGACCACCCTGTGCTACATGCATATAAAGCAGAATTTGTTCCAATTGCACTTTGATCAAAACATTCATAATGTTGAAGTCTGCTTTCAGAATCTTCCATATCTCTATAACCAAAAGTTATTGCGTTATTACCAATATCAGTAAATATTTGAAGCTGGATGCCCTCATTAGTATAGAACCTATTATTATGTTTGAGTTTTACTTGAACAGCTTTGGTGCCATCTAAAATGCCCTGAGCATCACCATTGCCTGCATTAGCTGCCGCTATAACTGAATCAATCCCATTGCTTACACCATGCTCTTTTTTATTGTTAGCTTTATCAACTTTAAACCAATCTCTGTGGTAGTCATTACCCCATGATGTTGCAACAACATCAAAGTTACCAAAAGATCCCTTGTATGTTAATGATTGTTGGTCCCCATCATTATTCATCACATCATGCTGAGTCATGCCATATCTTCTTCTAGGGTTTTGTTGAAAGCTGTACTGAGATAAGCCCACATAAGATTGTTCTGATGTTTCATCTACATCAACAATTTTTAAAGCAAACTCATGATTATCAGAGGCATATCTTAATTTAGCCATAAAGTCTGATTTATTAAATCCGGTATCTCCACCTACATTTGCAATAGAATCAAATCCATCTGTTGAATGTTCATGAACTTCTACCATAGCGCCAATAGTTCCATTATCTCCACCGACCACAGCATGCGTTCTCATCATACCGTTGTCACCCAGTTCTTGAACAACCTCGCCCCCAAATTCATCAGCAGGAATTGGTGTACTTACAAGATTAATTGCGCCACCAATAGTGCTTGGTCCTTGTGTAATTGCAGCAGGACCTTTTAAAACTTCAACTGAATTAATTCTTCCTGTTGTCGGGAAATAATATGCTGAGGCAGATGTATATGGAGCTGGAGCAACAAGAACACCATCTTCCATGATGGTAACCTTTGAAGATCTATCTATAGTTGTACCTCTGATAGATATGTTTGGTCTTAACCCATAACCATCTTCTGTTCTAAAAAAAACTCCTGGAACCGCTGATAAAATTTTATGAATATCAGTATCCATGGTTTTTTGCAAATCATCATTTGATATTACGGCTCCAGATCCTGCAATATTTCTTGCATCCTCCTTGGAACCAATAATTGTTACTGATTCAATGCTTTCTAAATCATATGCAGCAAGCGCAGGAATAAAAAATAAGACTGTTAATAGCCCTATAATTGCATAATTAATTTTAGTTTTCGTATCAGGCTGTTGATGATTCATTTGTTACCTTCTTAAAAGTGCGCTCAAGAAGATACAAATATCTAAATGAGAATGATAATGATAATCATTCTCATTTAAAAAATCAATATCTATTTAATTTTTTTTAGTTGTTCCCTTTTATCGCAAAATATAAGCCCAAACTAAACAAAAAGATCTGTTCACTCATAAATAATTCTTGAGTAATAAACCAATCGGAATGAGCCAAGTAAAATGCACCAGACATAATCACTAAAATTGCGCCACCGCCCAACCTTGTGACTAGGTGCCCTATTCTCCCTAAAACACCTCCCAGTATAACTGCAATCCCAGCTCCAACCTCTCCAAGTGCAACTAGACTAGAGACAATTTGTGGTGCCACTATTCCCATGCTATCAAACCATCCAACCAACTTTTCTGGTGGCAGTGGAAACTTGCCAAAACCATGTAAGATAAAAGAAACACCCAATACTAATCTTAAAATCCAAGGGGCTATCCTTTGAAAAGGTTTGGCAATGTCATCTAAATAAGTTGATATATTCATATAACCTCCATTTTAATTAATTGTATCCGAATACAGTAATATACCTTTAATAATTTATACTTTTACTCTAAATGTTCATAGGAGTGAATATGTTTAATCCCTTAAAGATGGCCGGTGATCTTAAAAACGTGGAAAAAATGTTAAAACCAGCTTTGGAAGAATTTATGAAGGATTCTGGTTTTATAAAAAAATCTGAATTAGAAAAATTAGAAAAAAGAATTATAGAACTTGAAAAAATAATAAATAAATAATTTTACTTACTAATTACCCTCATAATAAGAAAGTCTTTCTATATCTTCTTCGTCTGTAGCTTCTCCATATTGAATTTCAATAATATGACAAGGATCATTAAATGGATTAATAATCTGATGCCATGAACCTATTTTTACATGAAAAACATCCTCTGTATCTAAATTGATTTTTGTCTGCTCCTCTGGAGTTGATTCGCTAAAATTTACTTCGCACGCCCCTTTGCTTACAAACCAAATCTCATTTCTTTTAAAATGGCGCTGAAAACTCATTCCTTTTCCTGGAGAAACAATCATTTCCTTAATATTCAAACCATTTTCAGTAAATAAATTATGAAATTTTCCCCAAACTCGTTCTTCAGTCTTAAAATCCCATTCTTTGAGTATTGTGCTAGAAGAATTCATTTTATGATCTCCCCCAAGGCCAAATTCAAAACTTATCCCTTGAACATTCATTTCGGGGATATCATTTTCTTTTCTATCTCCACCATTACAGAATATGATCTTATCGTCAGGATACTGGGTCTTCACTTTTTCTAACCCAAAAGAACAGCTGCCCAACTCATCATCTTGGAAGTCAATAACCTGATCCACTAGATCTAAATTAGAAATTATCGTTTCTCGTTCAGAAAAAGGCATAAAGAACTTCCCTTTTTTCTTTATTAACCAATCATCACTATTCAAAGCCACTATAAGATAATCACCCATAGCTTTTGCTGCTTTAAAATACTCTATATGGCCTGAATGAATTGGATCAAAACCGCCGCTAACTACTACAATATTAATTTTTATTTCCTCCTTCTTATAAATTATACAATTCTTGTATTTTTAATAATATTAATTTTAAGGCTGTCTAATAGTTTGAATTAACTCATTAACTTCTTTTGGTGGGTTTGCAAAAAATTTTGTAACCAAAAATGCTATAAAAAAATTAACAAACATTCCAATAAAACCAATACCCTCTGGGGAAATAGAACCAATCCAAAAATTTGAATTATCAAGTTGAGGATTGATAAATTTAAAATAAATGATATAGCTTGAGGTAAAAGCTAGCCCAGCTAGCATTCCCGCAATGGCTCCTTCTTTGTTGGTGGATTTAGAAAAAATTCCAAGAAATAATGCAGGAAAAATAGTAGCCGCAGCTAGGCCAAATGCAAAAGCCACCACCTGAGCAACAAATCCGGGTGGATAAATTCCAAAAAGCCCAGCAATCAAAATTGCAAAAGCAGCAGAGCATCTTGCATAAAGCAACTCCTGTTTCTCTGTAATATTTGGTTTAAATGTTTTTTTTAAAAGATCATGCGATATTGATGAGGAGATAACTAATAACAGACCGGCAGCAGTAGATAATGCTGCCGCCAAAGCCCCAGCAGCAACTAATGCAATGATCCAATTAGGTAAATTTGCTATCTCGGGATTTGCAAGAACCATTATATCTTTGTCTATATATACTTCATTTTGATTTGAAAAATTACTAATATTGCTTGTTAATCTTTCACCGGACTCTCCAATCTCATCAATAAAATTTGGTCGACCTTCTTTAAAGGTATTTCCAGCTGAGTAATGTATATAACCATCAGAGTTTTTATCATTCCAAGCAATTAAACCTATGTTTTCCCAATTTTTAAACCAAGCGGGTGCAGAAGAGTACTCAGAGTCTTGAATAGAGTCTATGAAGTTCATCCTTGCAAAGGCCCCCACTGCCGGAGCAGTGGTATAAAGAAGAGCGATAAATATGAGGGCATAGCCAGCGGATTTACGAGCATCGCTTACCCTTGGAACAGTGAAGAATCGAACTATGACATGAGGCAACCCAGCAGTGCCAAACATTAATGCTCCTGTAATACAAAAAATATCTATATTACTTTTAATACTTTCTGTATAAGCTACAAACCCCAAATCAACAGTAACTTGATCTAGTTTATCCAATAAATATGTAGAACTATTAACCACAGTATCCCCAAACCCCAATTGCGGAATTGGATTACCAGTGATCAATATAGAAATAAATATTGCTGGCACAAGATATGCAAAAATAAGCACACAATATTGAGCAACTTGAGTATAGGTAATTCCCTTCATGCCTCCAAGCACTGCATAAAAAAATACAATTATCATCCCAATAATTACACCTAAATTAATGTCTACTTCTAGAAATCTTGAAAAAACAATACCCACTCCTCTCATCTGCCCAGCAACATAGGTAAAAGAAATAAAAATTAAACATACAACGGCTACTAACCTTGCCGCTTTGGAATAATATCTAGTCCCAATAAAATCTGGGACTGTGTACTGACCAAATTTTCTTAGATATGGCGCTAAAAGTAATGCTAATAGCACGTAACCGCCTGTCCATCCCATAAGATAAACTGAACCATCTTTGCCCATAAAAGCTATCAAACCAGCCATAGATATAAAAGAAGCAGCTGACATCCAATCAGCCGCAGTTGCCATACCATTGGCGACAGGATTAACTCCTTTCCCCGCAACATAAAAATCACTTGTGGATTTGGCTTTAGACCAAATAGCTATCCCAATATATAAGACAAAAGACATGCCCACAAAAAGATAAGTTAAAGCTTGGGTACTCATCAAGCTTAAGAATCTTCAGAAATTTCTTTTTTATATTTCTTATCTAATCTATTTATCAAAAAAACATAAATAAAGATTAAAAGCACGAAAATGTAGATACTTCCCTGTTGAGCAAACCAAAAGCCAATCTTAAAACCCCCAATCTGAAAATTATCTAATACATCAGAGAACAGAATCCCAAAACCAAAAGATGAAATAAACCATATTCCAAGCAAGGCAATTAAAATTCTAATATTTGATTTCCAATAATTATTGGCAGCGGATTCTTTCAAGATAATAAATTTAAAACTTAACTAATGGATTATAACTTACTCTATCAGGGATTTGTTCAGCTCCAGGCACCCCTCTAGCTATTAAAAATGGCTTTAAAGCTTCAACAGCCTTAGGCTCACTATAATGTCCTATGCTCGGATGAAGGTGATGAATAACATGCAGTTGCATAGAGTGATTGATATACCTTGGCATCCAATGTCTCCAAAAACGAGTATCTTTATATCTACCTAAAGTTGTCCCTTGATGGGGATACCAAGAAAAGAATATTGTTGTATAAACTATTCCGATTTTTGAAGGTAGCCACCATAAGAAAAGTGCTTCAAATGGGAAAAATATAACTAAGCTTAATAAAATCGATCTATACAATAAATACACAATGGTTCCTCGATTCATGGCGTCAACAAAGGCATTATCATCTGCATAAACTTCTAAATATTTTCCATAGTCTAATGAGCTTCCATCGAGCACTCTTAAAGTTACCTCCCATAAAGATTTTGGGTTAGATGTTCCGAAATCTGGATCCTTTTCTGAATCGTTAGTATATGCATGATGTTTCATATGGGTGACTCTTAATACTTCATATGGATACATCAAAGTAATCAGTGTGAAATGCCCAACAAGAGAATCAATCCATCTTCTTTCTGGCTTTCCTCGTGAGTAATTGCCATGCTGGGCTTCATGGGATGGCAAATAGGCCATACAAGAACATAAAGTTGCCACAATAAACCCGATCCATAAAGGAATAATTTGGTTAAATACTAATGGCCACACACTAAGCCAAATACAAGCCTGGCCAATCCCAATTAAAACCATCTCCCATTGAAATCGGTTAGAGAAACTTTTAGCAATAGTCTTCTCTTTTTCAAAAGAGAACTCTGAAGGTATGTCTTGTTTTATCCCCACAACCATTTACCTCGGTACTTGGCTATCAATCCTATAAAAATACCCAGGGCAAAAGACCACATTGTAATATTGGGAATAACGCTTAATAAGCTAAATTCTTTGGATATCGCATTAAATACACTACCAAGAAATATGAATCCAAACCAAACCTTTTTCCAATTTTCTAAATGAGAAGCAAATTTTTCTAACATAAATATAATTATATAAAAAAATGACAAAATATCATTCTTTAAATATCGCTCCTAAATGAAAATAGCTCAATGTCAAATATCAGTGCAGAGTTTGGGGGGATTGTAGGTCTGCCCTCTTCTCCATAGGCTAAATCAGGATGTATAAAAACTCGCCACCTGTCTCCTGCACGCATATAAGAAATAACTTTTTGGCAACCTGGTATTAATTTAGAAAGCTGAATAGTTAGAGGTTCGCCCATTTCAACTGAACTCCAAAAAACCTTTCCGTTTATAAGGGTTCCATGAAAATCAGCTGTAATTGTATCAGTCAATTTTGGGTGTGCTTCCTCAAAATTTACCGAATCTAAAACCAAGTATTGCAAACCAGATTCAAGCTCTACCACGCCTGGATTTAACAAGTTAGTAACTAGAAATTTCTCGCTTTCTAAAAGATTATTCTGAATGTTTGTATCTTGATTACATGAAACTAAAAAAAACAAACAACTCAAAGACAAAAGTAGTTTCTTCATTATAATTAATCATACATGAATGGTGGGTCTGGGAAGACTTGAACCTCCCTAATTAGAGAAATAAATTGAGCACATCTGAAAGTCCAGAAGCAAATCCTAAAAAGTCTAATAGGATCGGAAAGATCTTGTTATTTGGGATAGCTATAGCGTGTTTTTACTATATTTATACCCGATTAAATGGAGCTGCCTTAAGAGAAGGCATGACTTTAATCGAATACATGTTGGTTATTTTTGCAGCAGTAAACTGGATTCCATGGCTATTAATGATGACTGGCTATTGCCTATTCTATTTTTCCATAGACACATTAATCATAACTAGAGCACTTAACTGGTTTATTAAAGATATTAAATACACTGACATTTTACCCATCCGTGCTAGTGCTTACATTATCTCAATGTTTAATGAACAAATTGGGAAAGGAGCGATGGCCTTTTACTTAAACAGACGGGATCAGGTGCCTGGATGGGAAGTTACTTCACTAATGTTGTTCATAATGTTTTGTGAAATATTTTATTTATTAGTTTGGGCTACCATAGGCTTTACTATTGGAGGTCAAGATTTACCTGAAGTATTTGGGCTGGTTCAATATATTGCTATTGGTGGAGCAATATTTTTTATCCTCTGGGTATTTTTCTTTCGAGGACCTTTATTTCAGAACAACAGAATAAGAAATTTAGAAATTTTTCATGCTTTCAGGTTGGCTAAGCTTAAGCATTACGGAGCTTTTTTCCTGTTGAGATCACCTTTGTTAATTGCAGCTGTATTTGTTTACTCAACAGCATTGGGTTTCTTTGGCGTGCAAGTATCTTCAATGACCCTACTTCCTCTTCTTCCAGTAATATTTTTTGCTGCAACAGTTCCTACCCCAATGCGAGCCGCGGCTATAACCTCTTGGATAATTCTTTTTCCTGAAAATGAAGGGCAAATGGCAGCTTTTGGCTTTTTACAACATAATTTTTTTATTTTATTTAATGCAGTAGTGGGTCTAATGTTTCTACCTAGAGCAAATAAAGAATTATTTGGCGATAAATCAAATTAAGTGAAGATCTCTTTTACCTTAGCCAATACTTTAAGCCTATCTAGATTATTCATTGCACCAGTAATCGCATGGATTATTCTTTCTGACTGGTGGCTAACTGCTAGTTTTTTTTTATTATTGGCTATCCTAAGTGATCTATTGGATGGTCCCATTGCCAGAAAGAAAGGCCAAGAAACTTCGACCGGAGGACTCTTAGATCATTCTTGTGATGCTCTTTTGATGGCTGTTTTATTATTTGTATTAAACAAAACTCACGGAATACCATTGCTTCTTCCCATATTAGTACTAGGTTCTTTTCTTCAATATGTATTAGATTCCAAAGCTCTATCTGGACATAAGTTAAGGACCAGCTTTTTAGGTCGCTCAAATGGTATTGCTTACTATGTTTTGGCTAGTGTCTGTATTTTTTCTCAAGCCGCAGGGATTGATCAGCTTGATAAATTTTTTATTATGTTTGCTTGGATTCTGATAGCTTCAACTTTAGTGTCCATGTCCGAAAGATTGTGGACTTTACTAAATAGATAAAAATATGAAAGACAAAATCTTGGTAACAGGTGCTAATGGAAATTTAGGTAAGAAGTTCATACTCTCCAAAGGAGAAGTGGAAGTTTGTGCTTTAGTAAGATCAGAGAAAGCTAAAGATGATTTGATGAGTTTCGTGCAAGCTAATGATATTCAAGATGTTCAAATAGTTAAATGTGATTACCTTAATCAGCAAGTTATTAAAGAGCTAGCTAGATCATGCAAATACATGTTACATCTAGTTGGCATAATTAAAGAAAATAAAGATAATAAGTTTGATCTAGTTCACAAACAAACCACAAAAGCACTTGTTGCATCTATCAAGGGTAGCGGTATCAAAAAATGTTGTTATATAAGCATTTTAGGTGCTAATGAGGGCTCTAAAAATACCTGTTTTTCTTCAAGGGGATTGGCTGAAAATCTTTTCTTAGATTCCAATATGCCTTCCCTAATTCTGCAAGTCCCAATGGTGCTTGGAGAGGGTGATTATGCTTGTAAAGCTTTGAAACAAAATGCTCTTTCTAGAATTAATTTCACCTTTAGGAAACATAGTTTAGAACAACCCATTTATGCTGAAGATATTATTGATGTTATAAACGTAGATATAAATAGAACTCTCAAAGGGAACCATTCCCCGAGTGGAATTAAGGCTCTTGCAGGTCCAACTTCACTAACTCGAGAAAAACTAATTATGAAGGTAGCAAAACAATTAGGAGCAAACGTAAAAGTCCTTTCTCTCCCTCTTTTTCTTGGTTACATATTAGCCAGAATATCTGAAATGCTATTTTCCCACCCTCCAATAACTAGGGCCATGTTGGGAGTGTTAGATCATGACGATGACATTGATCCTTTGCCTTCTAGCAAAGAATTGGGTGTTAATCTAACTACTCTAGATAAAATGTTAGACGCGACTATGAGTACTTAGAGAAATTTAATTCTTTCTTGGTTCCAACTCAAAAATCCACAAATTTCCGGAATCTATATTTTCTTGAGAAACGGGGAACCCCCCAGCATATTTTCTGCTTAATTCTGCTAAAACACTATTTAAGATCTCACCTTCCTCTATCCGGACCATCGTTCTTTCATAAAGTTTTCCATCTACTCTTAACAGGGCCCTACCATCTTTTTCTGCTTCCATTGGCCAATGCTTCCAAATCTTACCAACTGGAGTGTTCATATAGCCTGAGGGAATAAAGATTCTCCCTTCAGTTTCCATAATAAATGTAGTTCGAGAGCGAGGAGGCTCCAATAGCTGAAATTGCACGATAGGATAGTCTTTAAGAAAACTCCAATCAGGCTCATCTCCACCAACCTGTAACTCCCCCGTTTTAAAGGGTCCTGCAGTTACCATTTCTAGAGGCGGTCCATTACCTATAGGCCCATCACTAAACCTAGCCACTGCGAAAATAGAAAGCACAACTAAAACGATTAAAGCAGCAACGCCACCGATTATTTTTGCTAACAATATAAAAAATTTCTTCATACATCCAATGCTGACACAAAAGACAGACTAATAAAAGTTTGATTAAGGTTAACTTAGTCCCTTAAGTCTAAGCGAATGAAATACCTAGGAGGAAAACCTGTTAGTATCCTAAAAGTTAATGGATGAGCATGTTCTTTCATAAGCCTCTCATGTTCCTTACCTTCAATAGAAACGGCTAAATAGGAATTTTTCTCTCCTTTATACAATGCTTCTACGTTGGGATTAGATAAGGCTTGGCGATACCAAGCACGAGGCCAATGGTTTGCTGAAACATAAAGTTTGCCGTCATTATTTACTGCGGAAAGTACTCTGTCCTTTGACTCCCCACTGTCAAAAGTTGTAATGACTAAGCTATTTGCATTGGTCGGTTGAGAGTAGCCTAACCAAGACTCAAACAGGACAACTAAACCAATGTAACCAACTGCTAGGCTTATTAAAGTTATTTTTAAAATCTTCATACAAAATTTATCTGTTAACTTTAACCTGTATTTAAGGGCCTGGAAAGACTCGAGCTAACTGCCTTTGATTTGGTTCTGGATAACAATATTCAAATTTTTTGCATTAGCCTATGAACTTATCTTTAGATCGCCATAAAGCAATCATCGGAATACAAAAGATTAAAGCGGAAATAAAAGCTGCAATTAAATTATTATCCTTCAATATGTTCCAAACAAACATTGCTATAACAATTTGAGCCACATAAATACTTGCCCATGGCCACATCCAAGTTTTCATTCGCCAAAAACCATAAGCCCCTAAACCATAAATTAACCAGTGCAAAGGTTCTGTTGCTTTCGCCCACCAACCTGTCAGGGTAAAACCGAACCAAATCTCTTCATCGTCTGCTACAGGTTTTAAAAAAAAATCAAAAGGTAGGTAGATAAAAGCCATATATAAACAAAAATAAAATAACAATGACATCCACCAAGTCCTTTTCTGCCAGTCTAGCCTCATTGAATTAAAGAACTTCATATTTTAAATATAACCTTTTGGATGAAATTTAGAAATTAAAAACATTATAGAACCTGGTGGGTCTGGGAAGACTTGAACTTCCGACCTCACCCTTATCAGAGGGTTATTTTTATGCTTTTAAAGAATATTGTCTGATGTGTCGACTATTTCGCACACACCCTTTCCTTCTAATTTATCTCCGCCAACCATACCGTAACCCCAAAAAGTTAAGTCTTTCCTTAAGATAACTGTACTACCAGCAAAAGTCTGTTGCTTTATCGTTATTGACTTATCATTCCAAGATACACACTGCATAGAATTGCATTCGTTTGTAGCTACTTTTACTGAGAAGGTCCCCCAAGTACCACATTTTAAAGTCATTTCATCACCAGTCCTTCTCTCAACTTTTTTGGAAGCATCATCTGAAGGAGAGCAAGAAAACAGAATTATTAAAAAAACAAAAGGGATAAATGATCTTATTTTATTCATTAACATACTCTAGTCCTTTATTTATATCTAGTAAAGTCCTGCAGTAAATAGCGATAACATACTCACTTCATGATTTTAATAATTATTACTTTTACAGCCTTTATTGAATATAAGTTTTGTAAATTATTTCGCATAAGAGATTTGGCATCAATATCAGGAATGACCTTTTATATTTCCTTAACTAGTTCTGCTTTTGTAATCAAAACTGCCAACATTCTGCCAACACGATTTGGTTCGTAAGGGTGTCGGTTCTAGACACCTTGAGGGTTAGTGTATTTTCCCAAATATGCTTCTATCCCTTTTGTATCAAGGTTTCCACCTTACAGAGAATGGTGGGTCTGGGAAGACTTGAACTTCCGACCTCACCCTTATCAGGGGTGCGCTCTAACCAAGCTGAGCTACAGACCCAAAAAATTGGGAATGTGCATTCTACTAGCCATTGCAATCTAAAACAATTATTCTTAAGTACATTGTGCAGATGAAATACTTGTTTTTAATATTCATATAAAAATGCTTAATAAAAATACTTTAATGCAAACTAAAAATTTAATATGAGCAGCTTGAGCATAATTATTCCAACTTTTAATGAAGCCGAATGTATCCTCACTCTCCTTGAAAATATTGAAGATGTTATCTCAGATTTAGATCATGAAATCATTATTGTTGATGACAATAGTGCTGATAATACTGCAGAGATAGTTAGGAACTACATAAACTCTAATCAATTAAACAATATTCACTGCATTCATCGAACTTGGAGTAAAGGACTTTCATCGGCTGTAGTTGAGGGAATATCCTTGGCCTCAAAAGAATTGGTTTGTGTCATGGATGGAGATGGTCAACATGACCCAAAAGATATTTTGAAGATGTTGGAGGTATTACTTGCAGACAAGACGGATCTAGTTGTGGGTTCAAGATTCTTATTATCAGATCACACCCATGGATTTAACATAAAAAGAAACCGACTTAGCGAAGCTGGGATTAAATTATCAAATCTTTTTGTCAGGGCTAAAATTTCCGACCCTTTATCTGGATTTTTTTTAACAAAACGTACTCTTATTTTGGAAGCTGGAACAAATTTATATAAAGAGGGGTTCAAGATTTTATTTGATTTTATGATGGTACAACCCAACATTACTGTTTCTGAGGTCCAAATAAATTTTAAAGAGCGATTAGGCGGGGAAAGTAAGTTAAATTTATCTACTTTTTTTTCATTAATCGGCCAAATTGTTGAAAATTTAACCAAAGGCATTATTTCTTCTAGCTTTTTAGTCTTTTCTCTTGTGGGCTCTTTTGGGGTTTTGATTCATTTGTCTACATTAAGTATTTTGTTAGCAGTTGAAATTAATTTTTTATCTGCAAACTTTATAAGCACTCTTTTAGCCATGACATCAAACTACCTCCTGAATAATTTTTTAACCTTTCATAATGTACACAAATCATTGAAGCAAAAGTTTTTTGGATTAACTAAATATACTTTTGTAAACTCACTCTCAATACTTGCAAATGTTGGCATTGCGTACCAGTTATTTGAAAATAATTTTTCTGCAATAGCGTCTGCTTTGGTTGGTATTTTTGCAGGATTAATCCTGAATTATGCACTAAGTAGAAAGTTAGTATTTAATCAAAATAGCATCTAATCAAGCTCACCTTTTTTTCTTAATTCCTCTCGGATTTTTGTTGCGCTAATCCCAGAAGTGGATTTATCAAAAACCTCTTCTTCAAGGGTGTAACCCACGCCCCTTCCATACGTAATATTTACAATATTCGGAACAAGCATGATCTCGTATTCTTCTCCCCGATGAAAGCCATCCTTTGCAAGCCCTGCTTCAATATTTTTACATACTTCAGCTAAATCAAATGGATTATCATCTTGACCCCTCCCACCTGAAGTTCCCTGTACATCTCTTACCAGAATAATAACTTGTCCAGTTTTTGCAAAGCACCTTTTGAATAAAGCCTGATGCCCCTCATGCCACGGCTGCCATCTTCCTAGCATTTGAACAGTTGGTTTTTTCCAATCAAACATTTTCTAATATTTCCTTAGCTATATCTTCATGATTATGTTGATTCCATTCAGTGATATGGAAATCAACTTTTATGGGGTTTTGAAAAAGCTTATTAGTGTCTTCATATCTACCTTCTTTGATCGTATCCATCCATATAACAATATCAGCATTAAAATGTTTTCTAGTTTCTTTTGTGGGGCAGACAAAATCACATACCACATATCGACCATGAGATTTCTCAAAATCTGCAAATGTTCTCATTCTCATTGATTGTCTTTCCCTGCCTTCTTCTGAAAAATCCATATCGTTAGCCATTCCTCTTAAGTTATCAGCGTTATACCAAACTGCATCTAAAAGTGGAACTAATCTTTCAGTTAAGTAAGTTTTTCCGCTTCCTGGTAAACCCATTACTAGTATTTTCATAAAAAGCTCTTTATTGGTTAGTTTTTACTGACTCATATAGACTGTAAAACAAATAAAACAATGGCATTAGAGTTACATATTTCACTATTGTAGCGAGTATTAAGAACCATAATTCTAAATCAAGACCGATTATACTTCCCATCAAACCAAAAAAAATCTGAATTCCTAAAAAAACGCTTGTAAGGACGAATAATTTCATTCCAAACTCATCAGTAACTGTCCAGGAATCAGATAGTGAATCCATGGCTCCTTTATCTTCAAACATTATATATAAGGGAAATAAACCTAAGCGTGCAAATAAATAAAAGCCAGGAAAAATCAGCATTATAAATCCAATACCATAAGCTAGAGAATGAAGTAAATTTCCCCATAACAATGGAAAGAACTTTTTTAAAGCAACATACAAAGCTTGGTAAGGGGAAATAGAAGTGCCTAAGGATAATGATCTAAAAGCAATCATTGAGCCACCACTTAAAGCTACAGATAAAATCAAAGACAAAACAACGAGTATAAAGAGTGGGATAAAAATATTCGTTAAAGCCTCTACTGCTGCGCTATCAGACATATTGCCAATATTTAAAGAGATAAAAAGATTGGCTAAAGATGCCTCTATAACAATTATAGGAATACATAAAATGGATAGATAACCAAAGTGACGCATGCAAAAGCTGATTGATGAATAAAATTGTTGCATAGATCTATTATGAATCTTGGGTCTTAAACATAAAAGTTAAAAACTTATTTTTTTAAATCTTCTTTTGCCCACTTGGTAGATAGCAGTTTCTCCCTTAGAAATTAAAAACTTAGTATCCGTAATTTTCTCTTCATTAATTCGAACCGCTCCCTGTTTTATCATTCTAATAGCTTCAGATGTACTTTTTATCATCCCAGCTTCTTTCAAAAGATTTGGTAAAGGAATCGAATCTTCTTTCCAGTCTAAAGATAGCTCTTCTATGTCATCTGGGGTATTCCTTTTTTGAAATTGGTTTATAAAATTTTCTTCAGCTTCATCTGCAGATTTACTGTCATGAAAACGGGAAATGATCTCCTTAGCCAAAGCAACCTTTATATCTCTAGGATTCTTCCCCGCTGCTTGCTCATCCTTTAAATTCTGTATCTCTACAATTGTTTTAAAACTTAATAAATCAAACCATCTCCACATCAATTCATCAGATATAGACATAATCTTTCCAAACATATCTTGAGGCGACTCTTCAATTCCAACATAGTTATTAAGAGACTTGGACATCTTATTGACTCCATCTGTGCCCTCAAGAATTGGTACAGTTAAAACTACCTGAGGCTCCTTTCCATAGGATCTTTGTATCTCCCTGCCCACTAGAAGATTAAATTTCTGATCAGTGCCCCCTAACTCAATATCTGCTTCTAGAACTATCGAGTCATATGCTTGAATTAATGGGTATAAGAACTCATGAACAGCAATACTCTGATTAGATTTATACCTTTTATTAAAATCATCTCTTTCAAGCATACGAGCAAGGTTATATTTGGAGGCTAATTTTATAATCCCCTCTGCTCCCAACTTATTATTCCACTCCGAATTAAATCTAACTTCGGTTAATTTGGGGTCAAGAATCTTAAAAACCTGTTTCTTATAAGTCTTTGCATTTTCTTCTATTGTTGTTTTATCTAATGGTGGTCTTGTTTTATCCTTACCAGTTGGATCCCCTATCATTCCAGTAAAATCTCCAATGAGGAATATAACTTTATGCCCGAGGTCTTGAAAATGTCTTAACTTATTTATTAAAACAGTATGGCCCAGATGCAAATCTGGTGCAGTTGGATCAAATCCAGCCTTAACAATTAACTGTTTCTTTGACTTAAGTTTTGACAAAAGCTCCTTTTCAGTGAGAAGCTCATCAATTCCACGTTTAATTAAATTAAGATTATCTTCCATGAGTTATCGTTTATTATAGTATTTAATCAAACAAAAAAGCTTCAAATTATATGAATGAGAAAAAAAATATAGGATTTATTTTTCCACCTATCGTAAAGGGGATATCAATTGCAGATACCAAAGAATTATTTCCAGTTGGGAAAATATACTGTGTTGGCAAGAACTATGAAGATCATGCTAAAGAAATGGGAGATACAGTTGATAAAGATCAACCATTTTTTTTTAGTAAGCCTCCTCAAGCAATTACTCAAGTGAACAATATACCTTTTCCTACACAAACCAATAATTTACATCATGAAGTTGAGCTTGTTATATTCATTAAGTCAAAATGTTTTGAAGCGCAGCCAAATAAAGTTAATGAGCATATCTTTGGATATGCGGTTGGAGTTGATCTCACTAGAAGAGATCTACAGAAAATTGCTAGTCAGAGTGGAAAACCATGGGATCTAAGCAAAGGTTTCGATAATTCGGCGCCCATATCGTCTATTGTTAAAAAAGAAAATGAGATCTTAAGAGAAGGTAAAATTGAGCTAAAAGTTAATGGCATTATAAAACAAGCAAGCAATATAAAAAATATGGCATGGGGAATAGAAGATCTAATAAGCTGTCTATCAAAATATATAACACTCAAACCGGGAGATATTATTTTTACCGGAACTCCAGCGGGTGTAGGCAAAATTTATCCTGGAGATAAAATTGAAGCTAGCATTGAAAATGTTGGCAAACTGACTTTTTCATTAACTTAAGCACTCAGCATCGATCATGGCTATAGTGATTAAACCCAATCTAAAAATGCTCCCATATGTAATTTTAGCGATCATAATTGCTTTTATAATCTTTGATTCTGGAGCAGAAAAAGAAAATATATCTCAAGAGATTATTATTGAAACAAAAGAAATTCCAGAAAGCTATGAAACAAATATCGATACAAAGGAAATCCATTTAGTAAAAAGTGGCGAAAATCTATCGATTATTTTTGAAAAATATAAAGTGCCTCTTAATTCTACATATCAAATTTTTCGCAAAGATAATAAGGGTCAGATAAAAAATATTCAACCTGGAGATAGATTGGAATTTACGTGGGCTCAAAAAACGCTCAAGGAAATAAAAATTATTAAAGATGCTTCTACAACTTTTCTAATTAATTTTTTACCTGATGAAGTTGAAATTAAAAAGATTAAAAAAAACTCAGAAAAAATTATTTCATTTAAATCTGGAGTAATTGATTCTTCTTTTTATCTAACTGGTCTAAAAGAAAATATACCCGAAAGCGTTATTATGGACTTGGCATATATATTTGGATGGGATATTGATTTTGTTTTTGATATTAGAGAGGGCGATAGATTTCTATTATTGTATGAAACTCCGTTTATTGATGGCGTGGCAATAGAAAACGGCAGTATTTTATATGCAGAGTTTTATAATCAGGGCGAAAAATATACTGCCGTTCGTTACAAAGGAAAAAATAAACAATGGGACTATTTTAATGAAAATGGTAATAGCCTAGAAAAAGCTTTCCTGCGAGCGCCCTTAAACTTTGCATATGTTAGCTCTCACTTTAATCCTAATAGACGTCACCCTATACTTAACAAGATAAGAGCACATAATGGTGTTGATTATGCTGCAAAAAGAGGGACTCCAATTAGAGCTACCGGTGAAGGTGTAATTAAATCAATTGGTTGGAAAAGCGGATACGGAAGAACAATAGTTATAAAACATGGTGGAGAAATTACCACCCTATATGCTCATATGGAAACATATAATACATCCCTTGCAAGGGGTTCACAGGTTATACAAGGTCAAACTATTGGATATGTAGGCGATTCAGGCTTGGCAACTGCTCCACATTTGCATTATGAGTTTGAAGTTGGGAAAAATAGAACTGATCCGCTTAAAGTATCACTTCCCTCTGCGGCTCCATTAGAAGACAGATTTATAGAAGATTTTAAAAAAATGACATCAAACTATATAGATTTATCCAAGGAGCTATTATCTAAAGACCCAAATGAATCAATCTTCAAATAAAATTTTTATTGGCACCATGAGTGGAACAAGTTTCGATGGAATCGATGTCTGTGCAATTTCGGAAACTAATAAAGTTCAGCTGATAGACTTTGATTCTTACAAGTATCCTCGTGGTGTAAAAAAAGAAATTGCGAATGTAATAGAAAATCAAAAACTTGGTCTGAAAGAATATGGTGAATTGAATATAAAGATTGCTCTAGCCTTTAGCAAAGCAATTAATTCTTTCATAAAAAATAAAAAAATTCTAAAAGCCAATATTGCTGCAATTGGTTTATCTGGGCAAACGCTTTGGCATAACCCCGCAGGGAAGTATCCTTTTTCAATTCAGGCCGGTGACCCAAAAATAGTTATGAAAAAATGCAGTATTGATGTTGTAAGCGACTTTAGGAACGACCATATCAAACTTGGTGGCAAGGGAGCCCCTCTAGTTCCTGAATTCCACCAAAAAATATTTTCTTCTCCAAAAAACAATAGGTTGATAGTAAATATAGGTGGTATTTCAAATTATTCATATTTAATAAAATCTAAATCTTTCATGGGCTCTGACTGTGGGCCTGGAAATGCACTCATGGATTGGTACTGTCAAAAGAATCTTAATCGATCTTTTGATAAAGATGGTAATTTGGCTAAAAAAGGGAAAATACATTTGCCCTCTTTAAAGACAATGTTAGATGATCCGTTTTTTAAAAAACGTTATCCCAAATCAACAGGTAAAGAGATATTTAATCAAAAATTTATTCCCAAGCAGCTCTTAAAAAAATCTCCAGAAATTATTTTAGCTACTTTGACTGAATTAAGTGCTCTTTCAATCTCTAGAGCAATTAAATCCAAAGAAAAATTTATAAAAAATTTAATTGTATGCGGTGGTGGAATAAACAATATATTTCTTATGGAAAGAATTGCTCATAACATTAACGTTCCTATTATTTCTTCAAATAAGTTTGGCTTTAATCCTCAAGCAATAGAATCAATGGCTTTTGGGTGGCTTGCAAAGCAAAGAATAGAAGAACAAGCTTTGTATGTTAATAATAAAAAGGGTTTGTTGGGTTATGTAACGAAAGCTATATAGTAAAAGATTCTCCGCAACCACAAGTTGTCTTAGCGTTTGGGTTGGTAACAACAAACCTAGATCCAGATAAATCTTCTATATAATCAAGAGTGGAGCCATACAGATAGGGATAAGAAAGAGAATCCAACAATATAACAAAATCCTTAAACTCTATAACATCATCATCTCCACCAGGAGACTCATCAAACTTAAAACCATACTGAAAACCCGAACAGCCGCCCCCGGTGACATAAATACGAAAATGATTTGTATTTTGTTCAGGTAATAATGATTGAATGCGCTCAACTGCACCAGAACTTAATTCAATGGATGTCGTCTCTGTTTTCATAACTATATATAAGTTTATATGATTAAAAATGAATTCATCAATATGTAAATGTAAAGTTTTTACCTATGATGTTCTTAGAGAGGCTAAAATAAACCAATAATGGACCTATATCTCTTATATAAAATTCTTCATATTTTTTTTGTAATCTCATGGTTTGCGGGTATCTTTTATTTGCCCAGGCTATTTGTTAACCATGTTGAAGTTGAAAGCATAGAAGTTAAAAAACATCTTTCAATTATGGAAAAAAGGCTTATTAAATTTATTACCCCTTTGGGATTGTTGGCTATAATATTTGGTTTTATGATGGGCTTAATGAGCCCAAATCTAGCGTCTTTCTTAAATCAAAAATGGATTATAACTAAGATTATAGTAACGCTTAGTCTAATTGGATATCAGGTTTGGTGTTGGAAAATTATTAAAGACCTATCAACCGATAATAGTACTTGGACCGGATTTCAATTAAGGATATTCAATGAAGTGCCCGTTATATTCCTCTTATCGGGAATTATTGCTGCTATTTATAAATTTTGAACTCTAAACTACAAACCCTTTCATCAAAGATATATGCTATATCCCCTACAAATATTTTTTCAAAAGACTTTTCAACCAAACTAACTCAAGTTTTAGAGTCTGGTGTCCAGATAATTCAACTTAGATGTAAAAAAGAAAAGATCTCATCTCAAGAAAAAATTAAGTTAAAAAATTTAGTGAGCTTAATCCATCGATCAAATGGAATATGTATATTGAATGATCATTTCTCTCTAGTTGAAGCTATCAATGCAGATGGTTTACATATTGGTCAAAGTGATATAGATCCTGCGTTAGCAAGAAGATTACTACCATCTAAAATTATTGGGATAAGTTGCTATCAATTTGTAGAACTTGCTTACTTAGCTAAAAAAGCTCATCTTGATTACGTCTCATTTGGAGCTTTTGATAAATCTTCTACCAAAAAAGATGTCTCGATTATAAAAAAATCTGAATATAAAAAAATTAATCAATTTAAAGAATTACCAAAAGTTATAATTGGTGGAATAAAAAACTCTAATTTTGATCAATCTAAACTCTCAAAATTTGATATGATTGCCGTTTCTTCAGGTATTTTTAATGAAAAAAATATACCTAAAGCAATTAAAGGTTTAATAACAAATACTAATATTCTTGAAAAAGACTAAATCTGAAATTCTTTTTGATCAAGCTCAGGGTCTAATGCCTGGTGGTGTAAATTCTCCAGTTAGAGCATTCAAAAATATTAATAAAAATCCAATTTTTTTTAAGTCTGCAAAAGGCTCTATTTTGCTGGATGAAGATGATAATGAATATATTGACTTTGTAGGCTCATGGGGTCCAATGATTTTGGGGCATTCTAATCCAATTATTGTTAAGGCACTTAAAAAACAACTTGATTATGGTGTTAGTTATGGGGCCCCAACAAGCCTAGAAAATCAATTAGCCACTCTAATCCAAGATCAATTCCCCACTATAGAAAAAATTAGAATGGTCAACTCGGGTACAGAAGCAACCATGAGCTGTATAAGGCTTGCCAGGGGTTATACAGGCAAAAATAAAATCATCAAATTTACAGGTTGTTATCATGGTCATGTTGATTCATTGCTTGTAAGGGCTGGATCAGGGGTTTCGACTTTTGGATTGCCAGATTCACCAGGGATTCCTAAAGATCTAGCCCAACTAACCCACAGCTGTTGCTATAACGATATAGAGGAAGTAAAAAGTATCGCCAATGAAATTGGTAATGATTTAGCAGCAATTATTGTTGAGCCAGTTGCTGGAAATATGGGGTTTATACCTGGCGACATAGATTTTTTAAAGACCTTAAGAAATTTATGTAATAGGAATAACGCTTTATTAATCTTTGATGAAGTCATGTCTGGTTTTAGGGTTTCGCTAGGTGGCGCCCAAGAAATTTATAACATAAAACCGGACTTAACTGCGCTGGGAAAAGTAATTGGTGGAGGACTTCCTGTGGGAGCATTCGGTGGAAAAGAAAAAATTATGAATCAACTTGCACCCCTCGGACCTATCTACCAAGCAGGCACCCTGTCAGGAAATTCATTAGCAATGAGCGCTGGCATAGCTTTATTATCAACCCTGATAAAAGAAAATCCTTTTCAAGACCTAGAAAATGCCTCTAATCATCTCTTAAGTAGCATGAAAAATATGTTTAAAGAAAAAGGCATGCCTTTTTCAAGCGCAACTATGGGAGGAATGTTTGGATTCTTCTTCTCATCAACTCTTCCTAAAAACTATAAAGAGGTTTCTCAAACGGATGAAAATTTATTTAAGAAATTTTTTATTTCTGCTTTAAATCATGGGATATACTTTGCCCCCTCTAAATATGAATCTGGGTTTATCTCAACCGCCCATAATCAAGAAATTCTTGAAATAGCATTAGAAAAATTAGATTTGGCAATTAAGGAGATCTAAAATGAAAAATGATATTAGCGCAATTGGTAATGCTCTAGTCGATACACAATTCAAGGTTTCTCAAGAACTAATAATCGAGCTAGGTCTTGAAATTGACCAAATGAATTTATCAAGCCCAGAAGAACAATCACCAATCATTAAGAGATTAATTGCGGCTGGAGCAGAGGCAGTCTCCGACTGTGGCGGATCTGCCACTAATAGCCTAGTTGCAGCTGCTAGCTATGGAGCATCATGCTTTCATACATGCAAAGTAACAAATGATGAAGACGGAAAAAGATATATTAACAACCTTAAAGAGGCTGGAATTAGTCATAAGGGTAATATGGCGCCTAAAAACTCACTACCAACTGGTAAATGTTTAATACTTGTTACTCAAGACGCAAAGAGAACCATGTTAACGTCACTTAATATTAGTTCATTAATAGATGAAGAGGATTTAGATCTTGAAGAAATTGCAAATTCAAGAATCTTTTATATTGAAGGATATATGGTAACAAGCGATGAAAACTACTCATGTGCTCTAAAAATTTTAAATCATCTTAAAAATCACCCTCAAGTAAAAATTGTTCTTTCACTTTCAGATCCTGGCATAGTTAATGGATTTAAAGAACGATTTGAAGAAATTGAATCCTTTGGTCTAGATTATATTTTCTGCAATGAAGATGAAGCTATTGCATTTACTGGTGCCAAAGAGCTTAATAGCGCCCTACAAACTTTACAAAAAAAACCTTACATATCAGCTGTAACAATGGGATGCGCGGGTAGTACTATTGTTACGCGTGACGAAAACATCAAAGTACAGGCGGTGGATATAAACCCAATTGATACCAATGGTGCGGGAGATATGTTTGCCGGAAGCTTTCTCTATGCATTATTACAAAATAAAGACCTAAAGACCTGTGCTAAGTTTGCAAACTATGGCGCTGCCAAAATTGTAGAGACCTTTGGACCTCGCTTAACTAAAGAGAATTATCAAGAAACATTAAAAAATTTTAAAAAAAAGCTAGCTAATTTCTAAACTTTCTGATAATTTCATGCGCCTAAAAAACTTTAAATGTAAAAACCATGCCAAAAAAAGCTAAAAATAATAAAACGAAAGCCGTTTCAAGGTCTAAAACAGCTAAAAGAACAAAAAAGACTATCGTTAAAAAAGCTACTCAAAAGAAAAAAACTACAAACAAAGCAAGCCCTAAGAAAACAATTATAAAAAAACTTGTTAAAAAGAAATTAACTACAAAGAAAAGCACCCCAAAGAAAAAAACTCCAAAGAAATTAGCTTTAAAAAAGAAAAGAACTGGTCCAGTTTCTTCATATAAAGGCAGGAAAGGAGAAAAATACATGAGCGCTGCAATGAAAAAACATTTTAATATTGTTTTGCTTGAGTGGCGCCAACACCTTAAAGAAGAAATGCAAAAAACTTTTGACCATCTAAAGAACAAGGGTGAGTCATATGCTGATCCTATAGATAGAGCTTCTCAGGAAGAAGAATTTGCATTTGAGCTAAGAACTAGAGATAGAGAAAGAAAATTGATTAATAAAATTGCTTCATCTATTGAGCAAATAAAACAAAATGATTATGGATACTGCCATGATTGCGGGTGTGAAATTGGAGTTAAGAGATTAGAAGCAAGGCCAACAGCCACGCATTGTATAGACTGCAAAACATTAGATGAGATTAAAGAAAAACAACTTGGTGGATAATAAATGCAACTCACATGGTTGTATCTAAGCTTTTGACAAAAAAATATAAGGCATCTTCACCCAGAACCCCAAAAAACTTAAAGGACAATCAATTTAGTCCTTTTGCTATCGAGATAATTCGAGCTCTCAAAAAATCTAATCATCAAGCATACCTTGTTGGGGGTTGTGTAAGAGACTTATTAGTTGGTATCAAAGCTAAAGATTTTGACATATCAACAAATGCCACCCCTGAAGAGGTTAGGAAAATATTTAAGGCATCTAGAATTATTGGAAAAAGATTTCGTATAGTTCATGTATTCAGGAGAAATGAGCTAATAGAAGTTTCTACCTTTAGGGCGAATGAATCAAAATCAAAGAATATTTCTGAAGTAATTAAGGACATTGATGGGAAAATTCTAAGAGATAATGTATGGGGCACTCTAGAAGAAGACTGCCTAAGAAGAGATTTTTCTGTTAATGCCCTCTATTTTGACCCGACAAAAAATATCCTTCGTGACTTCCATAATGGTCTTCAACATATTCAAAAAAAAATCTTAGTCTCTATTGGAGATCCATTAGTTAGATTTGAAGAAGACCCTGTAAGGAGTCTGAGGGCTGTAAGATTTAGTTCAAAATTAGGTTTTAAAATTTCAAATGATGTAAAAAATGCTATATATGAAAAAGGACACTTATTAGGGAATATTTCAAACGCTAGATTATTTGATGAATTCTGTAAAATTTTCTTAACAAAGCAAGGTCTGAATAATTTTAATAAATTAAAATCTTTTGGAATTTTAAAATATGTAATTACTACAAATAACTATAAAAATAATAGTTTTGGCAATAAATTTCAGCATGCTGCTCTTGTAAATACTGATTTAAGATCGCAATCATCGAAATCAGTAACGCCAGGATTTTTATTAGCTGCATTGTTATGGCCTAAGTTAATTGAAGCAGCAAAAGAAAATGGCTCTCTTAATCTAAGGAAATTCTTTAGAAATATGGACAAAATTATTAGAGAGCAGCAACAATTGACCGCGATACCAAGAAAATTTCATGGCTATATTAAAGATATATGGTCTTTACAGCTTAAATTAGAAACTCGTCTCGGACATCAACCCTACAAAATTCTTAACCATCCAAGATTTAGGGCTGCATATGACTTTTTACTTCTTAGAGAACAGGCGGCAGAAGACACACAAGGAATCGGGAATTGGTGGACGAAGTTTCAGCAAATTAATCGGCCCAAGAAAATTGAAATGTTACAAACATTAAAGAAATCAAGGAAGACTCCTGTTGAGAAAAAATTTGGTTTCTTGGAAGAGTTAAGCTAATCTTTGTAAAACAAAATAAAAACCTTATGGAACCAGCTTTAAAGGAAGCCCTGCTTCCAAAATATATTGCCATAGAGGGCCCGATTGGCGTTGGTAAAACAACCCTTGCCCATAAAATTGCCGAATCTTTTAAGTATGATGTTTTCCTAGAGCAACCAGCTGAAAATCCATTCTTAAAAAGTTTTTATCGAAACCCCAAACAGTCTGCTTTAGCAACACAATTATTTTTCTTATTTCAGCGTATGCAACAAATTGAAGATCTAAAACAAAGATCATTATTTGAACCTGTTCGTGTTGCTGATTTTTTAATAGAGAAGGATAGGTTATTTGCAGAAACTACTTTATCTGAAGAAGAAATGGGTCTATATGATAAGGTTTATGAGCACTTAACATTAGATGCACCCTCACCTGATTTGGTAATCTACCTTCAGGCTCCTGTAGAGGTTTTATTGGAGAGAATAAATAAAAGAGGTGATCCAGATGAAAAATTTCTAACAATTGATTACTTAGAAAAATTAAATAATGCTTATTCAAAATTCTTTCTATATTTTGAAAATGCTCCTCTTATTATCATTAATGCAGCAGATATTGATCTTCAAACAGATAGCGCTGACTATAAATTACTAATAAATAAAATTATGTCTGATCCTAGAGGAAAGAATTTTATCAATCCTCAACCATCACTTTTCTAAGATTTTATGTTCGTATGAGCGATAAAACATATCAACCGCATCAGAACATAAAGAACCCTTACATAACAGACTTCTCTAGCTATGAAAGAATGTACAAAGAGTCTATTAATGATCCAGATAAATTTTTTGGAAAAAGGGCATTAGAGAATCTTTCTTGGATCAAGCCGTTTAAAAAAGTTCATAATGATAATTTTTTAAATACTAAATGGTTTGAAGGTGGAAAAATTAATATTGCCTTTAATTGTATTGACAGACATCTTAAAAAAAATTCAAACAAAACTGCAATCATCTGGGAGGGAGATGATCCCAATCAATCGAAAGAAATCTCTTATAAAGAACTTCATAATAAGGTATGTAAATTTTCTAACATTTTAAAAGAATTGGGTGCCTCAAAAGGATCAAGGGTATGTATTTATATGCCGATGATTCCTGAGGCGGCCTACGCAATGTTAGCGTGCACGCGAATAGGTGCAATCCATTCTGTTGTATTTGGTGGATTTTCGCCTGAATCTCTAAAAGACAGAATACTAGATGCTGATTGTAATATTGTAATTACTGCTGATGAAGGCATAAGGGGTGGAAAAACAATCCCTCTTAAAAAGAATGTTGATATAGCCCTTGAAGAATGTCCAGGGGTTAAACACTGCTTAGTAATCAAAAAAACTAATTCCAATATTCAATGGATAGAAGGAAGAGATGTTTCATATGATGATGTCTTTTTATCTGCCTCCAATGAATGTCCGTGTGAACCAATGAATTCTGAAGATCCACTCTTTATACTATATACATCAGGCTCAACTGGAAAACCAAAAGGTGTTTTGCACACTACAGCTGGATACCTCCTTGGAGCTCATTTAAGTTTTAAATACTTATTTGGATATCATAATGAAGATAGATATTGGTGTACTGCAGATGTGGGCTGGATAACTGGGCATACATATATTCTCTATGGCCCTTTATCAAATGGTGCAACAAGTCTTATGTTTGAAGGAATACCAACTTATCCAAGCCCTTCAAGATTTTGGGAAATATGTGACAAACATAAAATTAATATTTTTTATACTGCGCCTACTGCATTAAGATCTTTAATGGCACAAGGAAATGACCCCGTTAAAAAAACATCTAGGGCAACTCTGAGAATCTTGGGTACTGTTGGCGAGCCTATTAACCCTGAAGCATGGGAATGGTATTACAAAGTTGTTGGTAATGAATCATGTCAGATAATAGACACATGGTGGCAAACAGAAACTGGGTCTGCGTTAATTTCTCCAATAGCAGGCATAACCCCAGTTAAGCCCGGCTCTGCAAGCCTTCCTTTTTTTGGAGTTAAACCCGAGCTTGTTGATGAAAACGGTTCAATTTTAAATGGAGAAAATTCTGGCAATCTTATCATTACCCAATCATGGCCAAGTCAAATTCGAAGTATTTATGGTGATCATCAACGGATGATAGATACCTACTTTTCAACCTATAAAAATGCATATTTCACAGGAGATGGGGCAAGAAGAGATATCGATGGCTACTTTTGGATTACAGGAAGAGTAGATGATGTTTTAAATGTTTCTGGGCATAGACTGGGGACTGCTGAAATTGAAAGCGCACTAGTGCTTCATCCCAAAGTTGCTGAGGCTGCAATTGTGGGGTTTGAACATCCTATAAAAGGTCAAGGAATATACGCATATGTCACCCTCATGATAGGAGAAAAAGAAGAAGAAGGTCTTAAAAATGAACTGCAACAATTTGTAGCCAAAGAAATAAGTCCAATTGCAAAACCAGATCTTATTCAATGGGCTCCAGGACTCCCTAAAACAAGATCTGGCAAAATTATGAGAAGGATCTTAAGAAAAGTTTCTGAAGGAAATTTTGATGAACTTGGAGACACTTCAACCCTAGCAGACCCAAGTGTGGTTGAGAGTCTTATTGCCAATAAAATGAGCTTATAGATAACTCACATACAAGGACAGCAAGCCAGCAATTGTGCTCATGAAAGTTATGTAGTTAATTAAACTAGATTCACCAATTACTTTCATCTCCTCTAAAGATTGATAAAAGTAGGTTGGTCTAAATATCAAGCCCAATGAATTCAATAGATGCATCAGAAATAAAATTATTAAAATCCAGTGAACTTTTTCAAGCAAGGCAAACAAGCTTAATCCCATGAATGGCAAATCATAAATTATAAAAAAACTCCTATTTTTTTTGTTATAAATAAAACCAAATAAATTAAATTTGTTCTTAACAAGCCAAAGAACTGCAAGAGCATTAATTAAATATAGGCAACCTAAAAAAAAGGCAAACATTGTTACTAGGGCTTAATAACCCATGTATTGTCTGAAGAATCAAAAAGAGCCCTGCCATCATTTTTTAATTTAAGTAAATGAGCTTCTAGGCTCCATAGGGCTATAGGATGGAGATTCTTATCAACATCATCGTAAACTTCCTTTACTAAAGCCTCGATTGTGGCTGGTGATATCAAGCTAAGTTTTTCTAATACTTTATTCTCTCTACCAATTCGATGATCAATTATCCAATTGACCGCCTCCATAGGATTATTTAAAAAATCGCCATGTCCAGGACCAATTCTAGAAAATTGATATTCCCTCAAAAGCTCTAATGAATCTAAATAGTCTTGCATGTCCCCATCTGGTGGAGCTATTACAACTGTTGATCCATTCATTATGTGATCTCCAGTTAACATTGTTTCTTCCTCTTGCACTAAATAACAGAGATGGTTTGAAGCATGCCCTGGAGTATGCACAACTTCTATTGTATATTCATTTGTCTTAATTAAATCTCCATGACTAAGCACTTGGTCTGGCTGAAAGGTTTTATCTTGTAAAGAATCATCTTTTTTTAACAAGCGCCCCATCAACGGCACCCCAAGTCTTTCACCTAGCACCTTGGCTCCAGGCGAATGATCTCGATGAGTATGGGTTACCAAAATTCTCTTAATTTTACCTTCAGCAAGTTTTTCTAAATTTTCAAGATGTTTTTTAATCTTTGGCCCAGGATCTACTAAGGTTAAATCATCTTTTCCTATTAAATAACTATTGGTACCTGGGCCAGTAAAGATACTGCTATTACTTGCTGGAATTCTTTTGATCATTTGTTCAGATATCATCATAACCCTCCTCTCCAGGTAAAAAACCCAACCACTCTCCATCTTTTTTTATAAATTTGGGTAGTATGGTAGAAATACCATTTTCTCCAAGTGCATAAAAATAATTAAAAGCATCTTTGCTTGAAGAAAATTCACAAAGTTTTGTTAGATTATTTATTGTTGGCATTATCATATTCATTTCACCTCTTTCCAATCTTTTTAGAGCTTCTTGGGGTTGAATCCAAAAGCTATCAGTTAATTCAAAACCGTCATGCATACCTAGCTGGTTTGCATTAACTTTAACTAAAAAAAATCTTGTATCGAAGCGTTTTGGTTCTATGGTGGGTGTGACCCAGTGAGCACATGGAACAATATTATTTGCTCTTAATCTTAAGCCTTCATTGCAACAAATCTCCTTGAATGCAATCTGATGTGAGTTCAACTTATCTCTATAATAATTAAGTCTTTTTGGATCTCCCAATAATGGATCATCTTCATTTGTTAGCAATATCCCAGCCTCTTCAAAGCATTCTCTAATGCATGCAACCCAGTATGCCAATCCATCCTTTTTAACCCCTAGCATTGCTGAAGCTTTAACATCATTGAACCCCTCACAATGCTTATATAATTCTTTTGAGGAGTCTTCTGCATCTACTGTTCCACCTGGAAAAACGTATATACTTCCAAACGCAGATCGCGTGCTTCGCTTTAACATAAAGACCTCAAAACCATCTAATGCTTCACGCATTAAAATAACAGTTGCTGCTGGTCTGATGAGTGTATTCATAATTAGTATGGATTGACATTATCCATTAGAATAAGCCGTAATGGAAATCACTGAATCGTTAAATAATGATCTTAAAACAGCCCCAGACTGGTTTCATAAGGCTATTTCAGAAAAACCCAGAATAGAAACTTTAACCCAATCATTGGGCAATCTGAGTTATCAAGTTTGGGACAAAGAAAACTCAAACAACATTATTCTTCTTGTTCATGGAACAGGCGCTCATAAGAAATGGTGGGACCCTATTGCTCCTCTTATTAATGCTAATTGCTCAGTCATCGCTCCAGATCTCCCCGGAATGGGTGAATCTGAACACAGGTCAGAATATAGCTTTGAGGCATTTGGCGAAGCAATTATTGCAATGCTCAATCATGAAAAGGCGATGGAAAAAAATAAACAAGTATATTTAATTGGTCATTCACTAGGCGGTCATCTTGCTGGCTATATAGCATCTGAAATGCCAGATTTTCCTGCTGGTCTGATAATGATTGATTCTCCCATTCGCCCACCAACTTATGACTATGATAAACATCAAAGCACTGGTCCGCTGAGAAGAATCAAATACTACCCTGACAAAATTTCAATCATTGAGAGATTTAGACTAATGCCTCCTCAGGACTGCGAGAATGGCTGGTATCTTAGATACATCGCAGAGCACTCAGTTTTCGATGTTGAAGAAGGCTGGAGATGGCGATTTGATGATAAGCTCTTTGCCTCTCTTAGACGCCTGCACAATTATGAATTTAAATTTCAATGCCCTGCACTTTTTATCGCAGGGGGTAAAAGTCTATTATTAGAATCAAAGATAATGAAATATATTAGAGAGGCTTTTAAAGACTCTATGACAGTCGAGGTAATTGAGAATGCGGCTCATCATGTCCCGCTCGATTCTCCTTTAGAGCTTGTCTCTTTAATAAATAATTATTTACAGGAGTGGGGGGAGAAAAAATGAAAAAAATATTGATAGCTATTTTAGGGACACTGACATTGAGTGTTGTTGCATTTTTATGGCTTGGAAATGAAAATAGCATTGAGGTCTTGGATGGATGTAAAGACAATGAAGAGCTGAAAGTCTATTGTAATTTTATGAATCCTGAAGATTTAGCGCTTACCCCAGATGGAAATTTTTTAATTGTGGCTGAGTTTGGAGGAATGGCACCATTGGTTGAAATGACGTCTGGTAAATTAAGTTTTTTTAACATAAAGGATAAAACTAGATCTAAAGCAAAGATTGCTTTCGGAAAAAATGAATGGGGCTCTGATGACTGCTCTAGAGATACGAGCATTCCCTTTGGTCCTCATGGCATTGATTTAGTTCAAAGAGAGGATGGAAAACAACAACTTGCAGTTGTCAGTCACTATCCCAATGAAAGCATAGAGATGTTTGAACTGGTAGAAAAAGATGGTTGGGTGCTTGAGTGGAAGGGCTGTGTTGACGTTGATGGCAAATATTATTTCAATGATGTTTCCTTGGATGCGTCTGGAAACTTCTATGCCTCTCATATGTTTGAATCTGACTTTTCAATGATCAGTGCCTTGTGGAATGTATTTGCCAAGTCAGATACAGGCATGGTTGTTAAATGGACTCAGGATAATAAATTTGAGGAACTAAATTACACAGCTGGCTCTTTCCCAAATGGCATCGCATTAGATCAAAAAAATAACAATCTCATCGTGAATTACAACTTTGGGGATAAAAGTATTCTATTTGATTTGAATTCTAAACAATCTCTGGGTATCTACGAACACAATTCTCCTGATAATGTGGTCATCAAAGATGGTTTTGCGTGGGTTACTAATCATGATCATTCTGGGATAGAATCTTTAGGGTGTGCCGAAGTGGTTAATTGCACGCTTCCTTTTTCAGTTAACAAATTATCTCTTTCAGATCTTTCATTGGTTGAGTCCTATAAATTTAAGAGCAAAAATATGGGAGTCGGAACTGTTGGTTTACCACACGATGGATCCTTATGGATTGGCTCCTACCACTCAGACAGATTAGCAGAAGGTAGCCTATCTTTAAGTGAATAGTATTTATACTGCGGAGCAGGTCAGAGCTTTTGAGGAAAATTCTTTTATTAAAGAGGGTGATGACCTGCGAGCAATGATGGAGGCTGCCAAGCAGTCTGTTGAGATATTAAACAAAGATTTTTCAACGTCAGAATTCTTAATTCTATGTGGGCCAGGCAATAATGGTGGAGACGGATATTTCATAGGCATTGGTCTAAGTGAGTTAAAAAAACGTGTCAAATTTTTAGATGTGCTAGACCATATAAAGAAATCTCCCCTATGCGAGCATGCATTTAAAGCAGCAAAAGATTCAGATTTTATTAACGCAAAAACAATTAAAGATATTTCCAGTAAAACCGTTATAGTGGATGCAATATTTGGAATAGGTGGAAGAATAGATTTAGGGAGTGAGTTAGAAGAAATTTTATCTGACTGTAATAGATTTGAATCTAAAATAGCCATAGATGTCCCAACTGGACTTGATAGCAATACTGGAGAAATATCTCAAGCATGTTTTAATGCAGATAAAACAATTACTTTTATTGGTTTAAAGCTTGGGCAATTAATAAACCAAGGTAAAATTTACAGTGGAGATATTGTTTTAAAAGATCTTGGGTTTAATATGAATAAAATTGTAAAGCCGACTGTTCATGAATTTAGTTACAAAGATATTAAATCTAAACTCCCCGTAAGAATAAAGGATGCTCACAAAGGAAACCATGGAAAGCTGCTTGTTGTTGCTGGCGATGAAGGTTATGGGGGTGCCGGAATTCTCACATCAGAAGCTGCATTAAAAACTGGGACTGGTTTGGTGAAATTATTAACAAGAAAATCTCATGTGTCCCCAAGTCTTGCAAAAAATCCAGAAGTTATGGTTTGTGGTTCAGATAATGCCCAAGATCTTGAACAAAACTTTTTATGGCCTAATGTGTTTGTTTGCGGTCCAGGTATGTTTGAGAACTATTGGTCAGAACAACTATTATACAAATTAATAACTTATGCTAAAAAAAATAGAATACCTACCTTGTTAGATGCCGGAGCTTTAAGATTATTAACAAAAGAACCTTTTACCAAAATGGCCTTGCCAAAAGATATTATTCTCACCCCTCACCCAGGGGAAGCATCAAGCTTGCTAGGTATTACAACCGAACAAATTCAAAAAAATCGTTTAAAAGCTGTAAAAGATTTGCATATAAAGTTTGGAGGAATAATTGTATTAAAAGGTCATGGAACTGTAATTCATGATGGTAAGGAGTCTTATCTTTGCTCTTCAGGTGGTCCTGAGTTAGCTGTTGCTGGATCTGGAGATATTCTTTCTGGTGTTATAGGCTCATTAATGGCACAGGGGCTTCAACCTAAAGACGCAGCCATTGCCGGCGTAGCTTTGCATGCTAATGCTGGAGATTTTTTTGCAAAAGAAATGGGTAATATTGGGCTTGCAGCTAGCGAACTTATACCTCATATAAGAAACGCACTTAATTAAGACTAAATGTTAAAACTTATTCTAGAAAATGAATCTGATACTTTGAAGCTTGGAGCAACAATCAGCAATGTAATTCAAGAAATGGGTGACATTAATATTGAGGTTCATCTAAGTGGTGATTTAGGCGCCGGAAAGACAACTTTAGTAAGAGGTGCCCTTCAAAATTTTGGCTGGAAAAACTTAGTAACCAGTCCTTCATATGCCTTATGCGAAGAATATGAAATAGAAAATAGGCTTTTTTTACATATAGATCTTTATAGGATTAATTCATTAGAAGATATAGATATTTTAAATCTTGATAGATCAACAAAAAAACAAAAGATTATTTTTATTGAATGGCCAGAAAATCTTCAAACAAAAAGACCCCCTGATCTTATAATTAACCTTGCCCATGACAATCAAAGAAGGCGAGCGTCATTAGACACAAAAAATAATCAATTTAAATCAAGCATTAAAGTTAATTATGACAATATTTAATCGCAAGCTATTACTTGGTATCTTTTGTTTTTTTGCTGTTAATTCTGAGACATCTAACAAAATATCCTTTGCTGAAATTGTTGAATTATCATCAGGAAACCTAAAGATAGTTTTTCATCTAGATCAAGTTGCCTTAATTAATTCATATGCTTTAGATGATCCATCGAGAATAGTCATCGATGTAAAAAACACTTCATTGGATAGTGCTATAAATGCCCAAGCGCTGACTCCAATTAAATTAGTTCGCGCCTCAGAAGTAGGAAAAAATGTTAGGCTTGTTATTGATTTGAAAGGCTCAGTGTACTGGAAAAAGCCCTGGCAAATTAAGCACAAAGATAGGGTTGATTTAATTCTAGAAATTAGACGAGATCGAACAATCTCTAAAAATCTTAGAGATATTATTGTAGCAATCGATGCTGGTCATGGAGGAAGAGATCCTGGAGCAATTGGAAAAAATCTATTAGAGAAAGATGTCACCCTCCTAATCGCCAAAGAGCTCGAAAGGACCTTAAAAGACACTAGAGGTTACAAACCTGTAATGATAAGGCCTGATGATAGATTTGTAGATTTAAATACTAGGTATCAAAATGCTAGGAAGCTTGGCGCAGACTTATTTATATCCATCCATGCAGATGGCTTTAAACTTTCTTCTGTAAAGGGTGCTTCAGTCTATGTTTGGTCCGAAGAAGCCTCTTCAATAACAGCAGAAAATTTATCCAAGAAAGAATTAACAAACAATCCAGAAGTTAAATCAAAGATAGGTAAGTTAGATATAAGAGATTTTGACGAAGATGCTGCTAGAACATTATTCCAAATTGCATATGAAGCAAAAATTGAAAACAGCATTATTTTGGCTGAAAAAATTCTAGCTCAGCTAAAAAAAGATCCTTATACTAAAATGCATAAGCCAAATGTTGAGTTTGCTGATTTCAGAGTCCTAAAATCAATTGACATACCTTCGGTCTTGGTTGAATCTGGATTTATTTCCAATCCAGATGATGCAAAAAGATTAGGGGGAAAGGCTGGTAGAAGAATGATAGCAAGGAGTATATTCTTAGGAATTCATAATTATTTCAAAGACAAACCAAAACCTAATTCTTTTATGAATCCTCTGCCAGAATTTGTAGAATACGAAATACAAAAAGGAGATGTAATTTCTGAAATAGCTATACGTTTTGGCGTTACTACTGAAGAAATAATTAAATGGAATAAATTAAATAATAAAAGCATTTTTCCTGGTCAAAAAATTCAAATTGATATCTAATGTGGAATCTTAAAGACAAAGTAGTAATCATTTCTGGGGCAACAAACGGTATTGGGAAAGCTGCTACATTAGAAATATCAAAAGAAAACCCTATATTAGTCTTCACTTATAGAAATAAAAATCTTGCAGACACCCTTGTGTCTCAATTAAAAACAATCTCTTCAAACATCCAGGTTCATCCTGTATTTTGTGACTTCTCGAGCCAAGATTCTATAAGAAAATGTGCAACTGAGATTAACCAAACTCATAATTACATTGACGTCCTTGTAAATAATGCGGGAGTTGTTAACACCTCCTATCATGAAACATCAGAAGGCATTGAAAATACTTTTGCAATAAACCATTTAGGATATTTTCTATTCACAAATTTACTTTTAAATAAAATGAAGGGAAAAAAGGAAACTAGGATCATTAATGTTTCCTCTGCTGCTCATTCATTTGTAAAAGAAATGAATTGGGAAGATATAAATTTTAAGGATAATTTTCGAATGGGGCTTGCTGCTTATGGGCAATCAAAATTAGCAAATCTACTTTTTACAAGATATCTTGCAATTAAGCTATCTACAGACAATATATCGGTTAATGCTATTCATCCCGGTGGAGTAAATACTGCCCTTGGAGGTCAAAATAAAGCTATATTTGGAAGGATCCTTAAAATTCTTTTAAAACCATTCTTTAGATCACCATTAAAAGGAGCAGAAAGTATTGTCTACCTTGCGACCAAAGAGAACGATGGAATTACTGGAGAATACTATATAGATTCTAAAGTAGCTAAATCTTCTTCATATTCTAAAAACCTTGAAGAAGCTCATAAATTATGGGATCTATCCGAGCAATTAGTTGGTGAAAAATTTATTCTTTAAAACTCCATAGGATCTACATTTATTGACCAACGCACTTTGTTAAAAAGTTTATTTTTATTATTAGTTAATTGTTGAGTCAAATCTATTAAGATACTGTTAAGCAGTGTTCTGGTTTTTGCTTGAATGACTAAATGGTGTTGATAGGAGCCTCTAACTTTTGATTGTATTGCGGGAATTGGACCTATAACAAAACATCTACTTGAATCAATTAAATGTTTTGTATGAATTAAAAAATCTTGATTTGTTTTTATCTTTGGCGATGAGGCTTTAATAGTTGCCTCAAACGTATATGGTGGCTGATTAATTAATTTACGTTCACTTAATAGAGCAGTGGCAAACTTTAAGTAGTCCCCACTTTTAAGATGAAGTAAATTTCGATCATTTGAATACCTAGTTTGAACTAAAACCAATGAGTTGCCTTTCAATCGCCCCGCTCGACCCGCAACCTGAATTAACTGCTGCCCCATTTCCTCTATTGCTGATGAATTTAAACTTGTTACACCCTGATCAACATCAACAGCTACAACCAATTCTAGATTTGGAAAATCATGTCCCTTAATAAGCATTTGAGTACCTATAAGAATGCCGCTTTGAGAACCGTGAATATTTGAGAGTATATTTTCTATAGAGCCAGACTTTTTGGTCGAGTCTCTATCCATTCTATATATCGGAATTTTTGGAAATAATTCTTTTAATTTCATTTCTAATTGTTCCGTCCCAGTCCCAATGAAGGATAGTTGCTCCATAGAGCAACTTGGACAAATAGATGGCACTCCATAAGCTGAATCGCAACGATGACAAATCAGTCTGTTATCTTGGTAGTGCAGCACCAAGCTTGAATCACAACTATTACAGATTGCCTTCCACTCACAAAATGAACATATGAATTGAGGCGCAAAACCTCGTCTATTAATAAAGATCATAGCCTGTTTATTTTTATTTAGAATATTAGATATTGCTTCTATAGCTAGCGGGGCAAGGCCGCTTGTAACTTTGGTTTCACTTATATCTAGAATTGAAAATTTGGGAGGATTTTTTTTAGTTATTCGTTTTGTTAATTTAATTATTCCAAATTTCTTCTCTTCAACTAATTTTAATGTCCTTAATGAAGGAGTTGCTGATCCAAGGATAATAGGAATTTTTAAAGTTTGAGCTCTTTTAATAGCAATATCTCTTGCTGAAAATTTAAATCCTTCTTGTTGTTTATATGAAGAATCATGTTCCTCATCAATGATAATTAGGCCAAGCTTAGGAGCTGGCATCATGGTAGCCGATCTTGTACCAATTAATACCTTAAGCCTGCCACTCCTAAATTTATTCCAAACTCTATAACGATTGCTTGGGGTCATCTTTGAATGATATAACCCAACCAATGGACCAAATTTATTCTTAAGCCTAGCTTCAAGTTGTGGCATTAGAGCAATCTCAGGTGCAAGAAGTAAAACTGATCTATTATCTAACAGATGCTTGCTAATACATCGAATGTATACTTCTGTTTTACCAGAACCAGTCACCCCATATAACAGAGTTGGCATAAAGCCAGTTAATTTTGATAATTCTTTTACTGCTTTAAACTGCTGCTTAGTAAGCTTTTTTTCAAAACTATACGACGTACTTTCTTCTTTAAGGGGTTTGATTTGTTTTTCTATGGTTGTTTTAACTTGTCTTAAATGACTAGGTAAAAATGAAATAACAACTTCTCCGATTGGGTGATGGTAATAATTTGCAGCCCATCTCAATATATTAAGTTCTACATTTGAATACGCTGGATAGTCATCAATAACTTGGAGAATTGATTTTGTCTTAATTTCAGTTTTTTCAATGACCTCCATTATAATTCCTAGCTTCACCCTGGTACCAAATTTAACCTTAACCCTGATTCCAGGTTTAATTTTGTGATTTGAATGATAGGTAAAGGTTTGTCGGAGCGGAATTGCTATTGCTATATTGTAAAAAAATTTATTCATATGTATTTGTAAACATAACTGTATTTGGTATAGTGCTCATCCAAATTTGATTTTATTATGAAAACTGACATACATCCCAATTATCATGAAATAACTACAACATGTAGTTGTGGTAATGTGCTGCCTGTCATGACTACACTAAAGGACAATATATCATTGGATGTTTGCTCTAAATGTCATCCTTTCTATACTGGCAAACAAAAAATACTTGATTCAGGTGGAAGAGTTAAAAAGTTCCAAGATCGTTTTGGTGCTTCTGGGTCTTCAAAACCAACTGCAAAAAAAGCTTCCCCAAAGGCTGAAGAAGTTGAAGCTAAGGATGCTTCTAAAGAAATTGTGACAGAAGAGGCAGTTGAGGAAACTTCAGTTGATGTCGTTTCTGAAAATAACTCTGAAGCAAAGGCTGAAGACGATAGCAACAAAGAAACAAAAGAAGAAAATTAAAGAATCACTCAATCCCAGAGCTACCAAACCCTTTGGTGCCTCTTAATGTTTCTGAAAAGTCTTCTACTACCCTTAACTTGGCCTGCTTAACTGGCACAAGAATCATCTGAGCAATTCTATCTCCAGTACCAACCAAGAATTCATCAGCTGATCTGTTCCAAAGGGGGACTTTAAGCTCACCCTGATAATCAGAATCTATCAATCCCACAAGATTCCCCATTACTATTCCATATTTGGAGCCTAGACCAGACCTGGGAATGACTAAAGCTGAAAACTCTGGGTCTTCTATGTAGATAGAAAATCCTAATGGGATTAGTTGGCACTCATTTGGCTTTAAGACAAAGCTCTCCTCCACACATGCCCTTAAATCTAAGCCAGCGGATCCTTCTGTTGAATGTTTTGGCAAGGGTATTGAAGTGCCAATAAGGGGATTAAGAATTTTAACTTTTAAATCAATCATGCTTCAGGTCCTTTAGAGTAATAAATTTTTATTCTTGTTAATTCTATCTTGCTAAGAGTGTTTATGTCCTATAAAATCGCGTTTCTATGAGCAAAGTATGTCAAGTAACAGGGAAAATGCCGCAAACCGGTAATCATGTTTCCCATGCAAATAATCGAGTGAAAAGAAAGTTCTTTCCTAATTTGCACACTCACAAATTTTGGGTTGAATCTGAAAATAAATTTGTCACTCTAAAACTATCAACGAAAGGCATGCGTATTATTGATAAAAAAGGTATTGATAAGGTTCTTAAAGAAATAAGAGCTCGTGGCGAAAAAGTTTAATTAATAAACCACAGCATCCGAAAAATCTCTAGGACCCCCTAATACTTCTCTATCACTTTTTGGCTTGTTGGAATCGACATCTTTCACTCCATACTTTTCACCAACTTCAGCTGCAATCAATGTTTTACCTGACAAACTCATTAAATTCTCATCATAGAAAAGCGGATTAATAATCATCCCAGCATATTCTTGGCTAGCTGCTCCTTTTAGAAATTCAGCATACTGCTCACCATGTTGCTCGCTGACTTTTTGAGTTTTTTCATCCTTCACTATTCCAGACCAAAGAGAAATAGAACAGATATTAAACGGTTTAAGATCATAGGCCATATCAAATGCCATTTTATCTATTCCTGCTTTTTGAGCACCATAAATGGGTCCATGCATATAGCACATAGCACCATGCGATGAAATATGAATTATTAATCTTCCGCTACTCCTTATCATTAAAGGAACCAATGCATGAGATAAGAGGTAATTTGATTTTAATCCCACATCCATGACAGACCATAAATCAACAGATTTCTCCCAAAAAGGTTTTCGTTCAACCAAATCATCATGAATCTGGCAGGCTGAATGAATCACTATATCTAATTGACCAAACTCTTTTTCAATAAATTCAGATAATTGTAAAATTTCTTTACTATTATTTAAGTCGATTTGAAAAGGAATTCCAGTAGCCTGTTTCTTCTCAATGCCCTCAACAGTTTCCTGTAAGCTACTTTTAACATCAAACCCAAATTGACTAACGGTTGTACCCTTTTTAAGGCTCCTTGCTGCGCAAATAATAATATCATTAGGTTGAGCAATGCCTTCCGCAATACCCTTTCCAACTCCTCGACTTGCACCAGTAACTAAAATTATTCTTTTATTTTTATTTGTCATAATTATCTCCTGTTAAGATTGTAAGTGATGATCTACCTTGCATCCAAATCTCCAAGACGAACTGAGTTATTAACTCAAGTTAAAATTGACCATGAAGTTATTGAAATTGAAATTAACGAATCTTTAAACCCAGCGGCTTCAGCAAAAGAAAATGCTGAAAATTTATCACTACAAAAGTGCAAAGAAGGCATCCGTCACATATTATCCAATAAGCTACCCATTTTCCCAGTTTTAGCTGCTGATACAATGGTTCTATTGGGATCAGATATTTTTGGTAAACCAGAATCTAAAGACCATGCTATAAGCATGTTAATGCAGCTTTCTGGACAAGTCCATTCTGTTATTTCAGGAGTAACCATTGGAGTTTTTTCTAAAGATCAAGCAGACTTTCATTCAATTTCAGCAGAATCATTTGTTGAGTTTGGCCACATAAGTGCCTTCGAATGTAAAAAATACTGTGCAACTCAAGAGCCGCTTGATAAAGCGGGAGCATATGGTATTCAGGGTTACGGCTCAGCTTTTGTGAGGGGTATTAAGGGTAGCTATTCTAATATCGTTGGTCTTCCTATTTTCGAACTGATTGAGTTGCTGAAAAAATTACAGATACCCTATTCATCAGACCCTAATTGCAATTAAATTTTCTGAATGCCTGATGCGTGTAAAATAAATTGTTTCTTAATAAACCCCAATCTATCTACTCCTCTTAATCCAATATTTCTAAGAACTCTAAAGTATGGGTTTTCTTCCTGAAAAATACGAAATAGTAGATCTACCCCATTTATCATTGATGCATTAAGAGATTTCCTTCTTAATTCATAATTTTTTAAATACATGGTCTTTCCCGGAGAGTCCCCCCTGTGAAATGCGTTATCAATTTCTTCTGCAAGGATGCCAACATCTGCAATTCCTATATTAATACCTTGACCAGCCAAGGGATGAATTGAGTGAGCAGCATCTGCTACCACACAAACACCCTCTTTAGAATATTTTTTTAAGTGATGAGAATATAGGGGAAAAGATAAAATCTCACTTGCCGGCTTAAGAGAACAAGAAAGTTTCTTTTCATATTTATTAAGACCTTTAAATATCAAATCATTTCCTTGATCTTTAGCTTTGCTTTCTGGAACCGACCAAACAACTGAGAAATAATTCCCTGATTGACTAAAAGGCATCAAAGCAAATATTTCTTTTTCGTTGAAAACCTGAATAGCCGTATCATTTTTTAAACCAGAAGCCTCAACAAGAAAAGTTCTTGCTATTTGATGATAGTCTGTCTGAGCTTTTTTTAAAGATACTTTTTCGGCTGTTTTTGAATTCCGTCCCTCTGCAATTACTACCAACGGGCTTAAAATATTTGAACCATCATCCAATCTAGCCTTAACACTTGAATTTTTTACTTCAAAGGATTCCAAACTTTTATTTGGTATAACAAAATCCTGAATATTTTTAAATAATTCTTTTCTTAATTCAGCAAAATCAACTACAGAAGCTAAATAATCTAAATCAGCATCCTCAGCATGAAAGGATAGAAAGCCTGTTCCCAGCCCATCAAAAACTCTCATCTTTTTAATGGTTGAATGGGGGATGCTTATCCCTAGATCTTTTAACCTCTCACTAACTGTAAAATTTAAAGTTAAGGTTCTAATACCATCCAGTTCCGAGGGTTTGGGCGGAGTTTTTTCAATAATTTGAAAGGGGATATTTCTTGAAGAAAGTTCTAGCCCAAGGAATGTTCCTACGATTCCTCCGCCAGATATTAAGACAGGTTGATGCATTTTCTTATGCCATTAATTCTTCAATCTCTTTTGGGTTAGATGGAACGCTGCTAGTTAAATTTTCATTACCTTCAGACGTAACTAATATATCGTCTTCTATTCTTACTCCTATACCCTTCCATTTATCTTCAACATTAGAAGATGAAGGAATATAGATTCCAGGCTCTATTGTGGTGACCATTCCTGGTTTAAATTTCATAAATTCACCATCTTCCATGTAATCTCCTGCATCATGCACATCAAGCCCAAGCCAATGCCCAATCTTATGCATGTAAAAGACCTTATGGGCTCCTGAAGAGTGTAAATCTTCGAGCGAGCCATTTAATATCCCCAAATCAATCAAGCCTTGAGTAATTACTTTTTCAGAAATTATTTGAACATCCATTACATTGTTATTAAGAGTCACAGCCTCAATACATTTCAAATTTGCTTCAAGCACTATTTCATAAATAGCTAATTGTGATTTATTAAATTTTCCACTTATTGGGAAGGTTCGAGTAATATCTGAAGCATATGATTCATATTCACAACCAGCATCAACTAACAATAAATCTCCATCATTTAGTCGTTTAGAATTTTCTACATAGTGCAATATACATGCATTTTCCCCACCGGCAACTATTGGGGTATAAGCTGAAAAACGACCCCCTTTTTTTGCAAATTCATAAAGATAATATGCTTCCATTTCTTGCTCAGAAATACCAGGTTTAACAAACTTCATAGCCTCAACATGAGTTTCAGCCGAAATAAGACAAGCTTTCTTCATTAATTCAATCTCATGTTTATCTTTAATCAGGCGCATATTACCTAATTTTGATGATGCATCAGCAATATCAATTGATGAAGAGTGCCTATCTTTTGATTTTGCTGCTTTTAACCACTTAACAATATTCTTATCTAATGCTGAATTTTTGCCCACAGGATAAAATACTTGCTTTGAACCGCTCAATAACCCAGGTAAATGCATGTCTATTTCAGTATTATTAAATGCAGCATCAAAACCATAATCGTCTATAGCTCCTTTTGGGCCAGCACGATGACCATCCCAAATCTCCTTCACTTTATCTTTCTCAGGAACAAATGCTATTGATTCTGTATTACCTGAATCATTAATTAAAATGACTAAAGTAGATTCAGCCTCATTAAAACCTGAAAGATACCAAAAGTTACTATCTTGTCTAAAAGCATACGAAGAATCTGCATTCCTGTATTGAGTAGATGCTCCAGAAATAACAATAGCTGAATTTGATGGAAAAATTTTACCTAATTTTTGCCTTCTATCTGTAAATATATTTTTCATGCCCTCATTCTACTCTTTTCTTTTTGAAACTTCCCTATTTCTACATGAACACTTAAACTAAATATTCTTATGAGTGATAATTTAAATAGTTCTATTGACCGCTTGTTCAAAAGCACATCAAAGCTACTAAAACGCTTTAAAGAGCAGAAGGGAATTATTGATGCTTATATAAAAAAAGAAAGAAAATGGAAAGAGCACAAACTTCATAAGAATAATGAAATAAAGAAACTTGAAAAAGAAATTAAAAAACTTAAAACAACAAAGGAGAAAAATGAGTAATAAAGAAGTCCTTAATCTTAGAATAATGGGAAAAGATATTACTATTGTTTGCCCCCCCCGAAGATAAGCCTGGTTTAAAAGCAGCTTCTGAGCTCCTAAATGAAGAAATTGGTGCTATCCCGGATAAAGCCAATGCATTAATGCTTGCCAGTTTAAATTTAGCATTTAAACAAATGACAGGCTCATCACATAAAGAAATTGATAAAAAAACAAATGCTAAAATCGAACAACTATCTAAGTCTCTAGAAAAAGCATTAGATTAATCTTTTCACTATTATTTAATTTATAATTATTGTGACTGGTTCATTTGCCAACTTATCGAGATTCTTTGAACCGATAATTTATTAATAGGTGAATTTCCACTGCTGCTGTTGTGCAATACCTTTTGGGAGGCCTGATGCAGTATGAGTTTCACCACCTGGCCTTTCGGTTCAGGTAACGATAAGTAGCGGTGAATTGGTTGTTATGATATTAGAATTGTGAAAAAACAATTTAGACAATCTATTCTTAAGAAAAGGATATCCCTTAATAAAACAAGTTATAAAAAACGCTCTAAGAAAATTCAAGAAAATTTCCTTGCTGCCTTTCCAATACAAACATTTAAAACCATAGGCTTATACATGCCTTTCAACAATGAAGTAGACCTCGAATTATTAATAAAAGAAAATCAGGATTACAAAAATACAATTACCTTCCCGGTAACAAAACCGGGCGGCTGTCTGGAATTCATAGCTCCACCAGATGGGTGTGATTTTCGCTTAAATCAATTTGGGATCTTGGAGCCAACAAGCGGGAAAGCTGTACCGCCCGCTCAACATGACGCTATGATAATCCCAGCTATTGGGGCTGATAAAAACGGTTGTAGGATTGGTTTCGGCGGGGGCTATTATGATCGAACGTTTCATATTCTTAAAGACTCTATATATAAGCCTATCCTAATAGGTCTACTGTTTGAATTCCAAATGATTAATAAGGGCATTGGCGAACCCCATGACATAAAATTTGATTATATATTTTCAGAATCTTCTGAAAATTAGTTCTAAATAATTTGTAATTTTTCTACAAAATTATAAATATCATTCGAAAGAACTTCTGGGTTCTCTAAAGCAGCAAAATGTCCGCCTGGGTATATATTCCATTGCGCAATATTATAAATTTTTTCTGCCCAAATTCTTGGCGGTCTTGCTATTTCATCTTCAAAAATTGCGCCCGCCATTGGCTGGGTAACTTTATTTAAACTAAAGCCTAATGGGCCATTCTCATAATACAATCTAGCTGACGAAGTAATAGATTCTGTGAACCAATACAAAGAAATAATTGCTAATACTTCATCTAAAGGAACAACAAGTTGGTCCGACTCTTTGCTAGCCCAAGCATGAAATTTTTCTATTATCCATGCAGCTAATCCGACGGGTGAATCATTTAAGCTATATCCTATAGTTTGTGGTTTAGTGCTTTGAATTGCAAAATATCCATACCCTTTTTCTTGATACTTTTTGAAATTTTCCATTCCTTTTGCTTCTTCAGGAGTGACGCCCTCCATGGGATCATCTTCTTCAGAAGGAAATGCGAGAACTAAATTTAGGTGTAATCCGATACAATGATCAGGAAATAATTCTGCTATCCATTTTGAAATGGTCGCCCCCCAATCTCCACCCTGAACAACATATTTTTTATACCCCAAAGCTATCATCAATTCATGCTCTATTTTTGCTACTTCTTTAGAATTAATACCCAACTCTTTTGGCTTATCAGAAAAACCATAACCAGGAATCGCTGGGCAAACTACATCAAAATCTATGCCATTCCTACCCTTTGTTAAAAGGGGGATAATCTTTAAAAATTCTTGAATACTACCAGGCCATCCATGAGTTAATAAAAGGGGTACAGCATTTTTCGAATTAGATTTCTTATGCAGAAAGTGAATCTCCAAACCAGAGGTTGTTTTGTACTTAAAACTTCCAACGTCATTTAATTTTTTCTCGTGCTCTCTCCAGTTAAAATCATTGCGCCAAACATTAATCGCATTTTCTAAAAAAGATTTTTTAGTACCAAGAGTCCACTTATAATCATTAATTTCATCAGGCCATCTCGTTAAATCAATTTTCTGGTGAAGTTGCTCTATATCCTTGTCAGGGACGTGTATTTTAAATTCTTTAATCATTATTTTAAGAACTCCTTATATGCACTATTTTCAGTTTCTTCAATGAAACTATAATCAAGTGATTTTAGGTGCTTGTCTAGGGCGGAAGAATCTTTGACTCTATCCTCAATGCCAATAAGAACATTTGCAAAAGCAGCTCCAAGATTTCTATAGTGAAATAGAGAGATATTCCATTTTGCTCCAAAATCTTTAAGAAACCCCACAAGAGCTCCTGGTCTAACAGGAAATTGACATCTAAATAATCTTTCTGAATCTTTCTCTGAAAAAATACTCTTATGGCCGCCAACCATGTGCCGCAAATGATCGTTTGAAATTTGATTTTTTGTTAAATCAGTAAATTTAAATTTATTATGAGAAAGTTTATGCTTTAGCTTTTTAAATGCTTCTTCATTTTCGGTTTTAATTCCAACTAGAACATTAGCTATAGATTGATCTGATAGTCTATAGTTAAATTCAGTAATTTGAGATCTACCAAAAATTCTAGAAAGTTTTAAAAAACTTCCAGGTTTTTCGGGGATCTTGATGCTTAAAAGTTTTTCTCTATTTTCTCCAACCTCTGAGCGTTCAACAATATAGCTTAATCTTTCAAAATTAACATTTGCACCGCTGCTTATAGCAAGCAATCTTTTATTAGAAATTTTGGAAGCATATTTCTTTAATCCCGCTAAAGCCAATGCGCCAGCTGGCTCTGATAAGACTCGCGTATCTTCAAATATGTCCTTTACAGCAGCACAAAGCTCATCAATGCTGACGGTGATTACCCCATCTACACATTCTTTAATTACATCAAAGTTGTGTTTACCAATTTGCTCAACAGCGACACCATCTGCAAATAAACCAACCTCACGAAGTTTTACTCGCCTATCCGCCTTTAGCGCTTCAACAAGACAGGCTGAATCTTCGACTTCAACCCCATAGACTTTAGTTTTTGATTGCGTTTGGGCTGCCCAAGCACCCACACCCGCTAGAAGGCCCCCGCCCCCAACGGGTACAAAAATAACATCTAATGAATCGTCTTTATCAAAGATTTCTTTCCCAACTGTTCCCTGACCTGCAATTGTCATAGGATCATCAAATGCTTCAATAAATTCAAGTTTCTTTTCTTTGGCCATTTGAAAAGCTTTTTTTGAGGCCTGATCATAATTATCTCCAAAAAGATGTACCTTGGCCCCAATGCTCTTAACGGATTTGATTTTAATTTCTGGAGTTGTAACTGGCATTACAATCAAACATGGAATCTTTAATTTCTTACATGCATTAGCAACCCCTTGTGCATGGTTACCCGCAGATGCTGTTAAAACGCCTAGTTTTTTTTGTTCCCGAGTCAAATTTGCAATTTTGTTATATGCACCTCTAATCTTAAAAGAAAAAACTGGTTGCATGTCTTCTCTTTTAAGAAAAATTTTATTTCCTAGTTTCCCAGAAAGATTTGCAGCAAAAGTTATAGGTGTATTTATTGCAACATCGTATACTTTAGAATTAGAAATTAAATCTAAATATTTTTTTGAAAATTTAAAGGAACCTGTTTTTTTTATTTTAAATCGCATTTTAATAGCCCAATTACTTAAGTATTATACCCATAATGAACAACTCAAAATTAAATGCATCAGTTGAAGCTTGTGAATATATAAAATCAAAAATTGAACCAGAATCAATCATTGGTATTGGCACCGGATCAACGGTTAACTATTTTATAGATGAACTAGCAAAATTAAAACATCTATTCAAAGGTGCAGTGTCTAGTTCTGAAGACTCAACGCTGTTATTAACTAAATATGGGATTGAAATTTTTGAACTAAACGATGTAAATGAAATTCTTTTCTATGTAGACGGGGCTGATGAAGTTGACCCATCATATAACCTCATAAAGGGTGGTGGTGGCGCCCATACAATGGAAAAGATTGTTGCCTCTGCATCGAATGAATTTGTTTGCATAGTTGACCCATCAAAATTAGTAGATAAACTTGGTGCCTTTCCCCTTCCCGTTGAGGTTCTGATAAAAAGCAGAAGTTTTGTTGCAAGAGAGATAGTAAAGCTTGGAGGAGTACCAAAATTAAGAGTTAACTTTATTACGGATCAAGGAAATCATATCTTAGATATCAAAGGATTAAACATTGCCAACCCCGAAGATCTTGAGAAAAAAATTAACTTAATACCGGGCGTGCTTGACAACGGAATATTTGCTAACTGCAAACCAAATAAAGTAATTGTAGGAGGGGGGGCTAAAGGAGCTGATTAATAGCAATTACAAGTCTTTCAGATTCGGGGGTAACGCTGGATTTATAGTGCTCAACAACATTCCCCTCTCTATCAATGAGGTATTTTGCAAAATTCCACCTAGGCTCTTTCCCGCTTTCAGCAATTAATTGCTTATAAAATGGATGCGCCTTTTTACCTTTAACTTTAGAAGTTGCAAACATTGGAAAATCTACTCCAAATTCAGTATTACAAAATTCAACCACCTTAGACTCTTCTGAAAACTCTTGTTTCATAAAATCTCTAGAAGGAATACCGATTACAACCAACCCACTGTCTTTATATCTTGTATAAAGTCTTTGTAAGCCTGCGTATTGGGGAGTATAGCCGCACTTACTTGCAGTATTTACGACCAAAACTACATTGCCCGAGTAATCACACAAATTCTTTTTATCATCAGAATCTAAAACTCTTAATGAATTATTCAAAACTCCGGAACAAGCATAAGATGGGATGCTTAAAGATATTAAAAAAGTTGCCAAAAAAGCCACAAAGGAAGTTTTCATTTTAAAGATATTACACCACTGGCGTAATAGCGTAAATAGAGGAGCTGAATATTGCTACCAATATTACCAATTCAAGCCAGTCCATTAATTTGTTTTTCAATTAAAGCCTCCAATTAAGGTTGGGGGGGCTGTTGCCCCCCCTTTAAATTCCGAAGAATGTATCAGCAAAAAGAACAGGGGAAATGGTTGCTGACAAATATTATTATATATAGTTATATAGTAATATCAAGTTTTAGTATAAATTAATATTAATTATTTATAAATATAATAAAAGTAAATAATAGTGATTATTTAGCCTACATATAGGATAAAAAGACTATATAATTACAGCTTATTTAATCAATTTATTCTTATATAACTATGACTAATCAACTAAAAGGGAAGGTTAACTATAAAATTGAAGGCAACATAGCGATTTTAGAGGTAGATAACCCTCCCGTTAATCCTCTTAGTAACGGTGTTCGTAAGGGATTAGCAGATTCAATCAATAAAGCAAATGTTGATGATGCAATTGAGGGTATTATTTTAACTGGTGCGGGGAGATCATTTATTGCTGGTGCAGATATTTCAGAGTTTGGACAAAAACCTGATGGCCCAGATCTTCATACTACATTAAGAGAGATAGAATTCAGTAAAAAGCCCATTATAGCAGCCATTAACGGAGCAGCCCTAGGTGGTGGGCTCGAAACAGCTTTGGTATGTAATTATAGAATTGCTACAAATAATGCAATTGTTGGGCTGCCAGAGGTAAATTTAGGGTTATTACCAGGTGCTGGAGGCACCCAAAGGTTACCAAGGTTAATAGGTCCATCTCAAGCCTTAAAAATGATGCTATCGGGCGCTCCTATTCCAGCTAAAAAAGCTTTGAGTGAAGGGATATTAGATGCTATTTCTGAAAATTCACTAATTGAAGATGCTGTTTTGTTTTTGAAGGACAAACTTGGACAAAATTCTCATCCAAAAGTAAGGGATGATAATAAGAAAATTATTGAGGCAAGGGGTGATGACAATATTCTGGCAGAAGCAAAAGGATTTGCTTCTAAAACTAGGAGAGGCCAATTTGCTCCCAGCAAAATAATTGCTTGTGTTGAAGCTGCAATTAATGAAGATAATTTTGATGATGCAATGAAAAAAGAATCAGATTATTTTCTTGAATGTCTCGTTCACCCTCAACGAGAAGCAATGATTCATATTTTCTTTGGAGAAAGGGCAGCATCTAAAATCTCTGATATTCCAAAAGATACTACTCTTCATCAAATTAAAACGGCTGGAGTCATAGGTTCTGGAACTATGGGCGGAGGAATTGCAATGAATTTTGCTAATGCTGGTATTCCTGTATTGGTTCTAGACCAAGATGAAAAGAACCTTAACCGTGGTATTAAAGTAATAGAAAAAAATTATCAAATAATGCTTGATAGAGGTCGAATATCTGCTAAACAAAAAGATGCTGTCATGAGCTTAATTACACCAACATTAAATTATGAAGACTTAAGTGATATAGATATAGCCATAGAGGCTGTGTATGAGAACTTAGAGTTGAAACAAAAAATATTTAAAAATTTGGATGAGCAAACCAATAATAAAACAATACTTGCTTCAAATACATCTGGGTTAGATATTGATGCGATAGCTTCTGTAACTAAAAGGCCTGATAAGGTAGTGGGTACTCACTTTTTTAGTCCTGCTAATGTTATGAGATTGTTAGAAGTTGTCAGGGGGGAAGCTTCATCTAAAGAAACTATGGCAACAGTTATGGCTTTAGGAAAAAAGATGAAAAAAGCTGCTGTAGTTTCTTTAAATGCACCTGGATTTATTGGAAACAGAATGCTGGCCGGTTATACATATCAAGCTAACATGCTGCTTCTAGAGGGTGCTTTACCAAACCAAATAGATAATGCGCTTGAGTCCTTTGGTATGAGTATGGGTCCTTTTAGGATGTTGGACCTAGTAGGACTAGATTTAGGTTGGAGAGCAAGAAAATTAGCTAAGATAAAATCACCTGTTACCGCTAAAATTTCAGATGCATTGTGCGAACTAGATAGATTTGGACAAAAAAATTCTAAAGGATTCTATAATTACTCTGAAGGATCAAGAGCCCCAAACCCTGCTCCAGAAAATGAAGATATTTATAGATCAATATCTGAAGAGAACGGATTCACAAGGAGAGAAATTCCTGATCAAGAAATTGTTGATAGGTGTATTCTCGCATTAGTGAATGAGGGAGCCCAAATCCTTTCCGAGGGGGTAGCCCAAAGATCAGGAGATATGGATATTGTCTATATTAATGGGTATGGCTTTCCTATATGGAGGGGTGGACCTATGTTCTACGCAAATAAAGAAGGTCTAACAGAAGTAGTAAATAAAATTAAAAGCTATGCCCAATTAGATAAAAATTTCTGGAAACCTGCAACGCTATTAGAGAAACTAGCATCAGAATCAAGTATTTTTGGAGAAGCTCCTTCTGAAGATGCCAGAGAACCTAAATTAACGTTTAAAAAGGATATAACAGGTGTTTAGTACTAAATGTCTCTAAACCCCTATATCTACAAGGGTTTCAAGTGGAATTAGTTCAAATAACTCTATAACGTCGTGATTAAACATCCTAATGCATCCATGTGAAGCTTTTTGGCCAATTAAACCTTCTTCATGTGTACCATGTATATATATGTACCTTTTAAAAGAATCTACCTTTCCTCCTCTATTGAAGCCTTCTTCTAAACCAGTTAACCACATGATTCTTGAAGTAATGTAATCATCAGCTGTATCAGTCTGATCATGAATAATAGTTGTTTTTGTTGGAACATGGTCACGACTTAAGAAATAGTTGTATTTTTCAACATTTGTTCCAATTTTAGTCTTTATATTATGTTTCCCAAGCGGCGTTTTGAATGAATTTTCTGCCTGGCCTTCACCATAAACTGAACTAGAGATAGGGTAACTTCTTATTATTCTATTATCCTCTAAAACATACATCCTTTGCTCCTCAATGCTTATTTTAATAAGATATTCTGCTTGTAAAGGAATGCATAATAATATACTAAATATTGATAGATAACGTTTCATATAATGAATCTTAATATATAAGTTGAAATTAGAACAATGAATGATAATAGAGGGATAATTAAATAACCTATTTCATAAAAAAAAGAATTGTTCTCTATACTAAAGATCTTACCTTTAATAACGCCACTAATACCTTTTGGTAATATTTCAACAATTGTTCCTTTATTATCTATAATTGCTGATATTCCATCAGAGGTGCCCCTTGCAACCCATTTATTTGCTTCTAAAGCCCTGGCTCTAACTATTTGTAAATGTTGGTATGGTCCATAGGAATCCCCAAACCATGTGTCATTGCTGATATTAACTATAAAACCTGTACCTTTTATTTCTTTTATAAAAGATAGAGGGAAAGCTATATCAAAACAAATTAATCCTAATATATTACTTTTATTTAGCTTAAATAGGGGTTGATTTGAATTACCAGGATTAACAGAAGACATGGGCATGTTAAAAAAATCTATTAGTCCTCTTAAAAATGGTTCAAATGGAACATATTCACCAAAAATTACTAAATGCCTCTTCATATAGAATCTATCTTTTCCCAAAAATCCCATTGCATTAAATAGCTTGTCATCTTTATATACCCATGCTCCAGATAAAATTGGCGGTAATCCTTCGGTCAGGACACGAAAATTTTTCATATCATTGCTTGATTCCAAATATGGAAGAGGGGATTCTGGCCAAATTATAAGATCAGAGTTAGAAGCGTTGCGACTTAACTTTAATAAAGACTCTTCAATTGTATTTTTATAACTAGCTTGATATTTTTTAAAAGGATCTAAAGAAGGTTGAATTATTGCAACCTCTATTCCTTCTGAAAGTTTATTATCTTTATAACTTAAATGTGGCAAAAATATTAGGCAAAAAATAATTCCTACGCTAAATAATTTAAATTCCTTTTGTTCATATGTTAAATAAAAAAATGAAGCAATAAAATAGATTAAAAATGAGCCCCCATATACACCCAGAATTGGTATAACGTTCTGACCAATGGTATCCATTAATACCAGCCCAGGGAGTAACCATGGAAATCCTCCTAACAACTTAAATCTTGTCAGCTCTATAAGTGTCAATAAACAAGAAAAGATAAACGCTTTTACATAAAAATTCATTTTTATATTAAACAATCTTAACAATGTAGTCGGAGCAACAAATAACAAAGAAAGCAGCAAGCTCATAAATAATATGATTATTAAAGATACTATAATATTAGTATTTCCATAATAGTGAATGCTTACTATTAACCATCCAGCCCCCGCAATCCAATACCCCAGCCCCCATGCAATTGATTTTTTAAAAGCTGTAAAAATTGATGGTGAAGAAAGTACAGAATAAATTAATATTGCATATGAAAGTACTATAAGTGGCTTAATATTAAAGGGACTAAAAGAGAGGGTGCTAATGGCGCCAGCCAAACCTAAAAATAAATAATTTAGGTATGTATATTTATGAAGAAGATTTAATTGTGATGCCAATTTTTTTTACTTTTCTTTTATCAGCAGCGGTGACTGCAAGAAACATATCTCCAAGATCAATTTTATCTCCTACCTTGGGCAATATTCCCAGCTTATTAATGAATAAGCCTGCTAGTGTTTCAGCATCTATATCATCAAAGTTTTTATTAAACTTATCTTCAAAAGTTGATAATTCTAGGTTTGCATCTGCAATATATTCAAATTCACTAACTTGAATTAGCTCATCATCATCCCCGGAATCATGCTCGTCCTCAATCTCACCTACAAGCTCTTCTAAAATATCTTCGATTGTTACTAGCCCACAAATCGCCCCATATTCATCTACTACAATTGCCATATGAGATCTATCTTTTTTAAACTCTTCAAGAAGAGAATCAGCTTTTTTTGTTTCTGGAACAACTTTTATTTCTCTAATATATTTGTTTAATTCAAAGCCTGTTATATCTGTATTTATTATTGTTAAGAGATCTTTTGCTAACAAGATTCCTTTAACTTCATTCTTCCTTGAACCCAAAACCGGATATCTTGAATGACCAGATTCTATTATCCTTGTAATCGCTGAGCTTATTTCCTCTTTGAGTGATAGAGTAACCATTTCTACTTTTGGAACCATAATCTCTTTAACTGTTGTATCACCAAGGCGTATAGCTCTTTCAGCTATAAACTGAGCTTCTTTGTCAATTAATCTAGCACTAAGAGCGTCTTTTAAGTGAAGTGAAACATCATCTAAACTTGATGGCTTAATAGTAAAAAATCTTTTTATTTTGGTTAAAAAACTCGACGGAGGCTGGTCTTTTTCTATTTCAATTTTGGTCATATTAAATATGGGTTAGCTATATTAAATTTTTCTAAGTAGCCAATCTCAATTGATTCCATAAGATTGGCATCTTTGTCTTCGATGTGATCATATCCTAATAAATGTAAAATTCCATGGGCTATTAAGTGCATCATATGATCATCAATATTTCTATTCAAGTCTTTAGCTTCTGACTCTACAAAAGGAATGCTAATCGCTATATCGCCAAGTTGATTATGAGGGGATGGGAAATTTTTATCTAGCGGGAAAGATAACACATTGGTATCCGTTGGCTTGTCCCTAAAATTTAAATTTAAAGTTATCATTTCCTCTGATGATAGCAACTTTAAGTTTACTTGAAGGTCATGTTTATTATGATCACTAAGAATCTCGCTCGCCAACAATCCTAATTTTTCTGTTAATTTACCAGAAATATTATTTGTATTGGTTGGAATAATATTTAAATTCAATTGTGTTCTATATCAAATGATTCATAAGCATCTACGATCTTCCTAACTAATGGATGTCTGACAATATCTTTAGAATTAAAAAAAGTAAATCCAATACCCTCAACCCCCTCAAGAACTTTTAGAACATGTCCCAAGCCTGAATCAATATTCTTAGGGAGGTCAATTTGAGTTATGTCACCATTAATAATGGCGTAGGAACCAAAACCCATTCTAGTTACAAACATTTTTATTTGATCAATTGTTGCGTTCTGACTTTCATCCATAATAATAAATGCATCATTGAGGGTCCTCCCTCTTAAATATGCCAATGGCGCAACTTCTAAAATTTCCTTTTCTAATAATCTTACTACCTGCTCAAACCCAAGCATTTCATATAAAGCATCATACAAAGGTCGTAAATAAGGATCTACTTTTTGTGATAAGTCTCCTGGCAAAAAACCTAACTTTTCTCCTGCCTCAACGGCAGGTCTAATGAGAATTATCTTCTTAACCTGCTCAGTGACTAGCATCTCTACTGCTTTTGCAACTGCAAGATATGTCTTTCCAGTACCCGCAGGACCAACCCCAATGTTTATCTCAAAATTATTCATTTTTGATAAATAATCGTTTTGATTTTTGCTTCTGGGTCTTATTACTCTCTTTGGAACTTTTATTACATGCTCAATGTCATCTGGAGCTATCTCAAGCGGTTCGATTTCTTCATTATTATTTATTTCCATTTGAATTATTTCTTTTGAAATCTCCACCCCTTGAACAGTTAATGAATATAACGAGTTAATTGCATTAGATGCTTTTTGGGTGTCTATCTTGTTGCCTGAAATGCTTACTCTGTTTCCATTTTGAAAAATTTTTACTCCAAACGCTTTTTCTAAAAGCTTAATATTCCCATTTAATTCACCCACAAAAGCTTTAAGGCTATTTGTATTAGCTGGTTCTAATTTTAATTGGGTAACTCCTTTATTAATGCCTTGCATTTATGCTGAATATCTCTCCTCTGGGTTAAAAATCTTACCTGCTAAAGAGTGCGAATATGCTTCAATTATATTGATATCTACTAATTTACCTAGAATATTGATATTTTGGAAGTCAAAATTAACAACTCGATTACACTCTGTTCTGGCTTGAAGCTGTTTAGAGTCTTTCTTGGAAACGCCCGTCACCAAACACCTTTGAATAGTTCCTACTAATTCTTTGCTATACCTTCTTTGAAAATAATCTATGCGGTCTTGAAGAATTTGTAATCGCTCTTTCTTTTGCGTTGGCGGTGTTTTATCTTCTAATTGTGATGCTGGGGTTCCGGGCCTAGGAGAAAAAATAAAGCTAAAAGATGCATCAAACTGAACCTTTTCAATTAAATCCATAGTTTGTTGAAAGTCTTTATTAGTTTCGTTTGGAAATCCAACAATAAAATCTGATGAAATTTTAATATTTGATCTGGCCTTTCTAAGCTTAGAAATAATTTGTAAATAGTCTTCTCTAGTATAATTTCTTTTCATTTTGGTTAATATTTCATTGGAGCCTGATTGGACCGGCAAATGAAGATGGTTCACTAATTGTGGTACATACCCATATACGTCTATTAAATCGTCGGTCATATCTAGGGGGTGTGATGTGGTATAACGAATTCTATCAACCCCCTCAATGGCTCCGCAAACCTCAATAAGGTCTGATAAACTCAGCATTCTGCCCTTAAAAGAATATCTATATGAATTTACGTTTTGACCTACAAAGGTAATTTCTGAAACGCCCTGTTCAATTAATCTTGCGACTTCATCAAATATCTGTTCTGGGTTTCTGCTAACTTCGTCGCCCCTTGTATAAGGCACAACACAGAATGAACAATATTTAGAGCATCCTTCCATAATTGACACAAAGCTAGTTGGTCCCGTTGCTTCTGGAGCGGGCAATGAATCAAATTTTTCTTCAATTGGAAATGATACATCCACTGCTTGTATCTTATTTTCTTGCTTAATTAAAGAGGGGACTTTATGAATTGTCTGAGGTCCAAATATTAAATCAACATAAGGGGCACGCTTATAAATGTTTTTTCCTTCTTGGGTTGCAACACAACCGCCTACACCTATTTTTAATTTAGGGTTTTTTTCTTTAAGTTTTTTTAGTCTGCCAAGTTCTGAGTAAACCTTTTCTTCTGCTTTTTCCCTTATGGAACATGTATTCAATAATATAATGTCGGCATCATATAAATCATATGTTTCCTTAATGGTTGGATCTTGTTTTAAAATTTCTAGGGTTTTTTGGCTGTCATATTCATTCATTTGACAACCATAGGTTTTAATATAAAGTTTTGTACTCATATAGTTAATTATGACTAAAAAGAAAACTTATAAAATAATTTTTATTCAACTCGGTGAAATATACGAGATTTTTGCTAAACAAATCTATCAAAGTGAAATGTATGGTTTCATAGAGGTGGAAGAGTATATATTCAATAATAATAAACAGCTAGTGGTAGACCCATCTTCTGAAAAACTTCAAAATGAATTTAAGAGCGTTGAAAGATCATATATTCCAATTAATTCAATAATTCGTATTGATGAAGTAGTAGAAATGGGTGAGGCAAAAATAAAAGAGAACAAAAGCCAAGTCAGCCCTTTCCCTATGAATATTCAACCTGTTAATAAAAAAGACTGAGTTTAAACCAAAAATAAGATAAATCTTTCAATAGGCCCTACGAGAATCACTGTTAATATTTATTCATGAAAAGACGGCAAGCTCTCAAATTATCTTCATTGGGTGTTTTAAGTCTTACTGCTGGTATTAATAGTGGCTGTTCTAAAAATAAATTATTTTTTAATCATGGTGTAGCAAGTGGAGACCCCCTTGAAGATAGGGTTATTTTGTGGACTCGAGTTACTCCTGAAATACCCAAGCCAGTAGAAATTATTCTTGAAATTTCATCAACAAAAAATTTTTCAAAAATTAAATTTTCTAAACGCCTTCAAACCTCCTCTATCTCAGACTACACAATTAAATATGATTTCCAAATAAAGGGTTTGTTTCTAAGCGGAGATATCTTCTACTATAGATTTAGGTGCGATAACTCTGTTTCTGATGTTGGTAGAACTAAAACACTGTCGCCAAAACTTAACAAAATAAAAATAGGTGTCTTTAGTTGTAGCAATTATCCAGCGGGTTTTTTTAATGCCTATCAAGCAGCAGCAGATCTAGATGATCTTGATTTGTGGTTGCACCTTGGCGATTACCTCTACGAATACCCCATGGGCGGTTATGCTACAAATTATGCAAAAGAGATTGGAAGAATTCCCAATCCAACCCATGAAGTTATCACGCTCTCAGATTATAGAACAAGGCATGCCCAATATAAATCAGATAAAGGATCAAAAGCCCTTCACAAAAAAGCTCCTTTAATTGCTGTATGGGATGATCACGAATTATCTAATGATGCATGGAAGAAGGGGGCTAAAAATCATTCATTAGACGGGTCAGAGGGAGATTTTTTTGCACGAAGATCTTCTGCAATTAAGGCTTATCATGAATGGATGCCAATTAGAGAGCAGCAGAATAAACGCAAGATATTTAGAGAATTTAAAATTGGAAAATTAATGCAATTGCTGATGCTCGATACAAGGCAATATGGTAGAGATAAACAAATTGAACCATTTGAATATCTACAAGAATCAGGCTTCAAACAAGCAAAATTTTATAATGACCTTAATTCAAATAATAAGAATTTATTGGGATCAGAGCAACTATCTTGGATTCAAAACAAAATAGCTTCTTCAGAATTTAACTGGACAATAATAGGTCAACAAGTACTAATGACAAAATTAAAATTTCCTAATTTATTAAAAATGATCAAGAAAGATGATGTACCAGATTTTCTCAATCGATATCTAAGACTTAGGGAACTTGGAATATCATCTAATCTAGATGCTTGGGATGGCTATCCAGCTGAAAGAAATAAACTTTATAAGTTAATGAGCAATGTAAATTCTAATTTTCTAAGCTTGGCTGGAGATACACATAATTCATGGGTGTCTGAACTAACAAACGATCAGGGAAAGAAGATTGCAATTGAGCTTGGAACCCCATCAGTAACCTCTCCAGGCATCACTGATGTATTAAACATAAATAAGAAAATGTACACAGAGCAAATCATTGCTATTAATAAAGAGCTTAAATGGATGGACCCATCTCATAGGGGCTTTCTAACACTAGAATGCGATAAAGATAAAATTTTAGCAATATTTCATTTTATCAATGAAATAAAAAAAATTGATGCAAGAATAGCCTCAAGTGCAACTTTTAATATTCAAAAAGATAGCTTAAAAATTAACCAACTTTTTGCTTAATCAAAAAGTATTTCTTTATAGAGCTTTAGTTCATTAATTGATTCTATTATGTCTTCTTTTGCTCTGTGAGAGCCGTGTTTTTCATATGTTTGAGCATCATTCATCCATCTAGAAACTAACTCTTGAACAGAAGAAACATCTATATGACGATAATGGAAATAAGATTCTAGATTGGGCATATGCTTTGTCAAAAACCTTCTATCATGAGATACAGTATTTCCACACATAGGCGATTTTTTATTTCCAACATATTTAGAAACAAACTCTAGAGTCTCAATTTCTGCAGCTTGTTCAGAAATGCTGCTTTCATTTACAGCTTTTATTAAACCTGAGTTACCATGTTGATTTTTGTTCCATTCATCCATATTTTCTAACAATTCTTTTGGTTGATGAATAATTAAATTTGGCCCTTCGGCAATAATGGTAAGATTGCTGTCAGTAATAATTGTTGCGATCTCTATGATTCTTTCTTGTTCAGGATCTAGACCTGTCATCTCAAGATCGATCCATATTAGATTTTGATTAGATTTTAGAGTGGTCATAGTTATTGTTTAATTTCTACTATAGTGTATTTTGAAGCCAAGATGTCAAAAGTTCAAACCGGACAAATTATTGAGTTTTATTCAAATACTTGCAAGGTATTGGTTACCAATAAAGAATATAAATGCCAAATTCAAGGAAGAATTGATCTGGTTGTTGGTGATTTAGTAGAAATTGAGCAAAAAGAAGAATTAGATAACTCTCAAGCGGTGGTAATCAGACGCCTAAAAAGAAATACCGCTTTATTTAAAGCAAAAGAAAATATTAAAAAGGCTGTTGCAGCAAATATTAGTCATATTGGGATCTTAGTAACTATTAATCCCAAAACAAATTTAGAATTTATTGATAAATGGATAACGATTGGAATTAATTCAAAAATTCAACCTTTTATTATTTTTAACAAAATTGATAGTGTTTCCAAGGGTACATTTGATGAAATGAGAAAGTTATATAAAAAAATTCATATTCCGAGCTTTGTGATTTCAGCAAAATATAAAACAAATCTTGAGAATTTAATATCATATCTATCTAAACAAACAAGTATTTTTGTTGGTAATTCTGGCGCAGGAAAATCAACTCTAACCTCTTCCTTAACTGGCAAAGAAATTTTATCTAAGAGTCTTTCTAATAATCAGGGTGTTCATACAACCTCTATTTCTACTTTGTATGAAACAGTCAATATGATAAAAGTCATTGACTCGCCTGGGATCAGGGACATTGATATTAACTATTTAACAAATGATCAAATCCTTCTAGGTTTTAAAGAAATATACTATCTTTCTCGGAAGTGCTCTTTCCCAAACTGTGGACACGATAATGATAAGGGTTGCGCTGTAATTGATGGATTAAAAAATGATGAGATTCAACAAAGTCGTTACAATAATTTTATGGCTTTAAAAAAACGCATTAATTAATGAGCAATAAGACACACTTTGGTTTTAAAGAAGTAGAAACCCATGAAAAAACGATAAAAGTTGAAGAAGTATTTTATTCTGTTGCTCCCGAATATGACTTTATGAATGATGTTATGTCCTTTGGAATGCATAGGTTGTGGAAAAGAATACTAATAGAACTTGCTGGGCTTACAAATAATTCAAAAGTTTTAGATATAGCTAGCGGAACTGCAGATATACCAAAGCTTATATCTAAAAAATTTCAATCTGCCTCCATTCATGTTACTGATATTAATCCATCAATGCTCATGCTTGGAAGAGACCGCGCTATTAATGAAAACTTTTATCAAAATTGTACGTTTGCATTAGTTTCTGGAGAAAAATTACCATACAAAGATAATGCTTTTGATCTAATTACAGTTGGATTTGGGTTAAGAAATTTTACAAATAAACGAGCTGGGCTAAAAGAAATGAAAAGAGCTCTAAAACCGGGTGGGGTCTTGCTGGTATTAGAATTCTCAAAACCAAACAATTCTTTTTTTTCAAAACTATATGATTGGTATTCATTTGATATTATTCCAAAATTGGGTGAAATTTTTGTAAATGACTCAAAGAGCTATCAATATCTTGCAGAATCAATAAGAATGCATCCTGATCAAGAAGAGTTAAAAAAAATGATCCTAGATTCTGGCTTTAAAGAGTGCAAGTTCTATAACTTAATAAATGGAGTTGTGGCAATCCATCGAGCGGTTAAATGAATATTTTGCTTTCTATAATAGATACCATAAATATTTTATTAAAAGCTATAAGGTATTCGGTTATTAATATCCCTTTTGAAGATAGCAGTTCAAAATTAATTCAACTTAGTTGTTTTCTAAACCCTTTTTATTTTATTAACTACAAAATATCTAAAGGGCAAAGGTTAAAAAAATTTCTTGAAAGCTTGGGACCTATGTTTATAAAGTTTGGTCAGTTGCTTTCAACTAGAACAGACCTTATGCCATCAGAAATAACAAATTCTTTGAAAGACTTAACTGATCAGTGCAAACCCTTTCCAACAAAAAAAGCTATAAAAATTATTGAAAAATCTCTAAATATTACTTTAAAAGATATTTTTGAAGACTTTGAAGAAAAACCCTTAGCTGCCGCCTCTCTAGCACAAGTTCATAAGGCAAAGCTCAAAAAATCATCAGAGAACATAGTTATAAAAGTATTAAGACCTAAGATTCAAAAAAAAGTTAAAAGAAATATTGGAGTTATGAGGTTTGCAGGTGCTGTCATTAATCTTTTTTACAAAGAAAGTTATCGCCTAAAACTGAATGCTGTAATAAATGATTATGAGCAAACTATTCTCAAAGAGCTTGATCTCAAAGTAGAGGCCGCAAATACCAATTTAACAAAAAAGAATTTTGAGGGGTCCAGCCTCCTATACATTCCAAAAGTATACTGGGACTATACCTCCGTCAATGTTCTTACTTTAGAAGAAATTGATGGAGTCCCATGCACAGATACTAAAGCCATTGATAAGCTTGGGATTAATCGAAAGATCTTGGCAGAAAATGGAGTAAAAATTTTTCTGGATCAAGTCTTTAGAGATAATTTCTTCCATGCTGACATGCATCCTGGTAATATTTTTGTATCTAAAAAGAATATTAAATCGCCTGGATATATCGCAATTGATTGTGCAATTGTTGGTTCTTTAAGCAAAGAGGATCAATACAATTTGGCAAGAATGCTTCAATCAACTTTAAAACAAGATTACTCTAATTTAGCACAACTATTCATTGGCGCGGGTTGGGTCAACAGCTCTACAAATAAATCAGAACTGGAACAAAAATTGCGCGCTACCTGCGAACCTATTTTTGAAAAACCTTTATCAGAAATAGAATTTGGGAAATTGCTTCTTTATTTGTTTGATTCAACGCGACCTTTTGGTTTGTCTGTGCAGCCATCTTTAATCTTGCTACAAAAAACTCTCATTCATATCGAGGGGATGGGTAGAGAAATTTATCCAGAGCTAGATTTTTGGGCGCTAGCTGAGCCTTATATAGATAACTGGTTACTAGAACAATTCAACCCCTTAAAATTAAAAGAATTCTTGGTAAAAAATAAAGACGAACTATTGCTTAAAGCAATTGAAATTCCTAGTTATCTCTACCAAGCTTTAGATGAACTTAGGAGCTACTCCAAAGATAAAAAATCTAACGAAGAAAAAATTACCAAAATGCAATTTCAGTTATTAAAAGAAAAATACATTTTAAGATTAGTTGGCATGGTCGTGGTTATTATTGGGTCTATCATGATAATTTTGAGGAGCTAGGTAGAATCTTCAAAATCAACCAATATGTTAAAATCAATCTATAATCACTTTATTAACAAATAGTTTTGGCTATCTTGGTAGTAAGGGTTTGATTATTTATCTCACTATCATATGCTAGGAGAAGATTATGGGAATCGGTGGAATAAGTTTGTGGCAAATTCTAATTATCTTATTGGTAATTGTGGTGCTATTTGGTGGAAAAAAAATCCGAAATATGGGTTCAGATTTAGGCGAGGGATTAAAGGGGTTTAAAAAAGCCATTAAGGATGATGACGCTGAATCAGAATCCAAATCAGAAGATCAATAGCATTGTTTCAAATAGGATTTCTTGAAATATTAGTCATATTATTAGTAGGGGTATTAATTATTGGTCCCGATCGACTTCCTCATTTTATTAAATCTATTGTTAAGACTTTAACCAAATTTCAAAATAAATTTTTTGAGTTTAGAAGCTCAATAGAAAAGGATATTGGTGCAGAAGAACTAAAACAAGATATTTTTAATGAGCTTAAGATGGAAGAATTAGAAGAAGGCGGTGATGAACAACCCAAATGAAATGAGTTATGTAGAGCATCTAAGAGAATTCCGATCTAGATTAATAAGATTTTTTATATTTGTTTGTTTAGTACTGATATGCTGCCTACCTTTTGCAAACGAAATCTATTTTTTTATTTCCTCTCCATTAACATCTATCCTCCCCGAGGGTAGTAACATGATAGCCACAGAAGTTGCTTCCCCATTTGTTGCCCCTTTACGGCTAACAATTTATTGCGCCTTAATCCTTTCAATGCCTTATTGTTTTATTGAGTTATGGGGTTTTATTTCTCCGGGTTTATACAAAAAAGAGAGGACCTTCGTACTGCCTCTATTGATATCCTCAATAATTCTTTTTTATGCGGGCGTTGCTTTCGCCTTCTTTATAGTTAGCCCAATAATTTTAAATTTCTTTATTTATTCAGCGCCAGATTCTATTCAAGTTATGACAGATATAAATAAATATCTAAACTTTGTGATTAAACTATTTTTTGCATTTGGTCTTGCGTTTGAAATTCCAGTTGCAACATTTTTGCTAATTACGTCTGGAATTGCGCAAAAAGAGTCTCTTAAAAAAATGCGCCCATATTTGATTGTTGGTTTCTTCTTTTTGGCTATGTTGTTGACGCCACCAGATATTTTTTCTCAATTATTTTTAGCCTTGCCTATGTGGATGTTATTTGAAGTGGGCTTGCTTATTTCTAAGAATAAATCAGATTAATCTTTATGAAAATCAACATTTAATCTATTAATCCAAGTGTCCTCTGAAGGCATTTCAGCAATTAAGATCATCTCAAGCAATGTTTTAGGGGAGTCTGAAACTAAAACTTGATTTTGGTTTTCAATAGATACAAACTGATCGTCAACAGACCTCTGCAACCAATTAATAAAAGAATCATAATAACCATTTGTATTCAACACCCCTAAAGGTTTGTTAATACCACCAAGTTGATTGCTAACCATAACTTCTAAAAGCTCATCCATTGATCCCACCCCTCCTGGTAGAACTATAAAAGCATCACTTAAATTAAGAAATTTTTCTTTTCTTTCAAACAATGAATGGGTAATTATTGTTTTGGTAATTCTTGGATTGGTTAGTTCAAACTCATGTAATGAGTTTAAAACGATCCCTGTTGCTCGACCACCATTTTGGATAACCGTATCTGAAACAGTCTTCATTAAACCAACATTACCACCCCCAAAAACCAACTCTATCTTTTTGCTGGCAAGAAGTTTGCCAATTTCTTTTGCAGCATCATTATAAGCTGGAGATTTCCCAAGATGAGCCCCACAAAAAACTGAAATTTTCTTAATCGTCATTATTTTAAACCCAAGATATTTTTTGAAATAATATTTAACTGTACTTCTGAGCTTCCTCCAGCAATAGTATAAGCTTTAGAATAAAAAAAAGATTTAGCAATCTCCTGCTTTAAACCGGTAGATGAGTTTACCGTCTCTAGACCACCCATCCCAAGACTGGCAACATTTAGCTCCCAACGATTTTTCGCTTCTTCGGTGCTAAGGTACTTCAGCGTTAGACTTGAAGAAGAAAAACCCACCTGAGATTCAATGGCTGCTCTAGACATTGATAGCTCAATCAATTGATTCCTCATTTCATGTTTTACAATTTTTCTATAGAGCTTTTTATTTCTATAAATATTAATATCATCTATCTTATCTAAAACCTCTAGTGGCTCTATATTAATAGCTCCCTCGCTCTCTAAATCAGCCATCATAGTTCTTTCAAACTGCAATAATCGTTTTGCAACCCTCCAACCATTATTTTCCTCTGCCACTCGATGGGATTCTTTTGCAATAACACCATCAAAAAAAACTTGGCAAAATGGTGAATGTCCACTAAGCAACTTAATTGGTTTAATTTCAATATTTGGCTGCTTTAAATCTAATAAAATAAATGATATCCCTTTTTGTTTTTTTTCTGTTTTTGCTGTTCTAACAAGACAATACATCCAATCAGCCTTATTTGCCTCAGAAGTCCATATCTTTGAACCATTGATAATATACTCATCATTTTTAAGATTTGCTCTCGTAGAAATATTTGCCAAGTCAGATCCAGCCCCTGGCTCAGAAAACCCCTGACACCACCAAATTTCTCCCCTAGATATTTTTGGCAAGAATTCTTTTTTTTGTTCTTCTGTTCCAAACTCTAATAAAACCGGTCCAAGCATTGATATACCAAAATTAATTTGAGCCGGTCGGCAACCATAAAATTTTAGACGATCTCTTAAAACCTCTCCCTCCTCAAAAGAAAGACCCGCACCTCCATATTCAACAGGCCACTCAGGTGTGCACCACCCTCTCTTGACCATGGCATCAAACCATTTTTTTGAATCTTTTGAAGGAAATTGAATGTTAGAAGAAGCCCAAACTTGCTCAGAAACTGGCATTGGTGTTCTCATAGATTCAGGGCAATTAGCTTCAATCCAATGATCTATATCCTTTGAGAAAGCCTCCAAATGATTTGACATAAATTTTTAAAAATTAAACATAAAAGTAACTGGACCATTATTAACCAAACTAATATCCATTTGAGCACCAAATTTACCTGATTTCCATTTTAATGAAGATTTATCTAATTTTATCAATAAATTTTTGTATAGAGACTCTGCTTTCTCCGGTGAGGCAGCTTTATGGAAGCTTGCTTTATTCCCTTTTTTGGTGGTAGCAGCCAAAGTAAATTGGCTTATAACCAACAATTCTCCTTCTATCTCCTTTAAATTTAAGCCTATCATGCTGCTATCTCCTTCAAAAAAGCAAAATTTTGATATTTTATTTATAAATTTATCAATCAACTCTTCATTATCATTTAATTCAAAGCAAACAAAAACAAGAAGGCCCCTGCCAATACTAGAATACTCAGAACCTTCAATGGTTACCGAGGCTGATGTTACGCGCTGAATTAATGTTTGCAATGGGCTTGGATTACTATCCCTCTAAATCAGAACTCCATTCGCCTTTAGCAGCAAACTTATTCATCAAAGCCCTATGCGATAAAGCTGCTTGAGCGTCTGTAATATTTTCTTTTTTGCCTAACCAGGCTTTTAGGGCTGGTTGTTGAAGCGCTCTTCCATAAGAAAAGCTTAGCTTCCATGAAAAACCTCCAATTTTATTCATAGCATCTAAATGGGCGGTTGCATTAATATCTGATTGCCCGCCTGATAAAAAAGTTATACCTGGTAAGTCTGATGGAACGTTTTCTTTTAAACACTTAACCGTCATTTCTGCAACATCTTGAATTGATGCTTGGTTTTCAGCCAATGACCCTGAAGTTACCATGTTGGGTTTTAAGATTGTCCCTTTAATATCAACGCCTTCTTTGTGTAAACAATCAAAAAGAGTTTGTAGTGTTTTACATGAAACTTCATAACAGCGTTCAATTGAATGATTTCCATCCATTAAAACTTCGGGCTCAACCATTGGAACCATATTATTTTCTTGAACAATTTTTGCATATCTGGCTAAAGCCTGCATATTGGCTTTGATACATTCATCGGATGGAATGCTATCAGATATCTTTATCACCGCTCTCCATTTTGTGAACTTTGCTCCTAGTGAAAAATATTCTTTGCATCTTTCATCTAATCCATTGAGCCCCTGAGTGATAGTTTCTTCAGGAGAGGAATCCAGAGGTATAAGCCCTTTATCAACTTTTATACCTGGTAAAGCTCCCTGAGTTTTAATTAATTCAACAAGAGGGGTTCCATCTTGAGCACTTTGTCTTAATGTTTCATCAAATAAAATAACGCCGCCAATATTGTCTTTCATGCCCCTAGATCTAAATAACATTTCTCTGTAATCACGCCTATTAGTTTCGGTAGATTCAACACCAATAGAATCGAAGCGCTTTCCACAGGTTGGATTGCTTTCGTCTGCTGCCAGAATTCCCTTTCCATCTGAAACTATATATTCAGCTATTTCTTCTAATGTATTTAATGGCATGGTTCTCTCCGTTTTAAAATTTAAAGCCCAAGGCAGACAGTGATGGTAGCTCTTTTCCTTCTATAAATTCAAGGAAAGCGCCTCCGCCAGTAGAGCAATAAGAAATATTGCTTTTATCTATAAACATCTTAATAGCTAAAAGTGTTTCACCTCCGCCAGCAAGACTAAATGCGTTTGATGAAGCAATTGCACTTGCAAGGTCTTTAGTACCTTTTGAAAAAGGTTGGCGCTCAAATACACCGACGGGTCCGTTCCAAATAATTTTTTTGGCAAAAGAAATCTTTTTAATTGCTAAGGGGCTAAGAATTTGATCAAGGATCATTTCATCGTCTCTCACGGAATTAATTTTACAAACCCTTGTTTCATTTGAGTCTATGCTTTTGCTTACTATCACTTCTTCTGGTAATAATATTTTATCTGTCTCAAGTAGTTCTTTTGCATGGTTTAGCATTGAATCCTCACATAGTGAAAGTCCAATATTATTTCCCTGTGCCTTTAAAAAGGTATTAGTAATCCCTCCACCGGTCAACACCTCATCTGAAATTTGAGATAAACTTTTAATTACTTCCAATTTTGAGGATACTTTTGAGCCCCCAACTATAGACAACATGGGTGAGTCTTGAGAGTCAGTTGCTTGTTTCAATGCCTCCGTTTCACTCTCTAATAGAAGTCCAGCACATGATGATTCAGAAGCTTGAATTGCCCCATAGGTTGAAGCATGAGGACGATGAGATGTCCCAAAAGCATCAAACACATAAACATCAGCCAAATTAGATAGTTTATTGGAAAGATCTAAATCATTCTTTAATTCACCAGATAAAAATCTGATATTCTCAATTAAAGATATATCTTCATTAAAGTTAACTTCATCTAATGATGCAAATAAGACAACCTGCTTATTAATAATTTCTCCAAGCCGATTGGCTACCGGTAGCAACGAAAATTTTGAATCAATTACTCCTGGCTCTGGTCTTCCAAAATGTGAGATCAAAACTACTTTTGCCTTTTTATCTAAAAGATATTTTAGGGTAGGGATTATTGCTAGAATTCTAGCATCATCCAGGACTTTCCCGTCTTCAATGGGAACATTTAGATCAACCCTGAGAGCTATTGTCTTATCAAAGACATCTGTCTCGCCTAATTTTCTCATTTTTTAATTAATTTTTTTGCTTCAGCAACAACGTTCTCCTCAGTAAAACCAAATTTGATCATTAATTTATTTCCTGGAGCGCTTGCGCCAAATGTTTCCATGCCAATAACAGTATCATTGAGATTAATTAAACCTTTCCAAGAATCTGGATGCAAAGCTTCAACAACTAGTTTTGGTATATTTGGAGCCACAACACCATCTCTATAAATTTGATCTTGTGAGTAAAATTTATCAAGGCAGGGCATGGATACTACATTTGCTTTAAATCCATCTTTTTGAATTGATTTAGCAGCGGCAATAATTAACTGAACCTCGCTTCCTGATGCAATCAGTGTGATATCTGCATCCTCATTATAAGAAAGTAAGTAACCTCCTTTATCAATTAGATCTATTTGCTCTTTTGTTCTTTGAACATACGGCAGGGTTTGTCTTGATAAAATTAAGCTGTGAGGAGTATTTATAGAGGTAATAGCTTCTTTCCAACCCACCGCTGTCTCTATAACATCTGCTGGCCTCCAATTATTTAAATTTGGAGTTGCCCTAAGGGTAACGAGGTGCTCGATTGGTTGATGAGTCGGGCCATCTTCTCCTAGACCTATGGAATCATGTGTATAAAGAAAAATATTTGGAATTTCCATAAGGGCAGCTAATCGAACAGCATTTCTGGCGTAATCCATAAAAACTAAAAACGTCCCGCCATAGGGTTTTATTCCGCCATGGAGAACCATTCCGTTCATCATAGCTGTCATACCAAACTCTCTTACCCCATAAAATATATGGTTTCCTTGTGGATTCTCAGGAAGCATTGCAGTACTAGCTGAAGAAAAAGTATTATTGGAACCTGTTAGATCAGCTGAACCACCAACAAGCTCTGGGAGTTGTTTACAAAAGAAATTTAAACAAACCTCTGAAGCTTTTCTAGTTGCTACATCTTTATTTTCTCCAGCCTGAAGCTCTTCTAAAAATGCTTCAAAAGATTGAGTAAAATCTTCTGGAATCTCGTTAGCTATTAATCTTTGAAGCAATGCATGCTCAATTGGATAATCCTCGCTGTACAAAGCCATCACATCATTCCATTGAGAATTGGAAGCATCGCCTGCCTCACAATGATTCCATTCAGCTCTAATTTTCTCAGGAATTTCAAATGGCTTGTGACTCCAGCCTAATTCCTTGCGAGTAACTTCTACTTCATCTTCTCCAAGTGGTGAGCCGTGAACGCCAGAAGTGCCAGCTTTATTTGGAGAACCAAAGCCTATGGTGGTCTTACAACATATCAATGTCGGCTTAGTAAGCTCTGCCCTAGCACTCAAAATAGAAAGGTTTAATTTCTCAATATTATGCCCATCCACTTCTAATACTTGCCAACCATAGCTTTTAAATCTTTGAACAGTATTATCTGTAAACCAGTTGCTTATTTCTCCATCAATAGAAATTCCATTTTGATCATAAAAACAAATTAGCTTTCCTAAGCCATGTGTTCCTGCAAAAGAGCAAACTTCATGTGAGATTCCTTCCATCAAACATCCATCACCTAAAAATGTATAGGTATAGTGATCAATTGGATCAAGTCCATCTCCTTTATTGAATCTGCTTGCTAACATTTTTTCTGCCAAAGCCATGCCAACTGCATTACCTAAGCCTTGGCCAAGAGGTCCAGTGGTTGTCTCAACTCCTATTTCTAGATCTAATTCTGGGTGACCTGGTGTTTTTGAACCCAGCTGTCTGAAATTCTTTAAATCTTCAATAGATAGGTTGTAACCTGTCAAATGAAGTAAGCTATATAGCAACATCGAGCCATGGCCATTGGATAACACAAACCTATCTCGATTGAACCAATGTGGGTTTTTGGGATTATGTTTTAAATTATATTTCCACAAAGCTACTGCAATATCAGCCATACCCATTGGCATTCCAGGATGGCCACATTTAGCTGCTTGAACTGCATCTATAGAAAGAAATCTTATTGAGTTAGCTAAGTGCTTATGCATCTAAATCGCAAAATATATTAGAAATAATAATGATAATATGGCAAGGAAATTATTAACACACTAAATTGTATTATTTTAATAAAAGAGCTAGAATTTACATTAATTTATAGTGATTTGTTCCTGCTTGCATACTCAAACTGCTAAATGGGACGCCTAACCAGGGTGTAAAAATGAAGATTTCATATGAGTTTTATCCTCCAAAGGATTTAGATTACAAAAAAGTAGTAGACGAATTTTCCCGAATAAGAGATTTTGGTCCTAGATTTATATCAATTACATATGGAGCTCTTGGAGGCTCTCAAAAAAAAAGCATCGGACTGATCAAAGCATTTAAAGAGAATACAGATATAGATATTGCCGCCCACCTTACCCTCGTTGGCAAAAGCAAAGATGAGCTTTCTGTGATTGTAGATGATTTTAAATCATTAGGAGTTAATAAAATTGTTGCTATTCGCGGGGATGGCCCTGAGGGTAAATTTAAGTCTCATCCAAACGGGTTTGTTAATACTACAGATTTTGTTGAATTTCTGGTAAACGAAAACATGGAAGTATTTGTTTCAGCCAACCCAGAGGTCCATCCAGAATCAGAAAGTTTTGAGTTTGACTTAAATCTTTTAAGACAAAAAACTTTAGCTGGTTCAAACCAAGCAATCTCTCAGTTCTGTTTTGAAATGAAGGCATATAAAAAATTAGTTAATGCAATCTCAGAAAACAATATTCAAAATGAGCTTATTGCAGGAATTATGCCTATTTATAATATTCAAAACCTTTGCAATATGGCTGAGCGTTGTGGCATAAAAATTCCCAAAGAAATAGTAAGAAAATTTTCTAATAACCCAGCTGACAATGAAAAAGCTGCAATTGAAATTTGTATTAAGCAATTAGAGGACCTTCAAGCGATGGGAGTCAATAGTTTTCACTTTTATACTCTTAATCAATCAACGCTTTTGAGAAAAGTATTTGATGCAATAGGAATTTCAACATGAAGTACATAGCAAGCAACCTTGGAATGCCTAGGGTAGGAAGAAAGAGGGAGCTTAAATTTATAATTGAAAAATACTGGAGGGGTGAAGCCTCTATCTCTGATCTAACTTCAACTGCTAATGAGGTTGTAACACTAAATAATACTCTTCAAGTCCAGGCCGGAATCAACCCAACTACTGTAAATGATTTTACTCTTTACGACCGAATGCTTGATATGTGTTGCTTAACGGGATTAATACCTTCACGATTTAATAATCTAAATAAACTCTCTTTCACAGATTCTTACTTTAGGTTTGCCAGAGGAGAGGGTAATGTTGCGGCAATGGAGATGACAAAGTGGTTTGATACAAACTATCACTATATTGTTCCTGAAATAGAAGAAACCTCTGCACCAAATTTCAATAGAGAATTTTTTGAAAATCAAGTATTGCCCGATGGAGACAGAAATCATCAAAAATTTTCCATAATAGGCCCTTTAACATTTCTAACGCTTGCTAAGGCCGCTAATGGGAGTATTAATAAGTATGCAATCTACTTTGAGCTAAAAAAGACATATGACGAGCTTTTAAAATATGTGTTATCACTGGGCTATATAAATCTTCAAATAGAGGAACCGGTTTTAGGAACTGATCTGAACGACGCACAAGTAACGATATTTGAAGATTTCTACTCTAATCTAAAAACCAGACTAGATATCCCAACAAATATTTTGCTTGCAACATATTTTGGTAATGTTGAGGACAATATAAGCATAGTTAAAAATATTGAAGTTGACTGTCTGCATCTAGATATATTTACAGATGAATCAAATATAGATAGCCTTTCTACATTAAACGAGTCTTATGATTCTATCTCTTTGGGGGTAATATCTGGAAGAAATATTTGGAAAATTAATCTAAATGAAACCATTGAAATAATTAATAGAGCATTACACAATCTGAACTTTGATACTGTTTTCATAGCTCCCACAGCCTCTCTACAGCATGTACCTTATTCCCTTAAATTAGAAGAAAAAATGCCAACAGAAGTAATGAATTGGTTGGCTTTTGCTGAAGAAAAAATCTTAGAGCTACAAGTCCTTGTTGGAAGGCTTAATAAAGAAATATCAGAAGAAGATGAGAGGGTTAAATCAATCCTCACGGCTAATACTATGAGAAAATCTTCAACACTTGTAAATGATCCTTCGGTCGCAAAAAGAATTTCAGGTCTTACAAATGAGGATTTTGAGAGACAGTCAGAATTTGCTATCAGACAAAAAATTCAGCGTGCTCATTTCCAATTCCCTAAACTTCCTACCACTACAATAGGTTCATTTCCTCAAACAACAGAAATAAGACAAGCTAGAGCTGATTTTAATGCGGGAAAGATTAATGAGGCAGAATATAAAAATTTTATAGAAAAGGCGATTATAGAATGTATTGAAAAACAAGAAGCCCTGGGAATTGATGTTCTTGTCCATGGGGAACCAGAAAGAAATGATATGGTTCAATACTTTGGCGAACTACTTTCTGGGTTTACATTTACTTCATTTGGCTGGGTTCAATCCTATGGTACAAGATGCGTTAAACCACCTGTTATTTATGGGGATATTAAAAGGCCAAACCCCATGACTGTTGAATGGGCAAAATTTGCTCAATCAAATACAAATAAAATAATGAAAGGGATGTTAACTGGTCCCGTCACAATTCTTCAATGGTCTTTTGTAAGAGATGATCAACCGAGAAGTCTTACGTGCAACCAAATAGCCCTTGCAATGAGAGATGAAGTAAAGGATCTTGAGGCAGCAGGAATAGAGGTTATTCAGATTGATGAGGCTGCAATTAGAGAAGGATTGCCTATAAGAAAAGCCAAACAACCCGAATATTTAAAATGGTCAGTTGATGCTTTCAGGTTGACGGCTGCAGGCGTTAATAATCAAACCCAAATTCATACACATATGTGCTATTCAAAATTCAATGATGTTATGGATAGTATTACAGCGATGGATGCAGATGTTATTTCAATAGAATGTTCTCGGTCTAATATGAAATTATTAAATCTTTTTAAAGAAGAAAAATATCCAAATGAAATAGGTCCTGGTGTATGGGATATCCATTCGCCTAGAGTGCCGAGCCTAGAAGAGTTAGAACAATTAATTCAAAAGGCGGTTGACGTGATAGATATTAGAAATTTATGGATTAATCCGGATTGTGGTCTTAAAACTAGAGGCTGGCCTGAGGTTGAAGCTACATTGAGCAATATGATTCAAGCGACTAAAAACATTAGAGCAAAAATCTAAATAAATTTAATTAAGGAGAAAATTATGGGTTATATATTTACTTCAGAATCCGTTTCTGCTGGGCACCCAGATAAAGTTTGTGATCAAATTTCTGATGCTATCCTCGACGCCTATTTGGCTGAAGACCCCGATAGTAGAGTTGCATGCGAAACAATTATTAAAAATAATATGGTTTTTATTGCTGGTGAAATTACCTCTCTCGGCAACCCTGATCTAGAACCCATTGTAAGACAAACAATCAATAATATTGGATATGACACCGATGATTATGGCTTCAATGGAGATACTTGTGAATTTACAAATCTTGTTTTCCAACAATCTCCAGATATTGCTCAAGGAGTTAATGAGGGTGAGGGTGAGGATCTAGAGCAGGGAGCTGGAGATCAGGGCATTATGTTTGGTTATGCGTGCAAAGAAACTGAATCACTGATGCCGCTTCCTATAGACCTATCTCATAAATTAGTAAAAAAACAAGCTGATTTAATGAAGGCAGGAGAAATTGCTTGGCTAAGACCCGACGCAAAAAGCCAAGTTAGCGTGATATATGAGGATAATGGAAAAACTATAAAAGGATTATCAGCAATTGTTCTTTCTACTCAACATGATGAAGGTGTTTCTCCGGAAGAAATAAAAGAACAGGTAATGGAAAAAATTATCAAGCCTATTATTCCAAATGAATGGATTCTAAATTCTACAAATATTTATATTAACCCAACTGGAAAATTCGTTATTGGGGGTCCGGTTGGAGACTGCGGGCTCACTGGTAGAAAAATAATTGTAGATACATATGGCGGAATGGCCAGGCATGGCGGAGGAGCCTTTTCAGGCAAAGATCCATCTAAAGTAGATAGATCTGCGGCCTATGCAGCTAGATATGTTGCAAAAAATATTGTAGCTTCTGGGCTTGCTGACTATTGTGAAATTCAAGTCTCATATGCTATTGGAATTGCTAAGCCAACTTCGATCAATGTTAATACCTTTAACAGTGAGAAAATTTCAAAAGATTTAATTCAAAAGACAGTTGAAGAAAAATTTGATCTTAGACCAAAAAGTATAATTAATATGCTTGATCTAAAAAAACCAATCTATCTCCCAACTGCTGCATATGGTCACTTTGGGAGAACAGACATTGATTTATCATGGGAAAGAACAGACAAAGCATCAGATATTGCTCAATAAAATCTATGAATTTCATACTTAGGGGTGCATTTGAAACCCTTTTTTAATGTATGATGCTCATCAAAATCGTTACGAAATAAAAATATGGAAAATGACTTTAAAGTTACGGACATAAGCCTAGCAGATTTTGGAAGAAGGGAAATTTCCCTCGCTGAAAATGAAATGCCGGCTCTTATGGCGCTTAGAGAAAGATATAGAGACGCGCAGCCCCTCAAAGGCGCTAGAATAATGGGATGCATCCATATGACCATTCAAACTGCAGTTTTAATGGAAACCCTCAAAGAGCTTGGAGCGGAGTTACGCTGGTCTGGGTGTAATGTTTTTTCTACTCAAGACCATGCAGCAGCAGCTATGGCGGCGGCTGATATTCCAGTTTTTGCTTGGAAAGGCCAAACAGATCAGGAGTTTGATTGGTGTATTGAACAAACTATTTTAAAAGATGGTGAACCATGGGATGCAAATATGATTTTAGATGATGGCGGAGATCTTACCGATATGGTTCATTCGAAATATCAAACAATGCTTGAAAACATTCATGGCATTTCAGAAGAGACCACCACTGGCGTTCACAGATTAAAAGCCCTGCTTGAAGCAAATAAGTTAAAAGTACCAGCTATTAATGTTAATGATTCAGTTACAAAATCAAAAAATGATAATAAATATGGATGTAGACACAGTTTAAATGACGGCATTAAGAGAGCTACAGACATGTTCTTGTCATCAAAAAAAGCTCTTGTTATTGGATATGGAGATGTTGGAAAGGGCTCTTCTTTAAGCCTTGCTCAAGAAGGAATGATTGTTAGGGTAGTAGAATCAGACCCAATTTGTGCTATGCAAGCATGCATGGATGGTTTTGAAGTTGTATCTTCATATAAAAATGGAGTTGTAACAAGGAATGTTAAAGATATAAATGTGGAAGTTTTAAGCGATACTGATCTTGTTGTGACGGCCACGGGTAATGTAAATGTTTGTGATGAGGCAATGCTTAAATCATTAAAAAATACTTGTGTTGTTTGCAATATTGGTCATTTTGATAATGAAATTGATACTACTTTTATGAGAAAAAAATGGTACTGGGAAGAAATTAAACCACAAGTTCATAGAATATTTAGAGACACTCCTCCAAATGGTAAGCCAAACTTACAAAGCAAAGATTATATTATCCTTTTGTCTGAGGGAAGGTTGGTAAACCTTGGAAATGCTACCGGTCACCCTAGTAGGATTATGGACGGTTCATTCTCAAATCAAGTGCTTGCTCAAATATATTTATACCAACAAGGCTTTGCAAGCATAAATGATGAGGATAAAAAGAAAGAAATGCTAAGTGTGAAGGTTCTTCCAAAGAAATTAGATGAAGAGGTTGCGGAGTTAATGGTGGTGGGTTTTGGCGGAACTATTACGAAACTAACAGAAGATCAAGCTTCCTATATAAATGTTTCAGTTAATGGGCCATTTAAAGAAAAAGATTATAAATACTAATCTAATTAGTTTTTTTTCTTATAATTATTCATAATAGATCGATGAAGTTCAGGCTGCTCATAATCATTATTTCTTCCATTTGCTTAATAAGCTGTGGAATGAAGGCTCCCATTCCATCGAATTCCTTGCCCAATATTACACAATAAATTATGGATTATTTTAAATACAGAGATAACATTCTCTTTGCTGAAGAGGTGAGCCTTGTTGGTGTGGCAATGAACGATTTGCTTAAACCCGCCTTATATCAAAGAAATCATGATTTATTAGAGGTTATAAGATGATCAGGTTTAGAAAAATGCATGGTAATGGAAATGATTTTGTTCTCTTAGAGAATTTAACTCACACTCAACAACTAACTAAGGCTAAGGTTATCAAAATGGGTGATAGAAAAAAAGGAATTGGTTTTGATCAGCTCATCACTATCAACCCTCCAAAAAAACCTTTTCATGATTTCTATATTAGATTTTTTAATACTGATGGCTCTGAGGCAATTATGTGCCTTAACGGCGTTAGATCAGTTGGAGCTTTTCTATGGAAAGAAAATTTGTTCCCCAAAAAAACAATACTTTTAGGCACAAAGTCTCGCACCATTCAAATCGATCCCACCAACTCAAAACAAGTTAAAGCAACCATTGATTTCCCAAGTTTCATTGAGGTACCAAAAATTGAAAAAAGGTTCTTAAAAAAAACAGGTATTCAAAAATACTACTTTGTTGATACTGGAAATAGTCACCTCCTAATAGAATCTTCAAGACATAAAATTCATTCCTGTGATCTTTCGGCTCTTTCCGAAATTTTAAGAGCCAGAAAAATTTTTAAAGATACAAATATATCCTTATTTATGAGAGAAAGAGGGGCAATATTAATCAGAACAAATGAAGCAGGAGCAGGCGAAACGCTCTCATGTGGTTCTGCTTCTGCTGCCATTGCGAGCATTTCCTTAAATAGGAAAAATAATATTGCAGTTATATCTAAAGGTGGAAAAATTACCCTGAAAAAGATCAATGGTAAACTTGAGATGATTGGGCCGGCTGAATTTGTTTGTGAGGGAACATGGCAAAAAAAATAAACTCTAAAGCGGTTGAACTTTTCCTTTTAGAAAATACAGATTTTTTTATATCAAGGGAATCTTTGGTTAGCGAGCTAAGCTTTAAACATGCTTCAGAAGGAACATCCTCATTGCTAGAAATGCAAGTAAGAAAACTTAGAAATGAGCAATCACGATTAATAGAAACGCTAACAAACTTTCTTTCAACTGGGAAAGATAATGAAGAGTTATTCTTTAAATCAAAAGATTTAACCCTCTCCTTAATTTCATCTAAAGATTTTAATGAGGTTAAAAAAACAGTTGAATCATTCTTTATTCAACATTTTAAAGTTGATGCATGTTGCTTTGAAATTATGAAAGATAAAGATCTGAAAAATCTTGAAAATGAAACTGGTCTTGAGATGAATAAAGACATTATTCATATGGGTCCTTTCTCAAAAGAAAAAATGATTTCTTTTTTTCAGGACGAGAAGATCAAATCTGGAGTAATTAGTGTGCTTAAACTAAAGAATGGTTTTGGTTTACTAAAAATTGGGTCTCTTGATCAAGCCAAATATCTTGGAGATGGTGATACAACATTTATTGAATATATCAGAGATATAATAGGGGCAGTCCTTGGATCAAAAAATGCATGAATAAAAAAAGTTTTTTCTTATTCCCAATAATTACAGATTACATAGATTACATAAAAAATATTAGGGGTTTAAGTAACAACACTACTAAATCCTATGAAAGAGATTTATTAAAATTTTCCAATTTTCTTCAATCGACCGGCATTACAAATTTTCAATTCATAACTGAAGATATTTGCTCTAGTTGGATAGCTGATCTCTTTCAAAAAAACGTAAGCCCAAGAAGCATCCAAAGACATATTTCATCTGCAAAAGGTTTTTTTTCTTATGTAAAAAAGAATGGGCTTATTGATAATTCTCCCTTTGAGTTAATTGCTTCTCCAAAAGCCCCGAATTATCTGCCTAATGTTTTATCTCCAGAAGATGTTGAACAACTATTAAGTTTTAAACCAAAAAATACTCAAGAAATTAGAGATATAGCTATAGTTGAGCTTATTTATTCAAGCGGACTTCGAGTATCCGAGGTTGTTAGCTCTAATACTAATGATTTTGAAGAAAATAAAGATTTCCTTAGGGTTTTAGGAAAGGGCTCAAAAACAAGGCTTGTCCCCGTTGGAAGGTTTGCTAAGGCAGCTATTGCTAGGTGGCTTTTAGAAAGGAATAAATTACATACAAAGGATGAATCACTTTTTGTAAATCTTAGAGGCGGGCGAATTTCATCAAGAAGCATTCAAGAAAGAATAAAAAAATTAGCACTTATACAGGGTCTTCCACCAATAAATCCTCATATGCTTAGGCATAGCTTTGCAACCCATCTACTTGAATCGAGTGGAGACCTTAGAAGCATTCAAGAGCTTTTGGGGCACAGCTCTTTATCTACAACACAAATCTATACTCGTCTTGATTATCAACACCTTATAAAGGTATATGAAAAATCTCACCCAAGAGCAACAAAAGAAAATGCCCAAAATTAAACTTATTACATTTGATTTAGATGATACCTTTTGGGATATCCGCTCTGTGATATTTCCTGCAGAAATAAACTCAAGAAAATGGATTGAAACCACCTTAGGAGAAAAAATTGATTGGGGCAGTTTAGATAATTTTATGAATATACGAAATTATTTAATCTCTACAGACTCAAGCTTAGAATATGATCTAGGAAAACTAAGAAAGAAAATAGTAGAGCATTATGTTCATCCTTATTTTGATAACAAAACGGCTCAAAAAGCTTTTATTAACGAAGCTTATGCCCATTTCTTAAAAGAACGACATAAGGTTGTTTTTTTTAGTGGTGTAACCAAAGCTCTAAAGGAACTTAATAAACATTACATGCTTGGTGTATTAACTAATGGTAACGCAGATGTAAATCTACTTGGCTTGGGTCATTTTTTTAATTTCTCTATTTCTTCAATGGATGCCAAGAGCAATAAACCCAACCCAACTCATTTTGAAATGGCAAAAGAAATTTCAGGAATAGCTTTTCAAAATACCCTACATGTTGGCGATCACCCTATTAATGACATACGGGGAGCAAGAGATTTGGGCATAAATACCATATGGTTTAATTTTAAAAACAACCCATGGGAACTAGATAAAAATCCTCCAATAGAATTTAATCAATGGTCCGAATTTATAAATCTTCTATCATCTAATTACGATTAATAAAAATATGTTTATAAATTACACATAAAAGCATTACTATATAATAAATTTAATAAATATTTAGAGGGAATTATGGGTTTTCAAGAATCAATTGCAAAGTGTATGGGGGAATATGCAACCTTTGAGGGAAGAGCCTCAAGAGGTGAATTTTGGTGGTTTTATTTATTCTGCCTTCTTATTCAATGGTTTGCTCAAATTGTATTTACAGTAACTTCGGGGCCAGAACTAGGAGCTATCTTTAGCAGTATTGTTTCTTTAATTCTTGTTGTTCCACTACTAGCTGTATCAGCGAGAAGAATGCATGATACAAATAAAAGTGGTTGGAGATATCTTTGGTGCTTAACAATTATTGGAATCATTCCTGTGGTTATTTGGTGGGCATCAGAAGGCTCAAAAGAAAGCAATGAATATGGTGAGCCAATAAGCTTAAATTCATAAAGATGTTTGGATTTGGTAAAAATAAAAAAATTACTAAATAAGTCTGGCGCTAAATAACATCAAGCATATATTGAACAGCTATTTCAATTTCTTCTTTTGTACAGTCTATGCACAAACCCTTGGCGGGCATTCCGTTCATACCATTCCAAACACTATTAACCAATGTTTCATAGCCCTTTGCTTGGCGAGATTTCCATTGACTCTTATTGCCGGTCATTGGGGCCCCAGCAACTCCGGCATCATGGCAAGCAGCACAACCGCTTGAATAAATTATGTCTGCAGATCTAACGACGTTATCATTTGCAACAACAGCCATTATTGGGGTTGCTTTTCCACAATCCTGACCTTCCAAACAAACAGCAACAGACATATCAAGTCTTGATATAACAAGTTCGTCATATTTTTTTCCATTAAAAAATATCGCCAATGAGAGAGCGATGATAATTAATGATGTAATTTTTTTCATATTTAATCGCCTTGCTAAGAAACTGGTCTCTGTAAATCAATTACATGATCAACTACTTTAAGCATTTCAGAATGTGATCTCTTGGCCTCTATTCTATATTGACCATCAACAAAAATCATTGGTACTGCGGTAACTTTAAATTGACGCGAAAGCTCTACTGCCCTTTTTACTTTTTGTTTTACAGAAAATGAATTCATGTATTTTATAGCTTTGCTTCTTTCAACACCCAGCTTTTCTAAAAAAGAAAGAATTGCGTCTTCATCACCAAGATAATTTGGTTTGGATTTCCTGTGGATTGCAGTAAAGACTGCTGTGTGTGCTTTATCACCCATCCCTAAAGCCTCAATGGTATAAAAAAGTTTTGCGTGAAGCTTATGTGTAGGACCCCATGTTACTGGCATTTTTTTAAAATTAACTCCTCTATTTTGTTTTTTGGCCCAATTCTCTACCGCCGGCTCAAAGTTGTAACAACTTCCACACCCGTACCAAAAAACCTCAACCACATCTACAATTCCATCTTTCTTGATTGGTAATGGTCGTGACAGGCTTCCATAATCTCTACCAAACTTATATTCAGCAATAGAAGAGGTTGTTAAAAAAATAAAACAAAAAGAAATTAAAAACTTTTTTAAATTCATTGTTGATATACCCCATGCATATAGTTGGCTAAAGCCTCTATATCTTTATCTTTTAAATTTTGAGATACGGCTTGCATTACTAATGCATAATCACCCGCATCTCTCTGAAGGTCCCTGTATTCTTTAAGAGTTGTTATTAAATAATTCCTTTGTTGGCCTGCGACTCCAGGAAATCCAGCCTGATCATTTCCTGCTCCATTTACAGAATGACAGGCGGTGCATGCAGGAATGCCTCTTTTCAAATCTCCTGCTCTATAAAGGCTTTCACCTAGCGCTAAAAGCTCTTGGTTATTTTTTGCCCGGCCTATAATTAAAGGTTGAGAATTATAAAATGCAGCTATATCCAAAAGCTGCTTATCAGATAAAGTTTTTAAATATGGAATAACCGCTCCCATCAAAGGGCTTTCTCTTTGGCTTTGCTGATAATACTTTAACTGATCAACTAGGTAACGCTGGTTTTGCCCGGCTAAATTTGGCCAATCAGAATTTATGCTTTGGCCTGCAGCGCCATGACAAGCTGCGCAAGTCGCAACCAAGTCTGCACCTGCTTCTGCGTTACCCCTTTGAAGTAAATGAGGAATTTCAATTTCAGATGCCACCACAACAAAAGAAATAAAACTAAGGGCAATTATCAAATAAGTTTTGAACATAGGTTGTGCGTTATAGTATAGAAAGCATATTATATGTCTAGCGCGGCCCGAGATAAATGATCAAATGAAAAATCCTTTCAAAAATACCACTTTTTTATTTGGAGTAACTAAATTCAGCAAGCTTCCTGATGACTATGGCATTGAAATTTTGTTATCTGGTCGCTCCAATGCTGGAAAATCTAGCGCTTTAAATGGCCTTACAGAAAATAAAAAACTAGCACGGATTAGTAAAACTCCAGGTCGCACAACAGAAATCAACTTTTTTCAAGTAAATCAAGAATTTAAATTACTTGATCTTCCTGGTTATGGATTTGCTCAATCTAACCGTTCAAAGAAAAAAAATTGGGGGCCCTTGTTAGAAAAATATTTTAGTAATAGAGAATCATTGAAATCAGTATTAATATTTATGGATATAAGGCATCCATTAAAAAAGTTAGATATGGAAATGATTGCCTTATGTGAAAATTATACTGTTCCTTTTATTTTGGTTTTAACAAAATTAGATAAAGTTTCTAGGAATGTCTGTATGAAAACAATTAAAGATGTGGCTCTTAAAACAAAAAATGAAAATATTTTTGCCACTTCTGCTCTTAAGGATATGGGTTTTGAAGCCCTGCGTAAAAAGCTAATATCGATAAAATAAGTAATTAAATTGATCTTAAAGCGTCTGTAATATTTTGTCTTGCCGCATTAAATGCGGGCAAAAGACCGCCAAAAAATCCAACAGTAAGCGCCAATATCATGCCCTGTTTTACAATATCTCCAGTAACTGCAAATGCAAAAGCTGTTTGAGTAAATGAGCCCCCTGTAAGTGTTGATGCTGTATAGCCATTAAAAAATATATAGGCTATTCCTGCGCCAACAAAACCCCCTAAAGTTGCTAAAATCATAGATTCAAGCATTAAAGAAATTAATATAGAGCTCCCCTTAAAACCAATAGCTCTAAGTGTTCCAATTTCTACCAATCTAGTTGATACTGCGCTGTACATGGTATTAAGCGCTGCAAAAACAGAACCAATCGCCATAATAACTGCTACAACAAGACCAAACGCTCTAATTAATTCTGACCCTAAAGATTGATTTTCATAAAAAGAAGATTCTCTTTCTACTTTTAAACTTAGGTTTGGATAAGTTTCTATATAAACACCAACTTCATTAAATGTATTTTCATTTATAAGTTTTACGCTAACCAAAGATACTCCACCCTCTCGCCTAAAAGAGCTCTGGGTTACAGAAAGGTCCGCCCATACCTCAGATTCATGCACATCTCCATCGGTGCTAAAAATTCCTACTACTTTCCAAAAGTTGTCTCTTATCTCTATTTTGTCCCCTATATCTAGCCCTTCATACTGATCAAATGCCCCCTTGCCAACAATAACCTCTCCTGTACCAGATTGAAAATTTCTTCCTTCTATAATTTTTAATTCAGGCCTAATATTAAAGCTCATGGGTTGAACGCCCCTAAGCGGAAGATTTGATGTTGCTTCAGCTCCCTTCCTTTTTAAATCTACAATCACAAAAAGCTCACCTGATACCATTGGGCTTCCATTAAACTGTTCTACCCCAGGAGCATTTAAAATAATATCAATCTCTTGCATGCCAACTCCGCTACTTAGCTCTGAATTAGATCCTTCTCTTAAAATTAAGGCCCTATCATCTTGACCTGTTTTTATTATTGTAGAATTAAGTCCTTCCGCCATAGATAAAAGCGAAACCATTACTGCAACTGAACCAGCAATACCAACAATAATCACAACAGAAGAACCAAAGCGCTCTAAAATTGTTTTTAAGTTCATTGTTGTTATTTCAAAAACCTGTCTTATGAACTTCATTTCAATCTTCACGCAAAGCATCTACCACCCTAAGGGTTAATGCTTGGTATGCTGGTACAGAGGCAGCCAAAAAAGCAACTATAAGCCCCAAAATAAACCCGCCGAAAATAATCTCTAATTCAAGGTTAAAAGTATTGGCTAAAACACCATCAGAAAGTTGCTCCACCACAGGAATTAGCAAGAGTGTTCCTAGTAAACCTAAACCAGTTGCACAAAAGGTTAAAAAAGTAGCCTCTAACATAACCGAAACAAACAATTGCCTATCTTTATAACCCAGGCATTTCAAAACCCCTATTTCAATCGTCCTTTCCCTTATGGATTGAGACATGGTATTTGCTGATACCAGCAAAATTGTAAAGAAAACTGAAAGTAAAATTGCTGTCATAATTAATTCTATGTCTGCAACCTCAGAAGCCATTTCAACGGCCATCATTGATTCGGGTCCAGTTCTCGTTGCATAACTTGAGTTCATAAATCTATCATCAACCTTATCTGATATGGAATCAGCCATATTTGGGTTCGCTATTCGAGCCATAATCATGGAAATTGTTCCCTTTTCTGAAAGCCTAGCCTCATCGACAGATTCATAATTAACAATAGCAGCCATCTCATCACCGGCTAGTTGAGTCACAGTATAAAAACCCACCACATCAAACGACCAGTTATAGCTTCCATCTTGATTCATTGAGGTTGATTTAAAAGAGAGTTTGTCGCCTATTTTTATTCCTTTTTTTTCTGCCATAAGTTTGCCAACAATGGTGGACGACCTAGTAGATTTTAAGGCTTGTTTAGCCTCATCTGGTGCTTGAAATCTAGTATAAATATCAAAAAAATTGGGGCTCGACGCAAAAACAACTCCATCCATCATGCTTTCAAGTTTAATCGGCATTAAATAATCAAAATACATGACATCCTCTACTCCATCGAGGCTTTCTACGTACTGTGCAACTGAAATTGGTAATTTTCCAAACATGTCATAACGAGGCATTACAATCAAATTTTGCGCTGATAACCCCTTAACTGAGCCGGTAAAAATAGACGAAAAAGTTTGAAGCGAGCCATACAAAAGAAAAGCCACAAACAATGACATAATGGTTAAAAAAGTTCTAATCCTTTTTCTTATTAGGCCTGTCTTTATTAGGGTCCAGTACATTTTTTAATGTGTTAGCTTGCCCTTATCTAAGTAAAGTGTTCTTTTTGAAAATTCTGCTGCAACCGGATCATGAGTTACCATCAGTATGGTTTTGCCATGGTCTCTATTTAATATTTGTATTAGATTAAGAATCTCGGTTGCTGATTCTCTATCTAAATCTCCTGTTGGCTCATCACAAACCAATATATCGGGATCAGAAACAAGCGCTCTTGCTATTGCTACTCTTTGTTGCTGTCCGCCAGAAAGCTCACTGGGTTTATGGTCCCCTCTATCAGCCAAACCAACAAGATTCAACGCTGTAGCAACATGTTCCTTCCTTTTTAAGGCTGACAAATTAGTTAATAACAGCGGGAGCTCTACATTTTTTTTGGCATTTAAAACTGGTAATAAATTATAGAATTGAAATACAAAACCAACATTACCTGCCCTCCAGTCACTTAATGCGGAGGATTTCATTTTCTCTAAATGTTTTCCATTAGCTATTATTGAGCCGGAGGTTGGTGAGTCTAAACCGCTAATTAAATTCAATAGGGTTGATTTGCCCGATCCGGAGGGCCCCATGAGAGCAAGAAAATCACCCTTTGGAACTTCTAAACTTAATCCGTCTAATACAACCAGAGTTTCTCCTCCTCTGTTATAGATTTTGCTCACTTCTTTGACTTCTATTAAATTAATCATTATTTCCTTAATTAATTTTTACTTTTTGATCTTCTTTTAAGCTGTTATCAAACTTTGCAACCAGGATTGCACCAGCCGAAAGACCTGATGTTACTCTAGAGTAATTTGAAGATTCTTCTACTATATTTACTTTCTTATATTTAATTTTTCCTTTACTGACAACCTGAACATATGGCTCATTGTTTATTAATGAAACCGCTGCATTAGGAACCATTACCCCGTCTTTTTTTGTTGTAGTATTGTTTTGTTTAATTGCTTGTAAAAAAGAAACTCTAATTCCCATATCAGGCAAGACTCTTTTATCTTTTTCTAGTAAAGCTATTCTTACTTTTACAGTTGCCTTGCTTCTGTCTGCTGTTGGAATAATGGCAATCACCTTTGCGGGAATATCCCATTTAGAATAAGCATTTAAGTTTGCAATAACAGGTTGGCCGGGAGTCACTCTGTTGATAAAGGCTTCGTTTACATCTACCTCAACTTCTAAAGAATCCATATCGACTATTGTGCATATACCAGTTTTAGTAAAACCTCCTCCGGCAGAGACAGGAGAAATCATCTCACCCGGTTGCGCTGCCTTGTAAACCACAACACCGCTAAAAGGGGCAACAATTTTCATGTCCTCTACGGTTTGTCTTTTTACTTCTGTTAAAGCCTCCAAACCCTCTAATGATGTTTGAGCTGCATCTAAAGAGGCCTGGCTTGCTAATTGCCTTGATGCTAATTCTTGTGTTCTATTAAGAACTCTTTTAGCCTCTTTTAATTGAGAAAGCGCATAATTTAAGTCTGCAATCATCGTGCTGTCGTCTAATTGTGCTAAAAGTTGGCCCTCTTTAACATACATGCCCTCTTCAACAAAAACCTTCATCACTTTGCCTGTTATTTTAGATGATACGGTTGCTCTTCTTCTGGCAACAACATAACCCGATGCATCTAGTATGCTTGATACAGAAGAGTCATTTGTATTTAATGATTTGACTGTAAACGTTGTAACGATTTTTGCTTGATCTTCTGAAAGGAAAAACCATCCAAAAAATAAAATAATTATTGTTGCCAGTCCAAATAATAAAAATTTATTACTTTGAATTGATTTTTCTTCTGCGGACTTAGATCTGTCTATTTTTAAATCTTTTAATAAGTCTTCTTTCTCTGCCATGATTTTCTAATTATACAGCGCTTAATCTAATGAGCCTCATTCCAGTTGCTCCCTTGGTGAGCATCTACAGTCAATGGAACACTAAGCTTAACTGCTTTTTCCATAAAGGTTGTTATTTTTTCTAAAGCTTCAATTGCATAATCTTTTTTAACCTCAAATACAAGCTCATCATGAACCTGCATAATCATTCTTATATCTGTGTTGTCATCTCCTATCCAATTATCAATATCTATCATAGCCTTCTTAATAATATCGGCCGCTGATCCTTGCAACGGAGCGTTGATGGCAGCTCTTTCGGCCGCCTGTCTTCTTAAGCCGTTTGATGCATTAATCTCCGCTACATGGAGCCTTCTACCAAGGATGGTTTCAACATATAGATTTTTTTTAGCAAGTTCTTTTGTAGAGACCATATATTTCCTAACCCCAGTATATTTCTCAAAATATGTATCAAGATAGTCTTGAGCCTCATGCCTTGGGATGCCAAGCTGCCTTGTCAACCCAAATGCTGACATCCCATAAATTAAACCAAAATTAATAACTTTGGCGCTTCTTCGATGGTCTTGAGAAACCTCATCTAATGAGATTCCAAAAATTTCAGATGCTGTTGCAGAATGTACGTCTAAATTATTTTTAAACGCCTCCGTTAAATTCTTATCCCCCGAAAGGTGAGCCATTATTCTGAGCTCAATTTGAGAATAATCTGCTGAAATTAATACATTTCCCTTTTCGGGGATAAAGGCTTCTCGAATTTTTCTCCCCTCTGGTGTTTTAATTGGAATATTTTGTAAATTTGGCTCAGTAGACGAAAGCCTTCCGGTTGAAGTTACGGCCTGTTGATATGAAGTATGGATTCTATTGGTTTCTGGGTGTTGAATATTAATTAAACTATCGGTATAAGTTGATTTTAACTTTGCTAGGGTGCGATATTCTATGATTATTTTTGGGAGCTCATATTCTTCTGCCAGTCTTTGCAATGTATCTTCGTTTGTTGAGGGTTGGCCTTTCGGGGTTTTCTTTAAAATCGGGAGCTCTAGTTTGTTATACAAGACTTCCACCAATTGTTTAGGTGAGTCCATGTTGAATTCTTCTCCAGCCATTTTAAATGCTTTTCGAGAAAGTTCTGCAGCTTTTAAGCCCAGTTCTTTTGAGTACTCTGCAAGCATTTTTGCATCTATTTTTGCTCCATTGGTTTCTACTTTTATCAAAGATTCAAGCATCGGATATTCAATGGTCTTTAGAAGGTGAATTAATTGTTTTTCAGTTTTAAGCCTATCATTGAGGAGATTAAACAATCTTAATGTAATATCAGCATCTTCTGACGCATAAAAAGTAGCAACTGGAATTTTAACTTGAGAAAAATTAATCTGCTTAGAGGCTGTACCAACAATCTCCTCGTATTTCATTGTTTTATAATTAAGGTAATGCAAAGCCATTCTATCTAAACCATGCCGGGTTGCAGTACTATTTAGTACATATGACATCAACATTGTATCTCCTAAAAATTTATCTACTTTGATGCCGTGTCTTCGAAGGATAGGTAAGTCAAACTTTAGATTTTGGCCTACCAACTTGCTTTCATTGTTAGAGATTGATTTGCCCAAAACTTTTACAACGTCGTCCAAATCTAATTGTTGTGGGACCTTATCATATGAGTGTGCGATTGGAATATAGCAGCCCTCACCTTCGTCGCATGCCAAAGAGATGCCTATAAGATTAGCAGTCATAGTATCCAATGAAGAAGTCTCTGTATCAATTGCAAATGTTTGTGCTTTGTTAAGTTTATTGGCCCAAACTTGTAAATCTTTTTTAGTTAAGATGGTTTGATATTCTTTTTTGGCAACAAAACCAGGCTCCTCTTTAGTTTTTTTTGGAGACTGTATCCATGTATTAAACTCAAGTGAAACAAAAAGCTTGTTTAATTCTTCGGTATTTTCTTCTGCATTAAGAAGCTCTTCTAAAGTTACTTTTATATCTACATCTTTTTTCAATCTTACTAGCTCAATATTCCTGTCAAGGTCTTGAATGGAATCACGCAAATTATTACCTACAACTCCTATGAAACTTTCAGCATTTTTTACAATACCTTCAATGTTGTTAAATTCATTTAACCATTTAGCCGCTGTTTTGGGGCCAACTTTTGAAACGCCTGGAATATTATCTGAGCTGTCTCCAACCAAAGCTAGATAATCTATTATCTGGTCGGGTTTAACGCCGAACTTTTTCTCAACCCCCGCCTCATTATAGATTTGTTTGTTCATAGTATTCATCATTTTTACCATGGGGTCTTTGACTAATTGCATTAAGTCTTTGTCTAATGAAGAGATAACAACTGACATCCCTTTATTTGAACCCTCTATGGCTAGGGTGGCAATAACATCATCTGCCTCTACGCCGGGTACCTCAATTACTGGCATCCCCATTGCGTTACATATCTCTTTTAAGGGCGAGAGTTGTTCACGAAGTTCCATAGGCATGGGGGGTCTATTAGCTTTGTAATCAGGATAAATTGTATGTCTAAAATTTTTACCCTTAGCATCAAATATTGCTAAATAATAAGAATCTGGATTTTCTTTTCGCAGATTACGCAACATATTAGTTACCCCTTTAACTGCTCCTGTAGGCAACCCTTTAGAGGTTGTAAGGGGCGGCATTGCATGAAATGCTCTATATAGATATGAAGATCCATCAATTAGAAAAATTTTCTTTAGTTGAGTTTCCATAAAAATTTATTATGTCATTTGGTTTTTATAAGCGCCATGTAAAAGTAAGATGATCTTCATTTAATGAGATAAAATATATACATATATGAACTTCATTAAAAACATCCTTCTTTCTCCCGGTCTAGTAAATCTTATAACTGGAGTTAGTTTAATTATAGGCGCTTATCTTTTTGAAGTAATTGGAGTATTCGATGCGTGTCCTCTATGCATCCTTCAACGTTGGACTTTTGGTTTAATTGCCCTCTGTGGTTTGTTTCTAATTATTCCAAACCTTTTAAATATTATTAGAAAGTTCTTGTTATTTGCTGCGAGTCTATTTGCGGCGGCTGGTGGAATGATTTCAGGGAGACAAATATATCTTCAACACCTTCCGGCCGATCAAATCCCCTCATGTGCGCCCCCTATGGAGTTTTTATTAAATACACTCCCTTTTTTAGAGGTCATTCAAACCATACTGGTCGGAGATGGAAACTGTGCAGAATACGAATGGAGATTCATTTTTAATTTCGCCGAATGGGCTTTTATTTTCTTTGTAGCGTTATTTCTCTTCAATATGTATTCTTTTCTGAAAAAATAATGATCTTGTAGTATTTAATAAGACAATATAAAAAATATTAATAATTGCCTGTAACTGTAATGTATATGATGTTTATTGATAATTTATTATTATTAATTTCTATTTCACTACAAGAAATGGGTTATTAGTTAAGGCTGATACCTAGATGTAAAATAAACTTATGCTTATAATCAAAAAATAGTTTTTAAAAATGGAAAGTAATAGTTTAAGTCAAGAATTCATACTCAGCACCGAAGAGCTAATTAAGCGAGCTGTCAAAAATGAAGAGGGGGTCATTGCAAGCAATGGAGCCCTGGCTGTTAATACGGGCAATAGAACAGGAAGAAGCCCAAACGATAGATTTATTGTAAAGGAAGATAGCACCTCTCATCTTATAGATTGGGGCGATATTAATAAGCCTTTTAAAGCCGAAAGATTTTCTAACCTTTGGGATAAAGTAGAAGCATATTTAGCAGAAAAGGATAGGTATATTTCAAAAGTCCATGTCGGGGCACATGTGGAACATTACATTCCTGTTAATGTCACAGCAGAAAGCGCCACTCATAGTATGTTTTCTCAGCTAATTTTTGTTGACCCGGTTGAATTTAATCCTCAGGGCAAACAAGAATGGCAAATTCTAAGCGCTCTTAACTATAAATGTTCCCCAGAAGAGGATGGCACCAATTCTGAAGCTTGCGTAATCATTAATTTTGCAGCCAGAAAAGTGTTACTTGCTGGAATGAAGTACGCAGGTGAGATGAAAAAATCAATGTTTTCGGTTCAAAATTTTTTAATGCCCGAAAAAGATGTTCTACCCATGCACTGTTCTTCAAATGTTAATAAAGATGGTAAAGTCTCACTTTTTTTTGGTTTATCAGGAACTGGAAAAACCACTTTATCTGCAGACCCAACCTGTTCATTAATTGGTGATGACGAGCATGGCTGGGGCGAAGGTGCTGTGTTTAACTTTGAAGGTGGGTGTTATGCAAAAACCATTGACCTGTCTGAAAAAAATGAACCTGTAATTTTTAAAGCAATAAAACATGGCAGTATTATTGAAAATGTTTTTCTTGATCACAACAATACCCCCGATTATTCAGATACTTCATTGTCTGAAAATGGAAGGTGTTGTTACCCAAGATCGCACATTGAGGATGCAGTTGAATCCAATGCGGCGGGCGAACCAGAAACTGTTATATTTTTAACCTGTGATCTAACCGGAGTTATCCCTCCTGTTTCTATCCTTTCCAAAGAGGCTGCTGCATACCATTTTTTAAGTGGTTATACAGCAAAAGTTGGTTCTACAGAAGTGGGTTCAACCGAATCAATTGGTATAACATTTTCAACTTGCTTCGGCGCTCCTTTTTTTCCAAGACCGGCTGGTGTCTATGCAGATCTTTTAATTAAAAGAATTGAATTATTTGGCTCAAAAGTATTCCTCGTTAACACTGGTTGGACTGGAGGCCCTCACGGAGTTGGTTCAAGATTTGATATTCCAGTAACTAGACGAATAATACATGCCATTCAAAATGGTAAATTAAATGGCGTGGAAACGCAGCACATTGAAGGATTAAACCTTGATGTTCCAACCTTTGTTGATGGTATAGACCCCAAGGTGTTAACTCCAAAAACTACTTGGAAAAATCAAAATGAATATGATAAATATCTCAGAGATCTGGTTAGTCAGTTTCAAGAAAATTTTAAAAAGTTTTCTGTGAGATCAGAAATTATAGAGGCCGGGCCGTCCATTTAGATAAATGCCAATGGCATTAACTAAATTTAAGAAGGAGCTTAAGCTTCATCAAGAAAATGGTTTCTTTAAAAACCTTGAGATCCATAGGGGCATTGAAAGAGAGTCTTTAAGGGTTGGTCATAATGGGTCTATTTCTCAAAAAGACCATCCTATTGGGCTTGGCTCACCCTTAACCAGCACAGATATAACAACTGATTTTTCTGAGGCTCTAATTGAGCTAATAACCCCAACCTTTGCTTCTACAGAAAGCCTATTTAAACACCTTTCGAAATTACATCATTTCGTATATGGAGCCATGGAAGAAGAGATACTGTGGAACTTTTCTATGCCGTGTGCATTTGAGGACGAAAGCGAGATAAGAATAGCAGAATATGGTCACTCAAATATGGGGATGCTTAAGCATATTTATCGAAAGGGATTAAAACTTAGATATGGGTCAATTATGCAGTGTGTATCAGGGATACATTATAACTTTTCTCTTTCAGATACCTCTTGGCTTCCAGTTGTGGACAATGTAACCCAAGAATATATAAACGAAAAATATTTACACCTTATTAGAAATGTAAAACGAAATTTTTGGTTCATTTTAGAGCAATGTGGAGCCTCACCAATCACTCATAAATCATATCTATATGGCAGAAAACATTCTCTAGAAAATTATGGCAAAGAAGATTTATTTATGCCTTTTGCCACCACATTAAGAATGAGTGAGGCGGGGTATCAAAGTCCAATTCAAGAGTCTTTAAAAATTACATATAACAATTTAAATGAATTTGTGGATGCTGTAATAAAGGGTATTTCTGCCCCATATGAAAAATTTAAAGAAATGGGCTTATTAGATGAAAAAGGGTTTCCTCAACAAATATCTACCGGAATTTTACAAATTGAAAATGAACTTTATGACATTATTCGACCCAAAAGAACGGGGCCCAGCGGAAGTCGCCCAGCAAATCTTTTAAAACAAAAGGGGATAGAATATATTGAACTAAGGGGGATTGATGTAAACCCTTTTATTCCAGAAGGAATTTCAGAAAATAAAATAAAACTTCTTGATATTTTTCTTATTCATTCTCTTATAAGCGATAGCCCAAATATTAATAAACAAGAAAATGAAGAAATTAAACTTAACCAAAAAACCATGGTAACTAATGGAAGATCTAAAGATGTAAAGATACTTCAAAAAGGTAGCTACAAGGCTTTGTCTGAGCTTAGAAAAAATTTCTATGAAGAGCTTAGCTTGGTTGCTCTTGCCATGGACGAATATTCTCCGGGTTATTTAAATGCATTAGAAAGTGAGGTTGTTGACACCTCCCCCCCAAGTCAGAAGATAATGAGAATCCTAATGGATACTAATATTTCTTTTAAAGAATTTGGTCTTTCTCATAGCCAAGAAATTGCTAAAAAATTTAGAAAAAAAATCGATGGGGATTTTTCAGTGCTCCTTAATAACTCTATGGATTCTTTAGAGCAACAAAAAATAATTGAAGAAACTAAAGACATCAATATTAATAAATATGTAGAATTGTATAACTCAAAACTAAAGAGAGAAAAATGAAAGCTTTACAATGTGTAGAATTAGCAGGTCCAGAGAAACTTATATTTGGTGAGGTCGATGATCCAAAGCCAAAAGCAGGAGAAGTTTTAGTAGATATTAAAGCGGCAAGTGTTAATTTTCCTGATGTTCTAATGATTCAAGGGCTTTATCAATTTCAACCACCAATGCCATTTATTCCGGGAGCAGAGTGTTCAGGAATAATTTCAGAGATAGGTGAAGGGGTTACATTATGCCAAGTAGGAGATCATGTATTTGTAATGGCGGGTAATGGTTGTTTTGCTGAAAAGCTTGTTGTTGAAGAGGCCCGTGTGAACAAAATTCCTAAAGAGATGGATTTTCCTGCTGCTGCAGGGCTTGGTATGGTTTATGGGACATCTTTATATGCTCTTAAGCAAAGAGCTCAGATCCAGCCCGGAGAAACTCTTTTAGTGTTGGGGGCTGCGGGCGGTGTAGGATTGTCAGCGGTTGAGTTGGGTAAAGTAATGGGCGCTAGGGTTATAGCAGCAGCATCTTCAGAAGATAAAACTAAAACATGTTTAGCACACGGTGCCGATGAGGCATTTGTTTATCCCTCGAATAACCTAGAGAGAAATCAACAAAAAGAGCTATCCAACAAAATTAAAGAACTAACTGGTGGATTGGGTGCAAATGTTATTTATGATCCAGTAGGCGGATCATTTAGCGAGCCGGCTCTAAGAGCTATGGCTTGGGAAGGTCGCTTTCTTGTAATAGGTTTTGCTGCGGGTGATATTCCTAAACTGCCTTTAAATCTTGCTCTTTTAAAGGGGTGCCAAATAGTTGGTGTATTTTGGGGCGCATGGACGGCAATGTTCCCGGATGAAAATAAAAAAAACTTTGAAGAACTTTTTGATTTATATGCAGCCGGGAAAATTAATCCGGAAATTGCAGATAGGTTTTCTTTAAAAGACTCTGCTCAAGCAATTGCTCATCTGAAAGATAGAAAAGCTAAAGGCAAGGTCATTATTGATGTATAAGAAAACAGGGTTTCTACTTCTTTGTTTAATTCTTACTCAATGTTCTAATAATCAAAGCTCAATGGAAAGACCTCTTCATTCATATAATCAAAACTTTCAAAGTGAAGAGTTTAGGAAGCTTTCCATGGATGGCTCCTATAACACTAGAGAGTTAGGCGGATACAAAACTACTGATGGCAAATCGGTTAAATGGGGTGTCTTATTTCGCTCAGACAAGCTAAGCGATATCTCATTGGAAGATCAAAAATATCTCAAAAATCTTGGTATTCAAAGAATAGTAGATTTTAGATCTAAAGCCGAAAAAACTGAAGATCCAGATAAAATTCCTGATGGTATGACCTATATAGAGATGCCCATAGAAGTAGATGGTGCTATGAGAACTAAAATTGAAGCCATTCTGAAGGGCGAAATCAATCGTAATGTTAAGGATTTTTTAATCGAGGCCAATGAAGAATTTATAAAAAACTACAGTCATATATATAGTAAATTTTTAAAAGATTTAGCAAAAGAACAAAAGCCAACAATGTTTCACTGCACCGCTGGAAAAGATAGGGCAGGATTTGCAGCTGCTATTACTTTAATAGCAATTGGAGTATCCAAGGAAGATGCTATTAACGATTACATGAAAACAAATGAATACACCGCAGAAAGAATTGATGAAATGATTTCAAAAATAGAGCTAATGAGTCTTTATCAAACAGACGGAGAGCTTTTAAGGCCTTTGCTTGGCGTTGAAAGAGAATATCTTGAAGCCGCATTTAAGGCGGCAGAAAATGAATACGGTTCAATAGAAAACTACATTAGAAGCGGTTTAAATATTTCAGAGAAGGAGATTCAACAGTTAAGAAGTTTTCTACTTGAAACTTAGCGCTCTGCTACTAAAGATTGATATATTAATAAGAATTTTTCAGCATCAAATGGCGGTCTAAAAAAACCAGCATATTTGCTATCTGGGTTAATTAATAAAATATTATTTGAATGGTTTTCCAAATGCACTATGTTGTTAAATGTATTAATCTTGGGTGGTTCCACAACCATGACATTAAATTGGGTTGCTATGCTTAAAAGAGCGGGTCTCGCTCCTCGCGCACCAATAAATGTTTTGTTAAATGCTTTTGCATAAGAGTCTACCTGTTCAGCAGAATCATTTTCTGGATCTATAGTAACCAAAAGCATCTGCTTGTTCTTCATATCAAGACCTTTGCTATTAAGGGTCGAGTAAAGACCTTTGATAAGCGACATTGCAACCGGACACTCGGCGGGACACCGAGTGTAACCAAAATAAATCAAGGTCCATTTTCCTATAAGATCCTGTTTGCTTAAAACCACATCCTCTGAAGTCATAATTTTGAAATCAGAAAACTCCTTAGGCTCTGAGAATTGATAAAACCCATTGACCAACAACTCAGATTCAGATAAATATCTTGGTGTGGTTATTTTATTCACAAACATAAATAAAACCAAAGCCATAAAAAGAACAATTAGTAGTATCGAGATTTTTATATTTTTTTTCATTCTTACAACAAATAATGGTCAATTAACAAGGCAGTAAATATTAAAAAAATGTAGTAGATAGAATAAACGAAAGTCTGAAAAGCGGTTTCATTTTTTTTATCAAAATATAGTCTTATGGCGTAATACAAAAAAATACCTCCAAGGACACATGCAGAAATAAGGTAAAAGACCCCCGACATCAAAACTACAAAAGGTAACAAACTAACTAAAATTAAAATAATTGTGTATAGAATAATTTGAAATTTAGTAAATTGAATTCCATGGGTTACAGGAAGCATGGGGATGTTTTCTTTTTCATAATCATCCTTTCTATGAATGGCTAAAGCCCAAAAATGCGGGGGTGTCCAAATAAAAATTATTAACACCAATAATAGCGAATTGGGATCTATTGAATTCGTCACAGCCGTCCACCCCAATAAGGGTGGCGCAGCCCCCGCAAGACCGCCTATCACAATGTTTTGAGGGGTTGCTCTCTTTAAAAAAACAGTATAAATAAAGGCGTATCCAATTAATGATGCAAGGGTAAGGGTTGCTGTTAGAGTGTTTACATAAAGCACAAGAATGATTGTGCCTAAAGCGCCCAAAATAAAAGCAAAAACTGAAGCGTTTAATGGAGATATTTCTCCTTGAGGTATTGGTCGCATTTCTGTCCGATCCATTTTTGCATCAACCTTTCTGTCAATTATTTGATTAATAGCTGCCGCAGAGGATGCGCATAAAGCTATTCCAATCATTGCCAATACAATCACTGATACGGGTGCTAAAGTTTTGCTTGCTAAAAGAGAACCAACTAATGCTGTTATAAGCATGACAAAAACCACATTAGGTTTACAGAGCTGATAGTAACTTCTTAGTATATTCATTCCTTCCAGGCAATAAAGTTAACCATAAGCGTAACTAACAATAACAGGGCCGCTACTAGATTGTGTCCAATGGCTATGTATAAGGGCAGAGCATATACCACATTCATTACCCCGAGAGAGATTTGAGTTAAAAGTATGACTCCAAGTGTTGAGGCTAAGGGGGCGGCATTAGAAAACCATAAGCGCGCGATAAGGGCCAAGTATATTAACGATAATATTAAAGCGCCTAATCTATGAGAATAATGGATAGTTACTCTGGCATCATTATCAATCAACCCATACAAATAATTTGGTCCTACTTCTTGGAACAAATTAAAAGCTTCAACAAAATTCATTTTTGGAAAAAAAGATCCTTTACAGGTGGGGAAATCTGTACAAGCAAGAGAGGCATAATTTGTGCTTGTCCACGCGCCTAAAAATATTTGAACCAAAAGAGCTACTAAAACTATAAATGCTAGAGACTTCAAATGACCGATCTTATAATCCTGAATTCCATTGCTTGAAATAAGAAATAAATAAAAAAATAAGCTCAGGGTTATGAATCCACCAAATAAATGAATGGTTACAATTAATGGGAGCAACTTCAAGCTAACTGTTAAATATCCAAACAGCCCCTGGCAACAAATAAAAAATAACAAAAATAAAGCAATATATTTTATTTGAGACGGTAGTTTATTTTTCAATGAAAATGTAACCAATAAAATAGAGATAAGACCTAGAGTTGCAGCAAAATATCTATGAATAACTTCAGGTATAACTTTATTGATCTCATATGGAAAGTTGGGGTACCTTTGTTCAGCCAAAGCTATATCAACTTCAGAGGTTGGAAAAACTACAAACCCATAACATCCTGGCCAATCTGGACATCCTAGCCCAGCGTCGACCAACCTTGTCCAAGCACCCAATGCAATCACAATAAATGAAAAACACAAACCAAAAAAAGAAAACCCTTTAATTAAGTTCATATTAAAACCTTTAAATCTTTTAAAATAAGCGTTGGATCCATGGAAGCCGGAAAAAACATCACAGCCCTTCCATAGGGGTCAATAATAAAAATTTTCTGGTCTTTAAAAAAATTTTCTCCGCCAAAATTATTTAATTGTTTGTAAAAAGAAGCTTCGGGGTCGGTAACAATTTCTGTTCTAGGATAAGATGCTAAAACTTTTTCTACTTTAGAAGTGGGCTGAATAAATAAAACACGTTTTAACTTATATATGTCGCGATTAAGAGCAATATTGATCTGCCTCATTAAATAAAGAGCCTTCTCAAGATCGGGCTCATCTGAATAATATGTACCAAATATCCACTTTCCATCCTTAAAAACTAGATCACCAGCTTGAGTAAACAAATTAAGATCATTTATATCAAAATGTTCATCAAAAAAAATACCATTATTTTTTGTGTTGGTTGGGCCTATGCCTGAATTAAATGAAAAAGTTGAAATTAAAAGAACTGCTAAGGGTGTAATTAAAAGGATTGTCAAAAATGTTTTATTTTTCATCTAGCTTTCTCTCCTCAAAGCATATAAAAACATGCCCAACAGGACGATACTCATAGCAAACCATTGCACTGCATAACCATAGTGTTTAATTGGGGTTATAGCAAAGGGCTCTGTTGGAATATATTTTACAGAAAATTTGGAATTGGGATCCAAAACCAAAACTTTGCTATAAATTTCTTCTGAAAAACCAGATGAAATCGTCTTCAATGATTTTGTTTGAGATACCTTTGGCCATAAATTTGTAATTAATTCGTCGCCAGCAACAACTCCTACCTCCGGGACAATAAGGGTTCCAACGACTCTTATTTTTGGGGAAATAAAAGCAATATCTGGCAGATCATTCCTAGTGATACCTTGAGGAATCCACCCTCTGTCGATCATAATCAATTTTCTTTCATTTAAATAAAAAGGGGTAAATATTTTATATCCAGCTTTACTCTTGTCAATTTGATTATCAATAAGTATTTGTCTTGTTGGATCATAAAAACCTTCAACATATACCCTGCTCCATTCCAAAGATGATTGAGACAGGGGTTCGGGTTCCTGTGTTTGTTTTGTTTGAAATTCTTCCATTAAGACAGTTTTTTGATCTGCTCTTTCAAGCTGCCAAATTCCCAGAAAAATAAAAATTGCAATGAAAGAAAAAGAAAATATTGAAAGTAATTTGTTATCTTTTATTGCATTCATAAGGGTCATTTCTTTCATTTCGAAGGTGTTACAATTTAAGTATGTCGGTTAAACCTCTTATTATCATAATTGTTATATTAATTCTTTTAAGCTTATCAAGCAGTCTATTTTTTTTGTTTAAGGATCAAGGGGCAGGTAAACGCTCTGTTTATAGTCTAGGAATAAGAGTATCTCTAGCTGCCATGCTTTTAATACTTGTTACTTATGGGCTGTACACAGGGGAGCTTGGAAATTCTGTCCCTTGGGGATCTTAGCCTAAAGTATATAAACAAAAAGAAATAACATCACCCAAACAACATCAACAAAGTGCCAATACCATGAGGCTGCTTCAAACCCAAAGTGATCATGGGGATCAAAGTGGTTGTAAAAAACTGATCTACATAACATTACAGAAAGCATGAAACCCCCCATCATTACATGAAAGCCATGAAAGCCGGTCAACATAAAAAAAGTAGAACCATAAATTCCTGAATTTAATGTTAAACCATAGTGGGCGTATGCTTCATAATATTCTGCTACCTGCAAACCCACAAAAGTTAATGCTAAGCCTACAGTAATTCCTAACCAGATATTAAAAACTCTCTTGTTATTATTCTTTAAGGCTAAATGGGCAAAATGAACAGTAACGCTTGAGCTTAAAAGCACCACAGTATTCCATAATGGAAGCCATTCCATGGCGTGTCCCCATCCAGGCCAGCTCATATTCTTTTCAGGCAAAGAAAATGCAGAGCCCAGATCTGGTGTAGACATGACCGGCCATGAGGCTTCAAAACCTTCCCATAGAATATTTGCTAATCCCTTTTCGCCCTCGCCGCCCAACCAAGGCACAGCAAAGTTTCTTACATAAAACAATGCTCCAAAAAAAGCTGCAAAGAACATGACTTCAGAGAAAATAAACCAAGCCATGCCAAAAACAAATGATTTTTTTAACTGTGCGCTATCAAGACCGACTAAATGTTCTTTAGTTACAGTCCTAAACCAAAAAAATAAAGTTATTGCAAAAACAGCAAATCCTGAATAAAGGATATATACCGAATTACTGTCAGGCTTTCCTAAATCATTAATGGTAGATGCAGCGCCTGTTACCAAAAGAAACAATGCTATGGCTGCAAATATCGGATACCTGCTTGACTCAGGCACATAATATTTTTGATAGCTCATATCGAAGCCTCCATTACATGATCTTCTTGGTAATCGATTGAATTTTGATGTTGGCTCATCTCAGCATCCTTATAATTAGTTACATCAAATATTGTGTATGAGAGAACAACGTTTTTTATTGATTTGGGCAAATCGTTATCAAATAATAATTTAACAGGGAGTAGCGCTTCTTCTCCAGGAGCTAGCTCTTGTTGCTCAAAACAAAAGCATTCTAATTTTTTTAAATGGGTGGCGGCATTTGAAGGCGCAACACTCGGTATTGCTTGCGCAACCATTCTTTTAGATGTTGTATTTCTTACATAAAAGGTGGCTGTATGGTATTTCCCAGTTTTAATTTTTATTTTGTCTTCTGATGGCTTAAAGATCCATGGCATCTCTTCATTGTTATGAGAAATAAATTGAATTGAAATATCTCTACCGTCTTGGTTTTCTAAACCCTTTTCTGTTGTAGCCTTTAACTCTATCTTTCCATTTAAACCAGTTACTTCACAAAAAACGTTATATAGGGGGACTAGAGCAAAAGAAAAAACAAACATTCCCAGTACTACAGTACTTAAAAGTTTTATTGTTTTTTTACTCTTGTTGTTCATTAGTTCACTTTTGGTGGTGTTGTAAATGTATGATATGGAGGCGGTGATTCAAGCGTCCACTCTAAACCCCTGGAGCTTTCCCAAACCTCAGCAGTAGCTTTTTTGCCTCCCATAAGTGTTTTAAGAACTATAAATAAAAATAAAATTTGAGACGCTCCAAACATAAAAGCGCCAACCGTAGAAACCATATTCCAGTCAGCAAATTGTAATGCGTAATCAGGGTATCTTCTGGGCATGCCTGCCAAACCTACCCAATGTTGAGGGAAAAAAGTTATGTTAACGCTTATAAATGATAGCCAGAAATGAAGCCGGCCAAGCCTTTCATCATACATATTGCCTGTCCACTTAGGTATCCAAAAATATACTCCTGCCATGATTGCGAAGATTGATCCCGGAACAAGAACATAGTGAAAATGAGCAACTACAAAATATGTATCATGGTATTGAAAATCTGCAGGAGTAATTGCGAGCATCAAGCCTGAAAAGCCGCCTATTGTAAATAAAACAACAAAAGCTATTGCAAATAACATTGGAGTTTCATATGAAATTGAGCCCTTAAACATTGTTGTAATCCAATTGAAGACTTTTACGCCAGTTGGAACCGCTATTAACATTGTTGCCCACATAAAAAATAACTCAGCTGCAAGGGGCATGCCCACTGTAAACATATGATGGGCCCATACTACAAAAGATAAAATAGCAATTGATGTCATAGCCCATACCATAGATGTATAGCCAAACAACTGTTTTCTAGAAAATGTTTCAATAATATGAGAGGTAATGCCAAAAGCCGGAAGGATCATAATATAAACTTCTGGGTGACCAAAGAACCAAAAAATGTGTTGAAACAAAACTGGGTCCCCGCCTCCGGCAGCATTAAAAAAACTTGTTCCAAAATGAATATCCATAAGCATCATAGTTACAGCGCCGGCTAAAACAGGCATAACAGCTATAAGCAAATAAGCTGTAATTAACCAGGACCAAACAAATAGCGGCATTTTCATCAAGGTCATTCCTGGGGCCCGCATATTCATAATGGTTACTATCACATTAATAGAACCCATAATTGAAGAGGCGCCCATAATATGAATAGAAAAAATAAAAAATGTAACACTTGGCGGTGCATATGTTGTTGAAAGAGGGGCATAAAAAGTCCAGCCAAAGTTAGGTGCACCCCCTTCCATGAATAAAGATGAAAGCAAAACAATAAATGCAAATGGAAGTATCCAAAAGCTCAAATTATTCATCCTTGGTAGCGCCATATCTGGTGCCCCAACTTGCAATGGTACCTGCCAATTGGCCAAACCAACAAAAGCCGGCATAACGGCCCCAAAAACCATTATCAAACCATGAAGAGTCAACATTTGATTATAAAATTCTGGTTCAACAATTTGCATGCCCGGCGCAAATAGTTCCGCTCTAATAACCAATGCCATTGCGCCCCCAATCAGGAACATGGCAAAACTAAGCCATAGATATAAAGTACCGATGTCTTTGTGGTTTGTAGTATATAGCCACCTTGTTATTCCCTTTGGAGGACCATGGTGGTGATCCTGCTCATGTGATTCTATTACTGCGCTCATATTTCTTCCTTTAGTTAAGCTTTTGGTTTTTTATATTCAACAATATCTTTTGGAACAACTATCTCTCCATTGCCATCATCGGCATTCCCCCAAGCCAATCTTGTATAAGTAATAACTGCTGCCATATCAACTTCTGAAAGCTGGTTTGCAAATGATTGCATGGCGGTTCCTTGGGCCCCCTCCATAAGAATCTCTATATTTTTAGCTTTGTTATTCAAAACCACATCACTGCCAGTAAGCGGAGGAAAAATTCCAGGGATGCCCTGACCATTTGTTTGATGACAGGCTATACAATTTTTTTGATAAACTCCTTCGCCTCTAGTTTTAAGCTCTTCTACTGTCCAGTTTTTTTCTGTTAACTCCGACATTCTATAGGCCTCAGCTTTTTTATTGCTAACCCACTCTTTGTAGTCTTCGTCTGATACAACCCTTACAACAACCGGCATAAAAGCATGGTTTTTTCCACATAACTCTGTACATTTTCCGCGATAGGTTCCAGGCTTATCTACAACAGTCCATGCAGTGTTTATAAAACCAGGAATGGCATCTTGTTTAATGGCAAAATCAGGCATCCACCATGAATGTATTACATCATTTGCTGTAATTAAAAATCTTACCTTTTTCCCAACTGGAATTACAACCGGCTCATCAACTTCTTGGAGATAAAATTCTCCCTTGGGCGTTTTATTATAGATTTCATCCCAATCAGTCTTAAGGTTTGAAAAAAAATCTATGTCATCTTCTAGGTATTTGTATTGCCACTTCCATTGGTAGCCTACAACCTGAATATTAATATCACCCTCTACATCTTTATAAATATTCATAAGTGTATTTGATGCCGGTATTGCCATTAAAACCAATATTAAAAAGGGAACAATGGTCCATACAATTTCTAGCTTTGTATTTTCGTGAAATGTTGCCGAGTTAGGATTTCTCTTCTTTGAATGAGCAAACATTGAATAGAACATAACTCCAAAGACCACTATGCCAATAACAACACATACCCAAAAAATTAACATGTGTAAATCAAAGACCTCGTTACTAACGGTTGTTACGCCCTTAGTCATGTTTATGTCATACCATGCTGCAAGGGTTGGCTGCGTCAAAAATAAGAATGGGGTAAAAATTAAAGAGAATTTATTGCTTCTACTAATTCTATTTAACATTTAAAGTTCCCGATATGATATGGAAGTTAATTATGATACTTAATAAAAAATTTATATAATTAACTATAACTAAAATTAATATTAATTGCTTGTTATTATATAATCTCTTCAGCTGATTTACTACGATTCTTTAAGCGCTTTTAAGTATAATTTTTTTAATTTAAAGGCGTGTTTTTTTAGATAAATTCTTTGCTTCCTTTGGTTTTGTTTCTTTGTAGTTACAGCTAATACAATAAATCTTTTGATCATCAGGTGTTATTGCAATTTTATCCATTTCTTTACAATTGGGACAAACTGCCCCAGCAATAAAACGTATGAATTCTTTAGTCATTAAACAAATCAGCTTTGGTTATTTCGGTATCTGGCGAGCTTCCAGTCCAAAGCGTAAAGGATAGTGCCGCCTGATTAATTAACATTCCAAAGCCATCATAATAATTATCAGAGTATTGACTAGCCCATTCAAGAAAAGGCGTTTTCTCTTCGCTGCTGCTATAACTAAGATCATAAAAAGCTGTTTTACTGTTTACATTTAATTCTCTATGCCATTTAAATGGGCCAGAAAAACCAGCAGATGTTGCATTAATTACCAAGTCAATATCACGATCAAAATTATCTATATTGTAAAGTCTATGGGAGATTTTTTTTGAGGGAAAACCATAGTTAGACTTATCATCATTATCAAATCTATTAATTAGTGATTGAATTTTTTCTTGAGAACGATTATCTAAAATTATATCTCCTAAAGAAGCGTATTCGATGCTAGGGATAATACTTAAAGCAGCACCACCTGCTCCTAAAATTAAAACATTAGTTTCATTCTTTGAAAAAAGTTTAAATTTATCTATAAGATCCCCCAGCAAACCTTCTCCATCTGTTGACTCTGCCACAATTTCTTCTGAGCTTCTGCTATATGTTAAGGTATTTGCGGCGCCAATAAGCTTTACAAGGGGTGAGAGGTCCCGTGCCGAACGAAGACAATTAATTTTATGGGGCAAAGTAACATTCAAGCCATCTCCTCCATTAATAAAAAAATCTTTAATAAAACTATCAAGATTTTCTGGCAACACATGGTAGGGTTGATAGTCGATTGTTATTTCTGTTTCCTTGGCAAAAAGATTGTGTATTTTTGGTGATAGAGAATGGTCAATGGGGTCGCCAATTACGCCTAATTTATAATCTCTCATAATTTATATATGTTCGTCCCAGTTTTTACCTAAAAATTTTAGTAGCTTTTTTTCCTTTGCCTTTAATGCTGGCGATAGTTTGTTTGGCCATGTCACAGTTGGGGGCAAAGAAGCTAAAATTGAATCAGCTCTTCCGTTGGACTCTATTCCAAATTTTGTTCCCCTGTCAAACAATAAGTTAAATTCAACATATCTACCTCTTCTGTAAAGCTGAAAATCTTTATCAGTAATTGAAAAAGATTTATTTTTACTATTATTAACAATATCTAAATAAGAACCAATAAAACAATTCGCTACTTCTTGAATAAGCTTTAGGCTATTTTCTATATCCCCATGCTGTAACTGATCAAAAAAGACGCCTCCAATACCTCTGTTTTCATTTCTGTGTGGAAGATAAAAGTATTCATCACATTCCTTTGCAAACTTTTTATAGTAGTTTTTATTAAATTTCTCTAACATGGCTTTAGCTTGATTATGCCAAAAAGCATTCTCTTTATTGGTTGAAAAATAAGGGGTCAAATCAAACCCCCCGCCGATCCACCAGTCTTTAATTTTATTATTTTTTCCTAACACAAAAAATATACGTACATTCATATGGCTGGTTGGACAAAATGGGTTTGAGGGATGAGAAATTACCGAAACTCCGATGGCATGAAACCTAGATAAATTTTTAGTTTGTATTTTTGATGAAATCGAAGAGCCTGGTAGGTTTGTCCCTGATATTGAAGAAAAATTGACAGCTGCTTTTTCTATGACGTCTCCAGAAATAGAAATTGATTTTCCTCCTCCTCCCTCTTTTCTTTTCCAGTTTTTAGAAATTGTGTTTGGATGTTTTCTGTTTAATTTAAAAAGACTCTTAGCAATATTTTTTTGAATATTACGAAACTTATTTTCAAGGGCTTTGAGGTTTGTAATATCTAATTTATTCACGAATATATTCCATGGTCTGAAGTCTAACTATTGCTGAAGGTTTTTTGGCTGAACCATTGCTATGAGCATACACCGCAACGTCTGGATCATGAAAATTTTTAATAACGTCAACCAACACAGCAGGGGTTGGAAATTTAGTAATATTTGCTGAGGTAGAAACCATTGGCTTATTTGTTGTGGTAAGTAAATTTAAAAGAGATAAGTGATTACTTACTCTTACTGCAATAGTATTATCTAAAGCTTTTAGTGTTGATGGTATCTCTTTGCTTGCATGATGTATCACGGTTGTATGACCCGGCCAAATCTTGTTTAAAAAAATGCCTTGCTCATCTGATATAGGCTCAAAACATTTTAAAGCTGCTGATATCGTTGGAACTAAAATTATGAAGTTTTTTTGGTTCTCTCTTTTTTTTAATGAATTAATTTTTTGACAGGCTTTTAGATTAAATGCATCGCATCCTAAACCCCAAACCCCTTCGGTAGGATGAATTAAAATTTTTCCTCTTTTTAACCAGCTAGATGCTTCTTTGGGATCTGAAAATTCGTTCAAATTAAATTATTGAATAGACTTATTTGCGCTCAATACATCATCATGCATTTTAATCTTATAATTAGATAATTGGGCTGAAATTTCTTCACTTGATGTGCCTAAAATCTGAACCGCACATAAAGCTGCATTGATGGCACCAGATTTACCAATCGCAAAGGTTGCTACAGGAACTCCTTTTGGCATTTGGACGGTTGCCAGCAATGAATCTATTCCATCTAGGTCTCCTCCGCCTATAGGTATTCCAAGAACAGGCTTTGTTGTTTGGGCTGCAATGGCCCCAGCTAGGTGGGCCGCCATTCCTGCTGCGGCAATAAAAACTTTAACTCCATTAGCTTCAGATTCTTTTATTTTTTTAACTACTTCTTCAGGGGTTCTATGTGCAGAAAGAATAAACATATTATGGCTAATATTAAAATCTTTAAGGATGTCTGATGCGCACTGAACAACAGGTAAATCTGACTTTGAGCCCATAAATATAGAAACAGCGGTTTGACCAGACATAAAATAACTCCTTTGATATAAATTTATGGTGTTGATTATAAAGAATGATCATATAATGTGTATATGGCTAAATTAAGAATTTTAACTTTTCCGGACCCCAGACTTAGAAAGGTTGCGAGCCCCGTAACAAAATTCGACAAAAGTTTAGAAAAATTAGTATCTGATATGCTACAAACAATGTACGAGGGAGGGGGGATCGGTCTTGCGGCCTCTCAAGTAAATGTTCATAAGAGGGTTATAGTTATTGATATTTCAGAGGATAAAGGGGATCCTATGATATTTATAAATCCAGAATTTAAAATTTTAAACGACAAAAGTTTACTTTCTTGTAAAGAGGGGTGCCTTTCTGTTCCGGGTATTGAAGAAGAAATTACAAGGCCTGATAATATTTATCTTACTTGGCAAGACATTCATGGAAATATATATGAGGAAACGCCTTCTGGTCTTCTAACTGTGTGCATTCAGCATGAAATTGATCATTTAGAAGGAAAGTTAATGGTAGATTACCTTTCACCGCTAAAAAGAGATAGAATTCGTAAAAAAGCAAACAAATAGGTGTATTTTTAAAGAAGTTAAGCGATTTTAAAGGAATTTATTAATTTATGAAGGTTTTATTTGCCGGCTCTCCTAAGCCATCAGCTAATATACTAAGGGCCCTGAATGAGTCATCCTTAGATGTTGTTGGCGTAATAAGCCAACCAGATAAAAGATCTAAAAGAAATAAGCAGGTCGAGCCTTCTAATGTTTCAGCAGCAGCTATAGAATTAAATCTTAAATTATATAGGCCCTTAAACATTGATGAGGACTTTAAAAAGATAATATCAAAGATAAAATTTGATTTCTTGTTGGTCGCGGCTTATGGAAAGATCTTGCCTCTTTGGTTGCTTGAGCTGCCTTATGTGGCCCCCGTTAATATCCACTTCTCGTTACTGCCAAAATATAGGGGAGCCTCTCCTATTCAGGCCGCCATTTTAAATGGAGATATTAACTCTGGGGTTACGGTTATGAAAATGACAGAAAGAATGGATGAGGGTCCAATATATTCAAAATATAGTGTTCCAATAGAAGTAAATGATAATAAAAAAACCTTAGAAGAAAAACTAACAAAAAAAAGTATAGTTATTATAGAAAATGATCTAAAAAATATATTTAATAAAAAATTAATCCCTAAAGAACAAGACCAAAAGCAGGTTCAGTATTGCAGTAAAATTACTAAACTCTCAGGCAGGGTGGAGTTTACTAAAGAAACATCTGAATCCATTATAAAAAAATTTAATGCTTTTTATGGGTGGCCGGGTATATTTTTTGAACGGAATAATATAGCGATTAAAATTCATGGAATAGAGCCATTGGATAAATTTTCTAATATTAAATTTTCAAAAGATATAAAATTATTACCTAGTGGTCTTGCTTTTAAAACAAAGGATAAGCCAATAGTAATCACTCACTTACAATTTCCAGGTAAACAGATAATCTCTTCAAAAGACGCAATAAACTCGTATGCAGAATTTTTTAAATAATAATTAAATTAAAGCAATTCTTCCAATTAATTTAAAAGAGGTTTAATTTATACCTATGAAAGTTTTAATACTTGGTGCTGGAAGGGTGGGAAGCAGTCTTGCTACCACGCTTTCTAAAGAAAACCATGAAGTTAATATAGTTGATATAAACAAAGATAAGCTTACTAAACTTCAAGAAGAGTTTGATTTAGCAACCGTTATTGGTCATGCCTCTTATCCAAAAACCCTTCAAAAAGCTGGGGCAGATTCAGATACAATATTGCTTGCTGTAACAAGCAGCGATGAATGTAATTTAGCCGCTTGCCAAATAGCAAAAATAAAATTTAAAGTTCAAAAAACAATATGCAGGCTATCAGGCTCATCCTATCTTGATTCTCTTGACGCATTTGGAGATGGGAACATAGACATAGCCATTGGGCCAGAAAATGAGGTAACCAATCATCTTATTGATTTAATAAAGCATCCTGGCGCTGACCAGATTGAGAGCTTTGCAAATGGCGCACTAAAAGTAGTATCTGTTAAAGCAAAAAAAGATGGCATGTTAGTTAATAGAGAGCTTAAAAGCATAAAAAGCGACATGCCGGATACGGAAACTTTTGTTCCTGCAATATATAGAAAAAATAAGCCATTTATTCCTGATGGAAAAACAATTATTAAAGAGAATGATGAAATATACTTCTTAGCGGAAGAGGCTAATATTGATAGGGTTGTTCAAGAAATGCGCCTACAAGAAGAATCTTCTTCTAGAATAATGGTAATTGGCGGGGGCAGAATTGGGTTTGCCTTGGCTCGGTCTTTAGAAAATGATTATAAAATTAAGGTAATTGAATCTAATCAAGACAGGTGTGAATATCTTTCAAGGGAATTAAACAGGACAATTGTCCTAAAAGGGGGCGGTTCTGATGAAGAGCTCTTAAAAAATGAAAATATAGAAAATATAGATATTTTTTGCGCCTTAACTAATGATGACGAAACTAACATAATGTCAGCGTTTTTAGCAAAGAAACTTGGGGCTAAAAAAACAATAATTATTGTAAATAATTATAGTTATATAAATGTGTTGCCTAAAAACTTTGTAGACATAGCTCTCTCTCCTCAAAGGCTAACTGTCTCAATGGTGCTTCAACATTTAACGAAAGCAGACGTTCCCCAGGAAGTAATATTAAAAATGGAAAGCGGGGCAGAAGTGATTGAGGGAGTTATTCATAAGAATAAATTTACAGAATCTTTTTTTAATAAGCCTGTTTCAAATTTGCCTCTTCCTGAAAATTGCATTACGGCTGCTTTGATTAGAGGTGGTAAAACATACTTACATTCAACAGAGCTATTACTCCAGCCAGGTGACTCTCTAATAATATTTGTATCTGGAAAAACAGATAAAACAAAAATAGAGAATTTATTTGTTGAGGATTGATGAACTTTAAATCTATATTCAATTTAATTGGAATATTGTTGGTTGTATTTAGCCTTTCCTTTCTGCCGCCAATTCTAATAACGATAATATTTAATGAAAGTAATTATGAGGCTTTTTTCTATCCCTTTTTGTTCTTGTTTTTTCTGGGAGGCATAATATGGTTTTTTACAAAACAAAAAAAACTTACTCTTAATATTTCTGATGGCTTTGTTGTTACAACTTTGTTTTGGATTGTTTTAGCCATAGCAGGATCTTTGCCATTTAATTTTTTTGGTCTAGATATTATCTCAGCTCTTTTTGAGTCAGTTTCTGGAATTACTACAACTGGAGCAACAACAATAGTTGGTCTTGATGATATGCCAAAGTCTATTTTGTTATATAGACAATTGCTTCAATGGATGGGTGGAATGGGTTTAATAATTTTAGCTGTGGCTGTCATGCCGGCTTTTGGAATTGGGGGTGGACAGCTTTACAAAATGGAATTACCAGGAAGCCATGTAAACCAAAAACTAACCCCAAGGATTGCAGATAGCGCAAAGGCACTATGGAAAATTTATGTTGGCCTTACGTTGGCATGTTGCATGCTTTATTTGATTGCTGGGATGGGAGTTTTTGATGCAATTTCACATAGCCTTAGCACTGTTGCTGGCGGTGGTTTTTCTACCCACGATGAAAACATTGGTTTTTTTAATAATGGGTTTGTGGAAACTATATGTATTGTATTTATGTTGCTGTCTGCCGCATCTTTTGCCGTCCATTATTCGGCAATTTTTGGTGGAAAGCCTCTTAAATATATTTATGATTCTGAGTTTAGATTCTTTTTATCTGTTGTTTTTATTATAAGCACTATTGTTTTTATATTTTTATACTTAAGTAACTCATATGCTGATGTTTATTTAGCTTTAGAATCTGCTATTTTCCATACCGTTTCTATCGTAACGACCTCTGGTTTTACTACAGAAAACTTTTCATTATGGCCTGGTTTTCTTCCATATTTATTATTGGTTGGAGCCTTTATGGGGGCGTGCTCTCAGTCTGTTGGAGGAGGCATAAAGGCGTGGCGTGTTTTAATAATGATGAACCAAGCTTATAAAGAAATTCTTAAAACCATTCACCCCAATGCAGTCTTTAGCTCAAAGATTGGAGCTAAAGTAATTGATGCAAAAATCGCCGAAAGGGTTTGGGGATTTTTTTCAATCTATGTTTTTATTTTCATGTTTTTACTTTTAGCGATGCTTGGTACGGGGTTAAACTTTGAGTCATCCTTTTCAGCTGTTGGTGCCACGCTCAATAATCTCGGTCCGGGGTTGGGCGAAGTTTCAAGAAACTATTTAGAAGTCAGTGATTTAGGGAAATTAATTCTATGCTTTGCAATGATTTTGGGGAGATTAGAAATCTTTACTTTATTAGTTTTGTTTACTCCTGCGTTTTGGAATCGCTAGCCTTTATAAAGATCTTTGGGGCCATCAGGCAGCTTTCTAAACTTTTTATATTCCCAAGAATATTCCTTCGGTGACTTGCGTATTTCTGTTTCCATTTCGTTGTTCATAATATCAACTCCATTTTCATCATATATTTTTTTATTTGGTTTTTTAAAGCTCATAACATGACCAAGGCCCTCATTATAAGTTAAGTGAGCCATAAGGATTGGTTTGTTCGTTTTTCTTGCCAACGAAGGAGCCAAAGAAAAAGAAAAACATTCATGGCCAAAAAATGTTGAATATTTTCCAAGCCCGTCAGCCGGAACCTGGTCAGAAGCCATGCAGGTCATTTGATTATTCTTTAATGCAGACATAATAGACTTAACTCCTCCTATCCGGGTTTCAACCATTGTATTTCCACCCTCCTCTCTAAAATTTTTAACAAATTTATTAATCTTTTTAAATTTAATTACTTTATATAGCGATGTGTGTTGTCTTTGCGACGACATCCATCTTAATAAAAAATCTATACTTCGATTGTGAACCGCAAACACAATTAAGCCATTAGAATTCTCAGCCGAACTAAAAAGAAACCTATTATTAATTCGTTTTGTCTCTTCGATGATTTTGGCTTCATTTCGAGACCAAACAAAAAGCGTTTCGTAAAAACTTTTAATGGTTTCTTTATAACTTTCCTTTGAAAGATTAAACGTCTCAATGTCGGTAAGATCTGGAAAGGCAATCTCAATGTTTTTTTTGGTAGTTTTAAATGGTACTAAAGTCTTTAGTAAAAAGTTGGGAATTAGCTTAAAAAGCAAATTACAAAGGAAAAATCCTATTTTAAGTGGGTATATGCTAAAAAAATAAAAAATAAGCTTCATTTAAACAAAAATAATAATTTGAGCCTTAGATTTGTATTTTATAGGTATATCATCCAAGAGTTGAATAAAAACCTATAGATTGGTTTGAAAAAGCTGCATAATATAGGTTCTAAACATAATAAAAAGGCATAACTTGACTGCAAAAACCATGGAAGAGCTCGTTGCGCTATGTAAGCGTAGAGGGTTTATTTTTCAATCAAATGAGATTTATGGTGGCTTGCAGGGTCTATATGATTATGGGCCTTTAGGCGTAGAACTGAAAAATAACCTTAAGCAGTCCTGGTGGAGGTCAATGGTTTTTGATAGAGATGATGTTGAGGGCTTAGACGCATCAATACTAACAAAACCTAGCGTTCTTAAATTTTCTGGGCACCAAGACACGTTTACAGACCCGTTAATTGACTGTAAAAATTGTAAGGCTAGATGGAAAGCAGACCAGTTAAAATCATCTAACTGCCCTTCTTGTGGTTCTGATGATTTAACAGAACCCAGACCTTTTAATTTAATGTTTAAGACTGCTGTGGGGCCTGTTGAAGACAAGGAGTCTTTTGCTTATTTGAGGCCAGAAACTGCTCAACAGATATTTACAAACTTTAAAAATGTCATAGATTCCACTTCGAAAAATTTACCTTTTGGTATTGCTCAAATTGGTAAAGCTTTTAGAAACGAAATAACGCCAAGAAATTTTATTTTTAGAGTTAGAGAGTTTGAACAAATGGAGCTTGAGTTTTTTGTTAATCCTGGGTCTGATGAGGAATGGCATAAAAAATGGGTTGACTTAAGAGTTAAGTGGTGGAAAGAACAGGGCGTGGGACAAGAAAATATGGAGCTTTATGACGTTCCCTCAAAAGAGTTAGCACATTATTCTAAGGCGACCGTTGATATTATGTATAGGTTTCCGCACGGTTTAGAGGAGCTAGAAGGAATAGCTAATAGAACAGATTTTGATTTAGGGTCTCATAGTAAAAATCAAAAGGAGCTTAATATAAAGGCAAAAGTCATGAGCAACAATAAATCAAATTCAAGGCTTGCCATACAGGATACAGACTCTAAAAAATGGGTTGTGCCATATGTTATAGAGCCCTCTGCGGGAGTTGATAGGGGTGTGCTTGCTGTTCTTAATGAGGCCTATAAAACCGAAGAATTAACAGATGGAAAATCAAGAATTGTTTTAGCTCTTAGACCGCATCTATCTCCAATTAAGGGCGCAGTTATTCCTCTAAAAAAGAATCATCAAGGCTTGGTTGGTTTGGCTTCAAAAATTAAAAAAGATCTTCAGAAACTTGGTCTTGGAAGAATTTTATTAGAAAACTCAGGTAATATTGGAAAAAGCTATAGGCGACATGACGAGATTGGAACTCCTTTATGCATTACCGTTGATTTTGAAAGCCTAGATGATAATTCAGTAACTGTAAGAAATAGAGATACCATGAAACAAAAAAGAATTAAAATTGCTAAATTAAAAGATAGTTTAACTGATATTTTAAAGTAGACAAATGTCTATTTATAAAGGAAAATTTCTTTGTTAGTAAGAAGTCTTATTTTCTACCTTATTTTCTATTCAACATTAATCCCAGTTTCAATTATTGTAATATTTTCATCTATTATTTTTTCCATGGAAACAACTCAAAAAGTTTCAGGATGGTGGGTATTAAATATATTAAAAGCTCTTAAGTTAATATGTTTAATTTCCTGGAAGGTTGAAGGAGAAGAAAACATCCCAGAGAAACCTTGCTTAATTGTTGCAAACCATCATGGTCCATGGGAGTCTTTGTTTCTTCAAACATTATTTGTGCCTACAAGCAGTATTATTAAAAAAGAGATACTATTAATCCCTTTCTTTGGTTGGGCTATTTCATGCCTAAAACCTATAACCATAAATAGAAACAAAAAACTAAACAGCCTAAAACGAGTAGTACAGCTTGGAGGTAAGCGAATTATTGAAGGTTATATGGTATTAATTTTCCCAGAAGGAACTAGAGGGGATCCCTCAAAAGGAATTGGTAAATTTGGAAATAGTTTCGGTATGCTTGCAGCAAAGCATAATGTGCCCGTCATACCAATTTGCCATAATTCTGGTAAATATTGGGTAAATAAATCTATAAAAAAAAATAAAGGCTGTATATCTGTTAAAGTTGGCTCACCTATAACCGGCTCTAACCCAAAAGAGATCTCTGATAAAGCCTATCAATGGATTAAAAAATCCTATGAAGATATTAATTAAATGTCTAGATTCGCTACTGACAAAGCATTAGACTCAATAAACTCTCTTCTGGGCTCCACATCGTCTCCCATAAGAGTTTCAAACATATCTGTTGCCTCTTGAGCATCATCAATATTAACTTTCATCATTCTTCTATTTTTTGGGTCCATGGTTGTATCCCATAGCTGATCGGGGTTCATTTCGCCTAGGCCTTTATATCGTTGAACGTCTATGCCTTTAGATCCTGATGCAGAGAATTCTTTAATAGCTTTTTCCTTTTCATTTTCATCTGCTGCATAAACGTGGGACTTGCCTTTTGTAATCTTGTATAAAGGAGGCATCGCGATGTAAACATGTCCTTTTTCTAAAATTTCAAAATATTGCTGATAAAAAAATGTTAGAAGTAGGGTTCTTATATGTGAGCCATCTACATCAGCATCAGTCATTATAATTATTCTGTGATATCTTAATTTTTCAATGTCAAAATCTTCTGTCCCTATACCGCAGCCCAGGGCTTTAACAATTGTGCCTATTTCTGCAGATGAAAGCACCTTATCAATACGGGCTTTTTGAACGTTTAAAATTTTTCCTTTTAGAGGCAAAATTGCTTGATACTTTCTGCTTCTTCCCTGTTTAGCTGACCCGCCGGCTGAATCACCCTCCACCAAGTATATTTCAGATAAAGCCGGATCTTTTTCTTGACAGTCAGAGAGCTTACCTGGCAATCCAGCAAGCTCCAAAATGCCCTTTCTTCTAGTCATTTCTCTTGCTTTTCTTGCAGCCTCCCTTGCAAGCGCTGCCTCAGACACTTTAGACAGCACTGCTAATGCCTCTTTTGGGTTTTCTAATAAAAATTCTTTTAAATTTTTGCTCAGTACTGTACTTACAATACCCTCAACTTCAGATGAAACTAACTTTTCTTTGGTTTGTGAAGAAAATTTCGGGTCCGGCACTTTTACAGAAATAACAGCAATTAGGCCCTCTCTCACATCTTCCCCAAGCAGATCAATTGGGGCTTTTTTGTTTAATTCCTCTTTTTTTACAAAAGCTTTTAATACTCTTGTTAGGCTTGATCTAAAGCCTGATAAATGAGTTCCTCCATCCTTCTGGGGTATGTTGTTTGTATAGCATAAGACGCTTTCGTTGTAGGATTCATTCCACTGCATGGCTATTTCAACCGTTATGCCATCTTGGGCGCCCTCACAGTGAATAATTTGACATAATGGCGCCTTTCTTCTTCTTAAATGCTCAACGTAACTAGCAACTCCGCCATTGTTTTTAAATTTCTTTGATTTTCCTGTTCTTGCGTCTGTGACCTCAATACTCACTCCTGCGTTTAAAAAAGAAAGCTCTTGGATCCTTTTGTTAACCCTGTCTGTCTCAAAGCTAATTGATGTAAAAACCTTGTCTGATGGTGTAAACGTTATTTCTGTTCCAGTAACTTTTGAGGCTTTAAGTTTCTTAAGTTTGGTTTTAGCCTTGCCCTCATAGTACTTTTGTTGGTACATACCGCCATCTCTACATATGGTTAAGACTAGCTCTTTTGAAAGGGCGTTAACAACCGACACACCAACCCCATGAAGCCCCCCTGAAACTTTATAAGAATTATCATCAAATTTTCCGCCTGAGTGCAACGTAGTCATAATTAATTCTGCGGCAGGCACACCTTCGCCCTTATGAACATCTACAGGAATGCCTCTTCCGTTATCTTTTACTGTAATAGAGCCATTTTTATTAATTATTATGTTTATTTTTGAACAATGACCGGCCATCGCCTCATCAATACAATTATCAACTACCTCAAAAATCATGTGATGCAAACCAGAACCATCATCCGTGTCGCCAATAAACATACCAGGTCTTTTTTTAACGGCTTCTAGACCCTTTAAAACCTTTATATTCGTTGAATCATACTTTTTTTTATTTGGTTTCTTTTTAGGCATTTTGATTATATTATTTGTTCCACGTGGAACTTTTTAAAGTTTGGATTGGTTAGTGTTATTTTACTACCAAATAGGTCAACAATGTTTGAAAAAATAAAACGATTTTCAATAAATTTTATAATTTCTATAAAGAGTTCAAACATTTCAGAGTCAAGCTCAGATGAAAGATCATCTAATAATAATATTGGATTAAATTTATACATTCTACTTAAAGCAATGTTTTGAGAAATAGACCAAATTATAGCAAGCATCTTTTGTTCACCTCTAGAAAAAATATCTTTAATTAGTAAGCCCTCACTATCAAAATTAATGTCAGCTTTATGCGGTCCCTTTGTAGTTATTTTTCTTTTAAGGTCAATATTATGTGTTTTGTATAGCTCTGCTTTGAGCCCTAGATTTTTGTTATAACCGCAATTAAGTTTTATGTTAATGTTTTCAAATATCATTGCTCTTTTAATTTTTTGCTTTAGTTGCCCGATAATCTCACTAAAAACATTACCTACATCAACCACAAGCTTCTCTCTTTGTTGGGTAATGTTGTTGCCATGGAAATCAAGCAAGTCATCATACGCACCAACTTGCGTTAGATCGCACAATTTTAGGGCTGAGTTTCTCTGTTTTAGCGCTCTAAAATAGGCAAACCAATCTTTTGAATAATCCTTAGACGCAATAAATAAACCCCTATCTAGATGCTTTCTTCTATAATCTGGCGAGTTATCATTGTAAAAAAATGTTTTACTATCAATTATAAACGATGGGAAAGCTCTTATTAGCTCACTCCTAACCACTTTTGAATTGTTAACTTTAATGTTTATGGGGTGTTTTTTTTCTTTTTTTACCTCTAAAACAGATCCGTTTAAATTATCATAAGCCTTGATACTAAAGGCTTTAGAGCCTTTTTTGATCAAAGATTCTAAATTGTGGGTTCTAAATGATCTTCCAGATGTTGCAACATAGATAGATTCCAATATTGCGGTCTTTCCACACCCATTGTTCCCATAAAATAGTATCTGATTGGCTGATATATCAAGAAAAAGCTCATCAAAACATCTAAAATTTCTTATCTCTAGGCTAGAAAAGGCCATATTTTTCGGTGTTGTTTATTAAAATCAGCTTTCGGTTGATTGTTTTGTTTGCTCAGGAGAAGAGGTATCTATAGGTTGTTGAGGTACGATTAGATGGGTTGTATTTGTGTCATTAGGATCTTTTATAATAATCGGCGCAACTGGACCTTTAAATATACTTAATATAAATGTCTCTGCGCTTATTCTAGATAGCGCAGCTCGTAGATTGGCTTCATTAAAAATCAAATCAAAATCAACGCCTTTGTTGCTTGTTGGAAAAAATTCTTCCCCCGACTCTCCTGGTTTTGAAGTTCGGCTTAAAATAATAACACCGCCCTCTGTTGTCTTAATTTGTATTCCTTTAGCCTTTTCAGAGTGCATAACATTTGATTGAGAAAAAACACTAATTCTGTTTATTGCAGCTACAAAACCCTTAACCTCTATTTCAAGATCATCACTTTCTCCTTTTGGAAAATAAGAATTAAATATTGAGGGCTCTGGTGTGTTGGGGTCATCAAGTAGGTTTGTTTGAAAAAAAATATTATCAGCCTCAATTAAGGAAAAGGATTCTGTAATATCAAATTTAACTGTGTTATTTTTTTCTGACAAAAATCTAGTTATCGCATTCACTGCTTTTTTGGGGATAATCCCAACGCTAGTTAATGAGCCCTCATTAAGGTTCATTCTAGATACAGCTACCCTAGTAGCGTCTGATGCTGCTGCGGTTAGCATTTCACCTTCTGGGTACATCCAAACACCCATTAAAAATTCTCTCCAATCTGTGTTTGAGACCGCATAAGAAACATTGTTGATAAGGTTATAAAGGTCTTTTGCGTTAATTTCTAACGGGTTGTTAAATTCTTCTTTATTCCACACTGGGTAATCTGAAGATGGTTTTGTTGATAGTGAGTACTTACCATTGTCAGTTATTATATTTAATTTTTCATCAACATACTTAAGTGATATGTCCCCGTTATCTGGAATAAGCCTACACAGTTCATTAAATTTTTTTGCATTTACAGTTGTTGTTCCGGTTGATTTAATTTCGCTGAATGGTGACTGAATTGTTACCTGGCTTTCTGCATCTGTGCCTGTAAATTCGATTTGATTATCTAATGCATTTATTAAAACGTTTGAGTAAATTGCATGCGCCGTTTTATTGTCTACGACATCTAAAACAGTATTTAATGTTGGGACAAGTTGCTCTTTTTTTAGAATAATTTCCATCTAATTTGTGAGTGTCCTATTAAGGTTTCTGTAGTCCTCTTCTAATGATGGTATTTCTTCTCTTAGCTCTTTGATTTTGCCGCAAGCATGTAATACGGTCGTATGGTCTCTTCCATTAAAAGCCTCACCAATTTCTGGAAGACTGTGGTTGGTGAGTTCTTTTGTTAACGCCATTGCTAATTGTCGCGGACGTGTAATTGAACGACTTCTTCTTTTTGACAAAAGATCTGATAGTTTTATGTTGTAATATTCAGCAACAGTTTTCTGAATATTATCAATGCTGACCATTTTGGCAGAGATAACAAACAGGTCTTTTAGGGCCTCTTTTACAAAAGGTATGTCTATATCTTGATTGGTAAAACGGGAGTTTGCCACAACTCTTTTTAACGCCCCCTCAAGCTCTCTAATATTAGACCTAATTCTTTCAGCAATATAAATTGCGCAATCGTTGGGTAGCGTAACGCCCATTGAATTTGCTTTGCTTAATAAAACAGCCGCCCTTGTTTCTAACTCTGGCGGCTCAATAATAACTGGCAAGCCCCACCCAAGTCTTGATTTTAAACGCTCTTCTAGCCCATCTATCTCTTTTGGATATTTATCACAAGTTAGGACCATTTGGTGGTTTCTATCTAATAATGCATTGAATGTATGAAAAAACTCCTCTTGTGACTGCTCTTTGCCAGCAAAAAACTGAATATCGTCTATCAAAAGGGCATCAGCATTCCTATAAAACTCTTTAAATTCGCTCATAGCCCCCAATTGAAGGGCTTTAACCATATCAGCAACAAATTTTTCAGAATGTACATAAACAACTCTTTTCGGTTTCTTTTTCTTTAGTATTTCGTTGCCAACAGCGTGCATTAGGTGGGTTTTTCCCAGTCCTACGCCTCCGTATATAAACAGAGGGTTATAGTCACCCTGCGGGTTAGCCGCAACCTGTTTTGCTGCAGCAAGCGCCATGTGGTTTGATTTTCCCTCAACAAACGCATCAAAAGTAAAAGATTGGACCAAACCAATAGTATTATCTTCTGAGATATTTAATTTTTCGACAAATGTTGATTTATTTAATATTTTAAACTTTACATTAAGCGACTTGTCTGAATTATTAACCAAGCTTTTAATTGTTTCGCCCAGGTTTTCTTCTACATAATTTAAAACAAAGTCGTTTGGCGCAGTTATTTCAAGATCTTTTTTATTGATTTGTGCTTTAAGGGGTCTTATCCAGGTATTGAACTCTTCTTGTGAAAGGGTTGCCTCAAGTTTGTCTGTGCACTCTGACCAAAATTTCAATTCAAATATCTCCTGTTGAAAAGTTAGTCTAACAAAAACCAACAAGATATCTACAGCATAAGCATATGTATTTTTTGTGGATAAGCTGTGGGTATACGTTGTGTTTAATTTTATCCTGTTTTTCTTCCAATTCGTAGCCAATGTTCTATAATTCAAACCTATTTTTGAGTAACAAATGAAGAGAACATTTCAACCCAGCACACTGAAACGAAAAAGAAACCATGGTTTTAGGGCGCGCATGGCTACCAAGGCTGGTCGTGCAATAATTGCAAACAGAAGAAAAAAAGGTAGAAAAACTTTAACAGCATAGTTTTATTTGGTTCTGAATACTTCTAAAAAAATCTTTCAATCAAAAGAGGTTTCTATTTTTTTTGACAAGGAATCCCTTTCAAAAACTTTAAAAATTATTATAAAAAAAAACCAATTCCCTTTAGCCACCAAAAGAAACAAAGCTAAACGTTGGGTTAAAGAGGTTTTTAAAAAAAATAAACTAGGCCCTGGTTTTTTAGTGGTTTTGCGCTCTGGTTTTTTAGAAAAGGGCTTTAGTTATATTGATGAAAACATGTCATCAGTTTTGCAAGGGTTTAAAAAAACAGATCATTAGCATTTCAAATGCGAAATGAAATATGTTCTTGATAATGAGATAAAAAAATGAAAACAAAATGTGAACATAGACAATTTAAATTCTCATGCCAATATGATGTTGAGTGTGCAGAGTGTGGAGATCGCGTTGTGCTTCATGTACCTGATGATGATGATGCTGAAGTTTACTTTGAGATTTTACACAAAGAGGATGATGGAACTTATGCATCTTTACATAGGGGTTATAGTGAGCAGATGAGGTTGTCCCTAAATTTAGACATAACAATACATTAGGAGATAACAATGGCTGATTTTACAGTCTTGTAATATATGAAAAAAGTTTTGCTTTATATAATTAGTTTTTACCAAAAGCGTTTGAGTTTTTTGTTTGGTGATAATTGTAGGTTTCACCCAACCTGTTCAGAGTATGCGAAATTAAGTATTTTAAAGCATGGTGCTTTGATTGGGGGTTATTATTCTTTGGTTAGAATTGTAAAATGTGGTCCTTGGTCCCAAGGTGGGATTGATGAGGTTAAATAATGAATTTTAGATTTTTTTATATTGCTTTGGTTTTGGTGTTCTCTTATATGCTTTTTTTCTCGTGGAACCAAGAGTCAAAACAGAAACAAGAGCTTGCTGAGTCTTCTTATATAGAGCAGATTAAAGAGGATCAAGCCAATCCACCCCAAGAAAGCAGCGGTTTTGTTGAAATAGAAAACAAAAAACTAATTGTAAAAATTAGCCCTTTGACCGGACGTATTTGGGAGGTGCGCTTAAAAGAATATACTTTTTTACAAAAAGAAGGTTCGTTGGGTGTAAGGGTGTTTGGTTTTGATGATTCTGGTTTTAAGTTTTATTTAGGTAGTGGTTTTAGCAATAATGAGGTTGATTTTAGTGTCTCTTCTACACAGCCGACATCTGTAAAATTAGTTTCAAAAGATGGTCTTTTTGAAAAAACAATCTCACTTAAAGAAGATGATTATGAATTAAAAATTGTTGATGAGTATTTGGGTGATATTGGTGACGGCAAAATGACGTCTTATATTGCTATGTATAGAACCGATGGAAAGCCTTTAGACTCTAGGGGGGGTATATTTGAAAATAGCTCTTATACAGGGGTTGCATTTAATACGCCCGACGACCCCTATGTAAACTCAAGGTTGAGAAACGTTGATGAAAGGGTAGAGTATGTTCAGCGGGGCGGTTGGTTGGCTTTTATTCAAAAATATTTTATGGCTGCTATTTTAACCCCAGCCGACAGAGAGCAAACCTTAACTGTAATTCCGCCCAAAGAAAATGGTGGAGTTTATGTTATGGCTGTTATGTCTTCGGGTCATGACACTTTGTCTCCTGTTGAGGTTGAGCATAGGATTTTTGTTGGTCCAAAAATAAGGTCTGATTTAATGAACAGGGCGTCTGATTTAGAACTTTCAATTGATATGGGTTGGTTTTGGTTTTTAGCACAACCTTTAACAATGTTGTTAAGCCTTATAAATCAATTTGCAGGAAACTGGGGTGTTTCAATAATTCTTTTAACCCTTTTAATTAAAATGTTGTTGTGGCCTTTGTCAGCTAAGGGTTTTTCAAGCATGGCAAAAATGAGAGCTGTTGGGCCTAAATTAAAGGAAACTCAGGAGCGTTATAAAGATGACCGAGCCAAGCTTGGAACTGAGATGATGGCTTTATATAAAAAAGAAGGGATCAACCCCGCTGGTGGTTGTTTTCCATTGTTGTTGCAAATGCCTGTTTTTATAGCGTTCTTTTTTTGTTTAAGGGAAAGCGTTGAATTGCGGCATGAACCATTTTTGTTTTGGATTCAAGATTTGTCCTCTCCGGATCCGTTTTATATTTTGCCGGTTGTTTTTGCTGGTTTGATGTATTTGACTCAACAACTAAACCCCCAACCCCCGGGCATGGACCCGATGCAGGCTCAGGTAATGAAGGTTATGCCTCTTATGATAGCGGCTATTTTTGTAATTATGCCCTCAGGTTTGGTTGTTTATTCTATTGCTAATAGTGCTATTTCTTTGGTTCAACAACGAGCAATGTATAAAAAGTATGGTGCTCCTACTAACGAGGGTTAGTTTTGATTTTTGCCTTAGCCACACCTGTCGCCCAATCTGCTCTTGCTGTTTTTAGGCTTTCAGGTAACGGTTGTCTAGACGTTTTTGCAGCTTTGTTAGAAAGGCCTATTTTAGAAAACAGAAGAGTTTGTTTGCGTAACCTTGTGTTAGACGGGGTTGTTATTGATAGGTGTTCTGTTGTTTATTATGGGAGTCCAAACAGTTTTACCGGAGAGGATTCTGTGGAGGTTTTTTGTCACGGGGGTCTTGCTGTGATCAGTTCTTTGACTTCTGCTTTTTTGAGTTTGGGTTTTAGGGAGGCTGAGCCTGGAGAGTTTTCAAGAATTGCCTATGAAAACAACAAGCTTTTTTTAAATGAGGTTGAGGCTGTTGCAGATTTAATTCATTCTGAAGATGTTGAAAGAGCTAGGCTGTCTGCCGCAGCTGTGTCTGGTCAGTTAAGTGAGGTGGTTAGGTCTGTTGGAGAGGAGGTTGACTCTTTAAGGGTTTTTGTTGAGGGTAGTATTGATTTTTCTGACGAAGATTATAATTTTTTAAAAGAGGGTGGTGTTGGAGAAAGGTTGAGAGGTATTAAAAACAGGGTTGTTGATTTAATAGATTCGTGTCTGGTTTCTACAAAAAAAATGTCTAAAAGGCGAGTTTTGTTTTTTGGCCCTCCGAACACCGGTAAGTCTTCGCTGTTTAATGGCTTGCTTGGTTTTGATAGGGCTTTGGTTTCAAGCACACCCGGTACAACCAGAGACTTAATAGACTCAGAAATGTTTTATAACAGCGTAAGTTTTGAACTGGTTGACTCTGCGGGTGTTAGGGACGCCGGTGATTTGGTAGAACAAAAGGGCGTCGATTTGTCTAATAAGGAAGTTGATGAGGTTGATTTGGTTTTGGTTGTTTTGGATGGATCAACCGAAAGCCTTTTGCCTGTTTTTTCCGAGGTTGTCCGGGGCAAAAACCACTTGTTTGTTTTTAATAAGTTAGATAGGGGTGATGGTGGCAAAGGTTTTAATTGTTTGGTTTCTGCTAAAACTGGGGAGGGTGTCCAGGATTTAAAAAACCTGATTTTAAAATCAATTAAATCAAGCCCAATTAAATCTAAAAAAACTTTTCTTGTCCGGGGCCGTCATTTGAGTTTGTTTGAAAACGCATTAAGACAATTAAATGAATGTGAGTTAAAAATAAAACAAGAAAAAAACATTGATTTGGCGGCGGAAGACTTGCGTGTGGCCAGGGGTTGTTTTGATGAGTTTCTTGGTGTTAAGTTTCCCGATGATTTGCTTGGAGATATTTTTAAAGATTTTTGTATAGGTAAGTAGAAAAATTGTTAGCTTGTTGTGGTTAAAATAACCCCTTTTTTTGTCCACACCTTATTGCAAATATGAAAACAGGTTTTTAGGTATCGTTTACATAAGTTATTATACTGAACTAACTTTATGGCGCTGGTTGTTTTGTGGGTTATTCACAAAATAACACGCCCCTAATAATAACAACAATAGTATATTGTTGTTATATAACTTTGTTTGTATATGTTTGATGTAATAGTAATAGGTGGGGGTCATGCTGGGGTTGAAGCAGCCCATTCTATTTATCGCCAAGGCTTAACATGCTGCTTGGTCACATTTAAAAAAAACACCATTGGTCAAATGTCATGTAACCCAGCAATAGGCGGGTTGGGAAAGTCTCACCTAGTTAGGGAGATTGATGCTTTGGGCGGAATTATGCCACAAGCAACAGACCAATCTGGGATTCAGTTTAGAACCCTTAATACTCGCAAGGGTTTTGCTGTTCAGGCGCTAAGGGTTCAATGTGACAGGGATCTTTATAAAAAAGCCATTCAAAACATTTTAGCCGCTAGTAATATTTCAACAGTTGAGGGCGAGGTGGTAGACATAATAACAAGCAAAGGAAAAGCTGATGGGGTTTTATTGGCTTCAGGTGAAAAAATAAAAGGAAAAAAACTAATACTAACAACAGGAACATTCTTAAACGGAGTAATGTACACAGGGGATGACAAAAAATACGGAGGCCGCGTGGGGGATGACAGCGCAATCCCTTTGTCAAAAAAACTCTACAGCTTAAAACTCCCCATGGGTCGGCTAAAAACAGGAACCCCAGCAAGAATAAAAATGTCAAGCATTAATATAAAAACCATGGAAGAACAACCAGGGGACGTACCACCCCCAGCAATGTCTCTGCTTAACCCACCAAAAAAACACCTTCCACAAATATCCTGCTATATAACCAGAACCAACCCACTAACCCACCAAATTATTAAAAAAAACACCCACCTATCAGCTATGTATTCTGGTCAAATATTAGGGATTGGTCCGAGATACTGTCCATCCATTGAAGACAAAATAAACAAATTTAAACACAAAGAAAGCCATCAAATCTTTATAGAACCAGAGGGGTTAAAAAAAGACCTTGTTTATCCGAATGGAATATCAACCAGCCTCCCAAAAAAAGTACAAAAACAATTTATAAAATCAATCAAAGGTTTGGAAAATAGCGAAATAGATGAGTATGGATATGCAGTCGAGTATGATTTCATAGACCCAAGATCTCTCAATCAAACCCTTGAAACAAAATTTTTTAAAAACCTTTATTTGGCTGGTCAAATCAACGGAACAACCGGCTATGAAGAGGCGGCTGCCCAGGGCTTGGTGGCTGGAATTAATGCGGGACAAGAAATATTAAAAAAAGAGCCAATAATTTTTTTAAGAAGTGAAGCATATATAGGCGTTTTAATAGATGACCTTACTTTGCACGGAGTCACCGAACCATACAGAATGTTTACAAGCAGGGCCGAGTATAGGCTTATGTTATCCCAGGACAACGCAAGACAAAGGCTAACCAGCAAAGCTAACAAAATAGGACTGGTCGACAATAAAACCTATGACAAATATAAAGAAGAGGAAAACAAATATAATACCTTCCTAAACAACATTAAAAACAAGAAAATTTTTTATAATAAAAAAACAATCCCATGTTTAGATGCCCTCAAAAGGACAGACATGAACACCCAAACAATTAAAAACCAAATTAATCTTAAAAAAGACGAAAGCAAAATGCTTGACCGAGCCTCAAACGAAATAAAATATAGCGGCTATATAAAAAAACAAAAAAAAGAAGTAGAAAATTCTAAAAAAAATGAACAAACAAAAATACCTCAAAATACAAATTTTTCAAAAATAAACGGGTTGTCTAATGAGGTTATTGAAAAACTTTCCAAAAGCCAACCCTCAACACTTGGTCAGGCCAGTAGACTTGAAGGCGTAACCCCAGCAGCTGTTAATGTCATAGCGATTAATATAAAAAAAATAAAAAAAACAAAGGTTAAAAATTATTAAAACAACACCAAACCAAAAAAACCTTATAGCGCGGTTTGTAAAAGAGGTTGTTAAATTTAATGCCACCCATAACATAACAGGCAGGAAGCTAAAAGAAGACATTTTAAAATCAGATGTTCAGGACTCACAAACAATCCTTACTCACACCCAAAATACCAACATAATACTTGATATTGGAAGCGGGGCTGGTTTCCCCGGCATGATTATAGCTATACACCAACCAAACACACATGTGGTTATGTCAGAAAAAAACAACAAAAAAGCGTATTTTATAAAAAAAACAATAAAATTATTAAACCTCAAAAACGCAGAGATTTATGATAAAGCAGTAGAAGAAAACACAACAAACTTAGGTCCTTTTGATGTTATAACAGCCAGGGCTCTTGCCAAAACACAAAAAATAATCTCACTATCAGAGCACCTCCTAAAACAAAGCGGCAAATTTTTATTAATGAAGGGAACAAAGGAAAAAGTTCTGAATGAGGTTGTTCAAATAGACAATAAGAAATACTCTTATACCATTCACAACAAAAACTTAAAAAACTTAAAAAGAAATATTTTAGAAATTAACCAAAAATGAAACACATTATCGCAATAGCCAACCAAAAAGGTGGCGTTGGGAAAACAACAACAGCAGTCAACCTTGCTGCGGCTCTGGCGGCAACGAAAAGAAGGGTTTTATTGGTGGACCTTGACCCGCAAGGCAATGCAAGCACAGCCGCAGGGGTAAAAAAAAACGAAAAAACGTTATATGAAATCTATCTAAAAGAAACAAGCATACAAAATGCAATTTTACCCTCTTCAGCTGAATATGATGTTATTCCAGGAGGGGAAAATCTAATCGCGTTAGAGGTTTTAATAAGAGACCAACACAAACAAGGAGACCTAAAAAAACACCTCGGTGAGCTCGATTACGAGTTTATTATTATAGACACCCCCCCATCCCTTAACCAACTCACCCTCGAGTCTCTTTTTGTGGCAACTGGAACGCTTATCCCCCTACAATGCGAATATTATTCACTGGAGGGCATTTCTTCACTTATAAACACAATTAACACTCTAAAAAACAAAAATCTCACAAACAACCGTGTATTCGGTATTATTAGAACAATGGTAGATATGAGAAACAACCTGGCCAAAGAGGTTTCTGAGGAACTAGAGAAATACTTTCCAAGTTTAGTTTTTAATACACTTATACCACGAAATATTAAACTTGCAGAGGCGCCCAGTCATGGAATATCAGCAATTCAATATATGCCCTCCTCATTTGGAGCAAAAGCATATTTAGCCTTAGCGGGAGAGCTTGTAAGGAGAATAAACAATGGCGGATAAAATTTTAAACACCGGCCTGGATGCTCTATTAAAAGGGGCTGCAGAATTGAACCAAAAAACAATTAAAGATATTGACCTAAATCAAATTAAACCAAATAGATTTCAACCCAGACAAGAGTTTAATGAGGAAAAAATCGATGAACTTACCCTCTCTATATCCAAACATGGCATCCTTTCACCCATCCTTGTTCGGGAGACTGGAGCGGGCGGATATGAGTTAATTGCCGGGGAAAGACGGCTCAGAGCCGCAAAAAAAGCCGGCCTCGAAAGCGCGCCCTGCTTAATAGATGCCGCAGAAGATCAAACCGCATTGGAATTAGCATTAATTGAAAACCTTCAAAGAGAAGACCTTAACCCAATTGAAGAGGCTAGGGGTTACGATCGTTTAAAAAAAGAATTTAACCTCACCCAGGAGGGCATAGCCGAGGTTACGGGAAAAGCACGAAGCTCAATTGCAAATGCAATAAGATTATTAAAATTACCTAAATCAATAATTGATCTTTTATATTCTGGGGACCTAGAGAAGGGACACGCAAAAATATTGGCTTCCATGGAGCCATTAGAGGCAGAAGAGCTTGCAAAAAAAATTGTCTCTTTAGGTATGACCGTTAAAGATGCCGCCGCCATCAAAAAACCCAAATCAACTCAAACCCAAATCAAACCTAAAAATAGAGACCTTTTAAATATAGAAGAGGAGCTATCTGAGGCATTTGGGCACAAAATCCAAATAGAGCAAAAATCCTCTTCTAAAGGAAGGTTGTTTATTTCTTATGCTTCTAAAGATGACAGGGAGGCAATTATTAGCAAGTTACTAAAATTAAAAAACAATTAGGCTTGTCCTTAAGAGCATAAATTTTTATAATCACGCACGTAAAAAACATACTCTAAATAAATATAAAGACTCTTAAAAACAACTGGTTATCTTTATTTGGATTGTTGGCCTCGCTAGCAATATTTCCAATATCTATGCAGCCAATATTTATTGCTTATTTTATGGCGATAGCAGGAGCCATCTACCTATCAAACAAACCCAAAAGCAATATAGCGGCCCTCTATTTAGCTTTTGTGAGCAGGTGGTTAATATTTATCCTTTTTACAATTATTTCTATTAAATATGTTGCTGAAAACACTCTAATCGCAGTGTTTCTCCTTGTATACTTAAATATAACTTTTAACCCAAAACAGATTACTGAATAAAATGGTATCAGACGCACATACACCAATAACAAGCGAAGAGTATATACAACACCATTTAACAAACTGGGTGTGTGGTAAAACAGAAAGTCATGGATGGACATGCGACCCGCACCATGCAAATGAGATGGGTTTTTGGGCTTTTCATATAGATTCTTTGGGGTGGTCGGTTTTTCTAGGGGCCGTGTTTATTTTGCTTTTTAGATGGGGAATACCCAAGCTCTCAACAGAAGCCCCATCCGGAATGCAAAATTTTGTTGAGATGTGTATTGAGTTTGTTAATGACAATGTTCAAAGCGTATTTGTTTCAGCAAAAAATAACCTAATAGGCCCAATGGCCCTAACCGTTTTAATTTGGGTTTTTTTGATGAACCTGATGGACTTAGTGCCGGTGGATTATCTTCCCGAGCTAGCCAAAGGTGCTGGGATAGAATATTTTAAGGTAGTTCCTACTGCAGATCCCAACATTACGCTTGGAATGGCTTTGGCTGTTTTTATCCTTATTATTTTTTATAGCATTAAAATTAAAGGTCTGAAGGGTTTTGTAGCCGAACTAACACTTCATCCCTTTGGTAAATATTTTATACCTGTAAATTTTATTCTTGAGGGGGTTAATTTGATAGCAAAACCAATTTCGCTTGGCTTGCGTCTATTTGGTAATTTATACGCCGGCGAAATGATTTTTATTTTGATAGCGTTAATGTTAACTTTTAGCTCAATATCAATAGGTTTGCTTGGGGTGGGCCTGCATGTAATATGGGCCCTTTTTCATGTTTTAATTTTAGGCCTACAAGCCTTTATTTTTATGGTGCTTACCATTGTTTATTTAGCAATGGCGCATGAAACAGAAGACCACTAGGTCTTAATTTTAGGAGAAAAGAATGGAACAATCGCTTATTTATATAGCTTCAGGCCTGATGATTGGCCTTGGTGCTGTTGGGGCTGGTGTTGGCGTGGGCGTGTTAGGTGGAAAGTTTTTAGAGGGCGCTGCTCGACAACCAGAGCTTATACCAATGCTAAGAACTCAACTTTTTATTGTGATGGCTCTTGTAGACGCTGTCCCAATGATTGGCTTGGGCTTAGGACTTTTTTTAATGTTTGCCGCCTAATTTCTGATGAATATTAACGCAACGCTTTTAGGCCAAACGATAGCATTTGTTATTTTTGTAGCAATTTGTTGGAAGTATGTTTGGCCCCCAATCATCTCTATTATGGAGGAGAGGGAGAAGCGTATAGCTGATGGGTTAGAGGCCGCAAAGAAGGCGGATGACTCTCTTGAAGAAGCCCAATTAGAGTTTGATCAAAAAATGAATAAAGCCAAGGAAGAGGCAGCAGAAATTTTAAACAAAGCCAACACTAGAGCCTCTCAAATTGTTGCAAATGCATCAATCAAAGCTGAAGCTGAGGCTGAAAAAATTCTATCAGCCGCATCAAAAACCATAGAAAATGATGCAAATAAAGCCAAAGAAGAATTAAAACTAAAAATGTCGGAGCTCATTATAGACACTTCAGAAAAAATATTAGAAGAAGAAATAGACCCTGATAAACATCAAAATCTTCTTAAAAAAGCAGCATCAGAACTATAATATGATTGAGCTATCTCCACTTGCAAGACCCTACGCTAAAGCTATTTTTTTAACAGCTTTAGAGCAGGATGAACAAGAAAAAATTGCATCAGATCTTGCTCTATTATCAACCGTATCTCGTACAAAAGAGGTTTCTAGCTTAATTGAGGATCCAGAATTTTCAAAACAAGAAATAGCAAGAACCATTAATAAACTGATGGGCAAGGATGTTGGCGAGATCTTAAAAAAAATGGTGGAGCTTCTTGCTACAAATAAACGATTAAATTTAATCGAAGCAATTTATATAAGCTACAAAGAACTTTTAGAGCAACACAATAAAACCAGCTCAATAATCGTAAACATTGCAACCAAACCCTCAAATGAAAACAAACAAATGATCATTGATAAATTATTTGCCCGATACGGAAAGGGTTCAAATATAGAATTTTCAGAGGACCCCTCGATTATGGGCGGGTTTTCCATAAAAATAGGAGACGAAATATTTGATCTGTCCATTAGGGGAAAAGTAAAGAAATTAGTAAATCAATTAAATTTTTAAGGTAAAAAAATGAGTCAATTAAAACCATCAGAAATATCCAGCGTCTTAAAAGAAAAAATTTCTGCCCTAGACCTTTCGGCAGAGAGAAAAAATGAGGGCATTATCGTCAGCGTTTCAGACGGAATTGTTCGCATCCACGGTATGGGCGATGTTATGTATGGGGAGTTAATTGAATTTGAAAGCGGCATTCTTGGGCTTGCCTTGAATCTAGAGCAAGATTCTGTGGGGGCGGTTGTCCTAGGAGACTATCTTGGTCTTGTTGAGGGTCAAAAAGCAGTTTGTACAGGCAGGATTTTAGAGGTGCCTGTTGGTGAGGCTTTATTGGGTCGAGTTGTTGATGCTCTTGGCACACCCATTGATGGTAAGGGTGAAATTAAAACAGACGAAACAGCCCCTGTAGAGGTTGTGGCCCCCGGCGTAATAGCAAGGCAGTCGGTTGAACAGCCAGTGCAAATTGGGCTCAAGGCTGTTGATACGATGGTGCCAATCGGACGCGGTCAAAGAGAGCTAATTATTGGAGATAGACAAACAGGTAAAACAGCCTTAGCAATTGACGCCATTATTAACCAAAAAGGAACGGGGATTAAATGTATATATGTTGCTATAGGACAAAAACAATCTAGTGTTGCTAATGTTGTGAAAAAACTAGAAGAGCATGGCGCTCTTGAGCACACAATAGTGGTGTCTGCCTCGGCGTCAGATCCAGCTCCTATGCAATATCTTTCACCATATTCTGGATGTTCAATGGGGGAGTACTTTAGAGACAGAGGCGAAGATGCCTTGATTGTTTATGATGACCTTTCTAAACAGGCTGTGGCTTACAGGCAGGTCTCACTCCTTTTAAAGAGACCTCCCGGTAGAGAGGCATATCCTGGCGATGTTTTTTACCTTCATTCAAGATTGTTAGAAAGAGCTGCACGCGTTAATGCTGAATATGTTGAAAAAGCCACCAATGGAAAAGTTAAGGGCAAAACAGGGTCTTTAACTGCTTTACCAATTATCGAAACACAAGCGGGTGACGTTTCTGCTTTTGTGCCGACAAATGTCATTTCAATTACAGATGGGCAAATTTTTCTAGAAGCTGATTTATTTAATTCTGGTATAAAACCAGCAATTAATCCTGGGATTTCAGTTTCACGGGTTGGAGGGGCGGCTCAAACCAAAATAATGAAAAAATTAAGCGGCGGCGTAAGAACGGCTTTAGCTCAGTATAGAGAATTGGCTGCTTTTTCTCAGTTTGCATCAGATTTAGATGAGACAACAAAAGCCCAGCTTGCCAGAGGGCAGAGAATAACCGAGCTCATTAAACAAAAACAATATTCACCTTTAACTGTAGCGCAACAGTCTTTGAGTATTTTCGCTGCCGATAAAGGCCACATGGATGATGTGGAAGTTGAAAAGATCGGTAGCTTTGAAGAGGCTTTGCATGGCTTCTTTAGCTCAGAAAAGCCGGAGCTAGAAAAAGCCATAAATGAAACCGGTGATTGGAATGATGATATTGAAAAAAAATTCACCGAAATAGTTGAACAATTTAAAAAAACTCAAACCTTTTAATTTAATCCATGGCAAACACTAAAGAAGTTAGAAAACAAATTGCAAGCATTAAAAGCACGCAAAAAATCACCTCAGCAATGGAGATGGTTGCCGCCAGCAAGATTAGAAAAACACAAGACGAGATGAGGCTAGGGAGGCCTTATTCTGAAAAGATTAAAGAAGTTATATCTCACATTGCAACATCAAGCTCTGAGTATTCACACCCTTTTTATGAGCACAGAGAAACTAAAAAGGCATGTTTTATTGTGGTGAGCACGGACAAAGGTTTGTGTGGCGGGCTTAATACCAACCTTTTTAAAAGCCTTATTCAAGTGGCATCAACACTCAATAAACAGGGCATAGAATCAAGTTTTGCCCTTATTGGGGCTAAAGCAGCAACCTTCTTTAAATCGGTTGGGGGCAACGTTGTAGCAAAAGTCCAAAAACTTGGAGATAAGCCTGATCCAGATGCCTTGATTGGATTAACAAAAACAGTTTTAGACCTTCATCAAAGCGGCGAGATTGATCGGGTGCTTCTTTGCAGCAACAGATTTGTGAACACCATGACCCAAGACCCCAACGTACAACAATTAATTCCTTTGCCAGCACCAGAGGAAGGGGACTTAACTACAATCCATTGGGATTATATATATGAGCCCGAGGCAAAAGAGCTATTAGAGGGCTTGATGACAAGATATATTGAATCATTAATCTACCATGCGGTTGTAGAAAATAGCGCATGCGAGCAAGCCGCCAAGATGTTTGCCATGAAAAATGCAACAGAAAATGCCGGTGAATTAATTAAAGAATTAGAGCTTTTATATAACAATGTAAGGCAAGCAGCCATTACCCAAGAGCTATCAGAGATAGTGAGTGGGGCGGCTGCGGTTTAAGGAGAGAAAAATGAGCAACGGTTTAGTCATACAAATTATTGGGGCGGTTATTGATGTGGAGTTTGAAAAGACCAACATCCCCAACATTTATGAGGCCTTGGAAATTGATGAAATTGGAATCGTTTTAGAGGTTCAACAGCAATTAGGAGATGGGGTTGTTAGGACAATTGCCATGGGCTCATCAGAGGGCCTAAAAAGGGGCCTTGCAGTTTCTCGCACCAATGCCCCAATTTCTGTGCCGGTTGGAGAAAAAACCCTTGGTAGAATTATGGATGTGCTTGGCAACCCCATTGATGAGCTGGGCGCAATAGGCGAATCAGAAAAAATGCCTATTCATACAAAACCACCAACTTACGTGGATCAATCCCTTTCAGATGACTTGCTAGAAACGGGAATTAAGGTAATTGATTTAATATGCCCCTTTGCAAAAGGAGGAAAAATTGGTTTATTTGGAGGCGCCGGAGTTGGAAAAACAGTAAACATGATGGAGCTTATTAATAACATTGCAACCGAGCACTCAGGCTTGTCTGTATTCGCCGGGGTAGGAGAGCGAACAAGAGAGGGCAATGATTTTTATTATGAGATGCAAGAATCTGGTGTTGTGAATGTAGAAAAATTAAGTGATTCAAAAGTGGCAATGGTATATGGGCAAATGAACGAACCCCCAGGAAACAGATTAAGAGTAGCCTTAACGGGTCTCACCATGGCAGAAAAATTTAGAGACGAAGGCAGAGACGTTCTTTTGTTTATTGACAACATTTATCGATATACCCTAGCCGGTGTAGAGATTTCAGCCCTGCTTGGAAGAATGCCTTCAGCCGTGGGATATCAACCCACGCTTGCAGAGGAAATGGGGGCCTTGCAGGAAAGGATTACCTCAACAAAAGACGGATCTATTACATCGATTCAAGCCATTTATGTTCCTGCGGACGATTTAACAGACCCCTCTCCTGCAACAACATTTGCTCATCTAGATGCAACGGTTGTCTTATCTAGACAGATTTCGGAGCTTGGAATTTATCCAGCCGTGGACCCCCTTGACTCAACAAGCAGGCAATTGGATCCCCTGGTTGTTGGAGAAGAGCATTACAACGTGGCCCAAGGAGTTCAAGGAGTTTTACAAAGATATAAAGAGCTAAAAGACATTATCGCTATTCTTGGTATGGATGAACTGTCAGAAGACGACAAACTGGCTGTGGCGAGGGCAAGAAAAATAGAAAGATTTTTATCTCAACCCTTTACAGTTGCAGAGGTGTTTACTGGCGCGCCAGGCAAATATGTGAGTTTAGAGGACACCATTAAATCATTTAAAGCCATTTTAGCTGGAGATTATGATGATCTTCCAGAACAGGCGTTTTATATGGTGGGAACCATAGAAGAGGCGGTTGAGAAAGCCAAAACCTTATAACCAATGTCTACTATTAAAGTCAGCATAGTTTCATCAAGCGAGGAAATTTATTCTGGTGAGGGCACCATGGTTTTTGCAACTGGCTCTCTTGGAGAAATTGGTATTGCTCCCGGGCATGCGCCACTTCTTACGGGCCTTGTCCCAGGCCCAGTGAGGGTTCAAAACGGTGATGATGAGAAAACGTTTTTTTGCTCTGGTGGTTTCATAGAGATTCAACCAGACATAGTTACATTTTTATCTGATAGGGCTGAAAGAGCTGAATCTATGGATGAGGCTGAGGCCATAAAAGCCCAAGAGATGGCTGAAAAAAATATGCACGACAAAGAAGCAGAGCTTGACTACACCAAAGCAGCAGCACAGCTTGCTGAAGCGGCCGCACGAATCAAAACAATTCAAAAATTAAGAAAAAACAAGTAAGGTATTTGTATCAAGTTTAATTTTTCAATACGTTGAACATTCATACCATTATTCTTGCAGCGGGCAAGGGAACCAGGATGAACACTAACCTGCCTAAGGTTATGCAGCCCCTGGGCGGAGCAACTCTAATTTCTCATGTTATTAATACAGCTCAAAAAACCAGTACCAACATAACCGCAGTAATTGGCTATGAAAAAAAGATTTTAAAGAAACTCATTCATGAGGCTTATCCAAGCATTCAAACCGTCGAGCAAGAAAAGCAGCTTGGAACCGCTCACGCAGTAAAACAGGCCATGCATTTAATTAAACCAAATGAAAAGGTCTTGGTTTTGTATGGCGATGTTCCATTGATAACTAATAAAACCATCAAATCTTTAATTTCTTCATCTAAAGAGTGCTGTCTTTTATGCATGCACCTAGACGATCCAACAGGCTATGGAAGAGTTATGACCAACAATAAAGGGCATGCAATAAAAATCATTGAGCATAAAGACGCATCAGATGAGCAAAGGAAAATACATGAGGTTTTTACGGGAACTTTGGTGGTTGAAGGACAATTACTTATAGATGCATTAGAAGAAATTGATAACAAAAATGCTGCTAATGAATATTACTTAACCGATCTGGTAGAGATACTTTCCGCAAAAGGGGTTAAAATAAATTGTATTCAAGCAAACCCTAGAGAAGTAATGGGAGCAAACAACAAAAAGGAACTGCATGAGCTTGAATCAATATTAAGACAAATGAACGCTGATAAGTTATTAGACCAAGGAATATCATTAATAGATGCTTCACGAGTAGATCTTCGCGGCGATGTTAAGGCTGGCAAGGATTGCAGCATTGATGTGAATGTAATATTAGAAGGCCAAATAAGGCTTGGAAAAAATGTCACAATCAAATCCAATGTAGTTTTGCAAGATGTTTCTATTGGAGACAACTCGGTCATTGAGGCCTTCTCTCATTTATGTTCCGCAACCGTTGGATCGGGTTGCAGTATTGGTCCATACGCAAGATTAAGGGAAGGATCTGAAATTGGAGACAATGCAAGAATAGGTAATTTTGTTGAAACCAAGAAAACCAAGCTAGGGAAAGGAGCAAAAGCAAATCACTTGGCTTATTTGGGAGATGCAGAGGTAGGCAGCAATACAAACGTTGGCGCAGGAACCATTACTTGTAACTATGACGGGACCAGCAAACATAAGACCTCTATTGGAGAAGACAGCTTTATTGGAACTAATTCTTCTTTGGTAGCTCCGGTAAACATAGGCAAGGGAGCATATGTGGGCGCAGGCTCCGTAATTACCAAAGATGTTCCAGATGAGGCTCTTGCTGTAGGAAGGGGCAAACAAGTTATAAAAGAAGACTGGGCAAAAAACAAAAAATAGTATGTGTGGAATTATAGGGGCGGCCTCATCTCGCAACGTTGGTAAGTTGTTAGTACAGGGCTTGCATAAAATGGAATATCGAGGCTATGACTCGGCCGGAATAGCATTACACCAAAAAGATAGTATTTTTAATCTCAGAACTCTTGGAAAGGTAAGTTTGCTAGAGAAGGGAATGATTGAAAAGCGTCCTAAGAGTAAGCTGGGTATTGCGCACACAAGATGGGCTACTCATGGCAAGCCATCAGAACAGAACGCTCATCCGCATTATTCCGATGGAGAAGTGCACATTGTTCATAACGGTATTATAGAAAATTATTTAGAGTTAAAAGAAAGCCTTTTATCAGCAGGGTATATTTTTCAATCTGAAACTGACTCAGAGGTTATAGCTCATTTGCTACATCAACACCTTCAATCATCTGGAGACCTTTTGTCTGCTATGCATGAAGCGGTTAAACAGCTTGATGGTGCTTATGCCATAGCAGCCATACATGTTGCGGACCAAAACCGCTTAATAGCAGCAAGAAACAAAACCCCGCTTTTAATTGGGATTGGTCTCGAAGAGAATTTTGTGGCTTCTGACCCCCTTGCGCTTTCTCAACTTACAAATGAATTTGTATTCCTAGAAGATGGCGATGTCGCAGAAATAACGCATGAGACATATAAAATATTTAATGGAAAAAACTCTCCGGTTAAAAGAGAGGTTACAGAAATAGATATAGCAGTTAACGCCGTAACTAAAGGTGAATATTCTCACTTTATGGAAAAGGAAATTTATGAGCAGCCTGATGCGGTTGCCAGCACCATCAATGGCAAGCTGGGTGAAGATGATGTGTTGGATAATATTTTTGGCTTGAGGTCTTCAGAGGTTTTTAGTCAAATTAAAAGAATCCAGTTTGTTGCATGTGGAACCAGCCTTCATGCTGGCAAGGTAGGAAGATTTTGGTTCGAACAGATTGCGAAGATTCCATGTTATGTAGATTTTGCGAGTGAATATCGTTATCGAGACCCCTTGGTGGAAGAAGGCACTCTTTTTGTAACGATTTCTCAATCCGGAGAAACAGCAGATACTTTAGCAGCCCTTAGATACGCACAAGGAAAAGATTACCTAAGCACGCTTTGCATTTGCAACGTTCCTACCAGCTCCCTGGCGAGAGAATCAGAGCATGTTCTTTTTACTAATGCTGGACCCGAAATAGGCGTAGCTTCTACCAAAGCCTTTACTACTCAGCTGACAGGCTTGATTCTGCTAGCCATGTCAATAGCAAAAAGCTTAGATATAGATAAGGCCTTAAGAAAAAATTTAGCCAAAGAGCTTCGATCCTTACCAGCAGCCATTGAAAAAACTTTAAAGCTTTCAGATGAAATTTTAAAGATTGTTCCTAACATAGCCGATAAAGATAATGCATTATTTTTGGGTCGAGGCATGTTTTTCCCCATTGTTCAAGAAGGCGCTTTAAAACTTAAGGAAATTTCATATATTCATGCCGAAGCTTACCCTGCTGGAGAATTAAAACACGGCCCTCTTGCGTTGGTTGATGATCAGATACCCGTGATTGCCTTGTCGCCTGAGAACACTCTCACTGAAAAAACTTGTATCAAACCTTGAAGAGGTTAAAGCCAGGGGCGGAACTTTATATGTTTTTGGGGGCGCAAACTCAAGGATACACATTGAGCATGGCAGTTATATAGAAATGCCTGAATGTAGCGAAACGCTGGCCCCGATTATTTACACGATTCCTCTTCAAATTCTAGCCTACCATGTTGCATGTCAACGCGGCACTGACTTGGATCAACCTAGAAATCTAGCTAAGTCCGTCACGGTAGAATGAAAAAGTTTTTAACAATTCTATTACTTATTTATTTTCAACCAGTTTTTTCATCAGAAACAGTTCTATACTGTATTACTGAAGACAGAACTGGGTTTAAGGGTGATGAAACAGTTCGGTTTGTAGAAAAAAGATTCACCCTCTCATTTAATAATGATTATAAACTTCTCAAAATGTATGATCGAGAAGAGAAAGAAAAAACCTCGTTTTCCTGTAAGATCGAAATGAGTTATCCAGACGAACTTTTTTGTACCCAAGACAGTACGGTTCCTTACATATTCCTTTATCACACAAAAAACAAGAAATTTACTTATTTCGAAGGAACTGTATTGGGATATCCAAGTGGTGGGATGGACACTACGGTTGTTTCGATAGGAACTTGTAATGAATTTTAAAAACAAAAAACCGTTACACACAAATCTAATCAGTCACTGTGGAGTAGATTTGGTTGTACTAGTTAAATGAAGGATTTTCTTGAAAGATTAAGTAACGTTATTCATCTGATTGGTTGGTTAATTTCTATTTTCTTGTTCTATCAGGGTGGATTTGTAGAATCACAATACTCTATTTATCCAAACAACATAAACTACTCACCTCCAGTAGTTTTGGTGATTACGTTTATACCTATTTTAGTTACTTGGTTTATAAAATATATTTTCACGGGCAATAAAAAAATATTCCCTACTTTTAAATGAGGAAAACAGGTACAACCAATTCAACTTCGTTACGGTGGAATAGTTCAGAGTAGTGAATTACTAGGAATATGAGTAAAGAAAAATATGAAGTATAGAAATCTTGGTAAATCAGGCCTTAAACTCTCTGAGCTATCCTTTGGATCTTGGGTAACATTTAATAAACAAGTTGATTCAAAATTAGCAGAAGAAATGTTTGGAATTTGTCTGGATGCAGGCGTCAATTTTTTTGATAACGCAGAAGCATATGAAAGAGGCTTGTCAGAAGTTGTTATGGGAGAGGCATTAAATAACTTAAATAATCCAAGAGACTCTTATTGCGTTAGTTCAAAAGTTTTTTTTGGAGCTCATGAAAACCCTTCACCGACTCAAATGGGTTTAAGTAGAAAACATATTACTGAAGCATGTCATCAAGCCCTAAAAAGACTACAAGTTGAATATCTTGATCTTTATTTTTGCCATAGAGCAGACCCAGATACCCCTATTGGTGAAACGGTTTGGGCTATGCATAATTTAGTTACCCTAGGAAAAATATTATATTGGGGAACTTCTGAATGGACAGCAGACGAGGTTGACCAGGCGTATACCTTTGCTATAGAAAACCATTTAACACCCCCTTCAATGGAGCAGCCTCAATACAACTTACTAGATAGAGATAGATTTGAAGTCGAGTATGAGCCCATCTTTAAAAAAATATGGTATGGGCACTACAACATGGTCGCCCTTAGCATCAGGAGCATTAACTGGTAAATACTTAACAGGCATTCCTAAAGGCTCAAGAGCATCGTTAGAGGGATATGAGTGGCTAAGAAAGCATATGGTCGAATCAGATAGAGGCCAAGATAGAATGAAAAGAGTCGCTAATTTTATAAAGTTAGCCGGTGATTATGACCTCAGCCCTTCAAAGCTTGCTATAGCTTGGTGCTTACTTAATAAAAATGTATCAACTGTAATCTTGGGCGCATCAAATACAGAGCAGCTTAAAGATAATTTAGGCGCATTAGATTATTCAGATTCTTTAAAAGATGATGAGTTAATCAAAAAATTAGGAAATATTGTGAAATAGAAATGAATGAAGAAAAAATGCTTGGCGTTAATCTTTATAGATAATTTTAAATAATGAGTAACATGATCCAAATCAACAAACCCACATGTTGGACTAACTCCGTCACGGTGGAGTAATTTAGAACAGTGAATTATTTAGCAAAAATTTTCGTTCTTTTCTTAATAGCCTTTATCCAAAACGTTGCTGCAGAAAATTGGCTAAAACTTGGTTCGTCTTTTGATGGCGTCACTTCAGTATATATAGATACAGAAACAATAAAAAAAGACGAAGGTTTTGTTTACTATTGGAGCTTAGATGATTACACAGAGTCTCTCGAGGGAGCTAATGCTTTGTCAGTGATGGGACGTTTCAAGGCAGACTGTGATTTAGATAGACAACAAGCTTTAAACTTATTCTTTTTTCCGGAAAATATGGGCTTAGGAGAGCCAAAACTTTATGGACCGAACAAAGAGTGGACATACCCACCCCCAGGATCTGTAGGCAAAAAAGCTTTTGATTTTGCTTGTTCCTATAATAATTAAAAGCGCATGTTATTCACTGTTCTAAAACACTCTGTAACTGTGGAGTAGAACATAACAGCAAATTAAATTTTTTTTTAATTGATACCTTGTACTATGATTAACTAATATAAATTTAGGAGAAATTTTATGAATAAATTTTTAGCTGATGGACTGTCTTTCGTTAATGGTTTTATAGCGTTTGTAATAATTTTTGCTACAGTAATTCTTTTTGCAACAAACGGAGGGAACCTTCTAGCTTTTATTGTAGGCTGCTTAGCAGGACTTATATTGGCAATCCTTATTTGCGGAACATTAGCGCTATTGATAAATATAAAGGATGAACTTGTTCTTGCAAATCAATCTCTGAATGATCTCAAAAAATAACAAAGGTATACGCCTGGTCAACCTCGTCTGCTGTCCATTCAGAAGTTCCCCAATATAATATTTTTCCTTGCGATTAGAAGAAAACAGTAACACCCAAAACAATCTGTTATTGTGGAAAACAGGGTAAAATACCTGTTGTGGACGCAATAAATATAAACCAAGCGACAGGACTGCTCTTAACCTTAATAATTTTTATTAACCTGAGACATATAAATGTTGTAGATGAAAACGGAAAAAAACCAAACATAGGTAATTTTTTCTTGATCTTATTAATTTTATCTTTGTTTCTTTTCGCACCACTTTATTTCTTTGCTTGGTTGTTTGATTCTAAAGTAAGTATCTTTGATGTGGAAACACTGCAGGTAAAAGTATGGGGTTTTGTGTTCCTTAGTCTCATGGCTATTTTGACTAGGACGTGGTTTGACAAACCAAAAGAAATTGGTCAAAAGATCAAAGAAATAAAACAAAAGGAAGCTGCAAAGAAAAAGGCAGAAAATAAATGAAAGTATTTAAATGGTTAGGAATCGTAGCTGTAGTTTATGTTGTTTTTGTTTTGCTATTCGAATCCGTATTTCTGGGCATGTATCAACCTTCTTTTGAGGATCCAGAAGGGTGCTCAAATGTAGAAGAACAAAAGACACCAAGGAAAGATTGCGGTATACCAATGATTGTGATTACAACGACGGATAATAAGGGAGAATCTAAAAACACAATGGTTGCACGCTTTATTACTGATGGAAAATTATATGTTTCAGCCCACCATTGGACTAGAGGCTGGTACAAATCAGCACGCAAGAATCCTAATGTACGCGGAGAGATTCAGGGAAAGGTTGAAGACTACATTGCGGTTCCAGTGGAAGGAGAAGAGTTTGAACGGGTGGCTGCCGAACATCCTTTGCCGCTTCCAGTAAGGTTCCTCATGGGATTTCCACCACCAAGACAAATTCTCCGTCTGGATCCCCATTTAGAATGAAAAAATTTCTCTATTAATAAATAATCTGTTTCAATAAACAAATGTCTTCTTCATCAAACCTAAGGCTCCTTAAAGAATCCCCCCTCAGTTGGAAAATATGGTTGGGTTTATGGATCCTTCCACTTCTTATAACGGTTCCAATTACTTATCTTGTAGATCCAGTTGTGGCTATATTCACAGCAGTTTTCACAGGCGGAATTGCTTATACAATGATTTTTAAACCAGACTGGACTAGAAACTGGACAATATTTGTAGTTTCTTTGGATGTGCTTTCATTTTTGTTTGTAATTGGTGCAGAGGAGTTGGTGAGGGCAGACTACATATCAGCCCTAAAAGAAATTATATTCTTGCTCTATTTACTGTCCTCAACCAATGCCCTGGCTTATCAAGAGAGGTTTAAACAAAAAAAAGAAAATCAAAATCCCGATTAAGATTTTCCACCTTAATAGAGCCAAGTTATCCACTGCTGTGAACAATTCCGCAACTGTGGAGTAAGTTTAAACAGTGACTGTGGAGTAGATAACAATTGTTCAAAATTTTAGTTAAAGAAGAAATTTCGAAGCACTGCATTGATCAAGTAGAAAGATTTAATTTTGGAAATAGAGGAATTGCTGATGGTAACAAAAGAGAGCAGCTCACAGGAATTATCGGAGAATCTGTTCTGAAAGATCTATTCGATTTAGATTTAGTTGATGGTAAAGAAGGTAATGATAATGGGGAGGACATAAAATTTAAAAAACCTGTCAATTGATGTAAAAACAATGGGCAGAACAACCGATGTGAGGGGCTACTATGTAAATAACTTTATAGGTCTTCAGAAAGAATTCCCAACGGATGTTTATATATTTAACTCACTAAATATAAATAAAAATGAACTTACCATAGTAGGCATAATATCTAAAAAACGTTTATTACAAAAAGCGAAATTTTACAAAAAGGGTACTTTGAGGCATAGATCTAATGGAACATCATTTAGAACTAAGGCAGATTTATATGAAATTGAGAACAATCAATTAAGTGACATTAAAGACTTGAATGACTTGGTGAACAAGCTAGAAATTTTAAACTCTTACTTGTATGGTTAAGGAGTAATATTAAGGCATAATAAAGTATTATTTGGAGCCCATTATTGAATAAAAAAGCAACCACAGCAGCAAAGCCCAAGACTGTCAAAATTAATCAGCCTAAAATAAAAAAGAACGTTAGGACCAAAAAAAGTTATGGCATCAAAATGGGAAAAAGAATTTACGAGGGGTTTAATGCGGAAAGAAAAGTTAAAAATAGAAAAGAGAAGGAAAAGAAGAGGCTGGGCTATGAATTTTTTACTGAACCTTTTGATAAAACAGAAAACCCACTGCCAAAGAAATATCTGAACAAAATTATTTGTGAAGATAGTTTAAAGGTATTAAAAAAGCTTCCTGACAATTCAATTGATCTGGTTTTTACTTCTCCTCCTTATAATTTTGGCCTTGATTATGGAGATCACAATGACACCAATGATTGGCTTAGTTACTTCGAAACGCTTTTCAATATTTTTGACGAGTGTATAAGAGTTGCAAAACATGGCGGCAGGATAATTATCAATATCCAACCCCTGTTTTCTGATTACATTCCAGCGCACCACCTTATTAGTAATCATTTTTTTAATAAAGGGCTTATTTGGAAGGGTGAGATACTTTGGGAAAAAAATAATTATAATTGTAAATATACTGCCTGGGGAAGCTGGAAGAGCCCCTCAAGTCCTTACTTAAAATATACATGGGAATTTTTAGAAGTTTTTTGTAAGGGAAATCTAAAAAAAGCTGGCAAGAAAGAAGACATAGATATAGACGCCGAAGAATTCAAATCTTGGGTTAATGCAAAGTGGTCCATCGCACCAGAAAGAGGCATGAAGGAGCATGGCCACCCAGCCATGTTTCCTGAAAGGTTAGTAGAAAGAGTATTGAAGCTGTTTACCTTTAAAGGAGATATAGTTTTGGATCCTTTTAATGGAGCAGGAACGACAACCTTGGTTAGTCATAAGCTGGAAAGAAACTATTTAGGGCTTGATATTTCTAAAGACTACTGTAAAACCGCCGAAAAAAGAATAAAAGACCAGTCACTCTAAGCTTAATTTTTTATATAAATTCGATTAGCTCTTTTTTTAAAAGTTCTTTTGCAATTAAAAGCTGGCTTTCATCCAATTGCTTATAAAATCCAGGTTTGTGTATGGGCTGATCGACTTTTCTTTCGCCTTTTAGAAAGGTGACTATTTGTAATGGAAAGTCAAAAAGCGACATTATTGTATGAGATGATTTACTTCCCAAAGTAATTTCATTTAGTTCTGAATGGTCTCCACCTAATTGGCTTTCTAGTTGAAATAGAGCGCATTTCAAATTGGGATATTGTGATCTCAACATCATGAAATCAAGCATAATTCTTTTCAACATTGCATTTTCTGTGTAGTTCTTGCACTCTATCCCCATTACAAAGGCTCCTTTTACATAAACATGTTTGTCTACTGAGGCCATAAAAAAGTGAGGTTTGTTTTCAATGTGGGCTTTTACGTCTTCCTGCTCTATCATCGATAAATAGGATTGTCGGATTGGAATTTTTATTTTTCTTGCTTGAATTTCTAAATCTTTCCTTTTGCCGTTTAATTCTTTCCAAGCCAGGAGGATAAGGGAGTGCGTAAGGGCCTCCCACCATTTACCTTTTACGCCCCTCACAAAGCCCCCGTAAGCTCGTTTCGACTGGGTTTGAGCTGCTTCATTTATAGAGCTCATCATGTCATTATAGCTCGCTAGCATTGCAGCAGTAGTATTAAAAATTTCCATTGCAGTTAAGAATATTAATCAGAGATTATTTTTTGTCTTCTGGTGCTTGCTTCCCCTTCAGTTAACAATCCTTTTTCTAATAGATTTTTCACTTCTTCTAGTTTTGCTTCTAAATCAGAGGTATTTTTTTTGTTACCATTATTTTGTATTGATTCGGCAATGCTCGCAGGCACAGGACCCCAATCATTTTCTTCGGGGTGGGTTGGAACAAAAAGGAGATAAAAATTATAAAAAGGTAACAGAATAAACCAACCGCTTCTGTTTGCATCGTGATTCCTTCTAATTTCTACGGCTATGACAGGTATAAACATAAATAGTATGTAAATCCCGCTTATAAGCCCATAGTCTGCTTCATAATTATAAAGCCCAAAAAATCCATCAATTAGTCCTGCTACAAAACTGAAAATTAGATAAAAAAGGACGAACAACCAATAATCTTTTCTGGTTGTCCTGCCACTAAAATTTGTGTAATTTTTTATCCCTTTTATGAATGATTCCATATTAGATCCTATTTCTTAAATGTTTCTTAATGTCTTCATAATAGTATATTCGTATATTAAAGATAATTTTGAGAAAATATAAAAATGTTAGAACGACTTGGTAAAATCATTCACTGGTTAGGTTTTTTGATAAGCATTCTGTTTTTTATATATTTACCGTCTTTAGGACTTATAGAAATCGGTTTAGGATTGTCGCCATTGATAATATCTTGGGTATTAAGATATTTTCTCTCAGGCAATACTAGATTATTTCCATGGTAACAAAAACAGTAACACCCAAATACAACCGGTTGCTGTGGAGTAGAATCGCTCGCTCCCCTTTAGGGGCCAATTTTCGACCTTTTGATTGCTTTCAGTAGTAGAATTAACTTCTAGTTCAAAAATAAGTCTATTATGAAAAAACTCCTCGTCTTTTTATTCTCAATACTGATTTCATTTAACTCTTATGCGGATTGGAAACTGATTGGTGATAATGTAAATAACAGTGATTACTATATAGATTTTGAGAAAATTAAAAAAGTTGATGGATATAAATATTATCGGTTTTTAACTGATTTGTTTGAACCCGATCAAGATGGTGATTTCTCTTATGTAAGTTATATGCAAGGCGACTGTAAACTATCAAAAATTATGGTTTTAAGCGAGTTCTACTATAAGCAACCGATGGGTGTAGGAAAAGTTACGACCAATACCGTTAAAAATCCAAAGTGGATTTATACCGCTCCAAACTCAATGAATGAATATATGCTAGAACTAGTATGTAACCACTTAAAGTAGTCGCTTTAATTTAAGGTGGTCAAAAACACATACAAGCGGTTCTATTCCGTCACTATGGAGTAATTCAGAACAGAGAATTTTATGAATGAAATGGATGAATTAATACTTATGCAAGCCATAAGCATTTCTGGATTTGATGAGATACCCGGAGCTACAGGTAGGTTTGGTTTAGATGCAACAAACCCCATTCCGGTAAGAGCAGTCTCTGGTTTAGTGGAATATTTTTCTCACCTTTCAAGAATATCTAACAAAGTATTTAGCTATGATAGGTTGGGTAGCACGTCAGCTGATAACGTTCCCAAGATGATTGACATATATGAGATAAGAGATCAGATAGGAACAAAATATCCAGATCTTTATATATGTTGGTATGCTGATAGCACCAGCAAGAAGGCGCCAGAGGGGTTTTAATAATCTTATTCACTGTTCTAAAACACTTCGTAACCATGAGTAATTCAGAACAGTGAACTAGAAGAGGGAAATTATGGTACTTAAATACTCTACTATGCTTGAGCTTCAATCAAGCTTAATTGAATTTGATTTATTTAACACAATTTCGGGTGAGAATTTCTCAACCGATAATCTTGAGGGAACAAAACCATCTCTGATAATGTTTATATGCAATCATTGTCCTTATGTGATTCATTATCATCAGCAGATTCAAAAATTAGAGAAGGATTTTAAAGATAAATTAAATCTTGTTGCGATAAGCTCAAATGATATTGTAAATTATCCACAAGATGGTCCAGAGAAGATGCGGTTACTGTGGGAGGAATTGGGGCTTGAGTTTCCTTATCTGTATGACGAAACTCAGGACATTGCAAAAAAAATATAAAGCTGAATGCACGCCTGAATTTTATCTTTTTAATGAAGATAGAAAGTTAGTCTACAGGGGACGATTTGATGAAACTTCACCAGGCTCAGGAAAAGATCCCGATGGAAAAGATTTAAGAGATGCGATGTATTGCCTTATAGAGGGAGAGAAGATTTCATCAGAGCAATATCCATCTATGGGCTGCAACATAAAATGGAAATAGACCCTTCAAGGGTCCATCTTTTTATATATATGAATCCCCGATTCATGGAAAATGATTTCATCTTCTAGGGACAAACTATTAATAATGTTTTGAAGATTGGTGAATTCACCCGGCTTCATCTGAGCCCAAACAACATACATTCTCTCTTCATGGCTTATATTCTTGCTATGAATATCCGAAAACGGAAGCAATACTACCTCATTAAGACCAAGCCATTTTCTATAAACATCCCATTGTCCTATCCAGCTTGATACATAGATTTTATTAGAAAGCTCTGAAGCTCTTAACAGGGTCTGCCTCCATTCTTGCTTGGGGGTAGTCTCATAAAAAAAGAGCGGCACGAGGAACAAAGCCGTTAAAAGTGATATTGCTGTAATTTTATATTTTTTTCTTTCAACAACCTCAATACCATAACTTAAAACGATAATAAGGAACGGAAGAAAGCCTATAGCATTGCGCGCATTAAATATAGGATTAATTATTAACCCAATAAAAATCGAGGCTATAAAAATAAACATAAAAATAAAAAAAATAAGCATATATTTATAATTATCAGCCTCCCTAAATGCAAAAATAAAAAATAGCATCAAATAAATAAATAGAATATTTCCAAGTAAGAAATTTAGTAAATTTAAATTTTCAAAAGTAGCCCCAAAAATAAAATAACTAAATGTATTTTGAATAAAGCTAAAGATTGGAACTGGTTCTATCCACGTAGGTCCACTTCTAGCAATCTCTAGAGCCAGTCCAAGCAAAGGTATATAGGACAGAGATGATAAAAGAATTGGTAAAATTATAAACTTAGCTTCTTTTAAATTAGAGCTTTTAAATTGAAAAATAATATATGCAAATAAATGTGCAATTAAGATAAGAAACCCAAAGAAATGTAAGTTGATTAAAATTAACAGGGACGCAAAGTATAGGAAAGATATTATAATTTTTGGGTTCAAAGAATTTTTGATGAGCAGATAAGTGGAGAGAACTGAAAATAATGATAAAAACTCATAGGCTCTTACTTCTATAGAAAAATATAATAAAACAGGATTGAAAGTAACCGCTATAGCGGCTAAGAATCCAGTATTTCTATTAAATATCTCTTTTCCTAGATAATAAACCGCCGGAACCATCAGAGTGCCTGCAAAAACAGATAAGCCTCTTCCAACAAACTCTGAAAATCCAAAAATGTTATAAGCGCCCCATAGAAGAATATAATGAAAGGGTGGGTGGGGATCTGGACCCCAATAATACACATCAAAAAAAGCTTTATTTGGCATAGACCTTGCGGCGCTGTATAGCTCATCCATCCAATAACTTTGATCAACAATAGATTGATACCTTAAAAATAAAGCTATAACCATCAAGGCTAATAAAAAAGCATAAGGATTCAACTGGAAAGACTTTTTAAGCATTAAATTTAATAGTGTTTCTGTAAATACAATAAGTTAGTGGTTCGTAGTAATTATGCATATTGAATCTATTTTATAATCTTGATTTGATTTTTTAGCAAAAAAGATTAAATTGTTCTCTATGTTTGATGTATTTAAGAAAAAATCTAAGACTTCTTCTGAAGTTTTTTTTCAAGAGCATAGATATTTTTTAGCAAAAAATTTACTTACTCCAGAATTATTAGAACACATTCAAATTTCATGGAATGCATTTGAAAAACATCCTTTTGATCAGGTTTTTGTTGAATCTGAAGGCATTCACAGAGAAGACTCCTCATGGGTCAAACCATTTACTACAGTTGAATTTGGGGCCGCTCCTTTTGGGGTATTTCTTTTAACGCATCTCCAAAAATCCATTGAATCCATTCTTAATCTTGAGCTGGTTCCAACCTATAACTATTCTCGAAAATATAATAGAAATGCAGTTTTGTATGCCCATCGAGACAGACCAAGCTGTGAAGTGAGCGCTACCATATGCATTGATCAAGAAACAGACAACAAAGAACCCTGGCCAATTTGGCTTTTAAATAATAAAAATTATGCAGGTTACAAATATGAGTCATTTTTTGGTCTTTCTCAAAAAAAATCAATGCAGGAAAGGTCATCAATTGGCTGCAAAGCAATATCCATGCAGCCAGGCGATGTTTTGATATATCAGGGCATTAATGTGCTGCATTGGAGAGACCCGCTAGAAGGAAATTTCTCTAAAAAATATTTTTATTCACTATGTAGATAAAAACGGCCCATTGTACAAAGAAAACCCTTGTCTGAAGTATGATGGCAGAGAATCTATTTATGATACTTATGAAGTAGATTTTATAAATTATCAACCCATGCTTGATCTCAATCTTAGATCTGAAGACGAGCCTGAGTGGCTTTCAAAGCTTGCATCTGCTGGCATAACCCCAGTTGATTAAAGGTACGGACTAAACATATAGAAAAACACAAAAATCATAATTAGAAATAAGGCAATTCTGTTTTTAGTTCTTTTTTTCATGATAAAAATAAATACTTGCTTTTAACTAAATATATATTGAATATAAAAAATGAAAAGAGCTAATACACTGATATATTAAAACTATGAAAAACTTCTCACTATTTTTTGTTTTTGAATGACGGGTTTGACAGTCACAGAAGTTTACGCAATCGGTGCGCCGATTGTTTTGGCCATGATATTTGCGGAAGCTTTAATCTCTAACTGGCAAAACCGAAAATACTATAAAAGAGAAGATACATATTGCACCGTTGGTTTGTTGGCAGGAAACATAGTGATGGCTTTTGCTATCAAGGGCCTAGTCTTGGCTTTCCACTTTTACTTATATCAGTTTAGGATCTTCGACTTTGCTAACACCATACCGCTTTGGGCAATGTGGATTCTAACCTTCATAATGATTGATCTTGTTTTTTATGTTTATCATAGAATGTCACATAGAACCAGATTTCTTTGGGCTATTCATTTAAGCCATCACTCAAGCGAAGAAATGAATTTCGCAGTATCGTTTAGACAAGCGTGGTTCGGGCCAATTTCCAAAATACCATTCTTCATGACGCTTCCTTTGCTTGGATTTGATCCAACAATTATTGCAGTAGCAGGCGTAATGAGTACTTTATGGGGGATAGTTGGTCACACCCAAATCGTAGACAAGCTTGGCCCCCTTGAGTGGGTTTTTAATACCCCCTCTCATCACAGAGTCCACCACGGTTCTAACAAACAGTATATTGATAAGAATTATGGGAATTTATTGATTATATGGGACAGAATGTTTGGAACATTTGAGCCTGAAGAAGAGCCTGTAACGTTTGGTTTAGTAAATAACGTCAATACATTTAATCCTGCAAAAATAACTTTTATGGCCTGGTCATCCATGATTGAAGACATCAAAAATAAGAACGATTTTAGTGAAATGTTAAATGCAATCTTTGGGCCACCAAATACCCATATAAAAAATAAAGGCTAGAGCACTCATTAACAAAAAAACTCAGATTTTAAAATAATTTTTGACTTATTTAACGGGAGGTTTATATTTTTATAATCATGAATAATTACAATAAAAAAACTGTTGCAGAAAAAAAGCATGCATTAGTTGAATCAAAATCATTTATTTTATTTATAGGATTGTTATTTTTTGGTGCCCCAGTTTTTTCTCATAACCCAGATATACAAAACTGTGTAAGCATAACTGACCCTGCTGCAAGATTAATTTGCTACGATGCTTTGTTCCAAGACACACAAAAAATTGATAAATCAGAGAAAGCTCAAAAAACTCCAATAGTTAAAAAATCAGATAACACAAATAACAATGATTATGGTTTGGAAAAACCAAAAGATGATTTATCGATCACAGCAAAAATAATAAATGTAAACAAAAGGGGCAATTACAAGATTTATATTACCTTAGACAATAAACAAACTTGGAGAAGCGTTAAGGATATCTATGATCGAATCCCAGTAAATGAAGGTCAAACAGTATCTATTTCTCAAGGGTTCATTAGTGGCTATGTTATGAAAGTTGAAGGCAAAAAAGTAAGCTTAAGAGTAAGAAGAGTAAAATAAAATGGACATGTGAAATCCAATCAAAGGACATAGTTCTCTTGCAAAAAAAATCATGATTAAAGCCCCTGTCTCATTTATACAACGTTTAAAATTTATTGGTCCCAGCCTCGTTGTAACTGGCAGTGTTGTTGGTAGTGGATCCATTGCTTTATCTCCTTTGCTAGGGGCAGCAACAGGATTTACTCTGTTGTGGTGGCTTTTATTAAGTCTCTGGAGCAAGCCACTTATTCAGGCTGAAATTACTCGATATGTAATCGCAACAAGAAAAACATTTTTGGAGTCTTTTTCTGATATGCCGGGACCTCAGACCAGTCTTCGCGGGAAAAAAGCCTCATGGTTGGTTTGGTTTATGTTTATTGGGGTTGTGCCGTCGATTGCAGGCATGGGCGGGCTTGCTGGGGCCGTTGCCGAAGCCGGGCATTTGATGGTTTCATTTTTAAGCGTAGAAGCATGGGTGGTAACGGCATGCTTAACCACATGGTTTATTTTATTTCTTGGTTCATATCAATTACTTGAGAAGACCTTGCTTGGAATGGTTTTCTTTTTCTCGGTTGTAACTTTAATTATTGCTATCTCCATGCAGTCAACTCCCTATGCTATAACAGGTGAACAAATTTTTAGTGGGTTTTCATTTTCATTTCCATTTGAACATGCAGCGCTTGCATTGGCGGTCTTTGGTTTTACAGGAATTAGCTATGGAGAGATCATGGCATACACATACTGGTGCTTAGAGAAGGGCTATGCAAATCATGGCAATGACCTTACTGAGAAGAGGGCTTGGATTAGGGTTATGCAAACGGATGTTTGGGCCACAGTATTTTTTGTAACTATTGGGACTCTGCCGTTTTTTCTACTAGGCGCCGCCGTTTTAAATACGTTGGGTCTTTACCCCCCTCCTGACGGCGATATTATTCAAACTCTTTTAAATATGTTTACCAGCATTCTCGGCGCTTGGGCTCAATGGTTTTTTATCCCATTAGCATTTTTTGTTCTCTTTTCAACGCTTCTTTCAGGAACAGCTGCATTTACTAGAACAATCTCAGATTATTTAATATCTATGGGGCTGGTTTTAGAAAAACCAGGCACTCGCAAGCGATTAATAAAAATCATTGCCTTGTTAATCCCTTTATTTTCTTGTGTTGCCTACTTTCTTTTGCCAGACCCCATTGCCTTATTACTAATAGCAGGAATTTGGGCAGCATTAGGATTGCCCATTATAAATATTGGGGCTTTATACCTTACAAATAAGCTTGAAAAAGAACTTCAACCAAGCCTAACAACCAAATTAATATTATGGCTAACTTTAATTCTTCAGCTTGGAATGGCAGGATTAATTATTTATAGTCAGTTAGTTATTTTTTAAATAAACAAGAAAATAGATTTAATTTATCTAAAAGCTAAAAAAAAATATTTTTTTAGAATAAAATACTCCGCTTGACGAGACAATTAAAATGAAGCAGTTAATTAAATCAACGCCTTATATTCACCGAGAGGGGTGGAAGTTTGCAGCTATTTTTTTTTCTATATCTACATGTATCTTTTTTGTATGGCCGTCCATAGCTTTTATAGGCTATTTATTTACATTCTTTGTTGTTTGGTTTTTTCGTGATCCAGATAGAAACCCCCCTTTTGATTTAAATAAAATCGTTAGTTCGGCAGATGGAAAAGTGTGTTTGATTGATGAAGCTTTGCCGCCTGATGAGGCTTTAACTTCGCAAGAAAAAATGAAAAGAATTTGTGTCTTTATGGATGTATTTAACGTTCATGTTAATAGAAGTCCAATAAGTGGGCTGGTGGAAAAAATTGTTTATAAAAAAGGACAATTTTTAAACGCTAGTCTAGATAAAGCCAGCGACAAAAACGAAAGAAGCAGCCTAATCATTAAGAGCGAAAATGGTTCAAAAATTGTAGTCGTGCAAATAGCCGGCTTAATAGCACGGAGAATTTTAAACTTTATTCAGGTCAAGGACACACTTCAACAAGGTGAGAGATTTGGATTAATTCGCTTTGGCTCAAGGGTGGATATTTACATGCCACTTAATTCAGTTACAGAGTGCAAATTATGGGACAAGGTCACAGCAGGGGAAACCGTTTTAGCTTCACTTAAAAATACAAAAGAAGATTTATGAATAAGATAAACTTTAAAGCTTTAATCCCAAATCTTATAACCCTCACGGGATTAAGCTTTGGTTTAAGCTCTATTAGATTTGCCCTTGAATCAGAATATAGTCTAGCTATTGTTTGTATTTTGCTTGCAGGGGCATGCGATGTTTTAGACGGGATGCTTGCCAGGTATCTTAAAAGCGAATCTGATCTTGGTGCTCAGTTAGATTCTCTTTCAGACTTCCTAAGTTTTGGTATAGCACCAGGATTGCTAATTTACATGACTATCTTTGATCAAAATACCAGCATAGGGGCTTTTGCCGCTCTAACTTTTATAATATTTTCCTGCTTAAGACTTGCGCTTTTTAATGTAAGTCTAGAACAATCTAAAAATTCTAAAGATTTTCAAGCGCATTTTTTTGCTGGCATTCCAACGCCAGTAGGAGCGATTTTAATTTTGCTACCTTTAACCCATTCTTTGATGGGATATGACTGGGCTTATCAGAATGTAAATTTTATTGCTGGATACACCATTTTAATTAGCAGTCTTTTAGTTAGCAGGATCCCAACTTTTTCTCTCAAAAGAAGACAAATTTTTATTAAATCAAAAATTCTTTTTTTTACTCTATTTTCAGGAATAGTATTGAGTATGATTAATTTTTTATGGGCCACTTTGAATATTCTTGCTTTAGCCTATTTTTTCTCAATCCCGTTTTCGATCTACGCATGGAAGAGCGCACCGAAAAAATAAAGTCTAGCTTCATACAAAGCCGAGCTTTTTAGATACAAGTTACTTCGTGAACCTGTTAAAGTTTTATTATGATCCATAAGAGGCCTTGCTGTGAAAACATTTCTTAAAATTTTTGCTTACTTTTGCATAGGAACCACTCCTTTACAGATAGGGCTGGTTTTTTGGGGGATTTGGATTGTCATAAGCTCTGACTTTGGAGTTCTTTCTTTGTCCCATATAGAGTTTTTTAAAAATTTTTTTATGATCTTTCTTCCTGTCATTGATTGGCTATATTCATGGGTATGGAACCCATGGTTGGATTTTATTTTTTCATTACCACTGATAATAGCCCAAACACTTAAAGCAATTATTAGCACTTGGTTAGGTTTTTGGATACTTAAGAAGATAAGTTAACCATATGAAAAAATTTATATTAACTGTTCTTATTATCCTGTGTGGGGTTGGTGCCTGGTTTTATCCTTATATTAGTGATTTAAGAGATCAGGGCTTAACCTTTGATACTGCTTATGACTATTTTTTTAGCGGCCCAGACAAACCTTTTGATCCAAAAGACGCAGTCAAACAATTAGATTATTCTAAAAATAGCTCATGGGCTGCAATGCCTTTTATTGAAGATGAAGCAGATCTCTTTCCTAAGGGGGAGGAGTCTATCGATCAAACCAAAGCACCAGTAGATGTTTTTTTTGTTCACCCAACTGGTTATCTAAAAGGTGATCATTGGACAGACCCCCTAGATAAACAATCTGCAACTAAAGAGAACACTCAATGGATGATGGCTAACCAAGCCAGCGCGTTTAATGGTTGTTGTAGCATTTATGCGCCTCATTATCGCCAGGCATCTATTTATAGTTACTTCGGATCAGACGAGCTTCGTGAAGAGATACATGCATTTGTCTATCAAGATGTAAAAAAAGCATTTACATATTTTATTGAAAGCTTTAACAACGACAGACCTTTTATAATTGCCAGCCATAGCCAAGGTACTCACCATTCAATTAGACTGCTGGCAGAAGAAATAGATGATTCAGAGCTATACTCTAGATTTGTTGGAGCCTACATTATAGGCGGCATGATCTCTAAGGACTGGTTAAACCAAATGAAAGATATTGGTGTTTGCGACAGCGCTGATCAGCTTGGTTGTTTAGTTCATTGGGACACCATGAATCTTGCTTATATTGATAAAGAGATGCCTCTTTATCAGGGCAATATATGTGTTAATCCCATTACCTGGACAAATGAAGGTCCAATGTCTGATTTGGTTGAAGCAAAAGGCGCCGTTCATATTTCAGGAGATTTTACATTGGAGTTTTCGGGTTCAGATGCACCAAAAAATACAGTTTTCAATGAGTTAGAGTCTCCAATAGCCCAATATGTTCAAGCTCAATGTAAACAAGGGGCTTTATTTGCTTCTGATCAATCTGGGACAAGGTTCCAAGGCTTTGCTGGATCAAAATTAAATTATCACGGCCTAGACTTTGCGCTTTTTTACTTGGATATAAGAGAAAATGCTAAACTTAAGGTTAAGACTTACTTAAAAAAGTATCCTCAATAAGATTCAATTTTAACCATGTCACCGTATTTATCTTTATTAGGGGCCATTGTATTTGAAGTCGCTGGCACCTTAATGCTTCCCATCACAAAGGAATTCTCAGAAATAATCCCAACAATTATTATGAGCATTTTCTATTTTACTTCCTTTTATTTTTTAACATTAGCTTTAAGAGTGATACCAATTGCTATTGTTTATGCTTGTTGGAGCGGCCTAGGAGTCTTGGCTATTGCAATATTGTCATATTTTATTTATGGACAAGCATTAAGCTGGCAAGCGGTTTTAGGTTTGTTCTTAATAGTAAATGGGGTAATCCTTGTTAACATATATTCCACTCATTAATAATTAAGGAATCAATGGCTGAAGCAATTGCAACACTAATCCAAGAAAATGATATTTCTGTAATTAAGTTAGATGATGGGAAGGTTAATGCTTTCTCATGTGAAATGCTTACCCAATTTAATGCCTTGTTAGCAAAGGTTCCCAAAGACTCTGGAGCCTTAGTAATAAAAGGAAGAGATGGTATTTTTTCAGGAGGGTTTGATTTAAAGACTTTGGCAACCGGGGATATGGAAAAAATTATGAAAATGGTTCGACTTGGGTACAAGATGTTGCTAGAACTTTATTCGTTCGATAGACCAATAGTAGCTGCAGTTTCAGGACACTCTATAGCATTAGGCTTGTTTGTCACTTGTTGCGCAGATTACAGAATCGGAATAGATGGAGAGTATGTTTGTCAGGCAAATGAAGTAAGGAACAATATGGATATTCCAATTCAAATCATGGAAATATTAAAAGCTAGGGTAAACAAGAATTATTTTTACCCTGCTGTTTATCATTCAGATGCATATTCTATGAAAGACTCAATAGCCGTTGGGTATATTGATGAGGTTACGTCAGAAGATAAATTTATAGGAAGAGTTATGGAGAAAGCCAAGGAGTTAGCCTCACTTCCCCATCCTTTTTACACAAACACAAAACATTTTGCGCAAGGCGATGTAATAAAAAAGATTTCTGATGCCATTAAAAAATACGAAGACCTAGTAAAAAAGAAACAATGATGTCAAAGAATAAAAAAAATTGGTTAATTATTTCAGTTCTCTATGCCATGTTTTTTTCTTGGTATACAAATCTTGGGGGGGAACTTAGCGCAGAAGAGATTAAATTTTTCTTAGCTCAAGCAGAAAAAAATGCTGAGCTAAACAATCGTCCTTTTAGCAAAGATCGTTATAACCGTTTAAAGCATTTCATGGAAGAAGACACAGGCAAGCAATTCATAATGGTCAATAACATCGATATAAATGAAAATCCTGGTTTTGTTGAGGGGGCGAAAGAGGGAGACACAGCAGATGATTTATTGAACCGATATATGGAATATATGACACCAGCTCTTTTGAAGAGGGCTTCACACCCTATATTTATGGGTTATGTTGTGAACTCATCAATGGACGTGTTCGGCATAGAGAATGCTGAAACTTGGGATAGGGCAGCTTTAATGAGGTATAAAAGTAGACGAGTAATGATGGAGATAGCAACCAACCCAGTTTTTTTTGGTAAACATGAGTTCAAAATAGAGGCCATGGAAAAAACTATTGCATATCCAGTTGAGCCATCCTTTTATTTGGGCGACCCAAGGCTTTTATTGTTTTTAATTCTTCTTAGCTTTGGCCTTATATTACAAATTAGAAGTAGAGACTGAAAACATATAGACTAACCCCAATGAGCAAGTACAAAGTATTTATTCCAGAACATCTCCGCGCCAACAGACCAAAAATTCTTAAATTTATTGGCTCAATTCTTATGAAGATTACGGGTTGGAAATGGAGGGGACATTTCCCAAAAGATGAGAGGGTGGTGCTTGTTATTGGTCCCCACACATCTAACTGGGATTTTGTTGTTGCAATGTTTGCCTTGCTGAGCCTGGATATTCACATTCATTGGATTGGCAAACATTCAATATTTAAAAAAGGATTTCGACGAATTTTAAGAAAAATGGGGGGCATCCCTGTAAACAGAGCCAATCCAGCAGCCCTAAAGAAAGAAATACAAGCTATCACTTTAAAGTACAAAGGTTTTATTATTGGAGTGGCTCCAGAGGGAACTCGAAGGAAAGTTACAAGGCTTAAAACAGGATTCCTTCGCATTGCCAAGCAAACCAACAGCAAAATAATGTTAGCAGGTCTTGATTTTTCCAATAAAACCATTGAGCTTGGAGAATTTTTTATTCCAAGCAATGATAAAGAAAAAGATCTTGTAGTAATCCAAAGATACTTTTCAAACTTTTCAGGTAAAAGGTCAGAGCTTTCATAACAATAATTAGTGAGTTGCTTAAGTATAAGGTTGGTACAAAGGGCTTTGATAACTACAGTGTTATGTATTTTATTAAATAATTTTTTATGAAAAGATCATCAGTTATTTTTTTGCTCATATTTTTTATTTTTGGGTGTGACAGCCCATCTGTTACAAGCATTCAGCTTTCAGATTTTGATAAAGATATTTCTGTTGAAAAACTAGGAAAGCAGTTAATGGCTTTTTCACATGGATTAAATGCTTTAGAGTCAAATATGAGCAATGCTAATGAAGTGCTCATTGGAGTTCATGGAAGAAATAGTGAGGGTTATGAGTGGGTTTATCCGCTTAAAGTTTTAAACACAAATAACAAAGAAATTTATTTTTATAGGTGGCCTGATGATGGCTGTTACCAAGCCCCTGCAGAAAATTTAATTTTAGAAATCGAAGGTTTGCTTGATACATATCCCAAGATTCAAAAAGTTACTCTCATGGGTCATAGTTATGGGGGTATAGTGGTTAGCCATATAGTAGAGAATTGGAGTAGCGAGACGGCGTTTGAAGTACATATTATTGCATCGCCTTTGGCAGGGACGGCAGCTTTTATTAAGAGCTGTAATTTTGAGCCACTAAAAAAAATTAAAAATAATATTGTTTTATTTGAATGGAGAACTCAACAAGAACTAGATAACGCTTTTAAAGGTTTAGAAAACAACCCTCAAGATATCAATATTTTGGGGAGCCATGTTACAACTCTTCCAGATACGTATAAAGGAAATAGATTGGGTCACAACTGGTCAATTAGCTGGGTTGCTGACCAAATTAAATAACTTCGATTCGCTTATTCTATTGCAGTCTACGATGGTGTAAGCTCATATTTAAAAATTAAGGATAAACATGCCTCTTCCAAAAATACTCCTAGATAATCTTTCAATACCGGTAATCGGCGCACCTTTATTTTTGGTTTCAGGTCCAGAGCTAGTTATAGCCCAATGCAAGGCTGGTATTGTTGGCGCCTTCCCAGCTTTAAATGCAAGACCTCAAACTGTATTAGAAGAATGGTTGATTAGAATTAAAAAAGAGCTTGCGGAAGCCAAGGAAGCAAATCCGAACATGCCCATTGCTCCTTATGCAGTCAACCAAATTTGTCACGCATCAAACGATCGATTATTAGGTGACATGGAATTGTGTGTAAAACACGAGGCTCCGATTATTATTACCTCATTAAGACCGCCAGAAGAGATAGTTAAAGCGGCCCACTCTTATGGGGGCTTGGTTTATCACGATGTTATTAATGTAAAGCATGCTCGCAAAGCAGCCGAACAGGGAGTTGATGGATTAATTTTAGTTTGTGCTGGAGCCGGGGGTCATGCGGGCACATTATCGCCCTTTGCCCTAGTAAGAGAGGTAAGAGAATTTTTTGATGGAACCATTATTCTTTCAGGTTCAATCAGCTCTGGAAGTGCAGTTGCTTCAAGCTTGGCTCTCGGTGCTGATCTTGCTTATATGGGATCCAGATTTATTGCCTCAGAAGAAGCAAATGCTGAGCAGGAATACAAAGACATGTTGGTAGAGGGCGCAGCAGATGATATTGTTTATTCTTCTTTGTTTACAGGTGTTCTTGGTAATTATTTAAAGCCATCTATTGAGAAGGCTGGCTTAGATCCCAACAATTTACCCAAAGCTGACAAATTATCTATGGATTTTGGTTCAGGCGGCAATATGGACTCCAAAGCTTGGAAAGATATTTGGGGATCTGGACAGGGCATTGGGTCAATCAAGAGCTCTCCATCTGTGCAGGCTTTGGTTGATCAATTAAAGAAAGAGTATATTGAGGCGGTTGCTGATTTTAAAAAAAAGTCATCATACTAGGCTAATTTATTTCTAGCCATGCCATTGCAATAACAAATAGGAATTTGTGGAGAGGGGTTTATAAGTCACCATCTTTTCTGTGCTCACTTCTATCAACTTTAAATTTTTCTCCATATCTTGCTTCAAGTTTGTCTTGGTTTTCCTTGATTACTTCATATGGGTCAAGCTTTAGAGCCATACATGCCGTAACCCAGTACCACATAATGTCACCAAGCTCTCTTTTCATGTGAAATATATTGTCTTCGTTTGCGGGCTTGCCCTGCAGAAATATTTTCTTAACTATTTCCACAAATTCGCCCGTTTCACTCCCAAGTCCAAGCGCAGCCGTTATAAGCCTTGCGGATTTGATATCAGAGGAAGAATCAATTTCTTTCATTCTCTCATCTAGACTAGATTGATTTAGGCTTGGTTTACTAGTGACTTTAGTAACAAAGTCTCCATAAGCATTTAAAAATTTTTTAACTTCGTCTTTCATTTTTGTTCTCCATTAATATTTTTTCAATTATTTGCTGAAATAATTGAATGAAAAGGCCTGTCATCTGAATCAATCTTAAAAAAACAGAAAGTATTAGTGGCCCTATCAAAGTCAACAATATCTTTTTTAATAAGATCGACCCCGGATAGTTTTCCAAATTCTTCGATCGTTCTATCTGAGCCCAGCCCAAAGGGCTCTTTCAGTTTATTATTTACTAAATCGGTCAATCTTGCTTTGCTTTTTTTGTCCAGTTCATTCCATTTTATCACTCGATTTTTGTCATCTTCAGGATCCCAATGAAGCTTTCTATCTAAATTATTTACATCTGTATAAAAATGAAATATTGGCACTCCTGGTATGTGTACCACATCCCACTTATTTGTAAAAAGTCTTAAAGCAATGCTCAGCTCTTCTCCGTGAAAATAGAAGTTTGGGTCATATGGAATATCTTCTATAAATTTTCTTTTTGTAAAAATAAAACCCCCCGCCACTAACAAACCTTTAACCGGAACCTTTGCATTAGCGGGAAAGCTTTTTTGCATAGAATAATGACCGTCTTCAAACATTCTGTCCTCTCGAAAAGTGATTCCTAGAGTATCTTTATGTGTAGTATTTAATTCAAAACTAGTAAGCTCTTTATTGGGTTTGAATTCTCGTGGATATCCTGTAATTACGAAATTATTTTCCAAGTTGTCCTCTAACCAAGAATAATAATTTAATAGAATGGCGTCCCAATTTTTTGCAAAAATAGTATGAGAGTCTATTTGAAGAAAGTAATCCTCATCGTTTAAAAATTTTTGAATTCTTGCTCTTGCCCAACAGGGTCCTTTTGCCATAACTGGGTCTAATAATTCATATTCAACTCGATCTTGAAACTTTAATGATTCAACATCTATACCATGATTGGCTTGCTCACAAACACCAAATGAAATGTTGTCTTTATTTGCAGCATTTTGATATGCGCTACAAAGAGTTTCAAGCAATAATGGGTCTTGATAAGAGGGAATGGAAATAAATATTTTCATAGACATGCTAGAAACAAGTTTTTAAATTACAATTATCTCACATGAAAGAAGAAGAGTTTCCAAAAAAAATTGCAGATAATGTCACCATGCATTCATCAAATCCCATACTGTACGTTGTTGACAATTTTTTGAGCAATGATGAGTGTGATGCTTTTATTGAGGCTGGAAAGGGCAGGTTAAAACCCTCTACAGTCATTAGTCCTGATAAGCATATTCAACACAAGAGCAGAACAAGTGAAAATTGTTGGATACAACATGATGCCAGTGAAATATTGCATGAGGTTAGTAAAAGGTTCTCTATTTTGGTGCAGATGCCCATTAGAAACGCAGAACAATACCAACTTGTTTATTACAAAGAGGGGGCAGAATATAAACCCCATTTTGATTCTTTTGACTTTAACTCTGAAGACGGTAAAAAAAACTGGGAGCCAGGAGGACAGCGCCTCATCACTGCCCTAGCCTATCTTAACAATGTAGAGGCGGGGGGCGGAACAGACTTTCCTGAGCTCGGAGTAACCATCAGCCCAAGAAAGGGAGATGTGGTTATATTTCATAATGCTCTTTTAAACAGCGAATCTTCTTTACACGCTGAAATTAATCCAAGATCGTTGCATGGTGGAATGCCGGTGATCAAAGGAGAGAAGTGGGTAATTAATCTTTGGTTCCGAGAAAACCTAAGATATTAGTTATTTAAGCTTAAGAGAATTTTGGCTTGTAACAATATTGTACAAATGATCTTGTGCTTCAGGCTTAAGTTGCGCCACACCCACGGCCAAGACATCAATAATTGCCATATAAGCAAGCCTAGATGTTAGGGGTCGAGTTAGTCGGGCATTCTCTCCTACGTCTATATCTAATGAGATGTCACATATTCTAGAGAGAGGAGTCCTAGAGGGCATCAAACCAACAACAACAACTCCAAAGCTTTGTACGGTTTTTACGCTTTCTACCAAGGCGGCTGTTGTTCCTGATTGAGAGATAGCAACCACTACGTCAGTTTTATTTAGTGAGTTAGCTGACATGAATTGTATGTGAGGGTCTGAGATACATGACGAAGGTATCTTTAGTCTAAAAAATTTATGTTGAGCATCCATTGCCACGGGGGCTGATCCGCCAAAAGCATAAAACTCAACCCGCTTTGCATTGGCTAAAGTTTTTATAGCCTCTTCAAGAGATTCTTGGCTGAGTTGGGACCGAACATTTAAAATTTCACTAATAGTGCTATCAAATACTTTTTCTGTCAGGGTTTGTATGCTGTCATCAGGATTAATCTCATAGGCGTGGAAATAATTATCCGCAGCAAGCTGCTGAGCAAGGGTGAGTTTAAATTTTTGGAAACCACTAAAACCAATTGCTTTACAAAACCTAATAAGGGTTGGCTCACTTATACCAATTTCATTAGAGGCCTGCGCTGTTGTTAGCTCAATAATTGCGCTTGGCTTGTTTAATATAAATTCAGCCACTTTGATTTCAGATTTTCTGAGACTAGACAAGGCATTTTTTATTTCTCTTAATAATTTAGTTTGCATAAGGGTTAGAATAGGCTTCTTGGATTAAAAAATGAACCCCCAATGGATGTTTCTCATATACTTGAAAATCTTAACGAACCTCAACGCGAAGCAGTAACGTCAGAAGATAAGTATATTTTGGTTCTGGCTGGGGCTGGCTCCGGCAAGACTAGAGTTTTAGTTCATAGAATTGCTTGGAAGGTTGAGGCCATGGGAATCAATCCTTCATCAATCATAGCAGTTACCTTTACAAATAAGGCGGCCCAAGAAATGCAGGCACGCATTCAAGAATTATTACAATCACCAGCTGGAGATATGTGGTGTGGCACATTTCATGGTTTAGCCCACAGAACCCTTAAAAGATTTTATAAAGAAGCGGGTTTAATCTCGGGGTTTACGATCCTTGATAGTGATGATCAGCTTCGAATAGTTAAAAGGCTAGTGAAAGAAGCGAGCCTAGATGACGCAATGTGGCCACCGAAACAAATTCAGTGGCAAATTAATAACTGGAAAGATGAAGGCATAAGAGCAGATAAAGTTAAAGATAATGGAGATTTTTATGCTCAGACAGTTAAAGGGGTTTATAAAAACTATGAAGAGCTATGTCAGGTTGATAGTTTAGTAGATTTTGCTGAATTGCTTCTTCGATCATATGAACTAATTAATACCAATAAAAGTGTTAAAGAGTTTTTTCATAATAGGTTTAAAGCTATTTTGGTTGATGAATTTCAAGACACTAACACCATTCAATATAACTGGCTTCAAGAAATTTCATCTAAAAGCGCCACTATTACGACGGTTGGAGATGATGACCAATCGATTTATGGTTGGAGAGGGGCCAAGGTAGAAAATATTTCTTCATTTGAATCTAGCTTTAAAGGAGCAAAAGTTATAAGACTTGAACAAAACTATAGGTCTACCAGTGTAATTCTTAGTGCTGCCAATGCTCTTATAGATAATAATCAAGAACGCCTAGGAAAGAATTTGTGGACAGACTCTCTTGAAGGAGAGCTTATCACCCTTTATCAGGCATACGATGAACAGGATGAGGCAAGATTTATTGCTGGAATTGTAAAAGCTTGGATGGAGGGTGGAGAGTTATATCAAGACGTCGGTATTGTTTATAGATCTAATGCTCAATCCAGGGCATTAGAAGAAGCACTCTTAAGAATCAGTATCCCGTATCGAATTTATGGGGGTCTCCGTTTTTATGAGCGCATGGAGATTAAAAATGCCATGAGCTATTTAAAGGTTATTTTTAATCCGCATGATAATCCTGCTTTTGAGCGGTCTATTGCTAACCCAACCAGAGGGATAGGAGTTAAGTCTCAAGCTAAAATTAGAGATGCTGCCAAAACTTATAACCTTTCTTACATCAAAGCAGCCGCAAAACTTCTTGATGAAGGAAAGATGGGAGGCAGGGCTGGTCAAGGACTTACAGCATATCTAACTTTAATTTCAGAAAGTATAGGATTACTAGATACAACGCCTTTATCAGAATTAATGGAAATGATGATACAAAACTCTGGGTTATATCAGCATCACAAAAAAGAAGCAGGAGAAAAAGGAAAAACCAGAATAGAGAACCTACAAGAACTAGTAACTGCCGCTAAAAATTTTGAACAGTCATTTGAGAAAAATAAATCTTATAAAGAGATTGCAGAAATATTTCTTGATACTGTTTCCCTAGATGCTGGCGATACCCAGGCCGATGAATTTCAAGATGCTGTACAGTTAATGACTCTGCATTCTGCAAAGGGACTAGAATTTCCACTAGTTTTTATTACAGGTCTAGAAGAAACCCTGTTCCCTCATGGTAGGTCTCTTGAGTCTCCCTCGCAATTAGAAGAGGAGCGAAGGCTTTGTTATGTTGGTATCACTAGAGCCATGAAAAAATTATATTTAACTTATGCTGAATCCAGGAGGCTGCATGGAACAGATGTATTTAATCCACCTTCAAGATTTTTAAAAGAGATACCATCAGTTTATATTGAAGAAATTAGACCAAGAGCATCTGTAACTACCCCTTATAGAAGAAAAACAAAAAAATCTACCATGGATTTTAAAGATGAGGTTGGAATTGGATTAGGTCAAAAGGTTGTTCACCCTACCTTTGGACCCGGCATCGTTTTAAACTATGAGGGATCGGGAGAATCAGCCAGGGTTCAAATTAATTTTGAAAAAGCTGGAAGTAAATGGCTGGTTCTTGCTTTTGCAAAACTGGAGACATGAGGATGAAAAATTTTTTAATTAGTGCGTTAGTTTTAAGTTTGCTCATAGCCTGTGGCGCGCCAGAGCAAAGCAAAATAAATGAAAGCAAAATCAAAAGCTATTCATGGTCACTTGTAACTACATGGCCTAAAAATTATCCAGGATTAGGGATGGCGCCAGAAAGATTTAGCACTTTAGTTGAAGAGATGTCCCAAGGTCAGTTAAAAGTTAAAGTTTATGGAGCTGGAGAGTTGGTGCCCGCAATGGGAGTATTTGATGCTGTTTCATCTGGCTCAGTTGAGATGGGGCATGGAGGCGCATATTACTGGAAAGGCAAAGTGCCAGCTGCACAGTTTTTTGCTGGTGTGCCCTTTGGTTTTACAGCAGACGAAATTAACGCATGGGTTTACCGAGGCGGAGGATTGGAGCTTTGGGAAGAGCTTTATAAACCTTTTAATATGAAGCCATTACCAGGAGGTAACACTGGCACACAAATGTTTGGTTGGTTTAATAAAGAAATTAATTCTCTTGATGACATTAAAGGTTTGAAGATGCGTTTCCCAGGTTTTGGTGGAGAAGTGTTTAAAAGAGCTGGCGGGGTGCCTGTAAACATACCGGGTGGAGAGCTATATACAGCAATGCAAACTGGAACCATTGATGCCGTCGAATGGGTTGGCCCATACAACGATTTAGCTTTTGGTTTTCAGCAGGTTGCTAAATATTATTACTATCCTGGCTGGCATGAGCCAGGCTCTATGCTTGAGTTCACAATTAACATAGAAGCATGGGACTCTCTTCCTTCCCACCTTCAATCTATTGTTTCCACTGCTGCAAAAGCGGTCAATCAAGATCTATTAAATGAATATAACGCGTCTAATAACAGAGCCTTACAAGATTTAATAAAAAATCACAATGTACAATTACGGGAATTGCCCAAAGATGTAATTAATGAGTTTAGATCCATTTCTGAAGAAATATTAGAAACATCCGCAGCGAATGATCCTGCGGTAAACAAAGTTTATCAATCATTTAAAAAATTCATGGCTGAAGTGAAAAGCTTTAACGCCATTGCCGGAGATGCCTTCATTGAGGCCAGAACAAACAGTGACACTGACTCCTGAGCTTCTAAATTTAGGCAAACAACCCTATGCAACCATTTATGACCAAATGCGCATATTGGTTAAGGAAGAAAAATTTCAAAATCAGATATGGCTGCTTGAACATGACCCAGTTTTTACATTAGGCACAGCAGCAAAAAGGGCCCATGTTTTAAATCCAGGAGATATACCGGTTATTCAAACCGACAGGGGCGGCGAGGTTACTTATCACGGTCCGGGCCAGCTGGTTATTTACTTTCTTTTAGATATTAAAAGTAAAAAAATAGGACCAAAATCATTAGTGGCTTCGCTTCAGACGCTAATTAAAAATATTCTAGAGCGCTATCAAATTCACAGCAATTTTGTTGAGGGTGCCCCCGGTGTATATGTAGATGAGAAAAAAATTGCTTCTATTGGTCTGCGTATTTCTAAGGGAAGAACCTATCATGGTATTAGCTTAAATGTGAAGATGGATTTAGAGCCATTTAAAAGAATTAACCCCTGTGGATATGAGGGGTTAGAAGTAGCTCAAATTAGTGATTTTGATTCAAATGTCAGTATGAAAGGGGTAGAATCAGTTGCGAAAGAAGAAATGCAAAAAATATTTGTTTAATGGAAATAATCCCAACAAAAAAAATAGTTAATCGAGACGGTATCAAGGCAGTTAAAAATGGTCAGAAAGCCAATAAATTCTCATCGATCCCAAACCAAAAAAAACCTGAGTGGATAAGAGTAAAGGCTACCTTTGATAAAAACTTTACTTTGGTTAAAAGGCAGGTTGAAAACAAACGTTTAAATACGGTGTGCGAAGAGGCTATGTGCCCAAATATTTCAGAGTGTTGGTCTAATGGTACTGCTACATTTATGTTAATGGGTTCAGTTTGTACGAGGGCATGCAAGTTTTGTTCAGTGGATACAGGCAACCCTAAAGGCTGGCTAGATCTAGATGAGCCCATGCATACAGCCAAAGCCGTTCAAACCATGGGACTAAAATATGTGGTTTTAACATCGGTTAATAGAGATGATTTAGAAGACGGTGGTGCAGAACACTATGCGCAAACGGTTAAAGCAATTAAAACGTTGAATCCAAACACCGCAGTAGAAGCTCTAACACCAGACTTTAAAGGGTTATCATCTTCAATAGAAACTTTGGTAAATTGTGGGCTAGAAGTTTTTGCTCAAAATATTGAAACTGTAAGACGGTTAACTCATCCAGTAAGAGATATTAGAGCAGGATATGAACAAACGCTTGAAGTATTGGCAGAATCAAAAAGGATAAATCTAAACGTTTTAACAAAAACCAGTTTAATTCTTGGATTAGGAGAAACAGATTCAGAGATTGAAAAAACTATGGATGACCTTATTGACAATAAAGTAGATATTTTGACTTTAGGGCAATATTTAAGACCAACTTTAAATCATTTGCCCGTTGAAAGGTGGGTGACCCCAGAAGAGTTTAATAATTATCGAGATATAGGACTCTCTAAAGGTTTTCTGGAAGTGGTCTCTGGTCCTATGGTTAGATCAAGTTATAGAGCAGAAAGAGCGCTAGAGAAAAACAATGCCGGTCTTTCGGCTGCTAGCGTGCAAGGCTAAAGATAGTTACAAAACAAAGAAAGGAAAGATCATTAGTAGCAGTAAAACTAATAGTTGAATGACGATAAAGGGAGCAACCCCTTTATAAATATCTGTGGTTTTAATACTTTCATCGGCAACCCCTCTAAGATAAAAGAGAGAAAAACCAAAGGGCGGGGTTAGGAAAGAGGTTTGTAAATTAACTGCTATGAGTATTCCAAGCCAAACAGGATCAAAGCCCATCATGAGAAGCGGGGGTGCAACCAAAGGAATGATGACATAACAAATCTCTATGAAGTCTAAGATAAATCCAAATAAGAAGATTGCTAAAAGTATAAATAGCAAGGCTGTGTACTTGCCGCCTGGCATAAGCTCAAAAATTTGATCGATTAAGAGATCGCCGCCCACACCCCTAAATATCAATGCGAAGATTGACGCACCAATTAAAATGCTAAAAATCATGGTGGTAACGGTCGCAGCCTTATAACTAGATTCTTTTAATAAATTAAAATTAAAGCTTCCATTTATACCTGCAATTATTAATGCTCCAAACGCTCCAACTCCAGCCGCTTCAGTTGGAGTGGCAATACCAGCAATAATTGATCCCAAGACAATAAAAATTAATGCCGCAGGCGGTAAAAGAGTTTTTAAGATATTCACCTCGGATTCCGAATTATCAAGAGGCAAAAACTCTTTATTTCGATTAACAAAAAGCGTAAAGATTAAATATCCCAAGACGATAAGAGCCCCAGGAATAATTGCACCAACAAATAGATCGCCCACTGAGACAGTTTCTAGAGAAAAGACACCCATATTATTTTGGGCTCTTTGATAAGCATTGGACATTACATCCCCAAGTAACACCAAGGCAATTGAGGGAGGAATAATTTGACCCAAGGTACCAGTAGCAGCAACTAATCCTGATGAAAATTCTTTACTGTAACCCTGCTTCAGCATTGCTGGTAAAGACATTAAACCCATGGTTACAACCGTTGCTCCAACAATTCCAGTGCTTGCGGCTAAAAGAGCCCCGACAACAATGATAGAAATACTTAAACCAGAGTTAGTGTTTTTAAAAACTTGTGCCATATCTTTGAGCATTTTTGCAGCAATTCCTGCTTTTTCTAAAACAACACCCATCAAAACAAACAAAGGAACCGCTAGAAGAGTTTGATTGTTCATAATTCCAAAGATTCGCATGGGGATGGTTTTAAATAGATTAGGATCAAAGAAATCTAAAGAAACCCCCAAGAATGCAAATAAAATAGAGATTCCTGCTAAAGTAAAAGCCACTGGGTAACCAAGCAGTAAAGCAAAACAGACCAATAGAATTAGAATAACTGGGATTATTTCCATAGTTGTCTAAGCTCCCTAATGCCAGCGATTACTAACACTATTGGAAATAAAAAGATGAACGTTTTTTGAATAAACACAATGGTTAAACCGCCAGGCTCGGTTGAAATTTCTTGAATTGCCCATGAGGTTGCAACAAAATCTATTGAATAAAACCCAATAATTCCCATTGCTGGAGCCAAAAACAAGATGATACCTAGAGTATTAATTAATTTTTTATAAGCAGGCGATGCATTTCGATAGAAGATGTCTACTCTTACATGCTCATTTGCTATATAAGCCCACCCCGCGCAACCCAAAAAAATTAAAGCATGTAAATAAAGCGCTAACTCTTGTATGCCAGTTTGACCCACTCCAAAAACATAGCGGCTTACTACAACCATTATTACCAAAAAAAGCAACAGGGGTAGCAAGCGTGCAAAAAACTTTCCAATAAACTCAGTCATGCTATGTATCTTAAAGAGATTTAGTTAAAATAAGAACCATGTTAATTTTATTGTCACCAGCAAAAACCCTAGATTACAGCAAAAATGTTGATGTAAATCCAACTACACCAAAATTTTTGTCTGATTCATCTAAATTAATTAACGAGCTTAAGACCAAAGAGCCACAAGACATAGCCTCTCTAATGAAGTTGAGTGATAAATTAGCCACATTAAATTTTGACCGCTATCAAAGCTGGGCGCCATCGAAAGCAATTTCAGAAGATAGCAAGCCTGCTTTATTTGTTTTTCAGGGAGATGTCTACCAAGGCCTTCAAGCAGAAACTTTTAATAAAAAAGATATTATTTTTGCTCAAAAACACTTAAGGATTTTATCTGGTCTTTATGGAGAACTTAGGCCTTTAGATGTCATTAAACCTTATCGTTTAGAAATGGGCACTAAGCTTCAAACTAATAAGGGTAAAAATTTGTATGAATTTTGGGGTAAGAAAGTTCAACAAAACATACTTAAAGAATTACAAGAGAATCAATCAAACTTGATTATAAATCTAGCATCAAAAGAGTACTTCACTGTTATTGGAAAATTACCCGAAGACATTAATGTTGTTTCTCCCGTATTTAAGGATTATAAAAATGGTCAATATAAACTAATCAGTTTCTATGCTAAAAAAGCTAGAGGTTACATGAGCAATTGGATTATTAAAAACAAAATCAAAGAACCCGAAGATCTTATGAATTTTAATGAAGAGGGATATAGATTTTCTAAGTCAGAGTCTACCGAGAGCGAACCAGTTTTTTTAAGAAAGTAAAGCTTTAGTCTCCGGTCTCATCGAAGTTTTTTACATCTGCCATTTTTGTAAATGCAGCATCTCTTTTTTCCATGTTAGCTGACATGGCTTCGGTCATATCTTTCTGGCTTAACATAGCTCCGCTCCATAAAGCATTAAAATCGAGACTGTCACTGATACTGTGATCTCTTGAATAATTTATAATTGCTTTTAATCCATAGATAGCAACTGGAGATTTAGAGGCTATTTCTTTTGCCATTTTAGTTGCAGCCTCTAACATTTCTTCTTGAGACTCATAGATATCGCTTACTAGGCCAGAGTCCTTGGCTTCATCGGCATACATTCTTCTGCCTGTGTAGGCAAGTTCTCTCATTTTTGAGTCAGGGATAATCCTTGGCAGCCTTTGCAGGGTTCCAACATCTGCAGCCATGCCTATATTAATTTCTTGAATACAAAAAAAAGCTTCTTTTGAAGCCAGCCTAATGTCACAAGCAGTAATTAGATCTAATGCTCCACCAACACACGCCCCTTGAATAGCAGCAATAACTGGAACCCTAATTTTTTCCAGAGTACTTATATAACCTTGAAGCTCTTTAGCAGATCTATACAAGGCCTCACCAACTCTTGCGGGATCTGGTTTCTTATCATCTGGAATGTTATCCACACCATTTGAGAAAGCCGCAAGATCCATTCCTGCACAAAAATGTTTACCAGTTGATGACATTATCACCACTCTTATTTCTGAATTTCGGTTTATGTCTTCTAAAACCGCAGGAAGCTCAACCCAAAATTTTCTTATCATTGTGTTCAATTCATTGGGTCGATTTAAAATTAAATTAGCGACATGATCTTTTATGCTGATCTTAAAACAGGTGTAATTATTCATTTGTATTTGCTTCTTCTTTTAGTTGTTTTACTAGCTCTCTTAGCTTATCAACCAATTCAAAAGTTTTGTGATGCGACAAAACTACTTTTCTCTCTGTGCTTAATTTTTTAAGACCGTTATCTAACTCGTTTAATTTGGTGGTTATTTCTTTGCTCATAGTTACAATAGGTTACTAAAAAAAAATTATAATGGCTTCAACCAATGAAAGCACGCCTCTTACATAGTTTATTTATTTTAAATTTATTGATATTTGCTGAATTTGTTCTTTCAGACGCTCCAAGCAAGGACATTAGAGCGCTAAAAGAGCAAAGCATGATGTCAGTTTTATATCAACAAACATCAGCAGAACGCTTGGCAGGCAGCATTCAAACATTTAAAGCTGCAAAGTTGGCTTTGAATGAGGCGCTCAAAGACCCAACTTGGACCGCTTTGCCTGGACAAAAAAATTTTAACAATAAAAAACCTGCAATAATTGTTGATGTTGATGAAACAGTTCTAGATAACACAGCCTATGAAGCTAGAATGATTATAGATGGAACAAAATACCCAGAGGGCTGGATTGGTTGGGCCAATGAAGCTGTAGCCACAGCAGTGCCTGGAGCAAAAGATTTCTTAAGTTACGCCCACTCAAAGGGCATAACAATTTTTTATATCACCAACAGAGTTGCAGAATTAAAAGAAGCAACTCAAAAAAATCTTACTAAACTTGGAATTCCATGGGATGAATCAAAGGAAACTATTTTAATGAGAGGAGAAAAGAATTGGGGCATTGACAAAGGCCCAAGGAGGAGGTTGGTAGGAGATCAATATAGGGTGCTGTTAATAGCAGGAGACAACCTTGGTGATTTTGTTGATGCAAAAGATAATAATTTAAGCTTTCTTGACAGAAAAGAAATAGTTACTAAATATTCTGAATATTGGGGGACTAAATGGTTTTTGTTTCAAAACATAACTTATGGCGATTGGGAGGGGTCTCTTTATAATTTTGATTATTCTCTATCTCCTAATGAAACCCATCAAGCTCGCTTAAACGCCCTTCAACCATCAAGGTAAAAATATGAAAAAATCTTTGCTATTGATTAGTATTTTATTACTTGCATCCTGTGAAGATGGCGCCGGCGTAGAAGAGTTTGTTTTAATGGGATTAGATACCAAGGTAGCATCGCCCCTTGGGAGATCTACAAAATTAAAAGCAAAGAATGTTATTTTATTTATTGGTGATGGCATGGGGCCCAATCAAGTAGCTTTAGCTAGGCTGTCTATTGGTGGCTCTGAACATAGGCTTTCATTTGAAAATTTTCCTATCACTGGCATTGTCTATAATCACTCTACTGAAAGTCTATCCACAGATTCTGCGGCAGCGGCAACAGCTTGGGCGACCGGCATCCAAACAATCAACGGTTTTCTTTCCGTAGATGCAGAAAGAAAATTCTTACCTAATATCGTTGAGTTATTAAATACCAAAGGATATCTTTCAGGTCTAGTTGCCACATCATCTATAACACATGCAACTCCGGCTGCATTTTATGCCCACATTCATAACCGGTATGAAGAAAAAGAAATTGCCAAGATGTTAATTGAGTCTGACATTTCAATTGCGCTAGGGGGAGGGGCAAAGTTTTTTGACTTTTCACCATCAAACGAAAGTCTGCATGTTATTTATAAGAAAGAATCTTTAGATAACAATCTTTTATCTTCTCATCCGCGAGTAATTGGTTTGTTTGCTGATGGCGGTTTAGATAGAAGGCTGGCGCCACCAACCCAACTTAAAATGACTGAGATAGCATTAAATTTTTTAGCTAAAAAATCCTTAAACTGCAAAGGATTCTTTTTGATGTCTGAGGGGAGTCAAATAGACTGGGGCGGCCATGATAATAATGTTAAATATATGCTTTCAGAATTTGTAGATTTTGAGCATTCAGTTCAAGCTGGTATAGATTTTGCAAAAGAAAACCAAGATACTTTGATACTTGTTACAGCCGACCATGCAACAGGAGGCTTGATTTTACAAAAACCAATTGGCTCAAGAATTAGATCTCAATGGACAACTGAAAGTCACGACCTATCTCCAATTAATATTTATGCTTATGGACCAGGCGCAGAGTTGTTTTCTGGTGTAATGAACAACACTGAGATTTTTGATCGAATATTGTTAGCCCTTGATTACAGCAATCTTGATTCAAAGAATTGTGTCAATTAAAGCTTTAAGACTAGGGTAAGTTTTTACCCCATTGCTCAATACTTTATGTCTACCAGGGTTGATCCAATAGACCTGACCAACACCAGCTTTTGCTGCAGAATTAACTATCTTAAAATTATCATCTATAAATATAGAGTTACCTAAATCGATTTTTAAATTTAAGCTAGCTAATGCCCAAAATTCTTTTTGTTCCTTTGCAAAGCCAAGCTGCATGCTACATAAATATGAATCAAAGAATTGAAGAAAATCTTTAGTTTCTGCTTTATATAAAATGAGTCTTGGGTCGCAGTTGGTTAAGATGTGTTTAGGGTTCTTAAGTTGAGATATTTTTTTTAAAGCCTCTAAAGAGCCCTCTAAAAAGGAACATTTTTCGTCTTGATTTTTCATAATCTTCAAACAATCTACCCCAAGCAACTCATCCCAGAAATTCAAGTCATACCAATTTAGACTTGACTCCTCTTTTTTCATTAACAAATCAAGCTCATTTTTTATAACATTAATTGATTTTCTTGATTCTAGTGCCAATGTTTCGGGAAGCCAAAATTTCCAAAATTTGCTGTCATATTCTAAATTTAAGATGACACCATCAAGATCTAATAGAATAGCAGTGGTAGAATTGAGTTTTTTCATTAAATAATATGATTTCAGAAAATTTAGAATCTATTATCCCCCAATTAGAGAAATTAACTCGTAGTTTATTTTTTGAGATTTTAAGGATATACAAAGATCCACATTTCAAAACTAAATACAAAAAGGACGGGTCGCCCGTTACAGATGCAGATATGATCTCTCATAATCTTATTATTAAGTTTTTAAAAAAAGAATATCCCAATATTCCAATTGTTTCAGAGGAAAGCTTTAAGCAAACAACATATAAGCCTTCTAAAGAATTTTGGCTGATTGATCCTTTGGATGGAACCAAGGGTTTTGTTGATCGATCAGGTGAGTTCACCACTAATATTGCCCTTATTCAAGATGGAATGCCTGTGCTTGGAATTGTTGGGGCACCTATGCTAAATAAAATTTGGTCAGGCATTTCAAAGCGGTCCCCTAATCAATTATTTAAAACCAAGAAGACAATACCCAATTATTTCGCCAGCTTGGAAGTTCAAGACAAATTGGAATCGGAGATGTTCGACAAAGTTATGCAGAATAAACAAGACTATTTAAAGTTATTAAAGAGGCAATCGAAGAAGCAAACCAAGAAGACTTTAAGAATTATTATGAGCAAAAATCATCAAACAGTTCTAGATCGAGCATTCCTTAATCATTTAAATAAAAATGGACATAAAATTAAGATAGTTAACAAAGGTAGTTCTATTAAGATTTGCGCTTTGGCAGATAAGAAAGCAGACATCTACCCAAGATTCGGACCAACCTCAGAATGGGATATTGCTGCGGCTGATGCTGTTCTTAGGTCTAATGGAGGGGGTATTTTTCAGATTGAAAATGGCCAACCCCTTGAATATGGGAAAAAAAATAGCATATTAAACCCTATGTTCATTGCAATTGATGATTTGAACGAAAAAAGATCAATTTTGTCTATTGTGGATAGGTTTAGCAAAAATTTGCTATAATTATTTATTCAGATAACTAATAGTTATAATTAATTATTAGTAATATTTATATATGGGTACAGATCTACAAACTATAACGCTTTCGACCCCTGGTAAGGATATAGAATCCTATTTGTCTTGTGTTCATGCTATTCCGATACTCACACCAGAGCAAGAAAAGGAATTGGCATTTAAGTTATATGAGAATAATGATTTGGAGGCTGCTCGACAATTGGTTTTATCACACCTTCGGTTTGTTATTCATATTGCTAGATCTTATTCTGGATATGGGTTGCCTTTGGCCGATATTATCCAAGAAGGCAATGTTGGTTTAATGAAAGCAGTTGACCGATTTGATCCAAACAAAGGCGTGAAAGTTGTTTCATTTGCGGTGCATTGGATTAAGGCAGAAATTCATGAATATATCTTGAAGAACTGGAGAATGGTTAAAATAGCAACAACAAAAGCACAGAGAAAGTTATTTTTTAATCTGAGAAGCAAGAAAAAAACATTAGATTGGCTAACCAAAGAAGAGGCTGAAAAAATTGCTAAAGATCTAAACGTAGAAGTTAAAGATGTGTTACACATGGAAAACAGACTTACTTCTCACGATACAGCCTTTGATGCTCCAAGTGGAACTGATGATGAGGGCGATGTTATGTATCCTTCTCAGTATTTAGAGGACAAATCATTTAGCCCAGAAATATTAGTTTCTGAGCAAGAGGTTGCTGAGCATAATTCAGAAGAGCTAGCCGTAGCTTTGTCTCAACTAGATGAAAGAAGCAAAGATATTATTTCTAGAAGGTATTTATGTGATGAGAAAGAAACTCTGCACGAACTTGCTGAAGAATACAAAATTTCTGCTGAAAGAATTAGACAGATTGAAAATGGAGCTTTGAAAAAACTTAAAGCTGCAATGTCTAATGCCGCCTAGTCAGGCAATAAAAATTTACTTAAATGGGGAAGAAATTCTTATAGAAGATATTGCTTTGATGGCCTTGCTTAATAAATTAAACCTAGAAAATAAGAGGTTTGCTGTTGAGGTTAATCAGCTAATTGTTCCTAGGTCTGAACATCATTCATATATTTTGGCCAATAATGATAGAGTCGAGATTGTTGAAGCGGTTGGAGGGGGATGATGAATCAAAAGCTCAAAATTGGAAATTTATCATTTAAATCAAGGCTACTGGTTGGTACAGGTAAATATAAAGATTTTCATGAAACACAATCTGCAATTGAGGCATCAGGCGCTGAAATAGTTACTGTAGCGGTTAGAAGAACAAACATAGGTCAAGAAAAAGGAGAGCCCAATTTGCTTGATCATATAGATCCAAAAAAATGGACCATACTTCCTAACACTGCTGGTTGTTTTACCGCTGAAGATGCAATTCGTGTATGTAATTTAGCACGGGAATTATTAGATGGAAAAAATTTAGTAAAATTAGAAGTTCTTGGAGATAAAAAGACTTTATTTCCAGATATGTCTCAGACGATGTTCGCTGCAAAGAAATTAATTGATGATGGTTTTGATGTAATGGTTTATTGTTCAGACGATCCTTTGTTTTGTCAGGAGCTTGATAGTATGGGTTGCGTGGCTGTTATGCCTTTAGCTTCTCCAATTGGATCTGGTCTGGGGATTATAAACCCCCACAATATACAAATAATTCTTGAAAATGCAAACAAACCAATTATTGTAGATGCAGGAGTTGGGACGGCCTCTGATGCTGCGATAGCAATGGAGCTTGGGTGTGATGGAGTCTTAATGAACACGGCTATAGCTAAAGCTGATAACCCAGTATTAATGGCAAGCGCCATGAAAAAAGCAATTGAAGCTGGTCGAGAAGCGTTTTTATCTGGCCGAATACCTAAGACCGTTCATGGTTCTGCCTCTTCTCCTTCTGAAGGAAAGATCAATTAATAAGGATAAGCCTTATCTAGCAAGCTTCGTTCAAAGACTTGGACGAATTACTTCTGCGCAGAAAGAAGCCTTAAAATTGTTGGATAAATTTAAGCTTATTGATGAAACTCAATTACTTGGTTTTGCACCAGACTATAAAAAAGTTATTTTGGATATTGGGTTTGGTAACGGAGAAAGCACTGTTTATATAGCAAACTCTAACCCAGAAGCATTAGTAGTCGCATCGGAGGTTTACAAGTCAGGAATTGGAAGTCTGTTAGGGTCAATTGTAGAGAACTCAATTGGTAATATTAAGATTTTTGATAAAGATATTCGTGAACTTTTATTAAAAATATCCACATCAATTTTTGATGAAATTTATATTATTTGCCCAGATCCATGGCCAAAAGCAAGACATCATAAACGCAGATTACTCAATAAAGATTTTTTAGAAATATTACATAGAACAATTCAGCCCAATGGAACAATTTATATTTCCACAGACTGGAAGCATTACGCAGAGTTTATAGAAGAAGCAATTCATGATTCTTCAAAAAAATTTGAATATAATAAAACCCCTCAAAGAGGTCTGCCCATAACTCGTTTTCAACAAAGAGCAATTAATGAAGGAAGGGCAATTCATACTTATCTATTAGAAGCTTTAAAAAAATAGATTTATCGTCTCATTAAGATATTGATAACCTTTTTTGGTTGCGCCTATTTTATCTTTTTTTAACAAACCATTTGACACGCCCTTTAAGTATTTCTTTAAAAAGCTTTTGGGGAGCTCAATTTGCAATTCATTAGGGGTTATACCCTCTTTCATTCTTAATAAATTCATAGCTAAATCCATATCTAGATCATCTCCCAAGAGAATATTGTTATCAGTTATTTTTTGGTTTTTTATGTAGGCATTAAGAGGTTTTATCTTTCTAAACCTAGATATTTTATCCTTTGAAGTAATTTTGCTGTGAGCTCCAGGACCCACGCCTAAATAATCTCCAAACATCCAATAATTCAAATTATGCTTACTTTCAAAACCAGCTTTAGACCAAGAGGAAATCTCATATTGATGGTAACCGCTTTTTTTTAACAATGTCTTGGCAGAGTTTTCCATGGCTTCAATTTCCTCTTCCATGGGAAGTTTTAAGGCTTTTTTGTAATAAATTGTATTTGGTTCAATGGTTAGCTGATATAACGAAAGATGATTAACCCTAGATTCAATAAATTGATTTAAGGTCTCTTCAAAAGATTGGATTGTTTGTAACTCTATTCCATACATAAGGTCCATTGTTATATTTCTTTCTGCAAGAATATTAATGGCATTTAACGCAGAAGATTTATCATGGTTTCTTCCAAGGGCCTTAAGCTCAGCATCATGGAAGCTTTGAACCCCCAAAGAAAAACGATTAACACCTATGCCACTTAACCCATTAACCTTCTCTTTTGTTACATCGGTTGGGTTCATTTCAAAAGTAATTTCAATATCTTTGTTTGAGTAATGACCTTTAACACAATTTAAAATCATTTCAATAGCCTCTATCGAAGACAAAGAGGGGGTGCCGCCTCCAAAGTAGATTGTTGAGAAATTCCTTCCATTGATAAGTGGGGAGGAATTATTAATATCTTTAATAATTGCTTTAGCAAGAGTTAGATCATTTTTACCAACTGGATCTGTTGTAATTGAAAAATCACAATAAGGGCATCGGCGCTCACACCAAGGTAAGTGAATGTATAAACTTAAAGGAGATTTGTTATTTTGAGAATTTGTCAATTTTATTTTTTAAATCTCTAATAGCTTTGCCTCTATGACTTATTTCTGATTTTCTCTCTAAGCTCATCTCTGCTAAAGATTCTTTATAGTTTTTTGGGTAAAACATTTCATCATAACCAAAGCCATTTTGACCCCTAGATTCAATACTGACTATACCGTTTAATATTCCCGTTGAGATTAATGGAAAGGGGTCTTCTGCGTTTTTAATTATGGTTAGGATGCAAACAAAATACGCCTTTGTTTTATTTACTCCTATTTTTTTTAATTCATTTTTTAAATAATTTCTATTTTCTTCATCAGTTGCATTTTCGTGGGCGTATCTAGCTGAGCGCAGGCCGGGCATATTACCTAAAGCGGGGACAATTAATCCAGAGTCATCGCCCAAAGAGAGTAAACTAGATTTTATTGCACCAGCCCTAGCCTTATGAAGGCTATTTTCATAAAAAGTGGTACCAGTCTCTTCTTCTGGGGCAAGGTTAAGAGATTTTTGGGATATTATTTTAAAGTCAGGTAATAATAATGAAAACTCTTTTAGTTTCCCCTGGTTGCTTGTTGCTATAAGAAGTTTTGTTTTATTTGCCAATTAAGTAGACCGCTTCAGCGGCAAAAAAATTTGGGAGGAGATCTGTAACCCAAGAAGATTTTCCGTGTCGATTTAAGTAGATTTTCTTTTTAATATTATATCTATTAGAGTCACAGAGCTCTTCAAAGTCTGCAATAGTACACAAGTGAATATTCTTTGTTTCATACCACTTTGCAGGCAGTCTGTCTGAAGATGGCATCTTTCCAGTAAAAAGGCTGGATCGTAACTCCCAATTACCAAAGTTTGGAAGAGTTATAACACATTCATTTGCAACTTTTAGAATATTTTCTAGCGCATCTTTTGGTTTTTTTAAGCACTGAATAGAGCTTGCCATAATCGCCAAGTCAAAGCCCATATTCTTATATTCCTGAATACCAGAATCTATATCTTGCTGTATAACAGAAACCCCATTTTTAATACAAAGATTAATTTTAATTGGATCATTTTCAACCCCATATCCTGTTACAGATTTTTTATCAGCCAACAGTCTTAGCAACGACCCATCGCCACACCCAAGATCAATTACTTTAGAGTCATCAGGAACCCAATTTAATACAATTTTTTCTAGAGTTTTATTCATTGTTTTCTAAGAAACTTTTTAATGCGGTTGAATATTCATCTGAATAATATAGGAAACTATCGTGCCCATAGTCTCCCTCAAGCTCTATATATGAGCTTTTAATCTCTGCTTTAATTGCGGCTATCTGAATTTCCATGCTGTATTCTTTTGGAAATAACCAGTCAGAATTAAAGGATGCAATCAAAAGCCTTGCTTTGATTTTTTTAAAGCATTTAACTAGATCACCATTAAATTTCTTTGCTGGGTCAAAACCATCCATTGCTTTTGTCATTAATATGTAGCTATTTGCATCAAAGGTTTCAGAAAATTGTTCTCCTTTATACTGAAGATAATTTTCGACTTCATAATTAATTTTTTCATCTACTTTTGTTATTGGATCTTGCAGCCTTCTTCCAAAACGTTTGCTCATATTTGATTCAGATAGATATGTAATGTGTCCCAGCATTCGGGCGGCCTTTAATCCTTTCTTCGGTTTAGTATTGTTTTGCATATAGTTACCATCATGAAAATTTTCGTCTTTACGAATAATTTCTCTGGCAACCTCATTCAATGCAATATTTTGAGAGCTTATTCTTGGAGAGGCCGCAATCACAGCAGCCTTTTTAATTTTATTAGGATAGGATATTGCCCATTGTAAAGCTTGCATTCCCCCCAAACTCCCGCCTGCAACCATCTCCCAACATTCAATTTTTAGATAATTCATAAGTAAATATTGAGTATTAACCCAATCGACAACAGAAACCTCAGGAAAAGATGAGCCAAAGGGTTTCTTTGTCTTAGATAATATGGTTGTTGGACCAGTAGAACCATGACACCCCCCAATATTGTTTAAAGACACCACAAAATATTTTTGTGTATCGATTGTTTTTTCTAAACCAATAAGCTGATCCCACCAGCCAGGTTTTTGCGCTTCTTTTTCTTCTCCTACAGCATGATGATTGCCTGAAAATGCATGACAAACTAAGACGGCATTATCTTTGTTTGAATTTAACTCTCCATAGGTTTCAACCATTAATTCGAAGCCTTGTAATTTTTTGCCGCACTCAAGTTTTAACTGCTTATCAAATGGAATTTTTTTAGTATTTGATTTCATGTAAATGTCGTAATAATTTGAATTAGTAAGTTATTAATCAGATTTAAAATTAACAGACCTATTATTGGGCTAAAATCTAACCCACCCATTGGAGGCATAAATTTTCTAACAGGAGCTAAAATATTGTTAGAGATTTCTTCAATTATTTGTAGGAGAGGATGATGACTGCCTGGCGCCACCCAGCTCAAGATGACAGACGCAATAAGGCTGTAAAATAAAATCCTAAACGCCGAATTAACAATATTAATAATTGAAATATAAAATAAAGTTAAAGGCTCATGACCCGAAGAGTAAACAAGGTAGTAAGAAAAAAATTTTAAAGATAAAGCCGATACAATTGCCGCTAGTAATGGCGTTAAGAAAAAGAAAACAGATTTTGATAGGGGCTCAAGGTATGTGGTAAATATCTTAACTATTGGATTAAAGTAATTAATTCGAAATAATCTAAAAATAGACAAAATAACAAATGCATAGCTTAGGAATCCAAGAGCAATAGTTAACAATTCAGTCATGCTCTTCTTAAGAAAATACTAGTTTTCATTGCTTATTTCTGCTGATCGATTTGTTGCAGCCTTAAACGCTTCTTTGATAATCATTTCAACATTATTATTTTCAAGAGATTCAATTCCAGCTTGAGTTGTTCCGTTAGGTGATTTTATCTTATTTATCAAGCTATCAAAATCTGGATCTTGATTAAATTGATCCCCAAGACTATATACAAAATTTTTAAAAATTTCTGTGGCACTAACATCAACCCCCTTGGAAAGTTTCTTAAACTCTGTGAGATAAACCTCTAAAATTTTAAACAAAAAAGCTTGCCCGCTCCCAATAACACTAGTAAAAGAATGCATTTCAGCCTCATCTTTCATTACTAGAACATGTCCAATATGCTCAAAAAACTTAATGGCTTTTTTAAATGAACTTTTGTTAATATCTTTTGTGTATAAGGCTGTTATGCCTTTTTTAAATTCAGATGCAGTATTTGGCATTGAACGAATAATGGTTGCTGTATTGGGGTATTTGTCTGCAGTAATACCGGCCACAGTGCTAATTATATTTGCATTAGGAGCATGGATAAGAATTTGTTTTGTTGCATCTAAAGCGTCCTTTGGTTTTACAGCAAGAATAATTAAATCAAACTGATGTTTAGTTAATTCATCTATTTTTAAGATTAGTATTCCTTTTGATTTAAGGGATTGTATTTTACTGGTGTTTCTTTCTATGCACGCTATTGAGCCAGCAGGAAAACCGCCTCCCTTTAACAGTCCTGCGATAATTGCTTGTGAGATGTTGCCTCCTCCAAAAAAACATACATTCATGATCTTGGTCCAAGTAAATCTTCTCCAATTCTTATCATGGAGGATCCCGCTTTAATTGCTTCAATATAATCATCCGAGGTTCCCAAAGAAAGTTGATCACAGTTTGGCAAGAGATTAATAAGTGATTGCATTAGAAATTGAATATTTTTAAAAGTTTTCAATTGATTTGTTTTATTTAAATTAATATTTGGCATAAACATTAACCCCTTTAAATTTAAATTAGGAAAATTAGAGTCTATGTCTTGTGCAAAACTTATCATATCTTCAGGCTTAATTCCTGATTTAGACAATTCATTATCAATATTGACTTGGACCAATATAGAAACAGTTTTTTTATATTCCTTGCAAGCGGCATTCAATTTCTCAGCAACTTTCAATCTATCAAGCGAATGTATCCATTGAGAATGTTTAGCAATAAGCTTTATTTTGTTGGTTTGTATTGGTCCAATAAAGTGCCAGATTATGTCTTTAGGGCACTTTAGTGCCTTTTTAGCAAGCTCTTGAGCATAGCTCTCACCAAAATCTCTTACACCAAGACGGCTTGCAGTTAAGATGGTTTCTATGGACTGCAATTTAGAAACGGCTATTAGTTTTACAGAATTAAAATCAGCATTAGATTCTGCGCAAGCATTTTGAATATTAGTGTTTACTTCGCGCAGTCTAGAAGCTAAGTTTTGGTGCATTTCTTTAATATTAAAGGCTGGCGGTCGTTTTTTATTAAAATTTCTCTAGCATTATTCACTTCTGATTTTGTTTTATAGGGTCCAGACATTACTCTAAATAATGGTTTATCTGGTTGAGATGAGCTAAATGTTTTTTCAACATATGCCTCCAGATCAAATGTAAGGATTGAGGTAAGTTGTTCTTGGGCATAAATGCGCCTACCGTAGGATTCAATTTGAAGAAAATATTCACAGTCTTCTGCTTTTATAATCCCCCCGGACTCTATCAAGACAGTATCTCTTTCAAGATCATACGGATATAAAAACTCTATTTTTGGGTTTACAACACCACCCCTTAAATTTTTTACGTCTGTTTTTAAAAGATAATAGGATGAAAATAAAACCAAGGCTGTAAAGCTACTTATAAAAAATAAATGTTTAATTTTTAAAGGTTGATTTAATTGTCGTTTTGCTCGCAGGGACGCCTTAACTTTTTTACGTTTTGGTTTATTGACAGGATGTTTTTTTGCAAAATCTTTCACGGCAACTACATTTTCTCAAGCGGCTCAATTCCAATTAGTTTAAATGAGGTTGCTATTACATCTTTCACAATCATTAACGAACGCATTAAATTAATTTGTTCATCTTTGGGAGCCTTTAATATATTTGTTTCATTATAGAAATGATGAAAGCCTTGAGCCAAATCTCTTAAGAAGTAAATAATGAGATGTGGTTGAAGGTTTCTGCCAGAGGCTTTAACAAGAAACTGGAAATTTAACGCAAGCTGTAACAACGAATCACAAGTATGAAATTTGTCCATATTGGTAAACTTTTTAGGTAATGATTTTCCTAACTTAGTAAATTTTTTTTCAATTGAACATATTCTTGCATGCGCATATTGAACATAGTAATAATGATTTTCTTTTGAATTAGACTTAGCTATATCAATATCAAAATCTAAATGTTGGTCAGCCTGTTTTGAGAGATAGTAGAATCTTGACGCATCAGGACCAATATCTTCAATGAGTTGTTTTAGGGTATAAAAATTCCCACTTCGTGTAGACATTTTAATTTTTACCCCATTCTTAAACAGATTTGCAAATTGCACTAATTGAACTTTCATTTGATTTTTGTTGTAGCCCATTGCCTCAATTGAGGCTTCAATTCTCTTAATATAGCCATGATGGTCAGAACCCCAAACATTAAT